>JBBPIC010000089.1:19349-19797 GCA_038040525.1 Acidobacteriota bacterium | reverse complement strand
GGACTGCGGACTCTGAATCCGCCTATCGGGGTTCGAATCCCTGCCTCCCAGCCAACAACATTACCAATAAGTTACGGGCAGCCACCTGACTGCCCGTTTTTAGTTTGTGTGCCTCTGGTGTGCGGACTTCGTCCTTAAACGTAATCTGATAAAGTAACTATGACTTCATCGGTTTCCGCCTTATAAGCGACGTAGTGGATGTAGTAGTCTCTACCTTCAAGCGAGTGGTCCAGGGTGATACGGTTTGGTTTCATTCCAAGGAATCCACGGCCGATATCCTTAAACGTAACTTGGGGTGCAGATTTTGTCGGGGTTGGCGCTGGCCGTTTTGGCCGGCGGGTTTGCGAAAAGATAGGGGTGGCCGCAACGAGCAACGCGGCAACGAGCAACGCGGCAACGCGGCAACGCGGCAACGCGGCAACGCGGCAACGCGGCAACGCGGCAACGC
>JBBPIC010000089.1:0-19249 GCA_038040525.1 Acidobacteriota bacterium | reverse complement strand
GGCAACGACAAAGAGTCTAAAACGCATATTCATAATATTGCTCTTCTAACTACAATAAGCCGGAACCGATTATTTCCAAGTCTCAATTCGCTTCTGAATTGTCACACGACCAGAAGTAAGGAGTAGTTCAATTCGTCTAAGATACTTTTTATCTACCCATCCGTAATCAAGAACCTCATTATCGTAATCCAAACACTCAACGTAAAGCCATTTATGCTTTTTACGAATCATGAGTAGTTTTTGAGGTGGATGAAGCATTCTTAAAGTAGGTGAACGGTGAACTGGCTTTACTTTCAATGGTACGGGCCGCACGACTGAATAATAGGTATCCTTGGCGGGAGTTTGTTTAGCCTCCGTCGTTACTTGTGCGTACGCTTGTATAATTTGGTCTATCTGGGATTGGTCAATCTGTACTGGCTGACCACTCTGAATTAACTGCCAAATTGCTATAAGCAGTGTAAAGAAGGCAATAAGAATATTTAACTCTTCGTTTGTTAGGCGTTGCTGGCTTCGGATTGGTTTTTGAGCAGGAACTAACCGTTTGCCTGATGCAGCGACTCGTCGTGGCTTTGGATACTTTTTATGTTGATTGAAATACCTAAGCAGGATGTTTGCCGCGAAAGCAGAATATGTAACTTCTGCGGCGCTAAGGATAGAAGCATCTTTATCAAGTCTGATTTTCTCAGAAAAATAAAATCGGCATTGAAATCATTAGAGAACTTTGGTCAGTGAAATCCGAGCATTCGTTCCACAAGGGAATGATTGCTACTACATCTTCATTTACTAGGGGCAAAAGAAAAAGCGGAACTCTGGAAACTGGATTTGAAAGACCACAAATCAATTCTTGCCTGGTGCGAAAGTTACAAGAATAATAAATCTTCTTAAATCCTCTCTGCTTTTCATTCATGCAAAAGCTCTTGCATTGACAGATTCCGCGAGGCGGGTAAAATGCGGAGCAATCGGGTCTAGCTTGCTGGGGTGAGGACAGTAAGCATAGAAGGCTGAATGCTTCCGCCCCACCTTGAGAGGCCAGCTTCCAAAGCTGGCCTCTCGGTTTTTATAGGCCCTAACTTATCCAAGCCAAAAGAGTGGTCCAATCTCGCTTTGCCAACTCTATAACAGCCTCGGGTGTAAACTTAAAAGCAACGTGTATTCCACCTCTGTTTACTCCCCTACTACTACGAGTCATCTTTAGAGCGGCTACGCGGCCATTCTCAGTAATTTCAATACCTTTTTGGGTTCCTGTATAGCAAAGCCATTCCGGTTTAGTATGCATGTTGACCCGGTCTGGAGAGTAAGCAAAAACCCACCCACAGTCTTTAAACCTTGTACCAAGAAATCCTCCGCCAACAGCGCAAGAATTTTTCGCGAGAAATTTTGTTTGAGAAGTTTCGTAATCAACTCGTCTGGTAGCACGAAATTCTTCCCCAAGTTCTTTCATCAAGGAATCTAGAAGTGCGGGTCTCTCAGTGGGTATTGGATGCTCGTCAACTCTTCTTTTAATCAAGCGCAGTTGCGCCTTGTAACGCGGGACATAATCAGTTAGGGGCGATAGGTTAACTGTTTTTGGCTCCTTTCTCGGAGGACAATACAGCGGCCTTTCAATCTTTTGTGCGCTAGCGGATGGTGACAAAGGAAGAACAAACGAAAAGGCAAAACCGATGACTAAAGAGCGTAATACGTTCATCATATCCCCCCTGCTGTGTTGGCTCAGTGCATTGATATAACGCTGACAGTATCTCTAAAGCAAGGTGTAGGCACAAAGCGACTTTTGTATCCCACCATATATACAGGGGACCAAAAGTTATTCAAGTATTTATCATGAAGAGTTGAGAACTGGAATGATTAGGCGCAAGTGGTGGTCGGGAGTTGAGAAGTCGCCACTCAGTGCTCCCACTTTAATCTGCGGAGCTTTGGTCTTAGCCTAGGAATTATCCACAAGCTGTTTAGTATTCATCTTCGTCTTCGTCGTCTTCTTCATCGAAGAATCCTCTTTCGGACAGCTTCTCACACTCTCTACTGAATTCCTCGGCACCAGACATGGACATTTTTAGTGTAAGTTCAATCTCCCGCTTCTCACCCGGCCCCGGCGGATTCGCAATTATCTCTTCAATCGTGCTTAGACAATGTTGAGCATAGTCTTCAATTTCTTTAATTAGGTTATCAGGAAACGTTGCAAGAGTATCAATAAGGTCTTGAAATCGTTTCTTAACCGCAACTCGACGTGCATCAATACCCCATTCAATTCCAGCACGGTAAGCTGCTGCCAATCTTTTTGTCGCGTATACAATTTTTTGGGGGTCCCCAGGAACCCCGGGCTCGCCAAAAGCTTCTTGCAAGGCAGTATTGATGACTTTTTCCGAGACAGCGACGTACCGTTCTTGTTCTGCCAATTTTCGTTTTATCCAGTGCATTACCTTCTGCGGGTCATCCAAATACTCTCCCTGTCCAAAGACTATTCCATAATGAAGGTCCCACCGCTCTTCTTTAGCGCGGTCAATTTCTTCCACCAGCAGGTACGCAAATAATCGATATTCCCAATATGGACTACGTTCAATAACAAGGCGTAGCGGCATACCTGTCAATTTCCCCAAAGATTCTGGCAGAGCTTTTTGTCGAATCCGCTGACGAAGCCCAAGCGACTCCATAAACAGATAGGATAGCTGTTCACGAAGTGTCCGGCAGATATCTTGCGCGACTTCAAATCCTATTACCCAAACATTTTCTGTATCTTTCAACAGTTCAACAAACTCGAACAGCTTGGTCGAGTCAACTACGCTTTGGTAATTTCCGTCAGGATTTGCTTTCCAAACTGGCAGGATACTTAAGATTGAGTTTTGAACGAATACATAAACGGGGATACCTTTTGCCTTCGCTCGTAGGTACTCAAGGTTGGTTACGGACTTTCCGTGCTCTGTTGGGGAGCCGTACCTACCGCCAACGATAAGCAGAAGTATATCTGCTCGCTCTTCGACTACCTTCAGGCAGTTTTCTACTGCTTTTATGTTTGGGTCAATCGGGAAGGACCGGTGTTCAGATATTATTGGTTGAAGTCCCAACGATTCAATGAAGTCGTGAAGGTCGCTTCGCACCTGCTTCAAGTCATAGCAAGTGGAGCTGACAAAAACCGTTGGAACTGTCCCCATACTCATTTCTTGAGACTCCTTTTACTTTCTTTCTGTTGCCGAACTTATGATTCAGTTCCTCCGCAATTCTCTCAGCCTTCGAAATTACGATGTAATCTTTATCGGTTCTTACAAACCGCTCGTCTTCTTAAATCACAACTTTCCACAGACCAGTAAAGGGTAATCTCTCCAGTGGGTGGTCAGACATGGGTTCTACTTCAGCGCGATACATTTCACGGATGATACATGATTACAAGAGAGATACAAGTTATCGCTTTGGCTCCTCCAGAAATATGACTGTATTGGGATTGAACTCCGTTTTTAGTTTTAAGTCTTGGTCTACGAAGCCGAACTCTTTATAAAGCTCGTAGCGTTGGTAAATTGGAGTGTTGGTAAACTCTCGTTCGAGCTGAGGATTATTCATAGCAAACAAGTCATAGAGTTTTTGAAGTCCCTGAATGTATTGGTCTACCCCTTGAACAGCAATAAAGGCAATCTCACTGATGCCACCAATCATGAAAAGAATAAGTGAAAGATTTTGGTCTATGAACGCTTTGTATCCGGTTCCCCAAAGACTCAGCATGTCGTCAATATTTTGATAGTTAGCCCACACCCGGAAGTCATGTAGAAAATCAAATAGCATGTAAGTGGTTGGATTCCTGCTGCGCCTAGCCTTCTTTCTATAAGCCTTGTAGATATTTTCATAGAGTCCGCTTGCAGATAGATGAGGGGTTCGTGGGTGGTAGGCGTATTGGAACTTGATATGTCTGATGGTGTTGAAAAATAACTTGCGGCGCTGAACCCTCTGACCTGGCTTATAAGTAATATCGAGTGGAAACTTCCAAAGCACTTGACTAAGCGGATGAAGGAGATTGTTCTTGAACGTGGAAATTGTCGCCCCATGCTCGGCCAAGCGGAAGTTTCTGAATTTTTGGAGACTCATCCCGCGCAAGTAAAAATAAATGCTGTAGTAAGCCGTGATTACTCTCCATGACGGGAAAGCGAATCTCATACTAGAGGTGGCACTATTTACGTCTATATCAGTGAACGATAGTCCGAGAGTTGAAGGTTTCAGCGGAACCACAAAGGCTAGCTCGTTATACCAACCTCTTTTTAAGTCGTCTGAAATTGCTTTAAGAGTATGGGATTGGTTAGCACTGAAAATCGATTTCACTTTCTTAAGTGTAATTTTGTGGATTTGAATATATCTAACGAAGATGATGTCTGCCCTGAATTTCTTACGCTTTACAGAAAAGTCGGGGCTATAACAGACTTTAAATAGCCAACACAGTTCGTCCAGCACTTTATGCCATTCACTATATTCGGAGAGCTCCTTGGGGTCGTAAGCCTCATAAAACTTATTCCGCATCTTCTCTCTTTGCTTACGCATTAAACTACTATTCTTTTCACCCCATTGAACTTCGTAACCCTGGCTTGTTTTTTCCGCGATTAACGTGCCCTTTTTAATCCACCGCTTGATTGTTGTTGGTGATGTTTCAAAAAAACCACTCAGTTCGGCGATGGAGTAGACGTTAACGGGAAGCTCTTCCTCCATTGTTTGTTGTGGATAAGTGAGACTTGACGAAATCTGTGAGTGTGCCATGCTTATCTAAAGGTCGTCCTCATAAACTAATCTAACCTAATTTATGGACTGCCGGAACCCAACTCCTAGGAATTTCGAACAGTTTGGGGAAGGCGATTTTACGACGCGGCGGAATAAAATAATCTCGTACCTAAAAATTCGACATCTGATACCTGATGACAACTAGACTGGACGAAAAGAAAAAAGGTCCATCTGGCCAGCCTAACCCGCCAACCTCGCTCGTCGCTGCTTAGAAGGTTCTCCGGTGATAACGGCCGAAAGTTGTCGATGTCGATGTTTTTCAAAAGGGCTGTCAGATTTGACAGTATCTGACCTCATTAATTGTCACTAGAATTCAAGCTCGAGTCACAGACTCGATGATTGCGAGTAGGTTCGCCCAATAATGGTAACTCTTCCGAGTAAGCGGCAGCTCATTGCCGCAACTGCCCGGCAGACGATTGATGAAGCGGCGGCCTCGGCCAGGGGAGATTTCAGGAAGAAACAACTTATGAGAATGACTAAACATGCTCCTGCCCTCATTGCACTCTCATTTGCCTTTGTCCTGGCAAACGTCGTCGCCACATCCGCCCAGGACAACAACTCAAACTTGCGTCAGGTTGCCAGCGGTCAGAAGATGAAAGTTCAAGGCATTGTCATCAAGCGCGATTCCGACTTCTTCAGGGTGCAGGACATCAAAACGATTACAACCGATGTAGTCTTGACACCTTCAACCGCTGACAATGCCACTCCGAACGGCCGAGCAAAGAATCGCCGAGTCGAAATCAGGTACTCGTGAATAAGGGGATTGCGGGTACATTACAAAAAGTACAGGCTGCTGCTGCTGAAAACATTGTCGGGGTGCCACTCCGTGGGCACCTCGTCACCCTTCCGCACGGCAGGGGCGCCCACGGAGTGGCAACCCTACGAAGTTGGAGCGTCCGTTCTTTCTTTCGGCTGCAGCACTTGATCGATCTTTTGATTCATTACGTGAGCGAGTATCGCGTGCAATTGCCGCAGCCCTTCCGTCAATGCCGCAGGGCCAGGCTGCAGGATAAACGCGGACTTCACTTCGTAGATGTGATTATTGGAGACGGCGCTGATACGGTCCCAACCATCGCGCTTGCGAATCCATTCCTTCTTCACCGCGCGACCACACCACGAACCGATAATGACTTCAGGGTCGCGCCTGATTACCTCGGCAGGGTTGACGATTCTATCTTTGGCGGCCTGGTGCTGGCGCAGTTCGGGGAAGACGGATTCACCTCCTGCGACTTCAATCAACTCGTCAACCCAACGAATGCCTGAAATGAGCGGGTCGTACCATTCTTCGAATAATACTCGCGGACGATGAGCAAAAAGGCCGGCACTCCTGCGAATAGCATCCAGTTCAGCCTGCAAGCTCAAAATGAGATCCCGTGCTTTCTCTTCACAGCCGACGATGCGTCCGACGGTTAAAATCATTTCCAGAATCTCAGTAACGCTACGCTGGTTGAAGGTCATCACGTTTACGCCACGCCGGATTAACTCCGCCGCGATATCGGCTTGCAGATCTGAGAACGCGAAAACCAGGTCTGGCTCCAGTGCGAGAATCTTGTCGAATTTGGCGTTAATGAACGCCGAGACTCTCGGTTTTTGTCGCGCCTCCGGCGGTCGCACCGTGTAGCCTGAAACACCGACAATGCGGTCCTGCTCGCCCAGCAGGTAAAGCGTCTCGGTCGTCTCTTCGGTGAGGCAAATGATGCGTCGAGGATACGAGGTCAGATCGTCAATCACCGGCATTCGCATCGGCCTCCGACCTCGAATATGTGGCTTCTGCGTTCTCCAGACATGTGCGGCACAAACAGTTTCGGTACTTGGCGCGCAATTCCTGACGAGTCTTATCACTCAGTTTGACTTCCCCGCACCAGCAAGCCTGGCCTGGTGAAATCTCGCAACCGAAAGACGCCCCGCAGGCTTCGCACGCCTGGGTCTTCCGCAAGACCGGCAAGTTAGAGCGCAGTATCCCGAACAGTTTCATTTTCTTAGTGGTCTCAGGAGAGGTGCGTACGGCCGGCGTAGGCACGCTGCTGAAGAACTTAAGAGCCATCCACGAAATCACACGAAGCGACACGAAAAGAGTCTTACTCAGTCTCCTCGTTGCTACCGGCATCTGTCTTCCTCTTAGGTGACTCTTCGTAGGGACAATGACGGCAGCCCTGGTCGCAACAAGAGCCGCGACGCAGGAGATAACGGGACGTAAGTACCATCAGCCCGTCATCCAGGTAGTAGTCCTTGTTTTCCACAAGTTGAACCACTTCGGGTGTGCTGTCGCTTTGCCTCATGGATCAAAAGACAAACATTGCCCCAGCGCGTCCTGTTCGTCCCGGTGTGCGAAAGCCGCTTTCGAAATACTCGCGGTCGAAGAGATTGTCGACGTAACCGAAAAAGCGCAGCGAGCGTGATTCGCCTGCCAGCGGCAAGGTGTAACTTGCGCCCAGATCCGCCTTGGCCAATCCGCGAAAACGATATCCGCGGCTGGCGAAGGTGACGGGATCGAAGACCGAGCCGAAATAGTCGCTCGACGCTGAGAAATCAAAATTAACCAGGAAGCGGCGACCGAAACGCTGGGTCGCTACGACAGAAAACTGATGTTCGGGGATTCCGATCGTCCGAAGAGTGCCGCTTACTTGAGGTGTCCGCTGAAGCGACTTCGTGTAGGTATAGGCGGCTGAGAGATTCAGCGAACGCGTCGGTGTGGCAATCAGGCTCAACTCACCGCCGCGAGCAATCCCTCCCTCCGTATTGATATACCCGCCGAAGCGCCCGAACGGATCTGTTGCTGGGTTGATCAGACCCGAGAAGTCGAAGATGATCAACTTCTGCAGCTTTGTGTAGAAGTAAGTCGCCGAGGCCCGCAAACGGTTCTTGTACAGCGTCTGATCAACGCCCACGTCAAAGGCAATTGAACGATCCGGTTCCAAACGTGGATCGCCAAAGACGGAGTAACCAAAAAAACTATCGAAGAAAGTGCCAAACCTTTCAAAAAGCGAGGGTGCTCGATAACCATTACCGATGTGCCCACGCAACTTGGTGCCCGACGAACGAAACATGTAGGCGACGGACCCGTCACCGGTGTAAGCCGTTGGCGGTGACCGGAAAGTAAGCCCCGCGTAGGGAGAGGAAGCTGAGGGTGTGAAGACCGGTTGTTGGACTCGGAAGAATTGAGTACGAAAGGCTCCCGAGATTTGCAGACGGTCGTCCATGAACCTCAATTGATCCTGCACAAAAAACGTATGGCTCCTTTGGGTAACATCCACGTTGGAATTGGCCAGGGGGTCGACGGGGAATGACGGATTTTTAAAGTTCTCGCTTTCGAATTCGTAACCTCCGCTGATGAGGTTGGCGCGTCCGGCACGCAGATCGAATCGCGCATTGAATGTATGGATGCGGGCGTCGAAATCCGATCGCTCGCTGCCGCCAAACGGTTGGAAGCCGACTCCCAGTGGTCCATTACTGTTGCTGCGGTTGGTGGCGAGTACCTGATAGCCGGCGGTGTAGCCAAATGTTTCAGACGGGCGCTGCGTAAGGATAATCGCGCCCGAGAAGAAACTTGCTTTCCGCAGGTTGTCCTCGTCGTTGGCAGCGGGAATGTAAGTGGCGTTGCCAACATTCAGTTGCGCGATTGGCACCCCGGCCTCGTAGCGGCGCAGTTCCGTAAGCGAGAGTGGAATGGCTTCAATAATTCCCGTCGCGGGTAGACTACCGATCCCTTGCGGACTGTTATTCAATTCTAACCGTGAGTTGGCGGCGTAGATGCGCCCCGAGAGCGTGGTGGTGGGTGTCAGGCGAAATAGGATGCGCCCTTGTTCGCTGGTGGTGCGCGCTTCATCGTCACCATCAACTCCACGCGTAACATTCAGGTGCGAAAAGCCGGCGCTGTAAAGAATAGTGTTGTTACGAGAGCCGCCGGCAAACTGACCGCGACCACGAAACATTCCCATTCCGCCACCTTCACCCAGCACGTGGCCATGAAACGGCCCACCGCCCTCATCGGTTACGAGATTGATGACTCCGCCGATGGCATTAGTGCCGTAAAGTGAGGAGCCCGAGCCGCGCAGAACTTCAACCCGGCTTATATCTGTGACGATTAGATTTTCAAGGAATCCCGAGGCGTCCCCCTGGGGAGCACCTGCATCGCGAAAACGCAGACCGTCGATTAATACTGCTGTATCTTCGTTACGCAGACCTCGCGTTTTGATCGATGTAAACGAGCCAGGGCCACCCAGCTGCTGCACTCGCAAACCCGGCACTGTGCGCAGGGACTCGGCAATCGCCGACTCATCGCGTTCATCCATCTCTTGCCGATCAATTACTGTGACGGCTTTCGAAACTTCATCGACCGATTGCGCAGTATCGGATGCTGTGACGACAACCGTGCTCCGTACACCTGACAACTCCAACGAAATGTCGAGCGTTGCCGATTGTCCTCGCTCAACCACAACTTGCTGCGCACTTGCTGAAGCAAACCCTTCCGCCTGCGCTTCTAACAGGTACTCTCCGGGCGCCAGCTTATCAAAACGAAAAGAACCAGTAGAATCCGTTGTCGTATTAAGACTGAAAGTACGTTCACGCCCATAGAGCGTCACCGTAGCGCCGGGCACGTTCGCGCCTTGCGGATCCTTTACGTGGCCGGTGATGGTGGTAGGGCTACTCTGCGCCAATGCTGACTTGGTAAGTACTAACAAGAGCCCAAACGCGATCACAGTGAGTCTTCTGCTCCTGGTCTTCTTCATGATTCATGTCTCCTTCTCCTCCCCTTCGGAAGAGTGGCAAAGACGCACCTTTAAGAGGCCGGTCTCCTGACTCACGGCCTTAATGCTGACCTACTCTCCGCGCCTTCCCATCCTGTGGGACAGTGGCTTTTCGTCGCGGATTTCGTTGCCGTTCACAGTTGCGAGGGCAGTGGCGGTTTTGCACCGCTCTTCCCGCTCACCTCTAGCGCATCGTGATTATCAAAGACAGGGATACAAAGCGCTCTGCGCTCTTGCAATCGTTCCCTGTCGACAGTCTGATTCAACAGCCGTGATTTAATTTACGAAGCGGGAATAGACGGAATGGGTAGAGGCGGTGAACTGGACAGCAAAAAAACAAACGCCCTCGATCTCCTGTTGTAGAAGATCGAGGGCGTCATAAAATTCACTGTTCGCGTGATCAGGTAATTGATGGATCACCAACTTTGGCGGAGCCCCTTACACTGATTTCAGCGCTCGACGCCACTCGCCCTTTCCCGGAGCGTAAGTGGTCGCTTCCATCTAACAGCAGGCAAGGTTTCCTGACTTCCGGCTCAAACGCGTCGCTTCGCGGCCTTCCCGACTCCAAATGGAATCAGTGACCAGAATGTGGAAGCTACGCAATTGCCGGTACACAGTGGCGGGAACCGTGCGGGCTTCACACCCGCTTCCCTTGTCACCCTCTATGGGCACCTGTGATGGTCAACCCTAAAATCCCCTCGGATATCAGGTTGAAATAGCGATCTAACTATTGAAGTTCCAAAGAACAATTCGCTCCAACTTAAGAATTGCTTTTGGGCGAATGACGGCACTGTATATCCTGCCCCTCAGTGACGTCAAGTTCGGGAGTTCTTACAGGGCTCAAACCGATAGATGTGACTGAAATCGAAGACGCTCTGACGCCTAAGCTGAATGGGCTGGAGAATCACCGCACCAGAACGGCGTTCCACCCACCACTATGACCCCTTTTCGTGACCTGACCGGTGAGAGGCCTCTGCTAGACAACGGTATTCCCTTCGGTTTAGACCCACTAAAAGCGCACCTAAACAAGTTTTGGCCTATTGGCATAACGAATGCAAATAACCGTGTGGCCGCCACCGTAACCTTTGCCGACTCCCGGGCGGTTTTCGGGTCGCTGCGGAAATTGTTAAGACGGTTGGAACTACCCATGAAATCACTTAGAGAACGCGGAATATACGTTGCCCCTGATGGGCAGAGTTTTGTAGCCAGTAAGTCCCGGCGGACAACCTCAAATGGAGAGCACATTCTGTCGCGGATTGGCAGCGAACTCTATTGCTATCTTTTCAGTCGTTACCAATGGGCTTTGCACGGCGAGCCGGATTTCGAGGTGTCGCGGAGCGGCAGGATTCTTCCGCTCAAGCAAACCAACGGCTTGCGGGCAGATGAGTTGATCGATACCGGCGCTACTGCCGGCGCGCACTAATGGTGATGTCCTTAATTTCAAAGACAGGGAACGATCCACTAAGACACACGAACGAACCCGAACTCTTCTTCGTGAAATTTCGTGTAAATTCGTGGATCGTTCTACCCTCCTTCCCTATTGCGAGTCGCATGCGGCGTCTACCTGTCACAAGCTAGAACTTGAACCGGACAGCAAGCTGCATTTGTCGCTCGCCAAGGAAAGTACGGGCGCCTCCAAAGGGCGTGCTCACTGCAGGGTTGGTTATTGTAGTCGCCCCACTATTGGCGATTACATAGCGTCCGGTATTTACAGTCGCGAGGTTTGAGCGGTTGAACAAATTAAAGGCTTCGGCAATCAGACTCAAATTGTATTTCTCACCAAAGGTAAACCCCTTCGTAACGCGCGCATCAACGATATAAATCGCAGGTGTGGTGAACTGATTACGTTCTGTTCCCGGCACGCGGTCCGTAGCTGAGTTGCCATCGCGATTCGCGTCACCTGTAATCAAAGCAGAATGTGCGAAGCCTGATTGCAGCGTAATGATGCCGGAGAGTGTCCAGTCGTTTAGAAAAGCTTTTGCTAAAGTTCCCTCTCCCCGCTTGCCAAGCTCGTAAACAGGACTAAAGACCAACCGATGCCGAATGTCCAGATCGCTGCGGCCCCAATCGGAACGAATATCGAGATTGTTCTGCAGACCTTTGAAATCGTCTGTGCCCACGACCACCATTGTCGAATCGGGCCGGTTGTCTTTTGTGTCGGAAAGCGTGTAAGCCGCAATAAACTGCAAGCCGCGCGTGAACCGCCTCTTGAGTTCCAGAGCCAGCCCGTGATAGCGCGAGTCAGCTGTGCTCTCAAATAAATTGATGCGCGCAAAACCCGGGATGGGCCGAGCCGCGGGGTGTCGCAGCGCGACGAATGTTTCTCCTGTGGGAAGCCCATTGACTGTAACTGCGAGAGTTACTGGCACCGGCGTACCCAGATTGATATCGCGCGTGCGCGAAAGATGCACGCCGCGGAAGTAAAGATAAGTTGCCGACAGACTTGTGTTGGCGAAGACTTCACGCTCAATCCCTAAACGTCCCTGTTGTACGTATGGCTGCTCATAGTCACGAGAGAAAAGATAAAGACTCGGAGTCAGCACTCCCGCTGTGGGTGCGGCAGCGAAAATGGCAGGGTAGGTAAGACACGGATTCAGCGGCGTGGTCGTGCAGCTAAGCGATACACCTGTTACCTGAATCCCGTTTTGCGAATGTGAAGTGCCCAGCATTATGGCCGTGGTGCGTCCATAGAAAATTCCATAGCCGCCCCTTATCACCGTCTTGTCGTCATATCCATAACTGAAACCAAAGCGCGGGCCAAAGTTGTTGTTATCGCGTACACGCGTTGTCGTGCTAAGTCCGGCTGCAGTCAGGGCAACACTCGGATTGTTTACAGTTGGCGGAGCCAGACTCTGGATGTCGTAGCGCAATCCCAGGTTGAGGGTCAGCCGAGGCGTGACTCGCCAATCGTCTTGCGCAAAGAACCCATACTCGTTCAGGTCGGGGTGTGTCTCCGCACCGGAAGTGCCCGGGCCTCCAAAGTTCTGCGTATAACCAGACGGCGTGTTTGAGGCGAAAAGCGCGTAAGAGTTGAAGGTGTACTGCCCAGTAAACAAACCGGGAAAGAAGTTAAAGATGCGATCGAAATTCAGGTCGGCGCCAAATTTCAAACTATGAGCTCCGCGCGTGTGACTGACGTTGTCGATAAACTGCCAGCGTTTGATAGTGGTTTCTCGCGGGCTGAAATTGTTTCTTCCAATCTGAAAGAAACCGTTGCCGGTCTGAATACGGGCTTCAGTGGCAGCGCTATTTGCTTCGCCTGGCTCCCTATCGCGACCATACTGAAAGCGAAACTCGTTGATAAGCGTGCTGGTCAGCGTGGAGGTAAGCGAACCAGAGAATGTGGTTGTCTTAGCGATGCTATTTCCTGAGTGTTCTTCGGCACTCAGTGGGCCACCGTTTTCATTGTTGTTGCCGGTAAAGTTTTGCTGGTTAAACCGGAGAACTAATTGGTTGTTATCGTTTAAGCGAACATCAGTCTTCACCATGTATACATTCTGATCACGGCCGATGTCGTAGGTGGTGACGTAGGGTCCGAGCAAAGCCCGAATGTTGGCCGGCTGTGAAAAGAAATTGGGGGGATCAACGACGTTTGGAACGTTGGAACGCTGGCCGTCAAGGGCGAAGAAGAAGAAGGCGCGGTCCTTTTTTATTGGACCACCCAGCGTGCCGCCAAACTGATTGATTTGTGATTTCGGTCTCTTCGCGCCGCGTGCCGTAAGGATCGGCGTGTTCGAATTCAGTGATTCGTCGCGGAAATATTCAAAAACACTGCCATGCCAATCGTTCGTTCCTGATTTGGTAACTACATTAATAACCGCACCACCGGCCCGGCCAAACTCCGCCGCGAACCCGTTTTGATTGACTTGAAACTCCTGCACCGATTCTTCGGAGAACTGGTAAGGCGGGCGCGTCCCAGTGCGTCCAAGCGATTGGCCGAAGAACGTATTGTTGTTATCCGTCCCGTCCACCTGCAGACTGTTGAGAGTTCCCTTTTGCCCGCCGACTGCCAGGTCGCCTTGTCTTGTAGGATCACGCACCACGCTGGGAGTAAGTGTGGCGAAGTCGAGAAAGTTTCTCCCGTTGACCGGCAGGTTTTGGATCGCGCGCTCGTTTACGGTTGTAGAAACCGAACTGCGCGTCGTCTCAACGATTTGACCATCCGCAGCCACGTCAATAATTATGTTCGTGCCGCTAAGACTCAGCTGAATCTCTAATGGAGTCTGGCCACCGACGGTGACAATCACGTTTTCATAGGTCCCTGAGGCGAAGCCCTGACCACCACTCGTAGTAATTCTGTATTTGCCCGGCGGTAACAGAATGAGTCTGTAGTTGCCTTCATCGTCTGTGGTCGCGGTCTTAACAAAACCGGTTTCCTGATTGGTTGCCGTTACTGTCGTTCCGGGGACCGCAGCGCCATTCGGATCAACTACGCGCCCCTCAATGTTTCCGCTTGTGGCTTGCGACTGAGCAAAAGCGGTGAAGGTGACGGTAAAAAGAAGCAAGACCAGCATGCAGAATTTGGCCGCGGGGGATGTGGTGCTCATATTTCTCCTAAATCGATTGTAAAAAGTGGAGTAACCGGTTCGGAATTAACTGCATCAACCCAACTCTCTTGTAAGCAAAGAGCGGGCGAGGGGTGCGAATCAAATTAAGTCGGGTTAATACTAGGTTAAGCCGGAGTTCAGATCAATAAAACGACCTGATAAATCTCGCGCAAAACAGCTCTAAAAGGAAAACTTAGCGCCCTTTAAATCTTGTCTGAGCCGGGGTAAGTTGAGCGAGAGCCAGACGATCCACGAAAGCACACGAACTAAGGTTAGTTTCGTGTCGGTTGGTGTGATTTCGTGGATCGTTCTTAGCTTTTCAACAGCCTGCTAGGGGCCGGCAGAGGTCCTCGCAGCGGGTCGCCAAAAGGAAGCTAACCGTCCGCCGCCCGCGGCCTGAAGGAGACTCATCAGTCCCATGTAGCCGAAACCAATGAAGAACAAGCACAGGAAAGGGATGGTGCCCCACATGCGCAAACGAGCGGCGTAAAGGATTGCCAAAAGAAAATAGAGAGAAAAGGCCAGTTCCAGAAGTGGCAGCAATCCGCGTTTGCGTTTGTACTTTTTCTTCTTCCAGGTTTCATCGTTAGTCCCTTCCACGCTGTATTTGGGCGTGCGAACAAACTCGCTCTTGATACCCAACAGCGCTTCAAGCACGGCGCGCGCGTTGGAAAAAGCCAACCCTATGCCAAGCGCCATAACCAGCGGCAAGTGCAACAACCGTGGCGTTCGTTTCTCGTCGAGATACCAAACAGCCGTGCCGTAGAAGAGAAATACCGAGATCGATGAAAAGAAAAGAAGTGGCAGATCGAGAACCATTAAATGGTAGAAAGGCTGATTGTAACGAACGAGCAAAAGCGGAAACTGGAGAAAACTCGCCACGATCATCAGCGGGTAACTTATGTTTCCAGTCAGGCGAAAGAACATCTCCAGCCTGACGCGCATGGGCAGACGCGAACGCCAAATTCTCGGATAAAGCTTGATACCTACCTGCATTACGCCCTTTGCCCAACGACGCTGCTGCGCTTTGAAGGCGTTGATCTCAACCGGAATCTCCGCCGGAGCTTCCTCGTCGAGCAAGTAGACAAATTTCCAACCCATCAATTGCGCGCGGAAACTGAGATCGGTGTCTTCAGTCAGCGTGTCATGCTGCCAACCACCGCTCATGGCTATGGCCCTGCGCCGCCAGATGCCGGCCGTGCCGTTGAAGTTGAAAAAACCCCCGGTGCGATTGCGTGTGGTTTGTTCGACGACAAAATGGCCATCGAGCATGATCGTCTGCAGCCGCGTCAATAAATTGAACTTCGCATTGATATGCGACCAACGCATCTGTGCGCATCCCACAAGGGGATCAGTGAAGAAGTCAACAAGCTTGCGCAGGCAATCTGGCTTGGGAACGAAATCCGCGTCGAAGATCGCCAGTAGCTCGCCCTTAGCCTGCGTCAGACCATGCTCGAGTGCGCCCGCTTTGAAGCCGATGCGATCGGTGCGATGGATATACTGAATGTCGAGACCCTGCTCCGCATACTTCGCGACCGTGGCTTTTGCTATCTTAACAGTCTCATCGGTCGAATCGTCTAACACCTGAATCTGAAAACGGTCTCTTGGGTAGTCGATCTCCGTAATACTCTTCACCAGTCGTTCGACGACGTACATTTCGTTGAAGAGTGGGAGTTGCACAGTGATCACGGGTAATTCTTCCGGCAGAAACCTCGCCTTAGGCTGCGGCACAAACTTGCGATAACGCCAGAAATCGATCACTTGCTTGACACGGTAGCCGCCGTAGACAGCCAGAACCGCCAGGATGCTGAAGTAGATAATCAGGATGGTCCAATCGAACGCATCGAGTTGATAGAGCGGACTGATATTGCTCCAGGTCTTGTTCACAAGGTCCTGGAAGTAGAGCTCGAATAATTTATCGGGCGGGGGGCCCAACGGCGTAGGTGCGGGATCTTGAAAAATCAGGGACATATCCAGCTCGAACTTTACAAATAAAAGCGCCGTCAGAAATTGCGGGGACGGCGCGAAGCACGCATTCTAACTTGAAGCGGTACGCAATGCGAAGCCGCCGTGAGGGAATCCGAAACTAAGTGAAGATACGATCCACGAGTCACACAAAACTACAGTAACGTCGTTCGTGCTGGTTCATGTAATTTCGAGGATCGTCTAGTGCTTTGGTCAAGACCTCGTCAAAAACCAGGGAAACCGCAACCCAAGGATGAAGTTGGCTGAAAAAGCTATCCGCAGATTACGCAGATTCTAATAAACAACTCACATCGCTTCTTCCTAGGTCAAATTGAAATCTGCGTAATCGGCGTAATCTGCGGATAGTCAAAGAGAAGAACCTCCCAATCAGATACGCCTGTGGGGAGCGCTGTAATCGCTGGGGGCGCGGTTTGTTGGGAAACTCGTTGCAGGTAAAACCTCTCCTGGGAGCGGGTGTGGCGGCGTCCGGGCTCCCCATTTCCGCAGGCTTAGGTCTATCAATCCCGGCATTACATAAAATACGGCGCTGAAGCCAAGCAAGGCGCCGGTTAAGAACCGAGAGAAATGCGTGTTATGCCAGATCCCGAAAAACTCAATGGCCCAATCAATCGCCAGAGGCGCAGCCGCGACGAAGAGCCATTTGCGCGCAGGGGTGGCCGTCTGCCTTAGCGATTTGAAAAGAGGGTAGGCCAGGGTTGCCGCCGCGAAGCCGGCGTAGATACCTGTGCAACGAGCACAGACCGCGAATTGATGTCCGGCAATGAAGAATGATCGCTCAGGTATCTGATGGCAAACGTGGTGGAGGGCCAGGTAAATGGTGTTGCCTATAGCCTCGTATCCATTAGCTACAGCAAGCGGAGCCCCCAGGATGATCGCAATGAACGACAACGACAGCGTTGCGACTATCAACCACATTGCAATCGGGCGATGGTTAGAACCGGTTTGCGGGACGTATTGACTGGCGGGAGCGTACATCTTCAATGCCTGTACTTAGATCTTTGTTCTTTGTCCTTCGTTTCTGATAGAAGCCAAATAAGCACCAAGTACAAAGCACTAAGTACAAGGCACCAAGATCTAAAAACGAATTACTGTGTCCGGTCCACCTTCGATGTGCAGTGTATCCACAAATCTGATGTGTTTTGACTCGGTGGTCATCACAACAGAATGCGTTCGTTTGCCGGCGCCAAAGAATCTGACGCCCTTTAGCAGTGCGCCGTCGGTTACCCCGGTAGCCGCAAAGATGATTTTCCTGCCAGGCGCGAGATCGTTTACATCATAAACCTTGTTGACATCTTTGATGCCCATCGAGTCCAGGCGTTTCAATACTTCTTCTTTCGGCGGTACCTTGTTTTTGTCCACATCCAGGCGTTCGGGATCGAATACCAGTCGCGCCTGGATGTCACCGTTTAAGCACTTCATTGCGGCGGCGGTGATTACACCTTCCGGTGCGCCACCAATGCCGATCAGTGCGTGAATGTTGGTGCCCGCCACGGCTGCTGATATTCCCGCGGAAAGATCGCCGTCGCCGATTAGACGTATGCGCGCACCGGCCTCACGCACGTCGGAAATCAGCTTCCTATGTCGGGAACGATCCAGAACGATGACCGTGAGGTCTTCGATGTCGCGGCCCAGACGGCGAGCAATATTTTTGAGATTGTCTTTGACCGGGGCGTCCAGGTCCACTACTCCACGAGATGATGGACCAACCACAATCTTGTCCATGTAGATATCGGGAGCATTCAAAAGACCACCACGTTCGGCCGCCGCCAGCACAGCTATCGCGTTGTTAGCGCCGAGCGCGCAAAGGTTCGTACCTTCGAGCGGGTCAACGGCGATATCAACTTCGGGGCAGGATTCTGCTAAATCTTCGCCCACGCCTATCCCGCCACCAACCTCTTCGCCAATGTAAAGCATCGGCGCTTCGTCGCGTTCACCTTCGCCGATCACGATGCGACCGCGCATCGGTACCGTATCCATAACTTCGCGCATGGCCTCAACTGCGACGTGATCGGAATACTTTCGGTCGCCCTGGCCCATAGTGCGCGCCGCGGCAATCGCCGCAGCCTCACACACGCGCAAGAAATCCAGAGACAGCTCGCGCTCTGTCTTTAACTCGTGGCCCATCGATTCGGTCTCCTGGGATGCAGTTTGATTGCTAACAGCGTCAAGTGCTCTAACGCTCGCAGATGAAGAAGTGCGGGCTCATACTAGCAGAGCGGTCTGATTATTTGTAGCGTTGGGCAATGGGATTGACCTAAGTAATACAAATCCGACGCGGTCGAGGGTGTGTAAATAAGGCAGCAAGCGGATTTCAGCCTGGAAGGGCTGAAACGGTGGATGTCGTTTTGGAAATCGCGCCGCGCGTCTAAGTTTTTGACGCCGTAACCAACAGGTGTTCAGAGTACAACCCCGGGGTCCCCGCGCGGGCAGCCCGCGTGGGGTGGTCGATTCAGGTTGCATCTTCGCGACGAACAGGCTAAAGCTTTAGCTGGCTTCTTAACTATCGCCGCAAGCTAAAGCTTGTATTCTATACGCCTGTACTCCAGCGTCTCACTACTCCTATTAGAAAATCTGGCTTGTCTTCCGAAACACGGTTAGAATGCGACGTCACTTGCATTGACCGTCGATCCCGATCAAAAGGGGCAGTAGCCCGACCGTTAGGGAGGGCGTACATCAGGGAGAACTTTGGATGGCAACTCTGTTAATCGTCGACGACGACACCCTCATTCGCGACACCCTCCACGAACTCCTGTCGGACTTTCATGAGTGTCACACGGCCGATCGTGCGGAGCAGGCGTTAGCCTACCTCGACGTCGAAAACTATGACGTCGTAATTACGGACGTTTCTATGCCAGGCCTCAGTGGCCGCGAAATTCTTAAGTATGTCCAGGCGAAACACCCTGCAACTCCAGTAATTGTGATTTCCGGAAAGCCAGACGGCTCTGATGGCGGGTCTCTGGTTGAGATGGGGGCCTTCGCATACCTGACCAAACCATTCCAATTGGACGACATCGAAGATGCCGTTACTCGTGCCGTCGCGCGTCACCAGGAGTTGATCACCGATAAATGAGCTCGGGTGTCATGAAGTCAGTACCACCTCGCAGTAGCGGGGGTTCTTAATTCAAAACATGAAGTGGATTCGAGTTTGAAGTGCAACGAGGTTAGGTCTCTCTTACGCAATCAGCCCGGAGGGCTGTCAGAAAGTAGCCGGTGGTCGGA
>JBBPIC010000184.1:0-1681 GCA_038040525.1 Acidobacteriota bacterium | reverse complement strand
AGAGTACGCCGCGTAGCGGCGGGACGCCCTTGGGCGTCCGCGTTGACTGACTTGTTAGGCATCATTGCCGACCGTCCAAGCCCTTTTTACTTTGGGTCGCGCACTCCGCCATGACCTGCGCATCCAGATGCACCTTGCACCGTATGACGACCATCGGCACAGCGAGTAATCACGGCCTGACGCGCCTTGCGACCTGATGCCTTGATTTCGCGGCCGGTGTGGCGGATATCTTTTCCTGCTGTGCGCTTAGTTTTCACGGCATCTGTTTTCGCTTCGCGCGCCTTATCGCCAATAGATTCTTCTGCATACGCAAGAGGTATGAATGCAAGAATTAGTGCGATCGTTCCGATAACTTTTCTCATGATCTTCTTTCGAGATGGTGTTGACGAAAATCGCGGTAGCAGTGTTGCAGGTTGAGTTGAGGAACGAAGCCACCATTTAACTACTTCCTTGGCAAATCGTTGGGTTTAGTTCTCAACCAACCTACACGCTGCCCTGATGACGTGGGGAGTAGAGACATAGCAAGCGCAGCAATGCTTAGGCCTAAAGTTTGACATGAGGGGCGGCCGCAAGTGGGCGAAGCCCGCTTGTGGACGTCCCCTCGATGGAAGGGTTAGGCCTCGGGTTCGTGGCAAACCACTTCGATGTTGTGCCCGTCCGGACCAATGACGAAAGCTGCATAGTAGTTCGCGTGGTAGTGCGGGCGCAGACCAGGCGCACCATTGTCTTTGCCACCCGCCTCCAGAGCCGCGCGATAGAAAGCTTCGACTTGCTGGCGATTCTCGGCCGTGAACGCCAAGTGAAGATGCGCCGGCTTCTCCTCGGTTTGGTACAGGCACAATGAAGCCTTACCCTTTGGGCTAAGCTCGACACCGTACGTCGGCGGCCCCTCCGAGACAACAGCTACGCCGAGCGGTTCGAGTGCCTTGAGGAAGAACGCTTTGCTCGCTGCATAGTCGCTGACTCCGAATTTGACGTGGTCAAACATGAGTTCTCCTGAAGTGTGTGGGCCTGCGCGAGGCCTAACGAATGAAAGGGACTTCCCCTACTCGGTTGCGGTAGAACCGCACGGCATCGAAGTGCCAAGATTGAAGTGCTGTTGTCATCAATCTGAGACGAGAGGGGAAGTCATGGAAAAGATTACTACGGTGGGGATCGATTTGGCAAAGAACGTGTTTTCCGTACACGGGGTGGATCAGATGGGGCGCGTGGTGCTCAAGAAGACGGTGAGCCGGGCGAAGCTGGTGGAGACGGTGGCCAAGTGGCCAGGCTGCACGATCGGGATGGAAACGTGCACCGGGGCACACGAGTGGGCGCGACGCTTCCTAGCACTGGGCCATACGGTAAGGCTGATGGCGCCGAAGTTCGTCGCCCCGTACCGCAAGAGCGGCAAGAACGACGGCAACGATGCCGAAGCGATCTGCGAGGCGGTGACGCGTCCGAGCATGCGCTTTGTGCCGGTGAAAAGCGCTGAGCAACAGGCGCTCTTGGCGATGCACCGGGTCCGGCAGGGATTCGTCGTGGAGAGGACCGCGACCATCAACCGGCTGCGGGGGCTGCTCACGGAGTTTGGCGTGGTGCTGCCGCTGCGCTCAGTCACCGTACGCCGCCAGGCAGCGGCTGCGGCCGAGAGCCTGCCCGAGCTCGCGCGCCGCGCGATCGGCGATCTGCTCGAGCAGCT
>JBBPIC010000121.1:0-5799 GCA_038040525.1 Acidobacteriota bacterium | reverse complement strand
TTGGTGGGCCGCTCATAGCACTTCTTCAAAAACTTATTTTGGACAGGTCTGGGCTCTGCCTTACCGGAGGCAGCCCTAAGAATTCTTTTCCTGAGGCTCAGCCTCAGGAAAAAGGGGGCGAGGGTGCCGGACGGTAAGGCGGAGCCTTACCGCAGTGTGCGGCGGCAGAGCCGCCCCACTATCGTTCGTACGCTACGACGGTTTCTGGCACTGAATTGGTCTATTCATACCTTAGCGCAACCAATGGATCCACACGCGTCGCCCGACGCGACGGCAAGTAGCCGGCCACCATCGCCACCCCGATCATTAACAGCGCCGCGAGGATCAGTGAAACCGGATCAGTCGGCGTCAACCCGAAGAGCAGCGTCGAGACCAGACGGGTTACTGCGAAGATCATCGGCAGCCCCACAGCCACGCCGGCGATGACCAGCAAAAACGCTTCGCGCAGAATCAACCAAAACACGTCACGCCTCCCTGCCCCGAGTGCCATACGAATCCCGATCTCATTTGTCCGGCTGGCAACGCCGTAAGAGAGAATTCCATATAGCCCGATGCAGGCGAGCAACAATGCCAACAGGCCAAAGAAACCAGATAGTGTGGCCATCAATCGCTCGCGCAGGATGGTCGCTTCGATCATCGGTTTGAACCCCTGGAAACTAACGGTGATGGCAGGATTGATCTCATTGAGGACGCTCTTGACTGCCGCTACAGTCTCGGCCTGCAGTCGCGAGCGAATGAAAATCGGTGCGCCGGGCCCGGAGTCAGAGTCCTGCGCGGCGGCGTAGTATGCGATCGGCTGAAACTCTTCGCGCAAGTCTTCATACTTCGTGTCTCGAACCAGGCCCACGATCTCGTAGGGCGTGTCCGGCTCAAAAAGGTTCTTACCCGTACCAAAGGCACCAGCGCCTTTTGGTAATGCTCTGTTTGAGTGTTGCTTAAATTTTCGGTACTGATGCAGTTTGATTATTTGGGCTGACACGCAATCAGACACAGAACCCAGCGCGGTAGCGCGGGATGCTTCAAGAACCTGAGTATTAGAAGCATTGCCGACCTTAACGGCTAAGGTGCCTCCGGGATCCCGCGCTACCGCGCTGGGTTCTGTAATTAGCCGCATTGCCCCAAACTGCATCAGTTCTTTTTCCTGTGCTTTCGCTTTTCCGGCAGATTTAATTAAGATAGCCTGCATAACCAAATAGGTTTAAGAAACCGAAGCAACGACGCGTGCCGGACTTGTCATCTCGAAATTAGTAAAAATTATGCGACCACCGAATAAACTCGGCACGATTCTTTCTGCGGTGATGCTACCCCTTTGCGTCTTTACTCAGGCCGCGCTCGGCCAGCAAGACACAGGCAAGCCTCAACCAACGGATGATGTCCTGAGAATTAACACAGAGCTTGTGCAAACGGGCGTTACCGTCGTTGATAAACAGGGCCGCTTCGTTGATGGACTAAAAAAAGAGGACTTTGAGCTGCGCGTGGACGATCGCCCCGTTTCTATCTCTTTTTTCGAAAGCATTGTGGCTGGAAGCCAGCGAGACCGCTTAGCGCGCGCCACAGGCGAAAACCAACCGATGGCGGTCAAGGCCACTTCGTCCGCGCCTTCATTCCGGCAGCGCACAATCGTTTTCTTTATCGGCGATCGCCATCTGTCTCTCGACAGCGTGGGCCGCACACGCAAAGTACTTCTTGATTTTATTAACAAAGAGATGGGTGAGAACGATCTGGTTGCGATCGCTTCCGCCAGTGGACAGATAGGTTTTCTTCAGCAGTTTACGGACAACAAAGATGTGCTGCGCGCGGCGGTCGGGCGCCTGGGCCACATTCCGTACGTCGTGTCGGACTACGGGCGCAACCCCGGCACTCCGATGACTGAATACATGGCGCTCAGCATAGAGCGCAGGGATGATGCCAATGTCGTCGAGTTCTATGTCCAGGATTGCATGAAGTGGGCGCCCAGGGGCGTCACCAGACAAGAGCGTGGGGCCACGCGCCGGCAATGCGAAGTGCAGGTGCAAAACCGCGCGCGGCAGATTCTCCTCCAGGCCGGCACGGTCACAGCCGCCACATACTATTCACTCGAAACGCTTCTTCGTTCCGCCCAGAAGATGCCGGGCAGCAAGCTGGCCTTCTTTATCTCAGACGGCTTCCTGGCCGACACAGGGCCACGCGGCCCTACCGGAAGCGACCAGCTGGGACATATTGCGGATGAGGCGCGGCGCGCCGGCGTTGTGATCTATACGATCGATGCGCGCGGTCTTATCTCAGGCGCGCTTGATGCCACTGGCAGCGTGCCGCTTGATGCCAACGGCACACTCGAAAGCGCTAACCTACGCGAAATCGCAGCGTCCCAGGATGCCTTGCATGCGCTTGCAGCAGATACGGGCGGGCGCGCTCTGCGAAATCAGAACTACTTCGACCAATTCATCAAGAATGCCTTGACCGAGACCTCGCGCTATTACTTGATTGCATGGCGACCGGAGGCGAACGATGCGAAGAACCAGAAGCTCAGGAAAATAAAGGTAAGCGTTATCGGGCATCCGGAGCTGACGGTGCGTTCGGCGCGCGGCTTTGTGAGCAACAGCGTGATGGCCTCTGCTACAGCCGAACGCACGGCTAAGGAAGAAAAGGGCAACTCGAAGCCAGAGAAGAAGCCGGATGCAGATTTGCATCAGGCGCTCACCGATTTTTATCCCAGACAAGCGCTTCCTTTACAACTCTCTCTAATCTATCTGGACACGCCTGCGAGCAGCACGGTCCTGACAACCTCGGTTCAGGCGCCTACCGAAGTTCTTTCCTACGGCGAGCAAGACAGGGACCCTGCGCAGTTGACCATCGCAGGCGTGGTCCTCAACGATCAGGGTAAGCCAGCTGCCAGCTTCAGAACGAATTTAAAAGTTAATCCGTCTTCCGCGAACGACGGCGCGCAAAACGCATCAACCATCATCTACAACTATCCTTCTCCGCTGAAGCCGGGTATCTATCAGGTGCGCGTGGTGGCGCGCGATGACCGCACCGACGTTCTGGGCAGCGCTATGCAATGGATTGTGATCCCGGACCTCTCGACGCGCCAGCTTTCGTTAAGCAGTTTGATCGTTGGGCTGGAAAAGGTGACCAGCAAGAGCGCAGAGGCTGGACAAGTTCAGTGGAGCGTGGACAAGAAATTCGCGCACGGCTCGCATCTTCGGTTTATGACCTTCATCTATAACGCTGCGCAGCCGGTTGGCTCCTCGATCGATCTGGCGGCGCAGGTGCAGGTTTACAGAGATGGTCAGGCAATAATCTCCACGCCTCTCAGAAAGGTAGCGACCGGCACAGAGACCGCGACGGCGCGAATTCCCTTCACCGGAGAGATCAACCTGGGAACATTGCAGGCGGGACGCTACGTCCTACAGGTAACAGTTGAAGACCGTGCAGCGCATAAAACCGTCTCACAACGGACTGCCTTCTATGTTCAGTAAGGGATAAGGATCTGTAAGCCTTATCGTTACTGATGCAGTTTGATTATTTCGGTTGAAACGCAATCACTACAGAACCCAGCGCGGTAGCGCGGGATCCTTGAGGAAACTGAGTATCAAGAAGCATTGCTGAACTTACGGCTAAGTTGCATCCGGGATCCCGCGCTACCGCGCAGGGTTCTGTATTAGGTACATTGGTCCAACTGCGTTATGCCAATCTCCCTGCTCCCTTAGCAAGCTCTATGATCATCATTAGTCGAGGTTTCGATGAAATCTTGTCCTGTCTGCAACCGCACTTTCGATGAGGCGATGACTTTCTGCCTGGTTGACGGTTCTGTCCTTTCGGCACCACATGATGAGGACGAAACTCCAAGCGTAACTCAACCTCACTTTACTGCTCCGCCTCCGACAGCGATCTTGAATCCCACGGCGGGGCCGGAAAGTTTAAGACCACCTCAGCTTTCGACGATTGTAGCGGCTCAGCCTTTACCCCTGTACTCACCAAATCAGCAATTTCAGCCAAAAGAGGATCACAGCCGGAAAGTTTGGGTGGTGGCCGGCATCTTGATCTCTCTGGTCCTCTTCGTTGTCGCTGGAGCCGTCTTGAGTTTTATTTGGCTCGGAGTTGACGGAGCACCGGATAATAAATCGGATTCAAAAGTCGCGAACGCTAATGTGACGCCGACTGTTAACACAACTCCCGCGAGCGAGGACGGGGGCTGGGGGGCGATGAATGAGAGGGCTTCACTAAATGGCGAACGATTGACGTATTACCCCGGAACGACTGCTGAACAGTGCAAGGCAGACTGCGACAGAGATAC
The DNA here is from genome assembly GCA_038040525.1 of Acidobacteriota bacterium. Taxonomy (GTDB): domain Bacteria; phylum Acidobacteriota; class Blastocatellia; order Pyrinomonadales; family Pyrinomonadaceae; genus PSRF01. The sequence continues at coordinate 1,523 of JBBPIC010000121.1, read as the reverse complement.
GAGGTGCAATGGGTTCACCTATATCAGGGCCGGCGCATACAATCCTCTGGATTCTGCAATGTGCTACCAGATGTCAGTCGCTAAAGAATTCGTGCCACATACTTGCTGCATTTCTGCTGTAAAACGCTAAAGGCTGGTCAGTTGCTGTTACCTCCCCTAACAGGTGTATAGAGTACAACCTTCAGGTTGCGTCTTCGCGACCAGACCAGCTAAACCTTCAACTGACTTCTTCGCCACCAGCAAGCTAAAGCTTGTACTCTAAACGCCTGTACTTAGCGAGTGCATCTTTAATACCGTGATCCATATCTCCACTTTTTTTCGCGTTAATAGATAGGTGGCGAACACCGCTCAGGCGTATTCGCCAGGTAGTTCGATTAGGTGCGCTATTTTGCTGCAAGGAGAGAAGATGAACACACCCGTAACACCAGACAACATCATGCAACTAGGGCTTGGGTTTTGGGGCTCAAAGACGCTGCTCAGCGCTGTCGAACTGGGACTTTTCACGGAACTCGCCAAGGGCCCAATGCCTGCCGAAGCTGTGGGAGAACGGCTTAAGTTACACCTGCGCGGTCTGCGGGACTTCCTCGACGCCCTCGTCTCGCTGCGAATGCTGGAGCGCGATTCGGCGGGACTCTATGCGAACACTCCCGAGGCTGACATGTTTCTTGACCGGACCAAGCCCTCGTACATCGGCGGGATGATCGAGATGGCTAACGAGCGCCTGTACGCCTTCTGGGGCTCACTAACCGAAGCGTTGAGGACGGGGCGACCGCAAAATGAGGCGAAGAGCGGTGGTAACTTCTTCGAAGCTTTGTACGCTGACCCGGAGCGGTTGGAAGGGTTTCTCAGCGCCATGACCGGTCTTAGTCTCGGCGCGGCCCGTGCGATAGCGCAGAAGTTCCCCTGGAGCGACTACCAAACTTTTATTGACATTGGTGGGGCCCAGGGCGGGGTGCCCGTACAAGTCGCCCTGGCCCACCCGCATCTGACCGGTGGGAATTTCGACCTGCCGGCCGTTGGCCCGGTATTTGAGAAATACGTCGCGCAGCATGGCCTCAATGAGCGGCTGCGCTTCTACCCCGGCGACTTCTTCAATGACAGGTTGCCGTCAGCGGATGTGTTAGTGATGGGCCATATCCTGCACGACTGGAACATGGAGGAGAAGCAGATGCTCCTCAAGAAAGCTCACGACGCGCTCCCCATTGGCGGCGCACTCATCGTGCACGAGGCGCTGATTGACGACGACCGGCGGGAGAACAAGCTTGGGCTGATGATGAGCCTGAACATGCTGATCGAGACGCCGGGAGGATTCGACTACACGGGAGCAGACTGCTCGCGTTGGATGCGAGAGGCGGGCTTTCGCGAGACGCGCGTGGAGCATCTGGTCGGGCCGGATTCGATGGTCATCGGAATTAAGTAACGAAGCAGCCGGCTTTACAGAAAAAGTAAACCGAGCGCGCATCGCAAACAGCCCGGAGGGCTGTCAGAAAGTAGCCGGTGGTCGGAGCGAAGCGTAGACCACC
>JBBPIC010000088.1:0-19952 GCA_038040525.1 Acidobacteriota bacterium | reverse complement strand
ATCAGTCGAAGAATGAGACCCGTCTGACGGGAAAAGTCGTTCTCGACGCGATGGGTAGCGACCACGCGCCGCACGTAGAGATAGACGGTGCGCTTGCGGCTGCCCGCGATCTCGGCGTTCGGGTAATCCTTGTTGGCCAGCCTGAGATAGTTGAGCCGGAGCTAAAACGCTGCGGATGGCGCGGTGATGGTGATCGGGGTATCGAGTTAGTCGAAGCAGCCGAGGTGATCGGCATGGGCGAGCCCGTCGCCACCTCGGTTAGACGCAAGAAGAAAAGCTCTTTGAGAATTGGCTGCCGTTTGGTAGCTGACGGGTTTGCCGACGGCTTTATTTCGGCCGGCAATACGGGCGCTGCAATGGCCACGGCCAAGATGGTCATCGGCACGTTGCCCGGTGTTGACCGGCCCGCATTGGCCGCGCTCATTCCTACGAAATCGGTTAAACCAACATTGCTTCTGGACGTTGGTGCTAACTCAGAGTGTAAACCGGAGCACCTGGCCCAGTTTGCGATCATGGGTGACGCCTATTCGCGCGCAGTGCTCGGCACTATCAGCCCGGTTGTTGGACTGATGAGCATTGGTGAGGAAGAAGCCAAAGGAAACGACTTAACCAAGGAGGCGTTTCCGCTGCTCCGCGCCATGAAGAGCCTGAATTTCATGGGCAACGTCGAAGGTCGCGACGTTTTTTCCGGTGCGGTTGACGTGATTGTTACCGATGGCTTCACCGGCAACGTGATGCTAAAGCTTTCCGAAGGGCTAACGGATGCGATGCTTTCGATGATTAAACGCGAGCTTACCGCGTCTGCCGTCACGAAGGCTGGCGCAATGCTGGCAAAGCCCGCTTTCCGCAACATCAAGAAGCGTTTGGATTACTCCGAACATGGCGGTGCGCCGCTCCTGGGTGTGCGCAGGATTGTAGTTGTCGGGCACGGAAGCTCTAATGCCAGGGCCATACGTAACGCGATTCGTAGCGTAAAGGAATTCTCAGAAAACCGGGCCGGCGAGCGAATAGAACAGGGAATTGCGGAAACGAATGCTCTGCAGGTGTAAGGCAGACCATATAGTTGGGTGGTTCACGAGTTTAAAAGGATAGATAAGCCTCGTCGGTTGAAGGCTGATTATGCAAATCCAAGCCGGCGAGGCGCATAGAGAAGGCTCCTGGTAAAGAATGGACCTGATATTTCTGATACTTCTTTCCCTAATCGTCCTCACCGTTCTGGGTTTCATCATTGTGGCCATACGCGCGTTCCAGAACCCTCGCAGGAGGAGACCCGGAACTGGTATTGAGTCAGGCGTAGCTTACGATTCTGCGCAGGGATGGTCCGCAACTGACCACACCGGCAGCGGACCTTCCGATACCGTGGACCCTGGGGATGGTTTTGGCGGCGGCGAAGACTTTAGCGGCGGTGGTAGCGGCGGCGGTTGGGGAGACTCCGGTGGCGGCGGTGATTCAGGCGGCGGAGGCGATGGCGGCGGCGATGGCGGCGGGGGCGGCGATGGCGGAAGCGGAGGCGGAGAATGATAAGGTTTTGAGTACTGATGCAGTTTGATTATTTCGGCAGAAGCGCAAATCAGGTACAGAACCCAGCGCGGTAGCGCGGGATCCTTCAGGAACCTGAAGTATTAACAAGCATTGCCGACCTTGCGGCGAAGTTGCCTTCGGGGATCCCGCGCTACCGCGCTGGGTTCTGTAATTTAGGTTTCTCCAAACTGCATCAGCACGGGGTTTTGAGTATCGGGTCGCAAATTATTGGTTTGTGTTAAGTTGAGAGAATTTAGAAAGTCATGGTGTTATTTGGAATAAGGCCATTAACGGAGTGTTCTGGCTTGAAGAAGTTGTATGGGTGTCCTTGCGCGAGCGCCGTTTGATGAGCAATTACTGAAGGACGCCCCACGGAAATTGGGACACGACTTGGGTAGTGTCCTGGTTTCGTCTTATCTCTGTGCAAACTCCGTGTTCTGTGTCTTCTTAGTAACTCGTCGAAAAAGTCCTTATTTTTCGACGTTTTGAAAGTTACATTTTGTTATCTGCTTGTCGAAGACGAGCAGGGATGCTCTGTGGTGAAATTCTTATGAGCGATTGCTCACCACAGAGACACAGAGAACATAGAGGTTGCACAGAGAAACCGGAAAGTAGGACACCACCCACGACTTGTCTTTGCTTGGCATTCCAGGGGCTAGTGGATAGTATTACCGTCCACAAATTTCAACTGAGGACATAGATGGCAAACATGCGCGCCGGAATTCTCGGCACGGGACATTCCTATCCGGAAGGCATCTTGACTAATGCCGACCTGGAAAAGCTCGTAGAGACTTCCGACGACTGGATTACGACGCGAACCGGCATTAAGCAGCGTCGCAAAGCGAAGCCGGGAGAGTACACGTCTCTTTTTGCAGTGCGCGCGGCGCGCCAGGCCATCGAGCGGGCAGGCTTGGAGCCAGCCGACATCGATCTAATCCTTTGCGCGACGGTAACGCCGGACCAGATACTGCCCTCGACCGGTTGCATCATCCAGGCGGAATTGGGTGCACATAAAGCGGCCGCGATGGATCTTGTTGCCGCCTGCTCGGGTTTCCTTTACGGGCTTACGGTTGCCGACACGATGATCCGCACCGGGCAATCGAAATACGCACTGGTAATTGGGGCCGAGATTCTGACGCAGTACGTTGACTATACGGATCGGCAGACTTGCGTTTTGTTTGGCGATGGCGCCGGCGCCGCCGTTTTAGGAGCTATGGACGGCGACCGCGGGATCCTGGCAGCACGGATAAGGTCCGACGGACGATACGAGGAACAACTCTATTCGCCCGGTGGCGGCACGCGGAAGCCGCCGACGGCGGAGACACTTGCCTCCGGCGATCACTTTTTTAAGATGAAGGGCAATGAGCTTTTCAAGGTTGCGGTGCGTTCAATGGCGGACATTTCCCGCGAGGTGCTTGAAGAAGCGGGTCTTAGCGCCAAAGACGTGAGCCTCTTCATCCCACACCAGGCGAACCAACGAATTACGGACGCAGTCGCGAACAAACTGAATGTTGAGAGTGAGCGCGTTTATTCCAACATCGCCATGCACGGCAACACTTCGTCGGCATCGATTCCTATCGGGTTGGATGAATGTGTCGAAGCCGGAAAAATCAACCCCGGCGACTTGATACTGTTGGCTTCCTTTGGTGGAGGAGTTACCTGGGGCGGAGTGTTAATGCGATGGTAGGTGACGGGTGAATGGTAAATGGTAAATGGAATGATAAATGATGAATGATGAATGATGAATGATGAATGATGAATGATGAATGGGTGCGCTCTTTACAGAACCGAGCGCGGTAGCGCCGGATGCAACCACGCAGCGCCGTCTCACCATGCCTGTATGTAATGCGAGAGTTTCTGGCCAGGTTGATTCTGGCATCCGGCGCTACCGCGCTCGGTTCAGTAATGAATCTTTACCTGGCGCATCAACTGGCCGAGTAAATTGTTGAAATGGTCGTCCGTAGTCGGGATTTAACTATTTACCATTTACGATTTACCATTTACCGATCATGTCGCTGGCTTACATCTTTCCCGGACAAGGATCACAGTATCCGGGGATGGGAAGGAACCTGGTAGAGAATTTTCCTGTCGCGGGGCGGATCTTTGAAGAATCAGACGAGGCGCTGCAGTTTTCGATATCGCGGCTTTGTTTTGAGGGCTCCCCGGAAGAGCTGCAACTAACAGAGAACACGCAGCCGGCCGTCCTGACTGTATCCGCCGCCGCGCTTCGCACGCTGGAGTCGGAAGGTTTTCCTAAGCCAGACTATGTTGCGGGGCACAGCCTCGGTGAGTATTCAGGTTTAGTGGGGGCGAGATCGTTGACGGTTGCCGACGCGGTTCAAACGGTTCGCGCGCGAGGTCGTTACATGCAGGAAGCTGTTCCACTGGGTACCGGCGCGATGGCCGCGGTACTGGGCGCTGAATTGAGAGACATCGAGATTGCCTGTGCCGAAGCTGGTCAGGGTCAGGTTTGCGCTCCGGCAAACATCAACTCGCCTGGCCAAGTCGTAATTGCCGGCAACGCTGAAGCCGTCGACAGGGCCGGCGAATTGTTGAAGACTCGCGGAGCAAAACGAGTGGTGAAGTTAAACGTTAGCGCCCCTTTCCACTGCGCACTGATGGAGCCGGCGCGGGCACGTTTGGCTGCTGACCTTGAAAAGGTTAGATTTCAGGATTTAACGGTGCCCCTGGTAACAAATGTTGATGCCGCGGTGATTGATAAAGGCGCAGAGGTCCGGCAGTCATTGATCAGCCAGGTTACCGCGCCGGTCCGTTGGCTCGAGTCGATCGAGTTGTTGATTAACGATGGTGTTGATACTTTCGTGGAAGTCGGTCCCGGCAAGGTCCTGGCTGGCTTGATGCGACAGATTGATAGGAATGTGAAGTGCTTTAATGTCGAGGACGCTGACAGTCTCAAGAGCGCTGCTGCCGGTCTCGGTGTTTCGTAGGTTGTAATCGATAGCCAATCATAGAGGAGCAAAACAAGATGCCCGATCAAGAGATCGAGAATAAGGTCAAACAGATCATCGTGGACGAATTAGGCGTGGACGAAAATGAGGTGACGCCCAACGCTCGCTTCATAGACGACTTAGGCGCCGACTCATTGGACACTGTGGAACTCGTAATGCGCTTTGAGGAGGAATTCGGCATCGAGATTCCCGATGAAGATGCTGAAAAGATCCAGAGCGTGCGCGATGCCTACAACTACATCGACCAGCACAAAAAATAGTGAAGGAACGGTGACAGGTGACAGGTGACAGGTGACAAGTGACAGGCAAGGATTGATGTCCAGAAGGTTACTTGTCACTGCTTTCAAGGTCTTACTTGTCACCTGTCACTTGTCACTTGTCACGGTTTCCAAGGAGGGTTGATTTGGCACGACGTGTGGTTGTCACAGGCCTGGGTCTGATAACACCGGTTGGCAATTCAGTTGAAGCAACGTGGTCCGCACTGATGAGCGGCCGCAACGGTGTTGACTACATTAAAAAGTTTGACACGGAGAAGTTTTCCGTCAAGTTTGCGGCTGAAGTCAAAGACTTCGACCCACTCAAATTTATCGCGAAGAAAGAGGCGCGCAAGATGGGCGCCTTTATTCATTACGCCATCGCCGCTGCCACGGAAGCGATGGCGGACAGTGGTTTCGCGTTGACTGAGGGAGGGAAGTTTCCTGCCGAAGTTGCGGAAAATGCCGGCACCTACATCAGTAGTGGCATTGGCGACTTCTGGGCCATCGAACGCGAACACTCGAAGCTTCTCGAAGATGGGCCTGACCGCGTTTCACCGTTCTTTATTGTTTCGGCGATCGTAAATCTTGCCGCCGGCCAGGTATCCATTCGCTATGGGGCGAAGGGGCCAAATTCCGCAACCGCAACTGCGTGTTCGGCGGGAGCCCACGCCATTGGGGACAGTTTCAGGATTATTCAGCGGGGCGACGCCGAGGTAATGATTTGCGGTGGCGCTGAGTCAGCCATTACGCCGATGAGCGTCGCGGGCTTTGCCTCGATGCGCGCCTTGTCGACCCGCAATAGCGATCCGCAACATGCGTCACGTCCGTTTGAACGCGATCGCGACGGATTTGTAATTGGCGAAGGCGCGGGGATCATGATTCTGGAAGAGCTTGAGTTTGCCAGAAACCGCGGAGCACGAATCTACGCGGAAGTAGTTGGTTATGGGATGACTGCCGACGCCTTTCATCTGACGATGCCTGATGAAACTGGTTCGGGCGCGCGTCGAGTAATGCAGAAAACTCTCAAGGACGCAGGTATTCAGCCAGAACAAGTGGGTTATATCAACGCGCACGGTACGTCGACGCCTTACAACGACAAGTTTGAAACGCTGGCTATCAGGAAGACATTTGGCGTGCACGCAGATAAGCTTGCAGTAAGTTCCACGAAGTCGATGACCGGCCACTTGCTTGGTGCCGCGGGCGGCATCGAGGGCGTATTTTCCGCTCTCAGTATTTACCGCAAGATGCTTCCGCCGACAATCAATTACGTCAATCCCGATCCCGATTGCGATCTCGACTACGTTCCGAATGAGCCACGCGCGGCAGAAGTCGAGTATGCACTGTCAAACAGTTTTGGATTTGGCGGCACGAACGCGGCGTTGTTGTTTAAGAGATATGAGGAATAGCCGACAGGAGACGGCAGACAGCAAACAGCAGTGACCGCCAAGACGCCAAGATCGCCAAGCGAAATCAAGTGACGGACTTAATAAAGAAGCGGCTGCAATATCGTTGGATTGACTTGGCGCTCTTTGCGCCTTGGCGGCTAAATAAGTGATTCTATGAAGATACTTGTCATGATGAAGCAGGTCGCAAACAAAGATGCGATTCTGCGGATTAATAAAGAAGGTACCTGGATCGAGGAGGCGGATCTCTCGTTTGAGGTCAGCGAGTCAGATGGCTACGCGCTTGAAGAGGCCCTGCGGGTGCGAGAAAAGCTGGGCGGCGAAGTGGTTGTTTGCTCGATGGGGCCGCAGCGTGTGAAGTCTGTAATTAAAGATGCCCTTGCCCGAGGCGCGGACCGCGCAATTCACGTGGTCGGCGACAATCTTGGTGCGCTGAGTCCTTACGCCGCTGCGAGTGCGTTAGCCGAGGCCATTCGCGATGAAAAACCCGATTTGATATTTACGGGGTTGCAGTCAGACGACTATGGCTACGGCCAAACAGGCGTCATCCTCGCCGAAATTCTTGGGTTGCCACATGCAACCATCGTGATTGAAGTGGACGCCTCGAGCGACACGCTGCGTGTAAAACGCGAACTGGAAAGCGGTTGGTACCAGTGGTACACGATGCCCATTCCGGCGCTACTGACCATTCAATCCGGCATCAGCCAGATTCGATACGCAACTTTGAAGGGCATCATGGCGGCCAAGAAGAAGGAGATCAAGGAAGTCACACCGCCGGCGGAGATAGTGGATCGTCCCTCGCACCAGCGCATCGAGAAAGTTTATCTGCCGCAGAAGACGAAGCAGACGCAACTACTCGGAAATGGCGACGCGAAAGCTGGAGCGGTCGAGCTCGCGCAGAAACTCCACAGCGAGGCACGAGTGATTTGAGTTCATCGGCTCAACCAGGTGAAGTGAAGATACGATCCACGAAAAAACACGAAATTACACTAAAGACATTTCGTGTTCGTTCGTGTTGTTTCGTGGATAGTTCTTCTCCGAAAAATTGTTTTCAGCTTTTGTGTTTTTTAGGGAAAAGATAGGAACCGATCAGGATGAGTAGTGGCATTTTAGTTTTTATAGAGCACCGCGACGGTGTGCTCAACAAAACCTCGCTCGAGGCTGTTGCTGCCGCCCAGAGCCTCGGTGCTCAATTGCAACAACCAGTCAGTGCAGTTGTGCTCGGTTCCGATCCGAGTTCTTTGGCGCAGGACATTGCCAGCTACGACCTTGCCAGGGTGATTAAGGCTACCAATCCCAAACTCGCCCAATACACGCCTGACGCCTATAGCGATGCGATGGAAGGCGTCGTCCGTCAACTCGATCCACAGCTGGTTGTCATGCCGCACACCTACCTGGTGCGCGACTTCGCTCCTAAGCTGGCCGCTCGTTTCCATAAATCCTTGATCAGCGACAGCATTCGTGCACAGGTGTCAGGTGCAGCCATCACCTTCACACGCCGCATATTTCTTGGAAAACTCGATTCAGATGTTGTGTCTGATGGCGCGGCGCCGGTTTTTGCGACGTTTCAGTCCGGTTCATACCGGCCGGACCAGGCAGCAAAGGGAAGCGGTGCGCCGGTTGAATCAAGGGAGGTTGAGGTCGGTGAAATTCGCATGACGCCGGAAGCGCCGTTCCAGGAAGTAAAACAGGCCGTTGACCTGAGCAAAGCCGATATCATTGTTGCGGTCGGCCGCGGTATCAAGAGCAAAGATAATCTGGCGCTGGCGGAGAGACTCGCGGAAGCTCTGGGCGCTGATCTGGCTGCGTCGCGGCCGATTTGCGATGCTGAGTGGTTACCCATTGATCGACAAATTGGGTCTTCCGGTCAAACCGTAGCACCGAAACTTTATGTAGCTCTCGGGATTTCGGGCGCCATTCAGCACCTCGTGGGAATGAAGAACTCGGGAACTATCGTCGCGATCAACAAGGATCCTGAAGCGCCGATTTTCGATATCGCCGACTATGGGATCGTGGGCGACCTTTTCGAAGCAGTCCCGGTGCTGACTGAAGAAATCAAGAAGATCAAGGCGGGCTAAGTTCGTGTTTTTTCGTGTGAGTTCGTGGATCGTCCCCTGCTTCCCAAAGATACGATCCACGAAATGACACTAAATTACACGAAGATTAAACTAGCGTGCTGATGCAGTTTGGAGAAATGTACCTAAATTACAGAACCCAGCGCGGTAGCGCGGGATCCCGGAGGCAACTTCGCCGCAAGGTCGGCAATGCTTGTTAATACTCAGGTTCCTGAAGGATCCCGCGCTACCGCGCTGGGTTCTGTACCTGATTTGCGCTTCAGCCAAAATAATCAACCTGCATCAGTACCCGCTGGTGTCTAAGCTTTTGGTCCAAGCACCGTCTGGACATCCTTCAGTATCTCATCCGGCTTCCATTCATTCCCGCGATAAATCTTGACGATTTTACTGTCCGGCCCAATCACCGCAGTACGGAGCGAGTGAATCATCTGGTCCTTTCCTGATTGCTCGTCTTTGTAGTAGCGCAGGCCGAAATACTGGGCGATCCCCCTAACTTCATCCGCGCTGCCTGAAGCAAACTCCCAATGATCAAAAGTCTCTTCTGTGTACTTGCCGGTGTAAGCAGCGCCATAGCTGCGTAATACTTTGGGGGTGTCGTATTCAGGATCGAAGCTAATACTTAACAGGTGCGTCTGGTCGTAAAGCGCCGGCTGTTTTTGCAGTTCCCGATTGAGTGCGGCGAAGTTTGTGCTCATCAATGTGCACTGTTCGGGGTCCTGACAGCGAGTAAAGATAAAAGTCAAAAGCAGTGCCTTGCCTTTATAGTCGTGGACCTTTATGGCCTTCCCGTCCTGATTGATGAGCCGGTAGTTTGGCATTTCGTCGCCAGGCTTCGGCTCCACAGCTGAACCACTCACGGGGCTGGCGGTGTCTGAGATCTCGTTGGTTATTACCACTTCCTCCAGCCATGAGTTAGCGCCGTCAACGATGTAGGCTGCGCCGACGCGGTCACCGGGCTTGACCACTTCAAACACCCAGTTGTCCTTAACCTTAAAAGGCATAGTCATCGCAGGCATGTAATCTTTGATATCTTCATGCGCGATCGTGACCGTGTACTGGCTCTTTTCTACGGAAACCACTTTGCCTTTTAGATCGAACCGCTTGGCGTTAGCGGAGAGGGTTGGCTGACGTTTGCAACCGATCAAGGCAGACGCCGTGACGGTCGCAAGTATCAGAATTACCGAAAAGTATTTTCTATACATATGAGACCTTGGGTTGCATTAAACGTCGGAATAAACCAGGTACTAGTGCAGAACCGAGCCCGATGGCGGCTGGTGAAAAAATCAAGCAAATCTCTCAGCCTGAAGGGCTGTCAGAAAGTAGCCGGTGGTCGCAGCGTAGCGCAGACCACCGGTAAACAAGCGAAAGAATTCAGCACCCTGGAGCGGCTGTCGGGAAAATTGCCCCACGCGGCACAGAACGACGATTAGAGACGATCCACGAACACACACGAAAGGAACACTAACGTCTTTTCGCGTCAGTTCGTGTCGTTTCGTGGATCGTATTTTCCTGCTCAAAAAACAAGAACTTGAACGCTTGTTATATACAGAGGGTTAAAGGTTATCCCGACAGACTCTGGAGGGGTGCCAGATCCTTTCTGGCAACCCTTCAGGCTGAATCCAGGCGCTACCGCGTTCGGTTCTGTAACGTGGGAAATTATCGTTTAGCGAAGCGAATTCTCCTAGTCTGAGATGCCATTAGAATTTAGAGGAACGAGTAGCGAAAGGCCAGCGGGGGCAAGCCACCCTTCCCAACCTCGAGATGACGACTGTTTATCCGTTCCGTCGAATAGTTGGTGTTGCCCAAGACATTCGCCTCGATGAATCATCTCAGCTTGGACAACTCGAGGTTGGGAAGGGTGGCTTGCCCCCGCCAGTCTTTAGCTACTCGCGTCTCTGAGTTCTCCCACACTCGCTGCCTATCCAGGAACTTCGTTATCAAATTGTAGCTATCTGGGTGTAACCTAGCAGCACAAAATGCAATCCGTCGACAGCAAGCAAACAACTCGGCGTGCCGAACTACTTGATGGCGCGGTCGTGGCCGAGCAGATTAAACAGGAAGTCGCACTGGAAATCGAACGACTCCGCCAGGAGCACGACGTGCAGCCATGCCTGGCAGCAGTTCGTGTGGGCGACGATCCAGCCTCGGCAGTGTACGTAAGAAACAAGATGAGGGCTTGCGAAGAGGTTGGAATTCGATCTGAACATCACGCACTGCCGGCAACGACCACAGCCGGCGAGCTAGCGGATCTAATTGAGTGGTTGAACACGCGTCAGGATGTTGATGGGATCCTGGTGCAACTGCCGCTGCCTGGCCAGGTCGACGAAAGCGGAATCTTAGAAGCAGTCAACCCGGAGAAGGATGTTGATGGCTTCCATCCCATTACGGTCGGAAGGCTGGCCATGGGCCAGCCCACGTTTGTTCCGTGTACGCCGGCCGGGATCATCGAATTACTAGTCCGTTCTGACATTTCAATCAGCGGCGCCAATGCCTGCGTGGTTGGCCGCAGCCGGATCGTCGGCCGCCCCATGGCGCAATTACTTCTACAGAGAGATGCTACCGTGACGATTTGCCATTCCCGCACGCGCGATCTCGCGGCGGTAACATGTCAGGCTGAACTCTTGATTGTGGCAATCGGAAGGCCCGGTTTTATTGGTCGCGAACACATAAAACCCGGAGCCACCGTGATCGACGTGGGGATGAACCAGGTAACCGACGAAGCAACCGCGTTTCGCCTGTTTGGCGACGAGGCGGAAACGCGTATGAAGGTTATAGCCAGGCGCGGCTACACCCTTGTCGGCGATGTCAATCCAGCGGAAGCAGATGAAGTTGCCGGACGACGCACTCCGGTTCCGGGTGGTGTGGGCCTATTAACTGTGGCGATGCTGATGCGAAATACGTTGCAGGCGGCGAACATGCGAAGAGGAATCGAGATGGGTGACAAGTGACAGGTGACAGGTGACAAGTCAGAAATGACCGACGTCATGTCTTACTTGTCACTCGTCACTTGTTACCTGTCACATTCTTAAGATGCTACGCGTTGGCTTAACAGGTTCAATTGGGGTAGGGAAGACGTTTGTGGCCGGAGTGTTTGCCGAGCTTGGCTGCCATGTGCTGGACGCGGATGATATTGCCCGCGAAGTAGTGGCTCCTGGCTCGCCGGCGTTGGAGCGCGTAGTGCAGGAATTCGGCGCCGGAGTACTCCAGAAAGATATCACGCTTGATCGCGCGAAGCTTGGTGCGATTGTCTTCGCCGACGCCGGCAAACGACAACGTCTCAACTCAATACTGCATCCCTACATTATCGCCCAACAAGATCAGCTCTTACGTCAGTGGGAAGCGTTCGATCCGAACGGAATCGGTATAGTTGACGCAGCCCTGATGATTGAGTCAGGCGGCTCTAAACGTTTTGATAAACTGATCGTCGTGCATTGTCGCCCCGAGATCCAACTCAGCCGTGTGATGGCCCGAAACAGTTTGAGTCGCGAAGACGCGGAAAGAAGAATTAATTCGCAGATGTCTCAAGATGAAAAGAAAGCCTTTGCGGATTATCTAATTGACACGTCTGATGGATTTGAGGCGACGCGTAAGCGTACAGAAGAGGTTTACGAAGAACTGCGCAAAGCGACCGGGTCAGAGGATTAGTGGGACTCGCGACGAAAATACGATCCACTAAATCACACCAAATGCCACTAAACACATTTCGTGTTCTTTCGTGTTATTTCGTGGATCGTCTTTTCTAAGAAATCTTTCCGGTTCTGAATTGGAAGAATGACCCGAACTAGAAACATTTGCCCCCCGAAAGCCAGGCTCCGCGTCTGGCTGGCAAGCGGACTGACCTTCAGCCTGATGCTTACAGGCTGTTTCCTCGACGCTAAAGTGGAGCCATATTATGGAAGCGTTGCGCCGCGCAACTCCCAGGAATTCCACTGGAGTAATGGTGGCTTACCGCAAACTTTCGACCCAGCGTTTGCCGCGGCGCCTCCTGACACAGACCTGGTCCGCGCAATCTTTGAAGGGTTGACTGAGTACGATCCCAAAACGCTGACTCCCGTACCGGCGGTTGCCACCCGCTGGGAACCGTCAAACGGCGGACGAGAATGGACGTTCTATTTGCGCCCGGACGCTCGTTGGTCCAATGGCGAGCCTGTAACTGCTGTCGATTTTGTGCGTTCGTGGCGACGCATAAAGAGAATCGGCGATCTCGCTCCACACACTGGTTTACTTGCGAACATTACGGGCTCCGAGAGGCGAGCGCAGGTCAACGCGCCCCCGGCTACCGTACCTAAAACAGATCGAAAGCGGGCGCAGGCTGCGAAAATGTCGACGGCTGAGAATGCTGACGATCGTTTCGGCGCTGTGGCCGTCTCGGATCGTGTGTTACGCGTCCGATTGCGGAGACCCGATATGAATTTCCCGGCCCTGGTAGCGCATCCGGTGTTTCGTCCTGTAAAGCTTGATGAAGAGATTGCCGTCACCAGGTTGGGAGCTGATCGCCTTATCTCAAACGGCGCATTCTCTGTCGCGACCAGCGAAGATAACCGGGTCTTACTACAGAAAGCTGATAACTATTGGGACAAGCAACAGGTGAGCCTTGAACGGGTTGAGTTCGTCGGTGCCAAAGACGCGGAATCCGCGGTGGCCGCATATCGCGCAGGTGCAGTTGACGCCGTCACAAACGCCGCCTTTGAGCCGCTGGCTATCAAGCTCCTCGCGCCCTATGAGGACTTCCGCCGCACAACATACGCGGCGCTGACGTATTACAGTTTTAATACTGCCCATGAACCCTTTGATGATGTCCGCGTCCGCGAAGCCCTGACGTTGGGGTTTGATCGCGAACGTATCAGCAGGGACGATTTGGGAGGCGCCACGGAACCGGCTAAGCGTTTTCTACCGGACGCAGTAACGAAATCTCTGAAGCCGGTAGTAGAAAAATCCGAACTGCTGGAAAAGGATTATGAACGCGCCAGACAATTATTTGCCGAGGCTGGCTTTCCAAACGGTGAGGGATTTCCGAAAGTAAAGCTGCTCATCAATCGAAATGAGCAACAGCGTGTGGTTGCTCAATCGATAGCGGCCATGTGGCGCAGCGTTCTAAATATTGAAACCGAGATAGTAGTGAAAAACTGGGACGAGTATGTGGCGGCGATAAAGTCAGGCGACTACGATGTGGTGCGACGCGGAATCGTGATGCAGACAACTGACGAACTAACAAACATTCGAATGCTCTTCCAGGAAGACCTACGCTCGTCCGAGGAGCTTCGCTCGCAGGCCTCAGCCGCAGGCAACCCAACTGCTTCGCCGACGAAAAACAATGCCCGGCAAGATTCTTTGGGAGCACCGCCACCCATTGAAACTGAAAGCCAGGCGTTGAATGATTTGAGCGTTATGCCGGTTTATTTTGCTTCTTCCTACGCCCTCGTGAAGCCTTACGTTACTGGCTTCGATTCGAATGTGCTGGATGCTCCATCGTTGAAAGCAGTGCGAATCAATACGGAGTGGAAGCGTTAAGACCGATCGACGAATAGACACGAAACCTCACTAACAGGTTTTGTGTTATTTGGTGTTATTTCGTGGATCGCTTGACTTGTACTTACCTAAGCCACTCACCACTGCGATCAAGAGTCTTGATTGAACAGAATTCACGTGTTAAGTTGCCGTGCGTGTGGGAGTTGGTTAGTGATAGATGATTGAAGCTTACCTGAAGCGCGCACTCACCTTATTGACCATTGCTTCAATTGCGTTTGGAGCAATCTCCTGTCGTGCCCTCGCGACTAACGAAGAATTCTTCGGCAAAACCACCCCGCCTGAACAGAACATTTTCCGGTATGTGAACGGCGGCGAGCCGGAATCACTTGATCCACCTCTCAGTTCAGGACAGCCTGACGCGCGCATTTACATGGCGTTGTACGAGGGTCTGGTCGAATATCATCCGAAATCGCTCAAGGCGATTCCCGCCATAGCAGAACGGTGGGACATCAATAACGACTATTCGGAGTTTGTCTTTCACCTGCGGAAGAATGCCAGGTGGTCTAATGGCGACCCAATCACAGCCCACGATTTCGTCTACAGCATCCGCCGGGCCCTGGCGCCCGAGACCTTATCTCGAACGGCCGCCAATGCTTACTACATTAAGAATGCCCAGGCATTCAACCAGGGCTCGGTGTTTATATTTGACCCGATTAGTAAACAGTTCCTTTTGGAAAAGGACCTGGCCGGCGACGCGCCCGAAACAGTAACTCTCGGCCAGAAAACCCTCGGCCCGAATGAGCAGGAATACGCAAAACCTCAGACTGCTCCCGACACGCCTTTTCATCAGTCAATGCACTCGCCTGCCAGGGTGACTCTGCCGGGAAGAGAAGATCGGCGCGCCAAGCTCTTGTCAGCCAATCCCAAGCTCCAGGCTGCGCTGGCCGGCAAGGAACTTGTCAAAGTCAAAGCTGAGGACGTCGGGTTTGAGGCGGTCGATGATTACACGGTTCGTATCTCTCTTTCACAGCCGGCGCCTTACTTTCCCGGAGTCCTGGCGCATCCATTTTTCCGCCTGGTCCCGCGCAAGGCGATAGAGAAATACGGCCGGCAGTGGACTGACCCTTCGAACATTGTTAGCTGTGGCCCATTCAAATTGAAATCGTGGAAACCGTATAACGAGGTGGTGGTCGAGCGCGATCCTATGTACTGGGACGCGGGCAACGTTCGCCTGGATGAGATCCGGTTTTACGTATCGACGGACCATCCGACTAGCATGAATCTTTACAGGGTAGGTTACGTCGATGCCGTCTTGAATCACTCTGTGCCAAACGCGTGGCTGGACGTCGTCCGCCCCAAAAAGGACTTCATGGATGCAGCGGAGTCGGCCATAACGTACCTTTCGATTAATACAACCAAACCGCCAATGAACGACCTTCGGGTGCGCAGAGCGTTCAATATGGCCGTAGATAAGTTGACCTACTCGAAGCATAAGCGCACGACGAAGCCTTTATCGGCATTCACCCCTGCCGGCATTTTTGTTGGTTACCCGCAGCCTAAAGGGGAGGCCTTTGATCCGGAACTAGCCAGGAAGTTATTGGGCGAGGCCGGGTTTCCGGTGACTCGAAAACCTGATGACACCTATGAATGCCCAAAGTTTCCCACCGGCGAAGTTGGATTGTTGTTCGCCAGTCACTCATCCAACAGAGCCCTGGCGGAGTTTATGCAGGCGCAGTGGAAACAAAATCTTGGCGTTACGGTGCCGCTGAACAGCATGGAGTTTAAGACCTATATGGTCGCTCGACCTAAGCTGGAATATAAAGGCTTAGCTCTCACCATCTGGGGCGCCGATTACATGGACCCGGTCACGTTTCTCAATGTATTTCTGACGAACGGCTCTGACAATGGCACCGGTTGGTGGGAGCAGAAGTACGCAGATATGCTCGAGGACGCGAACCACACGCTCGATCCACAGAAGCGTTACGAGCTTTTGGCGAAGGCTGAGAAATATATGCTGGACGCCCAGCCGGTAATTCCGATTGAAACACCTTCTGTTAACTGGGTTAAGAAACCCTACGTGAAAGGCCTATACCCGAACCCGTTGACACTTTTCGCATGGAAATTTGTGTACATCGAGCGCGATCCGTCCAAGTGGGACTACTCCACGCCGAGCCTGGGTGATTAAGAGGACAGGCATTCCTGCCTGTCCTTGATAGGATTTGATTTCTCGGTGCAGAGTTTCTGTGGTGCCTGTTTGCCACGGAGATTCACCACTGAACACAGAGAACACAGAGGACGCACAGAGAGGTTTTCAGAGTCAGGCAAGGCTGCCTGTCCTACCTTATGCTTCGCTTCATCATCCGGCGCCTAATCATTACGATTCCGACAATTCTCGTGGTGATCACGATTACCTGGGGACTCGTGCGACTCGCGCCGGGAAACTTCTACACCGGCGACAAGCCGCTGCCCCCAGGAATCGAAGCGAACATTCGTGAGCAATATGGTTTGGATAAACCGTGGTATCAGCAGTACAGCCGCACGATGGGCCGAATATTAAGGCTCGACTTTGGCACCTCACTGACCTACCAGGGGCAGTCAGTTAATAAGATTATTGCGCGGTCGCTTCCCGTTTCAGCGACTATCGGAATCCTGGCTTATCTGTTGGCACTGATTATTGGAGTGATAGTTGGCTCAATTGCTGCTCTCAGGCAGAACACCATTTGGGACTACGGTTCGATGGCCCTGGCTATGCTCGGCATATCCGTTCCGAATTTTGTTCTCGGGCCGATTTTGGTACTCGTCTTTTCGTTAGTGCTTTACTGGCTACCGCCATCGCGCTGGGAAGGTTTTGCCAGCCGCAATCTGATTCTTCCCGTTATTACTCTGTCTGCAGTTTATATGGCCTATATCGCGCGGCTCACCAGAGCGGGCATGTTGGAAGTGCTGAGGTCTGACTATATTCGAACCGCCCGCGCGAAAGGTCTTAGTGAAAGTCAGGTTGTGATTCGTCACGCTATGCGCGGTGGCCTTTTGCCTGTGGTCTCATTTACTGGCCCGGCACTGGCGTTTCTGCTGACGGGAACGATTGTCGTTGAGCATATTTTTGTTTTACCCGGACTCGGCAACTATTTCCTGCAAGCATCGCTGAATCGCGATGAACCATTAATTATTGGCATCGTGGCATTCATTGCCATCACGCTCTTGCTAATGAATTTGCTGGTTGATATTGCTTACGCGTACCTGGATCCGCGCATTCGCTATTAGTTTTTGTAAAGCAAACTGTTAGTTTGCTGAGCGGTGGAATTACACGCAGCGTCGTTTCAAGCGAACGATCCGCAAACTAACAGTTTGCTTTACGGAAGACAGACATTCGCGTCCGTCACATTCATTCGCTAACGAGGAGGCAGGCAGGAATCCCTGTCCTACAAATGGACGAGCACCCACATCCCCCACATGGGCCCATCGAGCCTGAAGAGCCAGCCATAACGCCGCTGGGAACTCCGTCGTCGCCGCCTGTAAGCCCGCGCTCAGGGGACATAATTCATACATCTCCTGAGTTAGCAGTCGCGGAAGCGGATGTTCGATCAGCCGAACTTGGTGAGCATGTGGCCGGCACATCGCTTTGGCGAGATGCCTGGCGCAGGCTGTTTAAGAACAAGCTGGCAGTCTTCGGGCTAATCGTTGTCTCTATCATTACGGCCGCCTCACTCGTTGGTCCATACCTGCTTCAATTGATCACAGGACAGGCCCCGGATTACATCCCAGGCGATGCCGCGCTTATCAAGTCATTCCCGCCATTTACCGCGCCTGACGGGTCGTTTTCCTGGCGATATCCTATGGGGACCGACAAACAGGGAAGGGACCTTCTGGCGTTAACTCTCCAGGGCGGGCAGATATCATTGATGGTAGGGATTATCTCCACATTGATGTCATTGATCATCGGCGTGAGCTACGGCGCGGTCTCCGGTTACATGGGAGGCCGAATTGATAATGTCATGATGCGCCTTGTTGATGTATTGTACGCGATTCCTTATCTGATTCTGGTGATCGTGCTGTTGTCGATGTTCAAAAGCCAAACTGCTCGTGGTCAACTCACGCTTTTGTTTGTCGCGCTGGGCGCCGTGTCATGGCTGACTATGGCGCGGATCGTGCGAGGTCAAGTTCTTTCGCTGAAAAACCAGGAGTTTGTGCTCGCGGCTCGAGCGACCGGCGTTTCGACGCCCCGGATCATTTTCCGGCACATCGTGCCAAACACTTTGGGTCCCGTCATCGTGTACGCCACGCTCACCATTCCCGCGGTCATGCTGACGGAAGCAGTTCTTTCTTTCCTGGGTTTTGGTGTTCAACCGCCGATGGCGTCGTGGGGAAGCCTGGTCAGCGAGGGAGTCCAGAATATAGGAATCTTCCCGTGGCAACTTGTGTGTCCCGGTGTGACCATGGCGCTGACGCTTTTTTCTTTAAACTTTCTGGGTGATGGACTGCGCGACGCTCTCGATCCGCAGATGCGGAAGACTTAAACTGTAAAGCAAACTGTTAGTTTGCTGAGATGAGTATTCGAGTTGCTTGTAGACCAATCGACAGCAAACTAACAGTTTGCTTTACCACGGCCTCGATATGACCAACACTAACGGAAACCTGCTCGAAGTGAGAGACCTGCGAACCTACTTCGACACTGAAGACGGCCGGGTCAAGGCTGTTGACGGAATCTCGTTTCAAGTGCAGCGGGGCGAGACGTTGGGGATTGTGGGCGAGTCAGGTTCCGGCAAGTCCGTCACCAATCTCTCGCTCATACGCCTGATTCCTGAACCGCCCGGGAAGATAGTGTCCGGCGAAATTATTTTTAATGGTGTCGATATTCTGGGACTCAGCGAGGAAGATGTCCGCCGGATTAGAGGCCGTCGCATCGCTATGATTTTTCAGGATCCGATGACCTCGCTCAATCCGTTCATGAAGATCTCGCGGCAGTTGATGGAGATCACTGAACTGCACCTGGGACACACGAAGCAGCAGGCCCATGATCACGCAATAAAAATGCTGGAGACCGTGGGCATCCCGGACGCAAGGGCGCGCGCTGACTCTTATCCTCATGAATTTTCAGGCGGCATGCGTCAGCGAGTGATGATTGCCATGGCGCTCTCATGCGAACCGGAGTTGCTGATTGCCGACGAACCCACCACCGCACTGGATGTCACTATCCAGGCGCAGATTCTTGAGTTGATCAAGAAATTGAAACAGGCAACGGGCGCCAGCGTCATCTTGATCACACACGATCTGGGCGTGGTCGCCGGAATGACTGACCATGTAATCGTCATGTATGCCGGCAAAGTCTTTGAGCAGGCTCCGACTAAAGAACTCTTCGCGACTCCTGGCAATCCATACACGAAAGGTTTGCTTCGTTCGGTGCCTGACCCTACAAGCGATAAGGGTGAGCTGTACCAGATTCCCGGGTTGCCTCCGGACGTCGCGCACTTGCCGGCAGGTTGTCCTTTTGCGCCGCGCTGTGAACGCGCCGAGGAGATTTGCAGTCGTGAGTTTCCTCCTTTTGTCCAACTGACTAACGACCACTATTCGCTGTGCCATTTCGCCCGCGAGGTTTACGAAGACTCAAGAGCCCAGAGTTCAGTCCATAAACCATCGTGAATGAGGAGAGACTATGAAACCACTTTACCTGATAGGGGCCTTGATTTGTTTCGGCAGCGTTTTCGAAGGCAACGCGCAGGGACAGAGTTCGGATTCTAAACAGCAGCCGGCCAACCACGCAGGTCCCGGGACAACACAACAGGCACCATCTGTGGAACACAAGGGCAGATCCGGATCGCCCTTGTCAGAAGTGGTGCGTGTTGGACCGATGCTGTACCTCTCCGGTCAGCTGGGGGTCAACGCTGCGGGCGCCCTCGCGGCAGGTGGCATCAAAGCGGAGACAAAACAGGTGATGGAAAACATCCGGAACATTCTGGAAAAGAATGCCTCCGGAATGGAGCGTGTAGTTAAGTGCACCGTAATGCTCCTGGACATCGCCGAGCGACCGGCAATGAGCGAAGTTTATGCTGGATACTTTCCCAGGGATCGCATGCCCGCACGAAGCACATTTGGAGTTACAGGTCTCGCTTTAGGGGCCAGGGTCGAAATTGAGTGTATGGCCACAGTCAAATGAACAGGCCCGGCTTTGCACGCCCACCTCGCAGTAGCAGGTGGGTTCTTGGTTCAAAACATGAAGTGGATTCGAGTTTGAAGTGCAACGAGGTTCGGTCTCTCTTA
>JBBPIC010000182.1:0-1693 GCA_038040525.1 Acidobacteriota bacterium | reverse complement strand
CCGGGAAAACCCACGCGGCCTTGCGCCCGTGGGATGAGAGGCGGGAGGGTCAGCCCTGATTGGCGATATAATTCCTGACCACCTCCGTAGATGCGTTACCCACCGAACAGACAAAGTATCCGTCGGACCAAAGTTGGCGGCCTCGCCAGAGGTGCCTCCTCTGAGGCTCGCAGCTCGACCACGCCGCATGGTTTGAGCCATGCTTTAAAGCCGCGACAATCTGCGAAGCGGATTGGCTTGGTGGATATTGAATCAATAAATGTAGGTGGTCGGAATTTTCAAATTCCGCCATTTCAACGGAGAAATTGCGGGTTTCCGCAATTTTTCCTATTGACAATCTGATAATTTCGGCGATACTCTCGTCTATAACTTTTCGCCGAAATCTTGTCACCAAGATTAGGTGGAGGCGAAGCGAATGCTTCGACCGGTTACTTTTAAAGTAAATGCTCATACGCTCCTATAAATACCGCATCTATCCCGACGCGACGCAAGCCAAAAAGCTTGCGGAGTGCTTCGGCTGCGTGCGGTGGTTTTGGAATAACTCGCTAGAGTTGAGCCGAAAGGTTTATGAGGAGACGGGTAAGCGCCCTTCCCGAGGAGATTTGAGCGCGAGACTTCCGGGGCTGAAAGCGGCGGAAGAGACGAGTTGGCTTGCCGATGTTCCATCGCAAGCTTTGCAGATGACTCTCATCAATCAAGAGAAGGCTTTTCAAGCCTTCTTCGCCAAGCGGGCGAAAGCCCCGCAATTTAAGAACCGCTTTGCCAAGCAAAGCTTCTCCCTACCCGAGGGCTTCCGCGTGGAAGCTTGCGGCGAGAAGATTCGTCTTCCGAAATTCCTCGAAGGAATTCCCACAAACTTGCATCGCAAGTTCGTCGGTAAGATTAAGACGGGCACCGTCTCCAAGACGGCGACCGGAAAATATTACATTTCCCTCTTAGTGGAGGAGGTAGGCGAAGAGGTTGCGATTACGCCGCCGAACGAGGCTACATGCCTCGGTATAGACCTCGGAATCAAAGACTTCGCCGTATCTTCAGACGAAACTCGGATTTCCAATCCGAAGTTTCTATCGAAGAAGCTTAAAAAGCTTCGCCGGGCGCAGCGCAAGTTGTCGCGTCGTAAGAAAGATTCTAATCGGCGAATCGCCCAACGCAAGTTGGTCGCACGCCAGCACGAAAAGGTGGCGTCAAGCCGCCTTGACTTCCACCACCAACTGACGCGCCGCCTAGTCGAGAACCAAAACTACGGCTCGTTCGCGGTGGAAGATTTAGGCATTAAAGATATGATGGGCAAGGCTCCGAAGAGCCTCGCACGCCAAATCGGAGACGCCGGATGGTTCCAGTTCCGGACTATCCTAACCTATAAGGCGTCCCGCGCCGGAAAAGCCGTCATTGCAATCGACAGATTTGCCGCGTCCTCCAAGACCTGTTCTTGCGGATGCAAGAATGAGTCGCTAAAACTGACGGATAGAGAGTGGACATGTCGCAAGTGCGGCGTGACACACGACCGCGATTTACTCGCGGCAAAGAATATCAAGAGATTCGCTTTCGCGAATCCCAAGCTAGGACGGGAACCGTCCGAAGTTACGCGTGGGGAGAGTGAGCCACTAGGCGCTCGTCGAGCCGCGAAAAATACCAAGAAGGGCGCAAGCCCTTCGTTGGAAGCCCACTCCCCTTGCGGGGGTGGGTAGTTCAC
>JBBPIC010000012.1:0-129614 GCA_038040525.1 Acidobacteriota bacterium | reverse complement strand
CGGCGGCTAAGCCGCGGAACCCGGACTCTTCTTTGACTTCTCGGGCAAGGCCAGTACAACCTTTAGGTTGCGTCTTCGCTGCCATACAAGCTACCAGCTTCAGAGGAGCTTCCTCCCTACCGCAATAAAGCTTGTACTCTATTCGCCTGTAAGAAACGACCCGAGTCCCCGAGTCTACGGGGACTCGGGTTCGTCTCTGTTCAGTTCGTGCCGGCTGTTTCGATGGTAACGAGCAGCCCTCTTCTAATTCTGTCGTCCGACCACTGCAATTGTTTCGCTCTTGGATTTTCGTTTCGCCAACTCTTGATCCAGCGCGCGTTGCCTGTTAGGCCGGTAGAGCTGGCGGCCCGTGGCCCTACCTGAGATCCAGACCTGCGAAAGAAAGTATTGATTGTCGTACCGTTTGAAGACCGCCTTAGTTTGCTCCTGGATGTCTGCAGCTCCAACGGGGATTGTGTTGACAAAGGCGCCATCGCGGCTGTCCTCACTCTGGATCCTCAGACCTTCAGCAGATCCCCGGTTGCTTCGCATCACAATGTACTCTCCGGCCGGAAGTGTTTTGTCCGAAACAATAAAATCGAATGGCACCGTCACCCGAAAGCTATTCCCTGCCTGGGCGTGGACTGACACTGCTGACAGGATCAGCAAGACCCCAATCATCGTCAGGGTTTTCAACGCTTGATTTTTCATATGACCTCCTTCGGTCGTTGTTGGGGGCCACGCTCGAAGCGTCGTGTACCCGACCTGGAATTGGTGGAACTGATATCGATCAACTGCTTCGCCACCATTATTTACAAAGCTCAAACTTGTTCTCCGTATCCGGCTGCGGCGGGTAAAGCGTTATCTGGTAGTGCTTGATTTTTGAATTCAGCGTGGTCGCGTTGAGATTCAGCAGCCGCGCAGCTTTTAATTGATGTCCATCCATGAACATGAGCGCCCGCCTAATCAGCTCGATCTCGAAGCGGCGTACTTCCTGGTAAAAATCCAGACCCTGTGCGAAATCCGGTATGGGCACGTCGTTGAGCGACTCCAGGCCCTGCTGCAACTCCATCGTCAGTTGCTTTAACAATCTGAGCTTGTCTCTCGCTGCAGCCGCCTCCCCACGGGCATCGTCTCTTGATACTGAAGAACGCTGTGTAACTGCGGAGCTCATGTTGCTTACCTCCTCTGGTTAAGCGTTGCCGCCGCGACCAGCATCCGTCTTCACCCGAGCGCGAATCTGCTGGCCACATTTGGACTCGACCATCAAAGTGTTGGAGCGGCTAAGTTGCGCGTTGCCGCCGTCGTCTGGTATGAGCCACGCGCCGTCGCTGCCTTTGACCAGATGGGCCAACTCATGCAGCAGGATGAGCACTCTGGCCTCTCTGGTGTTTGGTCGAAAGCTGCCGACGTTGGGCACGAATGGTTCGGCGGCAAAGGTTTTTGATTTATAGAAAGGGCCGGCCGTGTTCAGCTCGGTCTCCTTGAATAATCGATACGAGATACCGGTTTCCGAAGTCACAAATGAGGTGAACGGCCCGGACATACGCATCCCTATCCTGGTGTCGTTGCATGATGTTGTGCGGAGTTTGATAACTAACTCTTCAAGCACATCTATTGAGCCGCTGCCGCCAAAGAAACCACTGCAGGTGTTTTGCTCTGACAACACGAGCAGCGCGTCTAAATAGGCCCGGTCCAGCTCTGTCAGGCTGGTTTGCTTGAAGGCTCGAGCGCGCAGCAATCGCAGGCGCTCGCGTTGTTCTGACTCGGAGGAAAGACTGCCGAGTCCCGTGATTGATGTCCCAAGAATCAGAGCTATCGCTATGAACTGCCGTCGAAATTTCATCTCGAACCTTTCCTCTCTGAGGTCCATCCAGGGGAGACAAAAGGCCTTCGGAGGACGAACCATCATTTGCGTCGGAGTTGCTTTGACCTATACCGCGAGAAAAGAGAGAAAAAGCTATCAAGTGGATTCGGGGCCGTTTTTGCTGGAGTTTGGGGAGGGTGAGTTTGTTGAGGTGTTATAATCCGCGCAGTCAACGGATCACTACGTTAACCTCGCGTCAACGTTTCTTACCTGGATCAGTTTGAGATGACTGCCGGCTCACCACATGAAGTAACCCAACTCTTGTTGGATTGGAGTAGCGGAAACCAGGCTGCACTTGACCGGTTGATGCCTCTGGTTGATCGAGAACTGCACCGCGTGGCCCATCACTACATGCGACGCGAGAATCCCGGGCATACGTTACAAACCACTGCTCTGGTCAACGAAGCTTATCTAAAGCTGATCGATCAAAAGCATGTTCATTGGAAGAACCGGGCGCACTTTTTTGCCCTGGCGGCGCAGTTGATGCGACGCATACTGGTCGATCACGCGCGCAGGCGACGATATGCAAAACGGGGCGGGGGCGCGCACAAGATCTCCCTGGACGATGCCATGATTGTCTCTCCTAAACGCGGCGCAGACTTGATTGCGCTCGACGAGGCGCTGGACAAACTAACCGCTATAGACCCGCGGAAGGGTAAGGTAGTTGAACTTCGTTTCTTTGGCGGCTTGAACGTTGAAGAGACAGCAGAGGCGCTGCAGATCTCCTCAGTCACGGTTATGCGCGAATGGAGCATGGCCAAGGCATGGCTCTATAACTCACTTAATGAAACCTGAACGCTGGCAACAACTCGACACGCTGTTTCATTCGGCGATGGAGCGTAAGCCTGCAGAGCGCGCTGCCTTCCTCGATGAAGCGTGCGCGGGTGACGAGGAGTTAAGGAAGCAAGTCGAGGCCTTACTGATTGCCAACGATCGGGCCGGCAGCTTTATCGAAAAGCCCGCGCTCGAACTGGAAGCCAAATCACTGGCGGGCGAAAAACGCAATGCTGAGGCCGAGTCGATGGTGGGTAAAACAATCGGACACTACCGTCTCATCTCGCTGCTCGGCTCAGGTGGGATGGGCGAGGTCTATCTGGCGCAGGATACAGTTTTAAGTCGTCAGGTCGCCCTTAAGCTGCTGCCCGAATACTTCGCGCGTGACCGCGATCGCTTACGTCGTTTTCAACAGGAAGCGCGCGCCGCGTCAGCACTCAACCATCCCAACATCCTCACCATTTTTGAAATCGGGCAATTCGACGACAGACATTACATTGCCACTGAGTTTATTGACGGCACTACGCTGAGACAGCACTTCTTTGACGAGGGCAAGCAAACTTCGGGAACACCGTCGCAATTGCGCAAGGTGCTGGATATCGCCATCCAAACCGCTGATGCATTGGCGGCAGCGCACGAGGCGCGCATCGTCCATCGCGACGTCAAGCCAGAGAACATTATGTTGCGACGGCGTGATGGCTACGTCAAAGTCCTCGACTTTGGTCTGGCTAAACTGACCGAAGGCGAAGCTCTTGTGGTGGATACCGAAGGTTCGACCATGATGCAGGTCAAGACCAGTCCGGGACTGGTAATGGGCACAGTAAGTTACATGTCGCCCGAGCAAGCACGGGCCGAGAAGGTAGATGCACGCACCGACATCTGGAGCCTGGGCGTGGTGATGTACGAGATGCTTGCTGGGAGTGCGCCCTTCGAGAGAGCCACACCGAGCGAAGTCATCGCCTTGATTTTGGAGCGAGAGCCGCCGCCGCTGGCTCGTTATGCTCGAGATGTCCCCGCTGAGTTGGAACGAATCGTCAGCAAGGCCCTGACGAAAGACCGGGAGGAGCGCTATCAGACCGCAAAGGATCTTTTGGTTGACCTTCGGCGCTTGAGACAACGGCTGGAGGTTGAAGCTGAAATAGAGCGGACGGCAGAACCGCAGGGGAAAAGTGGCGAGGCGAAAGCGGTTGCTACAAGCCCTAAACAAAACGCAACCGTAACCGCACAAGCAGGATTAGAAACGTTATCGGCCGCGCCGTCGACCTCGAGCGCAGAGTATCTAACAGGTGAGATCAGGCGTCATAGGCGGCGCGCCTTCCTCCTACTCACCCTGCTCATCCTGGCGCTTGCGGCCGGCGGCTATGGCATCTACAGGCTGGCCGGCCGGCGAGATATGCCCGCAATCTCACTTCAGTCGGCTCAATGGACCCGGCTGACGTCGAGCGGGAAGGTAACGCGCGCGGCCATCTCGCCCGACGGCAACTTTGTCGCGCATGTCGTGGACGACGGAGGGCAGCAGAGTCTCCGGGTCAGGCAGATCGCCACGCAGAGCAACATCGAAGTCGTCGCGCCCGCCACCGTCACATATCAGAGTTTAACCTTCACGCCTGACGGGAACCATATCTATTACATCCTCAATTCGAAAGACCTGCCGCAAAGCTCGTTGTACCAGGTATCGACGCTGGGCAACGATCCGAAAAGGGTGCCCGTGAACCTGGACACTGAGGCCGTAGACCTGGTGCGCGGAGCGAACGTGAGTTTTTCCCCCGACGGCAAGCGGTTCGTTTTTAGTCGGGTTGATGGGGGGAAAGAAGCCTCCCTGGTGATCGCCAATGCAGACGGCAGCGGCGAGCAGAAGCTCGTCACACATCGTTCGCCCGAAGTTTGCGGTTGGCCGGCCTGGTCACCCGACGGCAAAACCATCGCGTACGCTTTGGGAAATTCCGACAGCAACAACATGACGGTTTTTGTGGCGCGAGTCTCGGATGGCGCGTTCAAACCGCTGGCCTCTCAGCGATGGCTCCGGATTCAGAGGATGGCCTGGCTCGCGGACGGCAGCGGGCTCTTAGTGCTCGCCACCGCGGCTCAAACTACTTCCTCCTTCCAAATCTGGCATCTATCACATCCGGGCGGCGAGGCGCTCCGCCTCACTAACGATCTCAATTATTACTATGTTGACCTGAGCCTGCGGCCCAACTCCGGCGCACTCGCCACCGTACAGTCTGGTCGCGAAGCGAATATTTGGATTGCGCCCGAAGGAGACACCACCCGTGCCCGGCAAATAACGTCCGGGGCCGGGCGGACGGAAGGCGGCAGCGGCATTTCGTGGACGCCCGATGGCCGCATAGTTTATGGCTCTATGACGGCCGATGGACAGGACATCTGGATCATTAACGCCGACGGCAAAAATCAGAGACAACTGACGGCCAATTCGCGCGTCAACCGTGGCCCGGTAGTGACACCGGATGGCCGCTACATCTTCTTCCTGAGTGACCGCACGGGCATCCCGCACATCTGGCGGATGGATTTGGACGGCGGGAATCAGAAGCAACTAACCAATGGGGCAGGCGAGCAGCACCCGGACTGCTCGCCCGACGGACGCTGGGTTATATACCAGACAGTCTTTGGCGAGGAGACCATCTGGCGGGTGTCGGCCGAAGGTGGCGAGCCGGTGAAGTTGACTGGTGAGGTTTCATTTCAACCCGCAGCGGTCTCGCCCGATAGCAAGCTGATCGCCCATTGCATAGATAAGCCCCTCCGCATAGCGATCACACCGTTTGAAGGGGGGGCGCCGCTTAAGGCGTTCGACGTGCCGCCTACCCTGTTGAGAATCGACGGCGTTCGCTGGACGCCTGATGGGCGCGCCGTTGCCTTCATCGGCACGCAGGACGGTGTTTCTAAGATCTGGGCGCAACCCCTGGACGGCGGGGCGCCGAAACAATTAGTCGACTTCAAGTCCGATCTCATCTTCTGGTTCGGCTGGTCGCGCGATGGCAAGCAACTGGCGCTCTCGCGGGGCACCCTGACCAGCGACGTGGTCCTGATTAGCGATTTCAGGAGTCAGCAATAACGCGAGACGCGAGTCTCAGGTCTCAAGTCTCCCATTCGAGTCTCAGGTCTCAGGTCTCAGGTCTCAAGTCTCAAGTCTCAGGTCTCAAGTCTCAAGTCTCATGACCATGAAGTAAAAGTTAAAAGAAAGACTTGATAGTTGAAACTTGAGATTTGAAACTTGAAACTTGAGACTTGAGACCTGAGACCTGAGACCTGAGACTTGAGACCTGAGACCTGAGACTCGCACGGTCCTGAGACCTGAGACCTGAGACCTGAGACCTGAGACCTGAGACTCGCACGGTCCTGAGACTTGAGACTTGAGACCTGAGAAGGAGGTCGCTCCATGAGACTCCAAAGGCAAACATTCACCACAGCGACGCTCGTTTTCTGTTTAGCCTTGCTGGCGGTGAGCGCAATGGCCCAGACGATCACGACGGGTTCGATTGAGGGTGCGGTTGTTGATATTAATGGTGCGATGGTGCCGGGCGTCACCGTGACCGTGACCAGCCCAAACTTGATCCTTCCGCAATCGGCCCTGACTGACGAGGAGGGCCGCTATCACATCCTGAATCTTCCTCCGGGCAAGTACAAAATTACCATCGAAGCTACCAGAGGCTTCGCGAGGTTTGAACAGAGGGACATTGAAGTTAATCTCAGCAAAACCTCTGAGGTGCCAGTGGTGCTTGAATCCCAGCAAGTGAGCGCTAACCTTGTCGTTGCTGATATAGCGGGCGCACCCATTGATGTTAACAGCAACACTACAGGCACGAACGTCTCAACCGATCAATTCTCCAACTTCCCGACGCAGCGAACAATTCAATCGCTCTATAACATTGCGCCGACCGTCTCCCGCTCCGGATTGCGCGATCAGATGGGGCGTGATCGTGACCCATCAGTCGCGGGTTCATCCGGCCCTGAGAATAGCTACATCCTTGATGGCGTGAACGTCACAGACCCCGCGTTCGGCGGGTCGGGCTCCAACCTGCCGTTCGAGTTCGTGCAGGAAGTTGAGATCAAGACGGGCGCTTTCGGCGCCGAGTATGGACTGTCAACGGGCGGTATTTTTAACGTCCTGACCAAGAGCGGCGGCAACGAATTTCGCGGCGATCTGTTTTCGTATTTTACGACCAGGGGACTGGTTCGCGAGACCAGGAACTTCCCCTTCACCGGAACCGCTCCGAACGGCTTCTCTGAGCTGGACGTCGGCGGTGATGTCGGCGGCCCCATCAAGAAAGACAAGCTGTGGTTCTTCGTGGCGTTCAACCCGCAGCGGCGCGATAATTTCTTCCTGACGCAGACCTTCCGCAAGAGCGTCGAGAGCAAAGTGACGACGCCGTTTTACGCGGGCAAGCTCACCTACGCGCTTAACAAGAATAATGTGTTCACCTTTTCGACCTTCGGCGACTTCACCGATCAGGAAGGTTTTCTTTTCGGTCGCTCCGGTTTCGGCGTTGACCCAAATAGTTTCCGAGGTCGGATCGAGACGGGCGGTCATAACTATGCGCTACGTTTGAATTCTTCAATCACGCCAAACTGGATCGGTGAATTCACATTGGGCCTGCACTTTCAACTCAATAATGTGATCCCCGAGCAAGGCTCGGCAGACCTGCCGCGCGTGACCGATAACTTTGCAATTTTGCGTGCCGACGGCACCGTCGCTCCAGTCACACAGAGCGGCGTTCTTTTCAGTCCTGCGGCCGGTCAAGGGGCCAACACCACAGGCTTCCTCGACTATGTTTTTGCTCCAGGCGGAACGCTGCAACGCGGTTTCGTTCGTCAGGGCTTTGGTCAGTTCAGCACTCAGGATCGCAATCGCTATGAAGCGGCAGCCAGGTTGCAGAACATCTGGGGAGCGCACACTTTCAAGTATGGCGTCGAGTTTTATCGCAACTTCTATGACATCAACCAGCGCCCAAACGGCCCAAGCCTGAGGTTCGGCAACCCGCTGGGCCTCCGTATGGATAACCCTGACAACAACGCGGTGGACGGATTCACTGTCGGCAACAACTTTAGCGTGTGCACGACGAGGATCATAAACGGCGTCAATACTATCGTATGTCCGGCTGCTGCCGCCGCCGCCAATCGCGTCGCCCAACTGATTGCTGCCGGCGCTGTGCCGGGTTTCACCGCATCACGCACTGCTCCGATTACGGCGGCAGAAAGCAGTAACAATCCCTTCCTGATTCGCCTCGGCACGCGCGTTAACTACATCACAGTCGCCGCCGAAACTTACACCGACGTCGAGAGCTTCTACATCCAGGATGACTACAAGATCAGTCGCAACGTGCAAGTTTCAGCCGGTCTGCGTTGGGACTTCCAACAGTCCTATGGTGATGGGGGCAAGCCCTATCTGAGCCTGAACAACTTCAAGGACAGTTTGCAGCCGAGAGTGGGATTACTCTGGGATTTCACGCGGGCGGGCAAGGGTAAAGTGTTCATTAACTATGCGCGATTCATCGAGACGCCGATTCCGCTGGATATCAATGCACGCGCAGGGAGCGAAGATACCGGCGACTTCAAGATCTTCAACGTCAATCGATACTCCGCTCCTGCGGGATCGACTATTGTGCCAGGGGTTGATCCATCCGGATCCCTAACCGTCGGTGCGTTGGACCAGGTGGGGCACCCCACGCCGATTGATCCGGACCTCAAGCCGCAGTCGGTCAGCGAACTGACTGCCGGGATTGAGTACGAGATCATCAAAGACCTCGCCCTGGGCTTCCGTGGCATCTATCGCCCCCAAGGCACAGTTATCGAAGACGGTTCGTTCGATGAAGGTCTCACCTACTTCATCTTCAATCCGGGCGAGAGCCTGACCGACCGGTTGTCGAGGGAACCGCCGATTCTGGATGCTGCCGGTAGACGGATTGGCGGCGGTGTCGGCGCAGGCTTCGGACGCGCGCGTCGCTACTATCGCGCGCTTGAGGTGACGGCCACGAAGCGTTTCACCAACAATTATCAGTTTGTTGCTTCTTACGTGTTCTCAAGCCTGATCGGTAACTACGAGGGCTTGTTTCGTAACGACAATGGCCAGTCTGACCCGAACATCACTTCCTTGTTCGACCTGGTCAGCCTGTTGGCGAACTTATACGGTCGGCTGCCGAATGATCGTCCGCATCAGTTCAAATTCAACGGTAGCTATCAGACACCATGGAAGCTGCTAATCTCCGGAAACTTTTACGCGCAATCCGGCATTCCACTCAGCCAGCTTATCCCGCATGTACTGTACGGAAACAACGAAGGATTCGGCGTGCCGCGCGGAACGGCCGTTGCGCCCGCCGATGCGCCTGGAGGAATTAGAGCTGGTCGCAATCGGACCCCGACAACCTGGAACATGGACTTCGGAGTATATTATCCGATTAAGCTAGGCGAGAACCGTCAACTCAGGCTACAACTTGATTGGTTCAACGTCTTCGATAACCAGCGTGCTGTTAGACAGGATGAAACATTTCTGATCACCAGCGGCATCGTCGGAGTGCCTCCGGTTCCGAATCCGTTCTACGGTACCGGGACGATCTTCCAGTATCCGTCCTCGCTGAGGCTTGGCGTCAAATTTCAGTTCTAATCTAGTGTGTTGTCTCTAAAGTTCGCCAAATAAGTTCGACCAGCCTGCGGAGCGGGCGACAGCGTAAAGCCTGGGGTGAAGCGCAGCGGAACCCCAGGTTCGAGTCAGCAAAGATGCCCAGTCCGCGGGAGCGGGCGGCAGAGCGATGGTGTCCAATCCGCGCAGATCAGTGTAGCGCTGCTATTATTCGCGGGCTGTATTGCGGCACGGCCTGCTTACTTAGGCATGCTCTGTCGCCCGCTTCCGCGGGCTTCATGATTGTTTTGTTGATTCCAACCTGGGGTTCCGCTCCGCTTCACCCCGGCTTTATGCTGTCGCCCGCTCCGCAGGCTGGGATTTTTCAGCGAACTTTAGGGACATCACACTAGCCCGAAGGCTTCTGATAGTTTTCTTAAAGCCTAGTCTAAGAATGGTCTGGCGCGTATGCGCCGCATTGGCCTCAAGCCGTAACTGCTGTAAAAATCACACGCCATGAAACCTGAACGCTGGCAACAACTCGATCGGCTGTTTCACTCCGCGATGGAGCGTAAGCCTGAAGAGCGCCCAGCCTTCCTCGATCAATCGTGCGCGGGTGATGAGGAGTTAAGGAAGCAAGTCGAAGCGCTCCTGGCTGCTAACGAAATGGCCGGCAGCTTTATCGAAAAGCCGGCACTCGAAGTGGAAGCCAGGTCACTCGCCGGCGAGCAAAGCGATTCCGGTGTCGAGTCCATGATTGGGAAAACAATCGGCCACTATCGTCTTAGCGCATCGCTCGGCTCAGGCGGCATGGGCGAGGTCTACCTGGCCCAGGATAATGTTCTGGGACGCACGGTGGCACCACAAGGATGGCCTTCGGCCTTCTGATTTCAGCGCTGAAGGCGCGAAATGTAATAGCCTGGGGCAACGCCCCAGTTGAAGGTCCATGAATTCTGGAAGCGCTGAAGGCGCGAAATGGGAAGCGTCGACGGAAATAATTGGGTGATAGAGCCACCAACCCTCCCATTTCGCGCTTTCAGCGCTAAGAAAATTTCAATTCGTTATACCTGGGCCGTTGGCCCAGGCTATTACATTTCGCGCCTTTGGCGCTGAGGACGGAAGAGTTTGATCTCATCGCGTGTCTTTGCTCAAGCCCCATAAGACGTCTCCCTCAATAAGTCGCGCAGGCGTTCTGACTCAACGTCTCAGTAGCTTCAACTGGCTTAACCACACAGCTCCAGTGTCATGAAGTCAGTACCACCTCGCGGTAGCGGGTGGGTTCTTGATTCAAAACATGAAGTGGACTCGAGTTTGAAGTGCAACGAGGTTCGGTCTCTCTTACGCAATCAGCCCGGAGCGCTGTCAGAAAGTAGCCGGTGGTCGGAGCGAAGCGTAGACCACCGGATCGCTTGCAGCCAGAGCCAGCACCCAGGAGGGGTGCCAGAAACTACATGTCAACACTTCTCGCACCCCGCCGGGGTGCAATTTCCGTTTCGACATGTACCGGTGGTCTACGCTTCGCTCCGACCACCGGCTACTTTCTGCCAGCCCTCCAGGCTGATTGCAGCTCCCGGTTCTGATCCGCTGCGACTCTGGTTTTATTTTTGTCAAAGCGAAGTGTGCGGTTACATCACTCGTCCGCCTCTCATCGTGATCACGCCAATGACTACGTTGATCCCGACTCCAATTGCAATTGCCGTCCGGTATCTCTGCGAGTTCATCTCTCTCTTAAAACGAACGAGAACAAAAATGCCCATGGGAATCCAAATGAGAACTGACGACAATAAACCGGGGTTATAGCTCAAAGTCATCAGTGCATTAAAGGTATGAGTTACACCATTAACCATTACCGTGGTAGACAGGATGACCAGCATCATTGAAGGAAAATTAAATTGTCGTGCCAGAACTATTCCGATTGTCACCAGCATAAATCCGATGGCTTGTGCTACCAGGAATTTGGTGGGCGATAGATGCACCCCGCGGAGGCGGTAGATGTATGTGGGATAACCTTCACCTCCCCAATATTCTTCTGCAATGTGAATCAAGTAAGTGAGCGGGATTAGCCATGACAAAAGGTAAATGGCTTTAGCGGGTCGGGTTTCAGCCAGGGTCATTCGAGAGAATGTATACCAGAAAGAATTTTGAGTTAAGTGTATTTGTTGCTGCAACAAAGCGATCCACGAATCACACGAAAGGGCACGCACGAAGTTTAGTGTGGTTTCGTGGATCGTGTGTTTGGACTGAGATAAAAGCGATCCCAGGCGGGAGGAAATGGTTCTTCAGCCAAAAACTTACCGAATTTCAATTCATAATTGGCCCCGCGCCACTTGATTATCAAACCGGCAGCGATAGAATATCCGCCCAAGATCTCAGGTTGCAGAAAGCCGACAGTCGTGGTCTATGGCCTGCCGGATGATTATTTCAATGGCTACATTCAACGCGTGCGTGCAGTCACGCTCGCTGATGTGCAGCGAGTTGCTAACCGTTACCTGGACCCGGCGAAGATGGCAATATTGGTTGTAGGCGATCGCAAAGTGATTGAACCCGGACTGCGTTCGTTAGAGGCGGTCGGCAAGAGGATCACTTTCGTCGACATGGAAGGGAAACCTGTGGCGGTGCGCACCGTAACCGAGGGTGACTCGCGACAATAGCGCCGGGAAGTGGACTATCCGCAGATTACGCAGATTCCATCAAGCCACATATAGGCTTGGTTCACAAAGCGCGCCTAACTACGACCTGAATCTGCGTGGCAAAAGCACAGGTTCTTGTTTTTGAGCAAGAAGCGGACGATCCACGAAAACACACGAACTCACGCGAAATGCTTTAGTGTTGCTTGGTGTGGGTTCGTGGATCGTATCGGCTTTTCCTTGCTTGCGGCACTAACGTATGTAATCAGCGTAGTCTGTGGAAGCTTGCCTGAGACTCAACCAAAACTAGCTCGTCGCCTGGGTCTCTTTGATGCCACGATGATAGTGATGGGCGGCATCATCGGGTCGGGCATCTTCATGAATCCTCACGTGGTTGCCCGTCAGGTAACGACACCATTTCTCATTCTGGCGGTTTGGGCTGCGGGAGGACTTATCGCTCTCGCGGCCGCGTTCATTTGGGCGGAACTCGCGGCGCTGCGGCCGGAAGTTGGCGGTCAGTATGCGTATCTGCGCGAGGCTTACCATCCCCTGGTCGCTTTTCTATACGGCTGGGGCCTTCTACTCGTGATCCAAACCGGAGGCATGGCGGCCGTCGCGGTAACATTTGCCCGCTATTTTCTGGAGTTGACGAACCTCCGTGTGCCTGACAAGGTGATTGCCGCGCTGGCTTTGGCGTCCTTGACCGTCATCAACTGTCTGGGAGTTCGCGCCGGCAGCACAGTGCAGAGCTCCTTGATGGTACTCAAGATAGTCGCAATCCTTGCTTTGATTGTTTGCGGGCTCTGGCTCATTGGCCCACAACAGGGAAGCGAAGTAACTGCGTCGGCCGCCGTTCGCGGCCCCGGTGTGGTCCTCTCACTCGGCTTCCTGACTACGATTGGCGCGGCGATGGTTCCAGTGCTTTTTTCATATGGCGGTTGGCAAACTTCGACGTTTGTCGCCGGCGAAATTCATGACCCGCGAAGGAACCTTCCACGCGCGCTGATAATCGGGGTCACTGGCGTGGTCATACTCTACCTCGCCGTGAATTACGTCTGTGTCAGTGCGCTCGGAGTTTCGGGTCTCGCTAATACGACGACCCCCGCCTCCGATGTTATGCGACTTGCTTTGGGCCAAACCGGCGCGCAAGTTATTGCCGTGGGAATTGCTATCTCAACGCTGGGGTTTCTCAGCCAGGGAATGTTGACGGCGCCACGTGTTTACTTCGCTATGGCGGAAGATGGTCTCTTCTTCCGAAGCGTCGGGAAACTGCACCCCAAAACGCAAGTTCCGATCGTGGCCATTGTCCTTCAAGGTGTATTGGCGGTTGCGATTGCGCTTTGGGGCGAATATGAACAGATTCTGAGCTATGTTGTTTCAGTAGATTTCATTTTCTTCGGAGCCACCGCTGCCTGTATTTTTGTCTTTCGGCGAAGAGCGAGGCGATCTGCTTCTGGGACCGCGGGCGTCCCGCCCGCATCGGTTGGGAGGATTAATTTCGGGGTTGAGAACGAGGTGGCCAATGATGCGGGCGAGACGCCCGCGGTCCCAGTGCCCGCATCGGTCGGGAGGACTAATTTCGGGGTTGAGAACGAGGTGGCCAACGATGGGGGCGATACGCCCGCGGTCCCAGTGCCTGCGCCGGTCGGGAGGACTAATTTGGGGGTTGAGAACGAGTTGGCCAATGATGCGGGCGGGACGCCCGCGGTCCCAGCCGCGGTTCCACTGTCGAGGAACCTCACCAGCGTGCCGGGGCATCCGCTAACCACAGCGCTATTCGTGGCAGTTTGCTGGTTGGTGGTCATCAACACGGTCTATAAATACCCTGAGAATACATTGATCGGATTTGCCATATTGCTGGCAGGAATTCCCGCGTTCTACTTTTGGCGGGCGAGGAACAAACTATGAAGACGGCGCCCCTTCAACGCGAGACAAAGCAGTCAGAGTATATGCACTGGGCCAAGACGCGCTCGCGCGCAAAGTATAATTTGGCTACCAGTGGACTCGAAAATCTAAGCCTGAAAGAGCTTCAGGTCAGCCTGGATGATTTGGAAATTACAGGTACGACCGGTTATGGCTACGAACCACTGGTTCGCTCTCTTGCCAACCGTTATCGAGTGGACACGGCCAGTGTAGTCACTGCCGCGGGGACCTCCTTTGCGAACCACCTGGCGATGGCTGGCCTCGTTAATCCGGGTGATGAAGTAGTTATTGAGCGACCTGTTTACGAGCCTTTATTGGCGTTGGCCCATTACGTCGGTCTCAACGTAAAAAGGTTCGAACGTCGTTTCGAGGACGGGTTTCGAATCTCGCCGGCTGAGCTTGAAAGGAGCGTGACCGCCAACACGCGCCTCATTGTTATCACGAACTTCCACAATCCCAGCGGGGTAGTTACTGACGACGACACGTTGCGAGAAGTCGGAGAGATTGCTCGCAAGGTGAATGCACACGTGCTGGTTGACGAGGTGTATCTCGAAATGATTTTTCGCGATCCGCCGCGAACAGCATTTCATCTGGGGAACGAGTTTGTCATTACCAGTAGTCTGACGAAGGCGTTCGGACTGAGCGGGCTGCGTTGTGGCTGGATTCTCGCGGAGCCAGGAATAGCAGAGCGCCTGTGGCTGCTCAACGATCTTTTCGCCGCTACTCCGGTGCATGCAGGTGAGCGGCTCAGTGTCCTCGCACTCGAACAGTTGCCCACGATAGCCGAGAAGGCCCGAAACCGCTTCGATCAGCATCGTCAACTATTAAATGAATTTCTTGATGCGCGGAGTGATTTAGAATCTATCAGACCGACTTCGGGCTCAATCATGTTTCCGCGCGTCAAGAGGGGAAACGCGGAGGAGCTATTTAAGCTGTTGAGAGAGAAATACGAGACATCGGTTGTCCCTGGCCGTTTCTTCGAGAGCCCTTCTCATTTTCGCATCGGGCTGGGGGGCGACACCGAAAGTTTGACCGAAGGGTTACGCCGGTTGGGCGCAGCGTTGGATGAAGTGGGATGAAAAAGCTATCCACAGATTACGCCGATTACGCAGATTCCCAACAAGGAATTTTATTAGTTGCTGCTTCTGGAAGTTGAATCTGCGTAATCTGCGGATAGTACCTTACTGCTCTCGCTTCGGATTACGCGTCTCATCGAGTCGTAACCAATCATGAACATATTCGGCCGCTTCTGTCCCGGCAGCTTCCGCGGTAATTCTGATGGGCGTGCCCCCCGGCCAATCACTCTTTCGCATCCTTCCGCCGCCGATTGACTGGAAGTAGATCTTGCCCTTTGTCAGTTTCTTGCCGGTGCGTGGCGCAAGTATCTGATACTCGATTTGCAGATCCGGCGAATTGAGAATAATTGTGCCGTTTTGAAAGCTGTCGATGTCAAAACTCAGAAGTACCACAAACGAGTCAGCCACACCCTTCGCCTGGATTACCGCGTCCTGGCGCTTCAATTCTCCAATTGACCTACCCACTACGTTCGGAAATGAGTTTAGGCGATTCACAAAACTGGCGAAGATAACGTCTTCGCTTTGAAGACGTCTATGCGTGGACTGCCTCCCAATCAGCAGACGCACGTTGTGTTTGAGGCTGCCCGGCGGAGGGGAAACCTTTGCCTCAGGATTCGATGGATTGGGCGAAGCAACGGGTTGTGGAACGGGGCTGCTTTCAGGTTGAGGCTTGCCGGCCCGGCGTCCCGATTGACCTTCCGCTCTGGGCGGTTGGCCAAATAACAGCAGTAAGACGGCCAGGCCGAAGTACTTGATGGTCTTGCGTTGGGGGTGAAAGAAGAAGCTCATGCCGTTCGGGTCCGACTAAGTCTTCAATTTTGCCTACATCTCGAGAGGATCTAACCTTAGAAGCGGCGCGGGGCACTCAGGGTTGCGCGGCGAATGGATATTGTCAGAAATAGCCTTGCTCAAAAACATTGGATCGCAGCGCAACGCCGGGTTTAAGGTCCCAAAGATGTTGCCGACATTGTTAATCGCCGGTTTCCTGGGTTCCGTCTACGCTCCACCCCAGACTTATGCTTTTTTCTTAGGAGTCATGCGCTTTTCAACGCCTGTTAATCCCCGGAGCACAATCAGCGCCAGGAGGGTAACTCCAACCGCAAGTACAAACTGACGCAGGGCTACACTGATTCCGACTGCGGCGCAAAACAATATCGAGGCGGCAGTGGTCAGGCCCTGGACCTGCTCGCTGGCGTCCCGGCGAAAAATTGTACCGGCACCCAGGAAACTTATGCCGGTGACTATTGCTTCAGTGATGCGGATAGGATCTGCGGTTATGTTAGCTTTGCCTTCTACGATATAACGCAGCAGCATCGCATCGGCCAGCCCGACGAGCAAAGCTGCGGCTCCAGCCACGAGCATTTGCGTCCGGAATCCGGCGGGCTTGTCTGCCATCTCGCGCTCGAATCCGATGACACCGCCAAGCAACATGGCAAGTGCCACTTCGCCAATAATCTCAAACTGCATCATCCAATTCATCGTTAAATCCCCCTCGTTCGAGTTGAACTGTAACGCAAACTGTTAGTTTGCGGATCTGGCCTAACAGGCTGCTTACTAATTAAGAACGATCCACTAAGTCACACGAAAAGGACCATCAGTTCGCGACATTCGTGATCAGACGGCGTGGGACTGGCGCCAACCATCCGCAAACTAACAGTTTGCGTTACGTATTCCTCAGCGCAAGCGCGGCTTCACGAGCATAATAGGTCAGGATAATGTCGGCGCCGGCGCGCTTAATGCTCGTTAATGTTTCCAGCATCACGCGCTGTTCATCGATCCAACCATTCTGTGCGGCCGCTTTTATCATCGCGTATTCGCCCGAGACATGATACGCGGCGACGGGCAGGTCGAACTCCTCTCGCACCATCTTCACTATGTCGAGATAAACGCCCGCCGGTTTGACCATCAGGATGTCTGCGCCTTCCATGTAATCCAACTCGGCCTCTCGCATCGCCTCGCGAGCGTTTGCCGGGTCCATTTGGTATGCGCGGCGATCGCCAAATGCAGGAGCACTGTCAGCAGCTTCGCGAAACGGACCATAAAAAGCGGATGCATACTTAACTGCATATGCCATGATTGCCACATTTTCGAAGTCTGCCTCGTCGAGTGCGTCGCGAATGGCTCCCACCTGCCCGTCCATCATCGCGGATGGCGCGACCACATCGGCGCCCGCTTCAGCCTGACTGACTGCGGTCCGGGCCAATAATTCGAGGGATTCATCATTGACTACCTCACTCTCACGCACCACGCCGCAATGTCCGTGTGACGTGTATTCGCAAAGACACGTGTCGGTCATGACTACAAGACCAGGAGCACTCTCTCGAATCGCTCGTACCGCCCGCTGCACAATTCCTTTTTTGTCGTAGGCGCCCGAAGCCTTCTCGTCCTTTGCTTCAGGAAGTCCAAACAAGATTACGCCCTTGACACCGGCTTCCTGGGCCTGGGCAGCCTCCCTGGCAATCTCATCCACCGAGAGATTGTGAACGCCGGGCATCGACGAGATCTCGCGACGCACTCTTTCCCCTGGGCAGGCAAACAATGGAAGAACGAAATCCTCCGGCGCCAGCCTCGTCTCGCGCACTAACGCGCGCAAGGCCTCTGTTCTTCGCAGACGCCGGGGACGATGAATGAGATCTGACACTGAATTTGTTCCTCTTAAGGTAAAGCAAACTGTTAGTTTGCTTTCCCACCCAACCTCGTAGCTGGTTCATGACGCAAGATCCGCAAACTAACAGTTTGCGTTACAGTTCACCAGCCAGTAGGACAGACATTCCTGTCTGTCTCACCGGACTCAAATCGAACGTCAGACAGGCAGGAATGCCTGTCCTACTTACCAGCGATGATAAGCCGGATGTCCCGGCTTAACAGCCACGAATGTGCCGCGACAGGTAGCAGTCACTTTATCATGAGCTATCAACTCGCCCTCAACAATCGCCCGGTCACCCGTAGCTTCCACCACGCGGGCGACGAGACGAATTGGTTTGTCCGTCGGTGTTGGTCGCTTGAGTGTTATGGCGTAGCCGGCAGTGACGGTGCAGGGCGGTTTGTCAAGATTATCTCGCTTCATTAGATGATAAGCAGCAGTCCAGTTGCAGTGGCAATCCAGTAACGTGCCGATGATGCCGCCACTGAGCATCCCGGGAAACGCCTCATATTCAGTCGCCGGCTGCCATTCGGCGACAGCTTCATGGCCGTCTGGAAAGCTTCGGATATGCAATCCTTTTTCATTCGCCGGTCCACACCCAAAACATTTCATATTGGGAGCGTAGGTTTCCTGGATACTTTTTTCAGGCATAGGTGTTCTTGTGTCACCCTTATCTGCAAACAGTCTTAATTCGGATGTTCGATTATAATCTTTGGCCTTCTCTGTGCAACCTCAGTGTACTCTGTGTCTATGTGGTGAACTTTTGTAACAATCGCTCACCACGGAGACACAGAGTACACTGAGTCTGCACAGAGAGTATCCCAAACCCATCTCGGAGGAACCCAGTTTTGAAACTGATTCGATCAACTTCTGTCTTCGTATTCCCGGCACTCCTGGCGCTTGCCGGCCTGTCGTTAATCACTACCACAAACGCAAACCCTCAACACGGATTCAGGGTTCCACAATATGAGCAATTTCATGACGTGCTGCATCCCTTAGAACATGAAGCTCTCCCGAAAAGAGACTTCCGGCGCATCCGAACCAAGGCGCCAGAACTCGTGAGGCTGGGAAAAGCAATCGTGAAGGTCGGTATTCCTGCGGGCACGAAGGACGAGCAGAAGGAAGAGTTTGCCAAAGAGCTCAAGAAATTTAGTAAAGCTTTGGCTAAGTTCAGGACCGACGCCAAAGCCGGGTCCAACGCTAAACTCAAGAGTTCGTATAGCGCCGTTCACGATTCGTTCGAAATGCTCGCCGGAATGTTGCCGAGATAAACCGAGTCTTGGAGAGACTTCACGCTTTGGCGGGGGTAAAACGATCCACGAAATACACGAAATCTCACGAAAGAAGGTTAGTGTTGCTTAGTGTGATTTACTGGATCGTTTGCTGATCTCAACTTATACAATGCCCGCCAGTTGAACCGAAATGTTTGGGTCTGGTTGAAGCCTCCGCGCTTGCGTTCGCGTATCTGGCCTGGGGTAACTGGATGTCGGTCAACCATCCGATAAAAATGCAATTCTTCCGATTTGCGAAGTCAGGCGCCGCGCTAGTCGACGAGGTAGGCGGAATGATTTTCGGCAGCTTGCCGGGAATCCTGATGATCTACGTATGGCAGAGACAAGGCGCGGGTGTTGCCGGAGCAACCGCTTTGATATTGCTGCTGACGGGCGGCTTTTGCTTTTTCTCTATAACGCGCTTTGGTCCAAACCCTGAGCCGTCACGACGTTTATTAATTGAAAGTCCTATGAACCACGCCGTCGTGGCGCCGGGCCGCCACGGACCAAAGCGGCGCCAGGCCGCCGCACTCCAAAGGGGTGATGCGCGAACCGGCAAGCAGATGAACGCCCTTGAAAAACTGAAATGAAGAAGTGCCCGCACTGTCACGAAGAAACTTTTGGGTCACATCAACTGTTTGGTCTCGATTACTGGGGCGTCGACGAGTGCCCGAACTGCAGGCAGTTGGTGCGCAATGACGGGCTGCGGCAGTTTTTAGTATTGCCTGCGATACTGGGACTGCTTGCGGTTGGCATGCTGCTTTTTTCCATTGTCCCGGATGTGTTCCAGCCCTTTGCATTCCTTATTGCATTGATTCTGATAGCTCTTCCTGTGATCCTTCTTGCCAAGCCGGTCAAAGTTGAACAAGAGGTGAGCCTGCCGGCGTTTTCAGCTGACCCGGAGAACGACAAAGTAATTACCGTGAGCGGCTGGAATGAAGTCGAGCTTCGCCAAATCCTTGAGGGGTTTATCGCAGAGAATAGTTCCGGGTGGCCTCCATACAAAGTCGACCTCCATGAGGAATATAAAAACCGTTTCCGACTATCTTTCCCTGAAGATATTCACCCCTCGTTATTTGCATTTCTGGTTAACTACGCGATGTACCCCATAGAGTTTGAAACAAAACAGCGCAGAATCATCGTAGCGGGTCGCGCGACTTTGAATGAGGCGTTCGATGGAATCCCGGAAGAATTCCTTGGACAGAAGGCAATACTCTACGTGCCTGAAAACGACGAAGAGCATGATGTCGTCTACCTGCAAACCGAAACGGGCATGAACTTTGCGAATTCGCTTGGTGAGAACGATTGGCGACAAGTAGACGAGGCGAGATTGCCGTTTGAACTGAGAGGTTGGCAGTAGGACAGACATTCCTGTCTGTCTGATCTTAGCCAAAGGCAACGAACCACAAGCACGAGGCGCTATCCACAGATTTCACAGCTTAATCAGCTCGGCGGATACGGTATTCAAATAAAAAGAAGATACGATCCACGAACTCACACGAAGAGACACTAAGATTCTTTCGTGTTAGTTCGTGTGATTTCGTGGATCGTTGTTTAGCAAAGCAAAAGGGCTTGTCAAACCATTACTTCTCGTCCAATTTTCTTCCTGCGTTTAAGTTATCGAAATTTAGTATCGCATTGAAGACGAGGAAATAGCTGCCTTTTGTCTGGGCGCGCCAAATCGGATTATTGGAAAAGAGCACAATGTGGCCCTGACCCGACGGCACGTCGACAACCATAGCGTGTTGTGCGATTTCGTCGCCGCCATCCAGCAACCCTGAGACAAACAGGTCCTTGTTGTCGGCATAACGAAAGACGACGCGCGGGCGCATGGCGGGTGGAATGACATTAATCGCGTTGCGGCGTTGTTCGTCGGTTACGGGCAGTGCTTGCCAAACTTCAGCTGTGACTCTTTCGGGCGCTTCGGCGTTCGGTCTACCCTGAACTGTATCGGGATCGTCAGGAGTGCCTCGCCCAGAGGTCCGCGACTCCGGCCGTGGCCGTCCGCCTCGGCCTCCGGCAATGTTGCTCAGATTAAAAATTGGACCATTAAAACTATAGATGGCTAACGATTCGCCGTAGCCATAGGCAATCGGGCTCGTGTTGTCCACAACCTTCGAGCGCAGCACGACGCCGATAGCTTTCAGTCGTTGCGAGCGGGCGATTGAAAGTCCGGGTGTGAAACCTGCGTTAACGGGCAGTTCTGCGGTATCCATCACGCCGACAAAAAGGCCGCCCTCCTGTGTAAACTTTTGCAGATTCGTCAGGCCCGCGTAACTCAGACCCGGGCGCATGTCATCCGTTGAGTCAATCTTGCCGAGGTTTGGCGTAACCGGAGTTGTTTTCCAGGGGATCGCATTGCCCCACATCGGCAGGCCATTGATTATTCGCTCCGTACCAACGCCGACCGGGGCAAATAAGATGACGTCATACTTGCGTCGTAGGTCTGCGTCTTTGGCGACATCCTGGGTGCTCAGATAGGTATACGGCACGCCGAGCTGATCAAGTGCAATTCGCCACCAACCCTCATCCTGTGTGCTTATCCA
The DNA here is from genome assembly GCA_038040525.1 of Acidobacteriota bacterium. Classification (GTDB taxonomy): domain Bacteria; phylum Acidobacteriota; class Blastocatellia; order Pyrinomonadales; family Pyrinomonadaceae; genus PSRF01. Next base: position 108,336 of record JBBPIC010000012.1, on the reverse strand, counting down.
GGTGTGAACGAGGGCAATACGCGGCGTTTTCACCGCGTGCGTTTTCACTGTCGGAGCAGCATCGACCGCGTAAACCTGCACTCCGAGATTTGCTGCTGTTTGCTGAAGTTCCGCAGCCGGCAGCCTTCGCATGATGAACGAACCGCGACTGAATTTCCGGCCGGCTGCCTCAAACGGTTCCTCGGCGGCCTCCACAATGGCGTCCTTAAAACGATAGCGCAGTGTTACCAGCGCGTTGTCAGCGTTGTGATTGATCAGGTAGACGGACCCGCTGCCGTTTATCCCGCCTGTCGCGCGCACGTCGCCCGTAACTCGTTCCATCGGGGCGGTCAATACGTTCTGATCGGTAACCCGCACGACTTGAAGATTCCCGAGTTCACCCATGGTCCAACCGGTGTCGTCGAAGACGTCCTGCTGCGGATCGTTCGGGGCCCAATATTGATAATCGAGCAGCGCGTCAGCGATGCGGCTGTACGGTTGGTCCATACGAACGATGTAGCTGCCGGCGGGAAATTGTCGTTGTTCGGAGTCACGTTTGGCTGAGGAATCCACAGGCGGTATTGCCTTCGAGTCGGCGGGAGACGTTGAGGGCGAAGGAGATGCGACCGGTTTCTTCTTGGCTTTGACTGAAACTGTAAAAGGCGCCGTAGCCCGATGCACTTCACATCCCTGTGCCTGAAGTGTACGTAGCAACTCAGCCTGCCCACCCAGGCGTGGATCGTCACCCGGAAAAACATAGGCTGCAGGCCCTTCATTCTTTGGCTTTTCCACGGAACGCTTACTCTTGAGATAGAAGTTTTTCAGGAACAGCTTATTGTTGTTGCTGAAGTAGTGCAGCGTCGTCAGCAGCGCGGTCTGTTGATAGTTGTTATTGTTGCGCTGAGACCATTTGGCTTTGGGCAGGGGCGGATTCTGGCGAAACCAGGTGCGCTGGTACTCGCCTGGTGAAAGCGTACGCACCTCCGTGTCGGCGCCCCCCATGTCACTTCCAGAATGGCCGAACGTTTCATAGAGCCGGCTGATGCCATTGTGAGTGGCCGCTATGAACATCAAATAACCAGGTGACCAGGTGTCAAAATTTCCATGAGCAAAAACGCCGGGCATGCCAAACTTTGTCATCTCAGAGACATTGTTCCACCCGATCATCTGCCATTCGTCCGTCAGGATTGGATCAAGCCAGGCGTTGTAAGGCCCATCGCCAACCGTGTTGTCGTAGAGATAAGGAACTGATTCGTGCAGGTCGTGAAGAACCTGCGCCTTCCAACCCGTGAATACGTTGAGAACGTTGCGCGTGAGTTTCAGTGACAGGCCAATGGCATCGCGATTGTTGTCATGGGCCACGTAGTGGCCCCAGTAGATCAGATTTGGCCAGTTTGATTTTGGATTGGCGAGCCGCCAATTGTAGACATCGACCATCCGATTTCTGCCGTCGACCTCCACCACCGGAGTTATCAGAGTGACTACGTTATCGCGAATTGTCCGGACGTATTGGCTTTCGTCAACAGCAAGACGGTAGACGAGCTCCATCAATGCAGTTGGTGAGCCTGTCTCCGGGGAGTGAAGTGCGCCGGTGATGTAGTAAATTGGAAAAGTCTCAGCCACGATTTTATCGGCTTCATCATCGTTAAGACTGATTTGGCGCGGGTCTGCGAGCTTGGTGAGACGCGCTCGATTCTCGTCCAGACGGGCCAGTAATTGTTCCGAAGCAACAGCGACGGCAATCATTTCCCGGTCTTCTTCCGTTCTGCCAATTGAAAAGACCTTGACGCGCGGGCTTGCTTTCTCGAGCAGGCGCATGTAGCGATGGACGTCTTCTGCGTAAGGCAGTTTGCCGGGAGCGCCGGCAACGTCACCCAGCACGGCTTTGGGCGTTGGCACCTGCGGTGAGGCGGGCAGGTAGTCTGTTAAAGGTGAATTGAAAAACGTTTCCGTAGTGTACTCGCGAATCTTGCTTGTGTATTCCTCATCGATCGGCTGGTTCGGATCGCGGCCGGGTTTGACCTGAGCGGCGGTAACTGTGACGCCGGCGATCAGAAGTAAATACACGGCGACGCAACGGAAGATTAGACGGGTCATGTAGTTGTTTCCTCGGACGAAAGAATTAACGTCGATCCATTTTTAGAAGAGAAGAAGCTTTTAAACCAGACAAGCGGGCAAGTCAAATTTTCTTAGAGGCGATCCACGAAATTACGCGAACCAACACGAACTGCCACGAACGTTAGTGCCATTTCGTGCTATTTCGTGGATCGTGTCATCGCTTCACTTTAATTCTGAGTTCAAGTTTCAGAAGGTTCCCATAGTACAATCGGCAATCGAACTCCGAGACCTGTCGCCAAGGATGTCCAAAATGACTGGACGAATATTTCAACTCAATGTCTCTCCCGGCGGCGTGCCGAAAACGGCCGTGCGCGAAGCCACGGTTGATGAACTGGGCATGAGCGGCGACGATCATCGTTTTCCAGACATTCACGGCGGGCCCGAACGAGCGCTCTGTCTTTTTTCTCTCGACCGAATACTCGAACTACAGGAGGAAGGGCATCCGATTTTCCCGGGTGCTGTCGGGGAGAATGTGACGATCTCCGGCCTTGACTGGAGCAAACTCGAACCGGGCACAAAGCTGGCACTGGGTGATGAAGTGCTCGTGGAGGTGACCAGTTATACCTCACCCTGCAACACAATTCAGGATTACTTTATTGATGGAAAGTACCAACGTATTTCTCAAAGAGTCTATTCTGGTTATTCGCGGATTTATGTCCGTGTTTTGAAAAGCGGGAAACTGGTAATTGGTCAAACAGTAACGTTACAGAACCGAGCGCGGTAGCGCCGGATGCCAGAGGCTACGAGGCCGGTCTTGGGCGACGATGTAATCAGCTAACTAAAGGCGCCTCTGGCATCCGGCGCTACCGCGCTCGGTTCTGTAAAAGCATCCACCGAAATCCTCATTTTGTAATCACCCTCTGAAGAAATACAATCAACCGAACAATCAGGTACTGGGTCAGTTTGGTTGAGAGTGTCCGATAAACTTCAGTTTGTCGCGGCGCCTCGACAAGCTAATAAAGCTTATCGGACATCAAACTGATCCACTACCAACAGTCATCGGTAACTCCAAGATGTCAGATCGGGAACCAACATCAACGCGGGCAAACGCTCAAACGCCTGAAGAACCCCGTTTAGTTCAGATCGAGTCTCCCAGCAAAACAGCGGGCGGCATCCCTGCGATTGTAGCGACTGCCAAACATACGTTGAGCGAAATGGGTTTATCTCGCGGCGTTCGCACCCTGCTGAAGCTAAATCAGAAGTCGGGATTCGACTGCCCTGGATGCGCCTGGCCCGAACCCGATGGCGAGCGTTCGCACGCCGAGTTTTGCGAGAACGGTGCAAAGCACGTCGCCGATGAAGCCACCACCAAACGCGTCACGCCTGACTTTTTCCATAAGTGGACCGTCGCCGATCTTTCGAACCAATCAGATTACTGGTTGGGCAAACAAGGACGCATAACGCACCCAATGGTCCTTCGCAGCGGAGCTGCTAATTACGAATCTATAAGCTGGGACGACGCGTTCGCCTTAATCGCGCAAGAGCTTAACGCGCTCAATAATCCGGACGAAGCCGTCTTCTACACCTCCGGTAGGACCAGCAACGAAGCAGCCTTTCTCTATCAACTCTTCGTGAGGCAGTTTGGTACGAATAATCTTCCCGACTGCTCGAACATGTGCCACGAGTCGAGTGGCTCGGCGTTGGGCGAAACCATCGGCGCCGGCAAGGGAACAGTTACTCTCGAAGATTTCAACCTGGCCCAGGCAATATTCGTTATCGGGCAAAACCCCGGTACAAATCATCCCCGGATGCTGAGCGCACTCGAGGCGGCGAAGCAAAATGGTTGCCGGCTGGTCCATATCAACCCTCTGCCCGAAGTCGGCATGACACACTTCAAACATCCGCAGCATGTCCTGGGCTGGATTGGAGGTGGCACCACACTCGCGGACCTGTTTCTACAAGTGCGCATTAATGGCGACGTTGCCTTGCTGAAGGGCATCATGAAGGCAGTCTTCGCGGAGGAAGAACGTCGTCCGGGTGTCCTTGATCATCAATTCATCCGCGATTACACGGAAGGTTTCAATGGTTTTGCCGCCGCTCTAAGAAATGTTGGCTGGGACGAGATCGTTGAACAAACGGGTGTGGAGCGGACGCAGATCGAAGAAGCGGCACAGATATTCATTGACTCGGAACGCACGATCTTTTGTTGGGCCATGGGGCTGACGCAACACAAGAACGCGGTGGCCAACATTCAAGAGATCGTAAATCTCATGCTTTTGCGCGGGCAAATTGGAAAGGCGGGCGCGGGATTGTGTCCTGTGCGTGGACACAGCAACGTCCAGGGCGACCGGACCATGGGCATTTGGGAACGACCTCCGGACGTGTTTCTGGATAACCTCGCAGCCGAATTCGATTTTGAACCACCTCGGCGGCATGGATTTGACACCGTGAATTCGATTCAGGCGATGCACGATGGACGCGCCCGTGTTTTCTTCGCGATGGGAGGAAACTTCTTATCCGCAACCCCTGACACCGAATTCACAGCGGCGGCAATCCGACGATGCCGGCTGACCGTGCATGTCTCGACCAAACTCAATCGTGCGCATTTGATTACTGGAGAACAGGCTTTGATTCTGCCCTGTCTGGGAAGAACGGAAACTGACACGCAGGCAACCGGCCCACAGTTTCTCACAACTGAGAACTCAATGGCGGTAGTTCAGACCTCGAGGGGTTTCCTCCAGCCGGCCTCGCCGGAGCTCTTGAGTGAGCCTGCGATTGTGGCGCGGCTCGCTATGGCCACGTTGGCTGAGCGTTCGAAGGTAGATTGGAGTGCGTTGGTTGCCGACTACGATCGGATAAGAGATCACATTGAGCGAGTTGTGCCGGGATTTGATGACTACAACGTTCGCGTGAGGCGGCCGGGCGGGTTTCATCTTCCGAGTGCCCCACGGGAACGCATATTCAAGACGCCCAGCGGTCGCGCGGTTTTTACCAGTCATGATTTGCCGAAACACGATCTCAAAGCGGACCAGTTTTTGATGATGACCATTCGCAGCCACGATCAGTTCAATACATCAATCTACGGACTGGACGATCGTTATCGCGGTATATACAACGGCCGGCGGGTTGTTTTTCTCAACCGAGACGATATGAGGACGGCAAATCTTCAGGAAGGCGAGTTGGTGGATTTAATCAGCCACTTTGAGGGCGAGGAGCGAGTGGCGCGGCGGTTTGTTGTTGTGCCTTATAGTATTCCGCGTCGTTGTGCCGCCACTTACTTTCCGGAAACAAACGTACTGGTTGCGGTGCGCAGCGTAGCGGAGAAGAGCAACACGCCGGTGTCGAAGTCGGTTGTGATCAGCATTCAGCGTTCGGAGAAGGGCGAAAAACAAACGATCCACGAAACCACACGAAGCAACACGAAAAATACTTAGTGGTATTTCGTGTGGGTTCGTGGATCGTATCGGCTACGCCGGGAAAGTGAAAGTTAGAGGGCAAAATGACTTTTCAGCTAATGCCACGAGAGACCAATTCGAAGGCCGAGTTGTACTCCGATTTGATGTCACAACTTCAAAGCCTGCTCGAAGGTGAGCGCGACTTCATCGCTAACGCGGCAAACTTTTCTTCGCTCTTGTATCACGCGCTGCCGGATCTGAACTGGTCGGGTTTCTATTTATTGAAAGATGGCGAGCTCGTTCTGGGCCCGTTTCAGGGGAAGCCGGCTTGTGTGCGAATTGAGATTGGCAAAGGAGTTTGCGGCACCGCTGCTGAACAGCAGCAAACCATACTCGTTGATAACGTGCACGATTTTCCCGGCCACATCGCCTGTGATAGCTCGTCCAATTCCGAGATTGTTGTGCCATTAATCAGCAATGGGCAACTAATCGGCGTCCTCGATCTCGACAGTCCGTCTTTGGGCAGGTTTGACGACGAAGATGCGCGCGGGTTGAACGCGTTGGCAAAAGTCTTTATGGATTCTTTCGGTAAAGCAAACTGTTAGTTTGCGGTTACGTTGGTAAGGGACGCCTCGACGATAGTGGAAACTCATCCAAGCAAACTAACAGTTTGCTTTACGAAAGGCAGCAACCTGAAGGTTGAACTCTGAACTGGATAGAGGAATACAAATGATCACCATTCGCAAAGCAGAAGACCGCGGCCACTTCAACCACGGTTGGCTGGATACTTTCCACACGTTTTCATTCGATAGATACTATGATCCACGCCACGTGAATTTCGGCAGCTTGCGCGTCATCAATGAAGATCGGGTGGCGCCTGGACACGGCTTCCCGACCCACTCCCATCGTGACATGGAGATCATCACCTACGTTCTGGAAGGTGGCCTGGCACATAAAGACAGCATGGGAAACGGTTCAATCATCAACCCCGGCGAAGTACAGCGAATGACGGCCGGAACCGGTGTGGCCCACAGTGAAGCGAACCCTTCGGCCACCGAGCCGGTCCATCTGCTGCAAATTTGGATCATGCCCAACGCACAGCGTTTGAAACCCGGCTATGAGCAAAAGATGTTTTCCGACGAGCTGAAGCAGGGAAACTTTTGTTTGATCGCCTCGGAAGATGGACGGGCCGGTTCAGTTACGATTCATCAAAGTGCCGATATGTACGCGGCGAAGTTGGATCCGGACCAGCAGGTCATACATAGCCTCGGCGAGAAACATAAGGCGTGGGTGCAAGTGGCTCGTGGAGCTGTAACCTTGAATGGCTTCGAACTGACGCAGGGTGATGGGGTGGCTATAAGCGACGAGTCGAAGATTGAAGTTAAGGGTCGCGAGCCGGGGGAGATTCTCTTGTTTGATATGGCCTAGCCGCGCTAGATGCCTCTCCTTGGAGTGCGCCGGCCCGGCGGCGCTTTGGTCCAATCGTGAGAGGCCACGACGTTTGGGGGTTGAATGTTGAAGCGAAGCGGCGCCAGGCCGCCGCACGCCAAAGGAGGAGATGCGCAATGGAGGCAACGAGGGTAACGATCGATGAAGTAAAAGAGCGAATGGACCGCGGCGAGCAATTTACTTTTGTTGATGCGCGTAATCCCAAGGCGTGGCAGGAAGCTGAAACCAAGGTCCCCGACGCCGTGCGCGTGCCTGACGAGGAGGTAGAGCAACATCTCTCTGAAATATCGCATGCACGGACCGTGATCACTTATTGCACTTGTCCGCACGAGGCTTCCGCTGCAAGGGTCGCGCAGAAGCTCTCGGCGCACGGGTACAAGAACGTTCATCCTCTTTTCGGAGGCCTGGCAGCGTGGGAGAAGGCAGGACTAGCTCTCGAGCCCAAGTGATGACGACGAGGGATGCTAAAGAAGTCCTCACCGCCTGGGAAAACTCTTCCCAGTATTGGAATAAACATCAAGCTGCAATCGAAAGCATGTTTGCGCCACTCACGCGCGCACTCACGGCCGTGGTAAATATTCAACCGGGAGAATCAGTGCTCGATGTGGCGGCGGAAGCGGTGAACCGTCGTTGAGAAGCAGTGCCTGCCAAGCTGCTTTAGTTTTGGACACATGTAAGACACGAGCGCGTGAGGGTCTACCCTCACGCGCTTCTCACTTTGGCAGCGGCTACTCCTTGGAGTGCGCCGCCTTGTCGGCGCTTTGGGCAGCGGTGGCTTGGCGCCGCGATCTCGCCGAAGAAGGCAACTCTGATTTCACGTCGATTCAAGCCTAACGAAGCTGCGACATGTCGCAGCGGGCCAAAGCGCCGACAAGGCGGCGCACTCCAAGGAGTTGACTCTGCGCCACGATCTTTTCAACTGCTTGCCTTTGAATCGTCGCCAATTAAACTGGAGTCACCAAGTCGATCGAGCACATTGTTTGCGGTTTCAAGGAGTTCGCGATTCGGCCCCAGCTCTTCGATAGTGGTCTTTATCAACTTGAGCCAGGAGACCGTCAAGCCCTCCTTATACTTGCCTTGAGCGACGCCATGATGGCCCAGAAAACGAAGCAAACCAGAGCGCATTTTTTCGAGCGCTTGCTCCTCACTCGAATGATAAAGATACCAAACCGCAACCGTCAGGTGTTCGCGATGGGTAAAGGCTTCCTTCGCGGTCGTACAGTTTTCAAATCCTTGAACGACGGCTTCGATGTCGCGCCGGGAGTTGTAGTGGGTCATTGTATTAGTAGGACAGACGTTCCTGTCTGTCGTGGCTAGGCTTACTTCAGGCGAATACTAAGAAATCTGCCTTCCTCTTTTCCGTAACGGTACTTTATCCGCAGGTTAGACAGACAGGAATGTCTGTCCTACAAAAAGCGAGGCGGACCGAATATTCGATCCGCCCCGCCGTGTTATTCAACTTATCCGAGTTTTATTTTGCTATTGCTGCATTCGAATGAGCAGTTAAACGTGACTTGTAACGAGCTGCCGCATTCTTATGCAGTGCGCCGTTTTGCACCGCCTTGTCAATAGTCGAAATCGTCTGCGGTAACAATTCGGCGACCTGCTTGGCGTCGCCCGTTCCGAGCGCGCTGCGCAGGTTCTTGATCGATGTTCTCACGCGGCTGCGATTTCCGCGATTAATCTGCCGTCGCTTCTCGTTTTGACGCATTCTCTTTTCTGCTGACTTATGATTAGGCATTCAAACTCCACTCATTCTCAAACTAAAGTATTTCTAAATAGTTTCTGTAGACCAGTTTACACGATGAGCGCCGTGGCGCAAGTGAGGGAGTATAGGGAGCGAATTGTAGGGTGTCAAGTTGGGTCGAAGGCTACGTAAGTCGTTTCCTGGCCCGCGCTTAGACAATGTATGGTGCTGCGAACGGAAACGGTGGCGAACGAAGTCAGCGTGGGCCGGCACGAGCAACTGCGATAAGAACGACTTGGATTTCCTGCGAGAGTAGCGACCGCATCAGAACCAGAAGCGGTACGACCGGGTCTGAGTCGCCAACACACTCTTTCCGAGTGGATTTGACAGGTAGGACTTACCATTGCACATTCACTTGCCGTCGTCGTCGTTCGCCGACCCAGACCCGGTCGCTACCGCTTCCGGTTCGGTTACCGGCTCGCTACGCAGAGTCGGTTTCTGCGGGTTCCGATTCTGATACGGCGGTGAGGTGAAGCACCTTTTGTTGCAATCTTAGCTCGCTTCATGGCCACATTCTGAACGTAATCCGACAAGGCTACAATGACCACAACTTAGGGTAGTTTTAGCATTCGATTTGACACCCCTGAGGGCTTATAGTAGCGTCGATGCCACAGCATATGCCGGTAATTGTTTTCCAAACTCACACAACCCCACACCTACTTCATTCACGTCATCAATCTTTCAATCGACAGAAGGAGATCGCCCCAGCTCTTGAAACAAATTGAACTACCACCCCGCGGGTTAGAAACGCTCTTTGGTGTTCACGATCAGAACATCAAATACCTGGAATCGCTGCTGGCCGTGCGCATCGACGCGCGCGGACAGGATGTTTCAATCGACGGCGACCCTGACGATGTTAAGACTGCGGAGAGCATCCTCGAAGACTTCTCCTCGCTTTTCCGCGAAGGCCGCACGTTTACCGACAAAGAGTTGCGAGAGGCTTTTGCGCAGATTGCCGAAGATCGCGCGTTTAGTCTGCGCGACTACTTCACCAAGGCGCGCTTCAATCCGGCGGGAAAGAAGCAGGTGGCCCCAAAGTCGGCTACTCAGCGGAAATACATTCAGGCGATCCAGGAGCAGGATGTTGTTTTTGGCATCGGCGTAGCGGGGACAGGAAAAACCTATCTCGCGGTGGCGCTCGCAGTGCAGGCCCTGATGCAGAAACAGGTCAACCGCATCGTGCTCGCTCGACCAGCGGTCGAAGCCGGTGAGAAGTTGGGTTTTCTTCCCGGCGATTTGCAGGAGAAGGTCGATCCGTATCTTCGTCCGCTTTATGACGCGCTGTTTGATTTGATCGACTACGAACGCGTCACGAAGCTGCTGGAGAAGCAGGTAATCGAGGTGGCGCCTCTGGCTTTCATGCGTGGCCGCACCTTATCTGACGCATTCATCATTCTGGACGAAGCGCAAAACACAACCAGCGAGCAGATGAAGATGTTTCTGACTCGCATCGGCTTTGGCTCCAAGGCGGTCATCACCGGCGACGTTACCCAGGTAGATCTGCCCGCGGGAAAGCGCAGCGGATTGATTGAAGCCGAGCGGGTGCTAGCGAATCTTACAGGCATCGAGTTTATCTACTTCACCGAAAAGGATGTCGTTCGTCATAAGCTGGTGCAGATGATTATCAAGGCCTACGACGAACACTCGCGGAAGCGAGACCTATAGACGATTAGGGCGCGTTAGTGTCGAGCAAAGAAGAAACGATCCACGAAACCACACGAACCAGCACGAAAATATCGTTAGTGTCTTTTGGTGTGATTTCGTGGATCGTGTTTCTCTTCGCTTAGCGCAGCCGCGCTGCATATTCTGTGGTTGCATCATGGTGGAAGTTGTCAATCGTCAGCGCAAACTAAAGATAGACCCAGAACGCTGGAAGGTATTTTCCGAGGCGGCACTGGCGGCCCTGCCCGCTAAGAGTGCAGACGTCACCGTTGCTTTCGTTTCCGACCGGGCGATGATTGAGCTCAACCGGATGTGGCGCGGCAAACGCAGTACGACTGACGTGCTTTCGTTTCCAGCGGAGCAGGACGAATTTGAAAAGTCCGGAGGATTGAGTCTGGGCGACGTGGTGATCTCAGTTGAGCAGGCGGCCCGGCAGGCTAAGGAGAATCGCATGAGCTGCGACGACGAAATTGCTCAGCTCATTCTCCATGGGATGATTCATCTTTGCGGCTACGATCACACCACCGATAAGGGGGAGATGGACCGCCTAGAGTTGAAGCTTAGGCGGAAGCTTGGCATCTAAAGGATGGAGAACATTTTCCATATATCATTTTTCATTTCTCATTTGCCATTGACACAGCAAGGGCGTGAAGTTTAGAGGTCAAGCTTTAGCTTGCGTTGCGAAGCCACAGCCTAAACGCCCACCCCGCGCGGGGACCCCGAGGTTGAACTCTGAACTTCCAGCCTCAAATCGACCATTTCCGGCAATGAAAAATGGGAAATGCGAAATGATATATGGAAAATCTGACTTTGGTCCTATGGCGTCAGGGCCTCCAACCAGCCACCCGCTGTTTACCATTTACCATTCACCCTTTACTATTTACCTCTAAATGCAGATTGAGATATTTCTAACCTTACTGCTTCTGGGTGGGTTGTCCTTGCTTGCGACGGTCGACATGGCGTTCGGCCAGTTGAGCGACGTCGGCCTGCGTCGCTTGATTACGGAAGCTCAGGAGCGTTTGAAGCTGCGCTCGTCTGAGTTTCTGAAGCAGGTACTCGAGAATCGGCCCAGGTTTAGCTTCGCTATCTCGGCAACTATCCAGATCCTACTGGTGGTAGTTGCCGTCCTGGTGACCTCAATCTCACTGACGCTTTTTGATGAGCGCCGCTTCGTATTGGTTGGACTTCTCGCCGGCCTCCTCCTGGCCGGAATTTTTCGCCAACTTATCCCGCTTTTTATTTCGACTCGAGATCCTGAAGGGACTTTGTTGTTCCTTCTCCCGTTGATCCGGCCCCTGCTGCCATTGATGGCTTTCGCCGCCGATCCATTCCACAGATTGTTTGACCGTTCGCGCCGCAAAGAACAGGAGCTGGAAAATAGCGACGAAGATGAAGAACAGGATGAGAGCGATGACATCCAGGCATTAATCGACGTCGGTGAAGCGGAAGGAATCCTGGAAGAGGAAGAAGGCGAGCTGATTCATTCGATACTCGAGTTTGGCGACACGCACGTAAGCGAGGTGATGACACCGCGCCCGGATATTGTGGCCGTTCCCGCCAACGCTACCGTACGCCAGGCACGCGACATCATGGTGGAGTCAAAATATTCGCGGCTTCCGGTTTACAGCGAACAAATTGACAACGTCGAGGGTCTGATTTACGTGCGTGACTTGCTCGAACGTTGGGTGCAGGGTGACGAAGATGGGCCAATCAGCTCAATGGTGCGTGATGTGTTCTTCATTCCCGAAACCAAGCCCGTCGCCGAACTTCTGGAAGAGATGCAGAAAGCCCACGTACAGCTCGCGATTGTCGTGGACGAATACGGAGGCGTTTCCGGACTGGTTACCGTGGAGGACATCCTCGAAGAGATTGTTGGCGAAATCGAAGATGAAGACATCGCCGGCGAGGAGCTCGAAGAGGTAGTCGAAAAAGGAGACGGCATCTACCAGGTTTCAGGTTCCACAGAAATCGGGAAGATTGAACGACTATTTGACATGGAGATTGAGACCGACGATTTCACGACTATTGCCGGACTCGTGATCAATAAATCCGGCAAAGTTCCGCAGCCCGGCGAGCATCTGACGTTTCGCGGGCTTCAGGTTGAAGTGTTAGAAGCAGACGAGCGCCGCATTGGACGCCTGCTGGTGAAACGGGCCACCAACAAAGACTCAAACGAAATGACGCAGACTACGTGAAACCACGCATGATGTCGCCCAAGTGGTAAAGAGAATATGATCCACGAAATAACACGAAATAACACTAACTCTTATTCGTGTTGGTTCGTGTGATTTAGTGGATCGTCTATTTCGATAAGCGGACACAAAACACGAATGGCAAAAAGGACAAGCAAATTTCTTCAGGGAAAGCGAATTGATCCTGCACCGATAACAAAAAGAACAACGCTGGCCGCGCTGGTTGATGAGTCGTTTCTTGCTTACAACGGGGCGCGGTTGCGCGAGGCTTGTCAATTATTCACGCAGAAGATGTTAGAGCCGGACGTGACGATAGGCGTTTCCATCACCGGAGCACTTACTCCTGCTGGCCTGGGCATCTCCGCGCTGATTCCCCTGATCAAAGCCGGCTTTATCGATTGGATCATTTCGACCGGCGCCAATCTTTATCACGACACGCATTTTGGAATTGGCCTGGCAATGCACCAGGGCAACGCGCAGACCTCGGACATCGTTTTACGAGAGGAGGAAGTTGTTCGCATCTACGACATCTTCTTTGACTACTCCGTCTTGCTGGATACCGACGCCTTCTTCCGCCGCGTGATTGAGGGTCAAGAGTTTCAGAAGACGATGTCTACCGCAGAATTTCATTACTTATGCGGCCGTTACGTCCGCGAACGCGAACGCAAATTAGGTTTGAAGGACAAGTCCTTGCTGGCCGTGGCTTATGAGTATGGCGTCCCGATTTATACGTCGTCACCCGGCGACTCTTCGATCGGCATGAACGTAGCGGCCAAGGCGCTGCAGGGAAACAAGCTCGCGTTTGATCCCTCCGTGGATGTAAATGAAACAGCAGCGATCGTTCTGGCTGCGAAGCGTAATTCAGCGGCAGGTAAGGTTGCAGGAAACAAAAAGAAACCTGGACGTTCAGCCTGCTTCATTCTTGGTGGTGGTTCACCAAAGAATTTTTTGCTGCAAACGGAACCACAGATTCAGGAAGTGCTTGGCATTGATGAACGCGGTCATGATTATTTTCTTCAGGTGACGGATGCGCGCCCCGATACCGGTGGTCTTTCCGGCGCGACGCCGGGCGAAGCGGTTTCGTGGGGCAAAGTTGATCCCGACCGTTTGCCCGACGCTGTTGTTTGTTATGTCGATTCTACAGTGGCGCTGCCGATCATTACGGCATATGCTTTGGCGAAGCATTCACCGCGCACACCGAAAAGACTCTATGATCGGCGCGCCGAGTCGATGGATTTGTTATTGGCTGAGTATAAGAAATCAAAGAGGCGCTAGTTCATCGAAATAGAAGGGAAGACCAGGCGAGCATGGGCCAAACAGCGGGCAATGGAGTTAGAGCGGCAAAGTATGACTGCGATAAGTGTGTCGCATACTGCTGCTCGATTTACGACCGCATTCAGGTCACGCCAAGAGACATAAGGCGACTGGCCTTGCATTTTGGCGTCTCGCCTGAGGTCGCGACTGCAAGATACACGAAGCTCTGGGAAAGCGAACGGATCCTTCGGCGCCGCGCGGATCGTCTGTTTGGTCAGGCTTGCATGTTCCTGAATCAGGACACGCGCAAGTGCACCATCTACGACGCTCGGCCTGGTACGTGTAGGGAATTTCCGACGACATCGCGTTGCGCCTATTACGACCTGATTGAGTTTGAACGGGAGCAGCAGAATGATCCGGACGTGATCCCACTCGTAAAGATCACCTTCGCCGACGGAAGGCAGAAAATCTAACGCGTCCCTTCTGGAGCAGCACAAGTTATGCAACAGTTTCTAGCCACGATGATTGGAAAAAAGATCGACGTCTTTTGCGGAGGCGCGTCGAGCCTGCGCGGTGAGGTTATGAAGGTGGAAGACGGAGTGTTGCATTTAAGGGACACGGACCAAAGAATGTGTTTCGTGCAGATAGACAAGATTCATGTAGTTTGGGACGTGCGGGATGAAACTCACCGCGCGGGATTCGTTCCGAGCCAGTGACTTTAGAAGTGAACGGATGGACTGCGAAGGGCCCAAGGTTAACTCTGAATAGTTAGAGGTCGGGAAGGTGGGCTTGCCCCCGTGTAAGATCCTTGGCCTGCGACGAGCGGGGGTAAACCCACCTTCCCAACCTCTAACTACTCCCAGGGGAAACCAGGGTTCAGCGAATGAGTTTGCCCATAAAAAGAAAACGCCGGCACTCAACCGAGTGTCGGCGTTTTGCATGGGGCGACGACTAATTCGAGCTAGTCAGCAGTCGTGGGCGCTGGTAGGGGAACGCGACGGAAGCCATCGATGCGCCCCATCCAATAATCGCTGAAGGGAGAATAAACCACTCCGTGTCGACGGGAGGCGTGATAGAAGCCGTGCTCATCAGCCACGATCCCGATATGCGTAAGATTGCTGAAGAAAACGAGCGTCCCGAATGTGTATTTCTCTTCAGCCGTCGGCATGGAGAAACGCGACCATAGAGTTCGGGCGCTGGCGCGTTCAAAATCGATACCGGCAGACTTAAAAGTACTCCAAACGAATCCGGAACAATCGTAACCGGAAGGTCCAGTACCGCCCCACAGGTAACGAGTACCCAAACGCTGCTCGATAGCCGCTGTTACCAATTGTTTGAATTCAGAACTGATACCACTTTTGGCGGTGAAGGCCCTCGCACGATTAATGTCTTCAGGGGAAGCAAGCGAAATGATAACCGGATCGTCAGCATCCAGTGGAGATAAATTCAATGATTCGGTTGATTGAGCTAATTGCCGAGGACGAGTTTCTTCCGTCTGGCTTACTGCTGACGTGGCGGAGATGCCAACAGCAGCGCATGCGGCTAGCGCATAGGGGAACAGTTTTTTCAAAAGCAAAGGGGAACTTTCTCCTTAAAATTATTTTCTTAACTACTTGCATCTTGTGAGGGGGGTACTACAGGAGGCGAGGGGAGTGTAGTTGTTGAAATGCACTCGAACAAGACGCAATGTGACTGTTTTGTGACGAATCACATTTGATCGTGTCCATGCGACCCAAAAGGGGTCACTGGATGATGACTAGAAGTCGGTAGTTCTAAAGAGGTTTCTATTAGATGAAGGTGTGATTGAAAAAACAATCAGTCAATGTGAAGGCAATAGAGTGGGTCGCGCGGCGCAAAAGTTTCGAGATATCTTTTTTTATCTTCGAAAAGAATTTGGCCACAACGAGATTTGTCGGAACAATCAAGCGCCTTGAGTAGCAGCATAGTAATTCAATCCAACGGTAATGATCTTTTGCAGCAATTGATCGTAAGGAATGCCGCCATGGGCGGCTGAATCTGCGAAGTCTTCACCTTCTGCGATCTGCGGATTTGGATTGGCCTCCAGTAAATAGAACTGACCCTCGTCAGTCAGTCGGTAATCGAGCCGTGCGTAGCCACTGAGAAACATGTACCGGTAAATTCGTTTGGAAAGGCGTTCGAGAGTCTTGTGCTGTTCAGGAGTTAGTATCGCAGCGCGCGTGGCGACGCCGACTTTTTCCTGGTAGGCGGGATCCCATTTGACCTTGAGCGTGGCAATGTTTTCCGAACCTTCGGGCAGCTTTTCCATTACGAGTTCCCAGGGGGCATAGGTCTGAATGTTCTGGTTGCCCATCACGCCCACATAGATTTCCCGCCCCTTTATGTATTGCTCCGCGATAGCGGCGGTCTTGTTTTGCCGGTGAATGAACTCCACTCGCTGAACCAGTTTGTCATCATCATGCACCACTGAGGCCTGCGATATGCCCACGGATCCTTCCTCACTGATGGATTTGACCAGAAGCGGAAACTTCAAACGCTTCGGTCGATTAACCTTACGATTCATCGGAAAAACGGCAAAATTCGGAACCTGAAGGCGGTGATAAGCCAGGATCATCTTGGTGAGCGCTTTGTCGTGCGCCAGCGTCATACCGCGAGGATTGCAACCTGTGTAAGCTTGTTTCATCAGCTCCAGGTAACTGACGACATGCTGATCATAGAGCGGGTAGCCATGGAACTCCTCCAGCAGATTGAACGCGATGTGTGGCTTGTGCTCCATCAGTGCATCGCCGATCAGATTCAACTGATTGTACAGGCCGATCGGATAGACGTCGTGGCCCATCTTCTTGAGAGTTGAGCAAACGTCATATTCCGTTTTGATTTCGATTTTTTCTTTGTCGCTCAGCCCGTCGAGCGAATCGGGAGGCACGAGGTCCTGGTGAACCAGAACGATAATCCGAAGCTTCTTTTTGGGTTCGAAGGTCATAGGGCGGTCAAACCGCGATACGATGATAACCCGAATGCAGCACGTTCATGACTTGAACCGTCAAAACAATCATCACGCGCCGGCGCGCTTCTCGGGCCGGAATAGCCACGCGTAACTTCAAATCCTTGCATCGATCGATCATGTTTTCGAGTACGTGATCGATCGTGTACTGGTGAACGCCAGTCCCTTCAGCCACAATCTGCCGGATCTCCCGCTGCACGCCACGTAGAAAACTAACTGCGCTAGGCCGATTCTTATCGCGCGGGTCGTCTGAAAAGATGCGCAGCAAATCGCGATCATAAACGGCGGGCCAATCAAAATCGTACTTCTCACGCTTTTGCCGATAATGCTCGCGCAGAGTTGTGCGGATCTCAGACAGCGGTTCGACTTTAGTGCGGGCGCGGTTGCGTGGCTTTGTTCCTGCCAGTTCGGTCATTATTGAGTCAATGTATTCCAGCTTGCGCAAGGCAGGCCATCCTTTGTAACGACGTCGCCACCGCGAGCGTGGACTTAGCCAAACGGCGAAGGATTCAGCAAAGTCCTCGGCCGGGTGGGCCTGGGCGTACCAGGCACGAAGATGCAACACATAATTTCGACTCTTGGGTTTCGGTTTGTAGAAATCCGGATACCGTTGCGCAAATGATCCGAAGAGCTCGCGCCATTGCCGTTTGAAGTGCAGACGAAAGGCTGTATCGAGGGCATGGCCGGCTTCGTGGCGAAGAATCCTCAGGCACTCAGTGTCAGTGCCGCCTTCTACTTCAAGCATCTCTTTACGCTCGAGTTTCATCAGGCGCGGGTGCGCCAGATAGAAAGGTATGGCAATGCCGGGGACGCCGTCGGGCGAAAACCATTCGTCCGAAAGCCACACGTGGGGTTTAAACCGAATGCCGCGGTCGTTTAGTTCCCGGTAGAGACGCTTGATGTGGGGTTCTAGAAACGAACCCTTAATCTTCAAATTGAGATCGCAGATGCGCATATCGAGCAGATGCGCGTCGCTAAGGCGGTGCCAGGGGAAGCGATAGCTCACGTTCTGGCCCCCTCGACGCCTGGCATGCGATCCGAGGAGAGTACAATTTGCCCTGAAAAACCGGGCTTAAACTCATCGAGGTGGGGGTAATTGACGACCGGCATCTGAGCGGCAACTCAAACTAGATTTGACGGAGCGGGGCCATTGTAGCGGCCTTCGCAGTGATGCGCTAGCGGGCTCACCTTCCCGGACTGGCGCGGTTGGAGCTGAGATTTCATAGTTCGGCCCGGGTGAAATGGCAACCTGTATCGTGTGCTAATGGGGTCATTTGATCGGTACCACGAAACGCACAGTGAAAATGTATGCAGGTTACACAACCAATACAGAACCGAGCGCGGTAGCGCCGGATACCAAGGTCTACTTCGGTATTAGATAGTGTTGGCTGTTCTGGGTCGAAGTTGATTTCAGGATCCGGCGCTGTCGCGCTCGGTTCTGTAATGGGGACGCTGGATGTGTGCCTCAACTTCCGGGCATAACGCCGGTTTTGAGGTAGGACGAGGGGCAGAGTTTCTCTACCACGCATTCAGCACATAAAGGATTTCGGGCCTTGCAAATGGCGCGGCCATGCGCGATTAGCAGGTGAGGGAAGATGACCCATTCCTTTTTCGGCACAATCTGAATCAAGTCCTCTTCGATCTTTTCCGCAGTCTTTTGCTGGGACAATCCCAGACGGTGCGAGAGTCTAGTGACATGTGTGTCGACCACGACTCCCGCCCTGATGCCAAACGCGTTTCCGAGCACGACATTGGCGGTTTTGCGGGCGACTCCGGGCAACTCCAATAACTCTTCCATCGTCTGAGGCACCGTTCCTCCGTAGCTTTCCGTCAACGCTTTCGAAGTGCCCCGAATGGATTTTGTCTTGTTACGAAAGAAGCCGGTGGTTCGGATGTCTCGTTGCAACTCCTTCTCAGAAACCTTCAAGTAGTCTTCGGGTTTCCGATACTTGCGAAAGAGATCCTGGGTCACTATGTTCACGCGTGCGTCGGTGCACTGTGCTGAAAGTATGGTAGCGATTAATAACTCGAAAGCGTTTGCATGATTGAGGGAGCACTTCGCATCCGGGTAAGCGCGCTTCAGCAGACTAATGATCTTTCTTACTCTCTGTTTCAGTTCTGTAGACATGGGTTCGTTTTGGAAGTCAGAAGTCAGAAGTCAGAGGTTAGGTCAGAGGTCAGAGTTCAGCTGGCCCACAAGACTTCAGGTTGAAGTTAAGGGCGTTAGAAGGTTTCACCGTTCTCTGACTTCTGACCTCTGACGTCTTATCTTCTGCCCTGCGCGATCTTCACAGCTTCAGGCAAAGACCGCAATCTCAACATGGCGATGACTCCCAGAAAAGGTCCCGGCGCAAGAATGGCGAACGCATATCGCCAACCCACGAGTTTTACAAAGTAGGGCACCAGTTCTATTGACACCGTTGTTAGGAGGAAACCCAGGCAGGTTTGCATTGTTAACGCTGTGCCAACGTATTGCGGATTTCCAAGCTCCGTTACGCATGCCGAAAACTGCGCCGAATCAGCGATTACGCTTGCTCCCCAGATTGCCGCCACCAGCATTAGCAGAGTTGGATTACCGCCAAAGAGAAAACCGATAATCAAACAACAAGTCCCGCTGATGGCCATCGCCCACGATGTTACGAACGTCCGGCCAAGTCTGTCGGCCATTAGTCCACCGGATACACAGCCGACTGCTCCGCATCCAATCACCAGAAACGAAGCGAGTTCAGTCGACAGAGAATTCGCATTCTCCGTCGACATGCTGGCGCGAATCATCACAGGTATCCACGCCCACATTGCATACAATTCCCACATATGGCCGAAGTATCCAAAGCTCGCAAGGCGCACACCGCGATTGCTGAACACCGCGAACGCCTGTTTCCACCTAAACCGAGCTGTGGGTACCGCGTGTGGACCATCTTCGACAAAAGCCAGCACAATCAATCCACCCGCGACCGCGAGTAATGAGACAAAGAGAATATTCGTGCGCCAATTCAGACTGCCAACGGCGTTAACCAGATATGGCGACGCTTTTCCCAGCGTGAGAGCTCCCACAAGCACACCGAGCGCCATGCCGCGGGATCGCTGAAACCACGTGGCCATGATCTTCATACCCGGCGGGTAGACTCCCGCGAGGAACATTCCGGTGAGAAATCGCAATGTAATTCCGGTCTGAACGCTATGTGCATACGCACCAAAAGCCGCGTTTGTGAGCGCTCCGGCAAATGCTGACATGGCGAAGAGATATCGAACGCTAATGATGTCCGGTAAATTCAAGAATGCACTGATGAGCGTTCCGCAAACAAATCCAAGCTGGACGGCAATCGTCAGCCAGCTAACATTAGAGTCGTTTAAGTTCCATTCAACCCGCAACGCCGGTATCACTGCGGCCGCGCTAAACCAAAGAGACATGCCCAGCAACTCCGCGAGGGAAAGCAGGCCCAACGCCCGCCAGCGGGCAGACGAGGATTCATCTCGTGGATTAAAAGGCCCTGCGTTTTGAAGATTTTGACCGGGAACCATAAATGAACGCGAGAATACTACAATAGCAAAACGGCAGGTCCTAAAACCTGCCGTCACTATTGCGGGACTAAGTTATCTTTACGCTACTGCGAAAGTTAGAGTTTCCGGATCGGCCTCAGATATTGAAGTCTGCTTTCTGCGCTTGTTCTCGTACATTGCCGCATCGGCTTTGGCCATCAGCTCTTCCATTGATTCAGTGGTCTCAGGTGTGAGTCGCGCGACTCCGGTACTAATCGAAAGCCTGTAAGGCGAGATTCTCAAGGCGTTGTAGTCTGCAAACTTCTGTTCCAGCCGTGAGATGAGCTTCTCGACACCGCCGTCCGGATCAACCGCCGCCAGCACCGTAAACTCGTCGCCTCCGAGCCGACCGAGCACGTCTGACGATCTGAAAGTCTCTTTCAATAGCTCCGCAGCTTTGATCAACGCACGGTCGCCTTCTTTGTGTCCAAATGAGTCGTTGATCTTTTTTAGACCATCAAGATCGGCATAGACCATCACAATACCCTTATTTGTTCGTCGCAGCGTACTCAGGTGTTGTTCGCAGAAGGCATGGAACCCACGACGGTTATAGAGACCGGTCAGTTCGTCTGCGAGTGAGAGCGACTTGATGGCGGCTTCCGCGCGTTTACGTTCAGTGAAATCCTGGACTTGAAAAATGAAATGAAACGGCCGGCCTTGCGCATCGCGAACCAATGAAGCGCTGCTCGAAACCCAAACGTCGTGGCCTAGCCGATGAACGAAACGCTTCTCGACCTGTGAGGTAAGAATGTCTCCCGAAAGCATCCGGTAAACTTCGGCAAGATCACTGCCGAGATCCTCGTGATGAGTAATGCTTTGAAAATCACACGCAAGCAGTTCGTCCTCAGAGTAACCCACAATTTCCGTTAGGGAACGGTTTACGCGAAGCCACCGACCCTCCGGTGACACCAACGCCATGCCGATCGCCGCATATTCAAATGCGTTGCGGAAATGTTCTTCACTCTCGATTAGGGCTTTGCTGATACGGTTTTGTTCGGCGATGAAGTGGTTTAGCTCTTCCACGTGCTGTTTCGCCTGTGCCGCTTGAGTGGCTGAAGCATCCACATTCGCAAGATACGTTCGATAAGTGAAGTAGACGACAATGATGATTGGTGCAGTGGCTATGAAGGAGTAGAAACCAAGTTGATGGCTTAGCCCCCCAACGATTGCGGCGCCAAAGGCTCCCGCGAAGTAGGTCAGAGAAGTCCACAAGAAGTTCGCACGCCAGCTATACCAGATCGTTTGATGGGTGCTGATCGCAACACTCACTGCAACCAGGACTGAATTCAAAATGTACTGGGTCATCGCGATCAGGCATAACGCAATGATGAAGTTGGGCGAGTATGCGCTGTGAAGATTGAGGGTCGGAAAGGCAAACCTGAGGATCGAAGCGGTGATAAACGTTGAAACTGCCATTACCGCAAGATTGAAGAGAACCACCTTCACCTTTTTAGTGAAACGGATTGACGAACAAAACGCTTCAGCAGCGGCCAGCAGCACCGTCGCTTCCACACCAAACAACAGCATGGCCAGGAAAATAAAGGTGTCAGAAACGGAAACTTGACCACGTGCGCCGGGAATCTTGATGGTGATACGGGATCCGATCAGGAGGGTCATCACAGCCAGAACAGTGAATTTTCCGTCGATTTGAGTAAGGGGCAGACGATAAGCACAGAGCGCAGTAACAGCCGCACCCACAAGGGCAATCGACCACATGTACCGGTTTCTGATTTTTTGACTGTTCAACCTTACTCCGAGGGTGTTGTTGAGAATTGTTTCCAATAGGCAGGGCTGCGAAAAAGCGGCGCTTTTCGACTGCTGACTGGCAAATCTGAGCAAGCGCTATTCCCGACCAGATCCTTCGCACACGTGTGTTAATTGACAAATAGTTGATTCCAGCAGGCTGGAATGCCTTCCCCAGGTCAACGTGTTCATCATTTTGAACGGTTGGTCTTCAATTTGACAGAAATGTCTTTCCTTTGACATGAACCGGTCAGGTATTCACAAGAGACTGGTAAGTTGCAGCTACGCCGCAAGATAGGCTTCAAATCATGATATTCTGAAGGCATTCAGGACATCTCTGACAGCGTTACTGGGCTTCTACCTTCGGGTCACTAGGTAGCGAAGCCAGAACCTTTTCAACTGCTATGAGTGAGTTCTTCGGATCATTATCCGCAAAAGTTGGCAAAGCGTTTGCTTATGCTGATGAGCAGCCAATCAGAGCGGAAATCTTCAGCGTCGAGCGGTTGGAACAGTACGCCAAAGCGCTCGCCGCCGAGCACAAGACAGTAACGAAAAGAGGCCGTGCGCTACTCTTGCCACGCCTAGAAGATAACGGCCGCAAACTCATCGCCGCTTATCGAGTCCTGATAGAAGCTATCAAGAATGGCCGTGCCATCTCTCCAGCGGCTGAATGGCTCGTTGACAACTTTCATATCGTCGAGGAGCAACTACGTGAAATCCGGGAGGACCTCCCCAGAAGTTATTACCACGAGTTGCCGAAACTCACCGAAGGCGAACTTAAAGACTACCCCAGAATCTACGCGCTGGCTGTGGCGCTAATCGCGCATACCGACTGCCGGCTCGACACTGACACCTTGCGACGATTCATCGCGGCCTATCAGACTGTCGCGCCGCTCACCATTGGTGAATTGTGGGCTGTTGCGATCACTCTGCGGCTGGCGCTCGTAGAGAATCTGCGCCGCCTTGCCACTGTCATTGTGAGCGCGCGCGAAGAGCGTGAGCAGGCGGACAAGCTTGCAGATAAACTTCTTGAGCTTGCCTCGCGTCAACCATCCGCACTCTTACCATTGCTCACCGAGCGCTTTGGAAAACGGGAAAAAATACCGCAATCGTTTGTGGTGCAACTCACGCAACGCCTGCGTGAACAGGATCCGGCGGTTAGTCCGGTACTTGACTGGTTGGAAAAACAACTAGCTCCCCAGGGCACAACCATCGAACAAGTAATTCACTCAGAGCACCAGCGGCAGGCCGCCACGCAGGTGACCGTCGGCAACATCATTACCAGCATGCGTCTCCTCTCGACGCTCGATTGGCGCGATTTCTTCGAGAGCGTTTGCCTGATTGAACCGCTGCTCGGAGAAGATCCGTCCGGCGCTTATTCAAAGATGGAGTTTGCCTCACGAGATCGCTACCGCCACGTTATCGAAAGAATCAGCAAGGGGACACGATCCGACGAACTCGAGGTTGCCCGGTCCGCAGTCGAGTTGGCCGAAAATTCAGGAAAGAGCAAAGACAAATCTGAGCCGGAATCGCATGTAGGTTTTTACTTCATAGGCGAGGGGTTGGCCCAGTTGGAAGCAGCATTTGCTTACCGTCCCCGGCTGATCGAGAGAATCCGTCGATTTGTTTTGCGACATGCGACGGCTGTTTATTTGAGCACGGTGTCGTCCGTCACTCTTCTGGTTATGGCAGCGCTCCTCACTCTAATGCATAACGCCGGCGCCGGTCGGCCACTTCTGATTGTCGCCGCCCTCTTGGCCATGATTCCCGCAAGCGATCTCGCGCTGAGCGTGCTCAACTGGGACATCACACACTTGTTTTCTCCGCGATTGTTGCCAAGGATGGAGACAGTCGCAGGCATTCCCGAAGAAGCCTGCACAATGGTGGTGGTGCCGACGATTTTTTCCAGCGAGTTGCAAGTGCAGGAGTTAGTAGAACGACTTGAGGTCCACTACCTCGCCAATCAGGACAAGAACATTTTCCTGGCCTTGCTCGGTGATTTTGCCGATGCCGATGCAGAAGAGGCTCCTTCCGATGCACCCTTGCTTGAAGCCGCGCGAGCGGGAATTGAAGCACTTAATCGCCGTCACAGTAATGAATCACCATTCCGGTTTCATTTGTTTCAGCGCCGGCGACTATGGAACTCCAGCGAAGACAAATGGATAGGGTGGGAACGAAAACGAGGAAAGCTGGAAGAATTTAACAAGCTCCTGCGCGGGGCTGGTGATACGAGCTTTATTTTAAAAACTGCCGACGAAACTTTGCTTCGCCGCGTCCGTTACGTCATCACGCTCGACTCCGACACTCAGCTTCCTCGAGACGTAGCTCGCAAGCTTGTCGGGGCCGCGATCCATCCGCTCAATCGACCACGTCTGGATCCAAGTGTAAATCGTGTTATCTCCGGCTACGGCATTCTCCAACCCCGAGTAAGTATTACGCTGGAGAGCGCCTCGCGATCCAGGTTCGCGCGAATCTTCTCCGGCAATACCGGAATCGATCCCTACACAACCGCGGTCTCCGATGTCTATCAAGACCTTTTTTGTGAAGGAAGCTTCACAGGAAAAGGCCTGTATGACGTAGATGCTTTTGAAACCTCGCTGGCTAACCGCGTGCCTGAGAACTCTCTTCTCAGTCATGATCTGTTTGAATCACTATTCGCTCGGGCCGCTCTGGTGACCGATATCGAGTTACTCGACGACTACCCGGCGTCTTATGTCACGTATGCCAAGCGACAGCATCGCTGGACTCGCGGCGACTGGCAGATTGCCCGTTGGTTGTTTTCTACGGTTCCTGATGCCCAGGGACGCAAGACACGCAATTCTCTGCCGTTGATCTCGCGTTGGAAGATCCTGGATAACCTCCGCCGCAGCCTGGTTGCGCCATCGCTGTTTCTGTGGCTGCTGGCTGCCTGGACCATCTTTCCGGGCTCGCCGCTTCTCTGGAGTTTGTTCGCGGTTATAACGATTGCTTTTCCAGTTTATCTTCACGTCACGACCAGTCTTTTGATCCACCCTCGCGGGATCCCCTGGACCAGCCACTTCTGGAGTGTCTGGGGCGACGTCAGAACCAATACGGCTCAAGTCGCTCTATCGATCGTGCTTCTCCCGCATCAGGCTTATCTAATGGCTGACGCTGTCGTTCGCACGATCTACAGAAAACTCATTTCGCATAAGAAGTTGCTTGAGTGGGTCACAGCGGCCGATGCTGAAAGGGCTGCGCGAAAAGGTCTTGCTGCTTTTATCTGGTTTATGTGGCCCGCCGAGTTGCTGGCGTTGTCTGGGGTGGCGCTTGCCGTGATTTTCAATCCGGCGGCGCTTGCGGTGATGAGTGGGTTTGTTCTGACCTGGAGTGTTTCCCCCGCAGTTGCTTATTGGGTCAGCACTATCCGGCCACCGCAGCGGAAACTCATTACCGGCACTGACATCCAGTTTGCCCGCATGGTGGCCCGGAGGACGTGGCGCTTTTTCGAAGTGTTCGTTGGCTCTGAAGACAATTGGCTGCCTCCGGATAATTTTCAGGAAGACCCTCTTCCAGTAGTTGCACATCGCACGTCGCCGACGAACATCGGATTGCTGGGCCTGGCGACGGTCAGTGCTCATGATCTGGGTTACATCAGCTCGCTGGAGTTTGTCGAGCGTCAGGAGCTGACCGTTTCAACGATGGTAAAGCTGGGGAAGTTTCACGGCCACCTATTCAACTGGTATGACACTAAAACGATTCAGCCGCTTTTTCCGCAATATATATCCACTGTTGATAGTGGGAACCTCGCCGGTCACCTGATTGCCGTCCGACAGGCATGTATTCAGTTTCCCGACACCAGGCTATTTGATGCACGGATCACTGATGGTCTTGCAGATACCATCCGCGCCATTTCCGACGAAGCAGGAAAGCTGGGTAGCGTTCGACAACGAACCGAAGTGGTCACCGTCAGCCAGCTACGCAACGAAATCAATTCCTGCCACACGCTGGTCGTCGGCGGCGAAAGAGGTAACTTGCCTTCGTGGTACCAGCTCTTTGAGTCGCTCGCCAAACGCGTTGCTGAAATCGAAGACATCGTGAGTTCGCTTGCCCACGAGCACGGCGAAACAAACTTCAAGGAATTACGCTGGTGGGTCGGCGCGCTTAAACATCAGGTAAGCTCCTGCCATCGTGACGTAAAAACGCTCGCCGGCTGGACGCCCTGGTTAACCGAACTTCAACCCGAGCGCAGAGATGAGAAGGGAATTGAAGCCCTCTGGAAATCACTACAGGATCTTCTCGAGGTCGTCCCCACTTTCGCAGAGGTGCCGCAGATCTGCGATACCGCGCTCCTTCAATTAGCGGCTATACGGGGCGAAGACGATCGCTCTTCGGCTGTAGTTAGCGGGCTGACCGGCGCGCTTGAACAAACAGCCTCCGCGGCGGGAGACCTGCTGTCACGACTTAGTCGTTTGGCAAAAGGCGCTGAAGAGCTCGTGGAAGCGATGGACTTCAGATTTCTTTTCGATCGCGAACGCAAGCTATTTACGATTGGCTATAACGTCAGCGCGCTTCGCGTCGACAACTCTTACTACGACCTCCTCGCTTCTGAAGCACGGGTCGCCAGTTTCGTTGCTATAGCAAAAGGCGATGTGCCGCAGGAACACTGGTTCCGCATGGGCCGGCAATTGACGAAAGTTGATGGGGGCCGCGCTTTGATTTCGTGGACTGGCACAATGTTCGAATACCTGATGCCTCTCCTCATTATGCGCAATTACCCAGGTTCACTGCTCGACGAAACCTATCAGGCCGTAGTCAACCGACAAATCGAGTATGGCGAGGAGCGGGGCGTGCCCTGGGGCGTATCCGAATCCGCCTACAACGTTCGCGACCTTCACTTTAATTACCAATACGGCCCGTTTGGCGTTCCCGGACTCGGATTGAAACGTGGACTCATCGAGGACCTGGTGGTGGCGCCTTATGCCACCATGCTCGCTGCGGAGATCAATCCGCACGCTGCCATGGAAAACCTGCGACGTCTGGAGAAAGATGGAGCACTCGGCGCTTTTGGATACTACGAGTCGATTGACTACACGGCGGAGCGCCTTCCGCAGGGCCAGCGCAATGTGATAATTCGTGCCTTCATGACGCACCATCAGGGCATGAGCCTCGTCTCCCTCAGCAACATTCTGCAAGACGATCGCATGGAGCGACACTTTCACGCAGAGCCGGCGGTCCAGGCGACCGAGCTGCTGCTGCAGGAGCGTGTTCCCGTAGGTGTGCCGGCTTCGCATCCTCGGGCAGAAGAGGTTTTATCCGGCCGGGTCGTGCAAACGCCACCCGGAATGATCACGCGCGTTTATGACACCGCAGATCAGGATACCCCGCGCACGCTGTTGCTCTCCAATGGGACTTATAACGTCATGCTTACGACCGCCGGGGCAGGTTCTTCCAATTGTGGCGGCAGTGCGGTCACGCGCTGGCGTGAGGATGTCACGCGAGACAACTGGGGCACGTTTATTTACCTACGAGACGTCCGGAGCGGCGCTGTATGGTCTGCAACGCATCAACCCATACTCCGTCGCCCACAGTCCTATGAAGTCGCTTTTTCGGAAGACAAGGCCGAGTTTCGACGTCACGACGATGGCATTACTACACTTACCGAGGTAGTGGTTTCTGCTGAAGATAATGCCGAAGTGCGGCGCGTTTCGTTGACAAACAACTCAACTCGTGCCCGTGAGATCGAGTTGACCAGTTACGCCGAAGTTGTCCTCAACTCGCCCCTGGCTGATGCAGCTCATCCTGCCTTTAGTAATCTCTTTATCGAGACAGAATTCTTCGCTGCGGAAAATGCACTCCTGGCCCATCGGCGGCGGCGTTCGAGCACAGACCAACAGATCTGGGGAATTCACGTCGTGGTCGTCGAAGGAGACTCGGTGGGCGCCGTGCAATATGAAACTGACCGCGGGAGGTTTCTCGGTCGTGGCCACACTACCGCCGATCCGATTGCCGTGATGGAGGACCGGCCGTTGTCGAACACGACCGGCCCGGTACTAGATCCGGTCTTCAGTTTGCGGCGGCGCGTGCGCATTCGACCCTATGAAACGGTCCGTTGCTCGTTTAGCACAATCGTGGCCGGGTCACGCGAAGAGGCGACGACTCTCGCCGACAAGTATCACGATCCAAGTACCTTCGAACGCGAACTGCGCCTCGCCTGGACCAAGGCCCAGGTAGAGATGAGCCACTTGAGGATTGACGCGGAAGAAGCACACCTGTTTCAGCGTCTGGCGGCACGCATTGTCTACTCCGATCCTTCATTGCGTCCCCGCCCCCATGTGCTGGCGCTAAACACCAAAGCGCAGTCTAGCTTGTGGGCCTACGGAATCAGCGGCGATTTGCCGATCCTGGTAGTGCGAATCGGTAAGGCCGAAGACCTGCCTACAGTTCGAAAAATTGTCCGGGGCCACGAATATCTCCATTACAAGGGTCTCAAGATAGACCTCGTTATTCTCAACGACAGCCCTACTACCTACTTGCAGTCGCTGCAAAGAGAGTTGGAGACCGTGGTGCGCACCAGCGGTTTGCAGAGTTTGCAGGACAAGCCCGGAGGAGTTTACCTGCGTAGCGCCGACCACATGCCGGAGCCGGATCGCATTTTGTTGCACGCTGTGGCAAGGGCCGTAATCGTTTGCGAGCGCGGTTCGCTCGAAGATCAACTCGAGCGCCAACCCGTCGTAGAACCTCTGCCGCCGACTTTCATTCCCCGGCAACCTTCACAAACGTATCCCGAGCCTGCATTGGCGCCACCGGAGCTGACGTTCTTCAACGGGTTGGGCGGATTTCACCAGGGAGGTCGCGAGTATGTGACGCTTTTGGGAGCGGAACAATGGACACCCGCACCCTGGTCCAACGTGATTGGCAACCAGAAAGAGTTTGGTTTTCAGGTTAGTGAGACAGGCAGCGGTTATACCTGGTCCGTAAATAGCCGTGAAAATCGTTTGACGTCATGGTCTAACGACGCTGTAAGCGATCCGCCCGCTGAGATTGTCTATATCCGGGACGAAGACACCAGCACTGTCTGGTCGGCAACCCCCCTGCCGATTCGCGAAACCGAACCTTATGTGGTTCGGCACGGCCAGGGCTACACCGTCTTTGAGCACACCAGCCACGGACTTTCGCAGGAGCTGCTGCTGTTTGTCCCGCTTGATGCGCCGGTAAAAATCTCCCTCCTGCGTCTGCGGAACCGCACTGGCAGAAAGCGACGACTAACCATAACGCTCTATAACGAACTCGTTCTCGGAGTGCTGCGCGCCACGTCCGCGCCTTATGTGATAACCGAGATCGTTGAGGACGCAGCAACTATATACGCGCGCAACCCCTTCAATAATGAGTTTGCGGAACGAGTTGCTTTCACGGCCACAAACGAGAAACTCTGGAGCGCTACCTGCGACCGCAAAGAATTCATTGGCCGCAACGGGACGTTTAAGCGCCCCGCAGCTTTGCGCCGAGCCAGCCTCGGCGGTCGCGATGGCGCCGGACTAGATCCGTGCGCCGCGCTTCAAGTCAGCGTAGAACTGGCGCCACATGAAGCGCGCGAAGTCATCTTTCTCCTGGGCGAAGCTGCTTCGAAGGAAGAAGCCCAGTCGGAGATTGCTCAGTATCTCAATCCCGGTAATGTGAATAGTGCATTTGAGAAAGTGCTCGCGCACTGGGACAAGCTACTGGGAACGATAGAGGTCAAGACTCCCGACATCGCTATGGATACAATGCTCAATCGCTGGCTGCTCTACCAGACTTTGTCTTGTCGCATCTGGGCACGCACGGCCTTCTACCAATCGGGCGGTGCGTTTGGTTTTCGCGATCAGTTGCAGGATGTCATGGCCCTCGTCTACAGCTGTCCCGGCATTGCCCGCGAACAGATTCTGCTGGCAGCGAGCCATCAGTTCAAAGAAGGCGACGTGCAACACTGGTGGCATCCGCCCAGTGGCCGCGGGGTCCGTACACGTTTTTCCGACGATCTCTTATGGCTTCCGTTTGTAGTGACCTTCTACCTAAGTGTCACTGGCGATCTGTCGGTGCTTGACGAATTAGTTTCCTTTCTCGAACAGCCTTTGCTGAAGCCGGAGGAGCAGGAGGTTTACATGCAGCCTACGGTCTCCGAGGAATCGGCATCGGTTTATGAACATTGCGCCCGGGCCATCGACAGGAGTCTGGCGGTTGGCGAACATGGCCTGCCGTTGATGGGATCCGGCGATTGGAATGACGGCATGAATCGCGTGGGCCACCAGGGCAAAGGCGAAAGTGTCTGGGTGGGGTGGTTTCTCTACAGCATCCTCGAGTCGTTTGCCCCACACAGTGACGCCAGGCAGGAGGCTGCCCGGGGCAACAGTTACCGAGAACATCGCGAACAGTTAAGAAAGGCACTGGCAGAGAAGGGCTGGGACGGCGACTGGTACCGTCGGGCCTATTTCGACGATGGGACACCACTCGGCTCTGTGCAGAACGCTGAGTGCCGAATCGATTCCATCGTCCAATCGTGGTCTGTTATCTCCGGAGGTGCTGAATCTTACCGGGCCGTGCGGGCAATGGCCGCTGTCGAGGAATACTTAATACGTCGTGGCGACGGGTTGGTGATTCTGTTCACACCACCGTTCGACAAAGGCAAACTCGATCCCGGATACATCAAGGGCTACGTGCCAGGCGTACGCGAGAATGGTGGTCAATACACGCATGCCGCTCTTTGGACGTTGATTGCTTTCGCTATTCTCGGTGATGGTGAACGCGCCGGCGAATTGTTTTCTTTGCTGAACCCTGTGAATCACTCGTCGACGCGCGCCGGTCTTCACAAATACAAAGTCGAGCCTTACGTAGCGGTTGGCGACGTTTATGCCGTCCCCCCTCACACCGGCCGTGGTGGCTGGACGTGGTACACCGGTTCAGCCGGATGGATGTATCGCGCCGGACTCGAATCAATTCTTGGTTTCAAGTTGCAGGGCGAGCGACTGAAGGTTGACCCCTGCGTGCCCAGATGGTGGCGCGATTTTGAGATTACTTACCGGCGAGGCCGCACCACCTATCGCATCAAGATGGAAAATCCACTCGCCGTGAGCCGCGGGATCGCTAGTGTGGAGCTCGATGGCGAGCTGCAACCCGGTGAAGAGATTCAGCTGGTGGATGATGGACAAACCCACAATGTCCGCGTCCTGCTCGGTGAAAAACCTGCAAGTGAGCCGCTAACGCCGGAAGACGATGCGCCGCAAGAAGAGCAGACCAAGACCAGTTGATCTGGCTGGCAACTCTAAGATAGAGACCCGCCTTGGAGTGCGCCGCCTTGTCGGCGCTTTGGCCCGTTGAGACTTGTCGCAACGACGTTGCGGTAGAGGCTTCCAACAGCAACCATGCCTGTTGCCTGAGCGTGGCGCAAGCCGCCACGGGCCAAAGCGCCGACAAGGCGGCGCACTCCAAGGAGGGGCCTGTTTGCTACCCGCTCGAAGAAAAACTTACTGAAACCATGCCGCCAGGACGCGCGTATGATCGTGGCCAAAGCTACAGGCCATCTACGGATTACTCGGGGGATCCAAAATTTCGTATGAACCGCTGCAGACTCGTATTCCGACCGAAAAACTGGGCTCGTACTCATTAAGCATTGGAGATAAAGATGAAAGTAAATAGGTTGAAAGCGTTATGCCTTGTGGTGTGCCTGATTGCCACGCCACTTTATAGCTTCGCTCAAACACGGAGCAGTGCGGCCGCGCTGCCGCGCTTTGACATCCCGTACGAAAAATTCGTGCTCAGTAATGGCCTGACGGTCATCGTGCACGAAGATCACAAGGCGCCGATTGTCGCCGTCAACGTTTGGTATCACGTAGGCTCAAAAAACGAGAAGCCCGGGAAAACCGGCTTCGCTCACCTCTTCGAGCACCTGATGTTTAATGGTAGCGAGCACTTCAACAACGACTATTTCCAGGCGCTCGAGCGTATCGGGGCGACGGATCTCAACGGCACAACTAACGAGGACCGCACCAACTATTTCCAAAACGTTCCCGTGTCCGCGCTCGATACGGTCTTATGGCTCGAGTCTGATCGCATGGGCCATTTGCTAAATGCTATCAATAAGGAAAAACTCGACGAGCAGCGTGGTGTGGTGCAGAACGAAAAGCGACAGGGCGAAAACGAACCCTACAGCCTCAGCGAAGAGCTCATTACCAAAGCTGTGTTTCCTGCAAGCCATCCTTACAGCCACACGGTAATCGGCTCAATGGAAGATCTCGATGCGGCCTCACTCGATGACGTTAAGGAATGGTTCAAGAGCAGTTACGGTCCTGGTAACGCTGTAGTGGTAATTGCGGGTGATATCGATCCTAAGACTGCGCGGGCCAAGGTTGAGAAATACTTCGGAGAAATCGCGCCTGGTCCACCGGTGGCCCACTTCGAGAAGTGGGTCGCGCCGCGCACTGGCGAGCAGCGTCAGATCGCGCAGGACCGTGTACCTCAAGCGCGTCTCTACAAAGTTTGGAACGTCCCCGGAATAGGCACGGCCGATAACGACTATCTGACACTTTTGTCCGACGTCCTGGTCTCGGACAAAGCTTCGCGGCTATATAAAAGACTTGTTTATGACGAGCAGATTGCTACCGATGTAGGCGCGTTTATGGACCAGCGCGAGATCGGCAGCCTCTTCATGATCCAGGTGACCGCAAAACCTGGAGGCGACCTGAGTAAAATCGAGAAAGCTGTAAACGAGGAGATGCAAAAGGTTTTCGCTTCAGCGCCGGCGCCGGATGAGCTCGAGCGAGTGAGGACCCAGATTTTTGCACAGTTTGTCCGCGGCGCTGAGAGAATCGGCGGATTCGGAGGAAAGTCTGACATCCTCGCCCGCAGCCAGGTGTTTGGCGGAAGTCCCGATTCCTACAAGCAGTCTCTGAACCGTATGGCAGCCGCAACCACCACCGACCTTCAGTCAGCCGGTAAGCGCTGGCTTTCAGATGGGGTTTACACACTTCAGATCGTGCCTTACCCAAATGCTCAGGCATCACAAACCGCAGTCGACCGCAGCCAGATGCCCCAGCCCGGCGAAGGGCCGGAGCCCAGGTTTCCGGAGATGCAGCGCGGGAAGCTTTCAAACGGACTTGAAGTGATCGTGGCGGGGCGTCACGGCGTGCCTGTCATAGACCTGAATCTTCTCGTCGATGCTGGGTTCGCGGCCGACCAGTTTGCCCAGCCGGGCACTGCCGCACTCGCGATGAACATGCTCGACGAGGGCACCAAGTCAAAAAACTCGATTGAGATCAGTAAGGAACTGGCCTCTCTTGGCGCAACGCTCGGGGCCGGCTCAAATCTGGATACCTCGACAGTTGTTCTATCAACACTCAAGTCGACCCTGGACCGATCGCTCAACCTTTTCTCGGACGTGATTCTCAACCCGGCGTTTCCGCAGTCAGATTTTGAACGTCTGCAGAAGTTACAGATTGCCGGTATACAGCGGGAAAAATCGCAGCCCGTCCAGATGGGTCTGCGCGTATTTCCGAAACTGCTTTATGGATCAGGGCACGCTTACGGCAACCCTTACACCGGATCGGGAACGGAAGAGTCGGTAGCAAAACTTACACGTGCGGACCTGGTAAAGTTTCACGAAACCTGGTTCAAGCCAAACAATGCAACGTTAGTTATCGTAGGCGACACCACGCTGGCCGAAATGCAACCAAAGTTGGAAGCGCTCTTTGCTGGATGGAAGACCGGTCAGGTTCCGGCGAAGAACATTGCCAACGTTGAGTTGAAGTCCAAACCGGTCGTGTATCTTGTGGATAAGCCCGGGGCAATCCAGTCGGTGATTCTCGCTGGCGTGTTGGCGCCGCCTAAGTCAAACCCGGATGAGATTGCCATCGAGTCAATGAATACAATTTTGGGCGGCGCGTTCATTTCGCGACTTAATATGAACCTGCGCGAAAACAAGCACTGGTCCTATGGAGCAGGCAGCTTCATTCCCGGCGCGCGCGGCCAACGTATTTATCTGGTCTATGCGCCGGTCCAAACCGACAAGACTAAGGAGTCGGTTCTCGAAATCGTGGGTGAGTTGCGAGGCATTCTGAAAGACAAGTTGATTACCGCGGATGAATTGGCGATGGCCAAGAGCAATTTGACGCAGACGCTGCCCGGCCAATGGGAAACTAATGCCAGCGTGGCTGGGTCAATCGGCGAGATTGTCCAGTTTCGTCTGAAACCGGACTACTACTCAACCTATGCCGGAAAGGTAAAAGCACTTAGCGTAACCAATCTCAACGCTGCGGCGCTGCAGGTGGTAAAACCTGACAGCCTCGTTTGGGTCATCGTGGGCGACCGCGAGAAGATTGAGAAGGGGATTCGCGACCTGGCGCTCGGCGAGGTACAGGTGATCGACGCCGATGGCAACCCGGTGAAGTAATTGCGGAGTGAGCCTCACCGTTTCTTGTATGTTGATTACCGTGTGTTCGTGGATCGCTTCTGTACTTACCTGAGGCGATCCACGAAATATAACCCCCTCCAATCGAATTAGTTGCTGCGGCGGAGTGTACTATTTTGGCGTTCACTGATCCCGCTGGGTGAAAACGATCCACGAAGTAACACGAAATCTCACGAAGGGACTTTAGTGTTGCTTCGTGTTATTTCGTGGATCGTTTGTTTGGGCTGCGCTAATCGTCAATGATAACCACGACAGAAAGCCATGAACCTGGAACGCAACCTCGAATCGAATATGCGCGCCGCGGCGCAGCGCGCAGAGCGGAAGCTGCTCGACAGCTGCAGCGCTTTCGCAGCGTCGGGATAGTGCGCCTTGCGCTGCTGGTCTTCGGAGTAGTGATCGTCTGGCTTGCCATAAATGGACTGGCCATTTGGTGGTTGGTTCCTCCGGTAGCTGCTTTTCTGGCCCTGGCTGTCGTGCAAAGCCGCATCACAAAAGCGCGGCGCCGGTGTGAACGTGCGGCCGACCTTTACGATGAAGGGCTAGCCCGGCTCGACGACCGTTGGGCGGGAAAGGGGGCAACGGGCGAGCGCTTCCTCAATGGTTCTCATCCTTATGCTGAAGACCTGGATCTTTTCGGCCACGGATCACTCTTTGAGCTGCTTTCAAGATCCCGCACCCGCGTCGGTGAAGAGACACTTGCTAACTGGCTGCTCGCACCAGCCGTGCCTGAGGCAGTGCGTGCCCGCCAAGCGGCCGTCGTTGAACTTCGTTCCCGACTTGATCTGCGCGAAGACCTGGCGCTCCTCACCGAAGGTGTCCGGTCCGGCGAAGATGCACAAGCGCTCGCAGCGTGGGCCGCCGCCCCACCGTGGCCCATCTCGCGCTCCATGCGCATAACCGCAATTGTGCTCGCGCTGCTTGCGGTGGTCACTCTCATCCTCTGGATTGCTGGATTCGGAGGCTCTCCATTTCTTGTGGCAGTCATTCTTGGAATAGCCTTCGCCTACCGTTTGCGCGAGCCGGTCAAGCGCGTCATCAGTGCTATCGACGGCCCAGGGCGAGATCTGACGTTGCTGTCAGAAGTGATGAGCCGGCTGGAGCGCGAGCGGTTCTCAAGTCCCCGTCTGGTGGAATTGCGCGCCGCGCTCAATGTCGACGGTATGGCTCCGTCACAGCAAATTGCCAGGCTCAATCGCTTGATTGATCTGCTCGACGCGCGACGCAACATGATCTTTGCGCCACTGGCCGCCCTCTTGCTCTGGCAAGTCCAGTTTGCCTTCGCGATCGAAAGATGGCGCCAAACTTCAGGTCCTGTTGTGAGTCGTTGGCTGGCCGCAGTGGGCGAGTTTGAGGCTCTCGGCTCTCTGGCGGGTTATTCATACGAACATCCGAACGACCCTTTCCCCGAACTGGTAGAGGGGGCGTGCTTTGAGGGCGAAGGGCTGGGCCATCCGTTGATCCCTGAACCCCGCAACGTGCGCACAGATCTGCGCCTGTTTGATGAGTTGCGCGTGCTGATCGTGAGCGGCTCCAATATGTCAGGCAAGAGCACGCTGCTGCGCACGGTAGGAACCAATACGGTGTTGGCCTGGCCGGCGCGCCGGTCTGCGCCCGGCGGTTGCGCCTCTCGCCGCTTAAAGTGGGAGCCTCGATTCGCATTCAGGATTCGCTGCAAGCGGGGGCCTCGCGCTTCTACGCTGAGATCACGCGCCTGCGCCAGATCGTGGAGCTCACCAAGGGCCCGCTTCCGGTGCTTTTTCTGCTTGATGAGATCCTTCACGGGACGAACTCCCACGATCGACGCATTGGAGCCGAAGGGGTAGTGCGCGGCCTCATTGAACGCGGTGCGATAGGGATGGTCACCACTCACGACCTGGCCCTGGCGCATATTGCCGAAGTGCTTGCGCCTCGAGCCAACAACGTACATTTCGAGGACCATCTCGAAGGTGGGAAGATGACCTTTGACTATCTCCTGCGCGCCGGCGTGATACAAAGAAGCAATGCGCTGGAGTTGATGAGGTCAATTGGACTTGATGTCTAAATCAAAACAACCGACACCAGTGCCACTGGATTGACGGCATGCCGCACGGCACTTGTTGGTTTACCGAACGCATAACTGGAGACTCACAGTATCCGGTGCAGAATTAAGCGAGGGAAGGTGACAAATGGCTGACGAACACATCGCGACCTATCTGAATGACCATTTGGCGGGCTCGGTGGCTGCCCTCGAACTCCTGGAACATCTCGAGGCGGACAATTCCGGCACTCCACTGGAACGCTTCTTCGCTGAGCTAACGGCTGACATATCAGCTGATCGCCAGGAGCTTGAGTCCCTGATGAGCCGGCTAAACGTCATCAAGAGCCGCGCGCGAAGGGCGTCCGCATGGATTGCGGAGAAGCTTACCGAACTGAAGCTTCGCATTGATGACCCGGCAGGCGGCAACTTGCGGCTGTTTGAATCACTGGAGGCGTTGTCGCTTGGAATCGAGGGGAAACGTGCGTTATGGCTGGCCCTGGCTGCCGCGTCCGAGGACGAACCCTCACTTAAGTTAGTCGACTATGAACACCTGGAGCGCCGCGCCACGGAGCAACGCAGCCGAGTGGAGACGATGCGACTTGAAGCAGCCAGGAAGGCGTTAGTCCCAGGAACGTGATTTAGCAAAACCTTGTGTAGCGAAATAGAATTGCACTGGTTTCACAAGTGAAACTTGGCGGCGACTCTGGGCGTAATGAGAATGAGGATGACCATTATGATTTGCCAAAGATGCCAAAACCAGGGTGACGTTGGCGAGCGATTCTGCCGGAAATGCGGTTCAGATCTGCAAAGTGCGTTGCCTTTGCCAACAGATCCACATTCTCTGAAAAGGCGAACCTTTGCCTCCCACATGGCGCGTTCAAAAGACCCGGACGAACTGGCCGGCAATGGCATTGGCAGTGTGTTTGTTGGCGACGGTTTTTTGATGGTGGCGGTGATTCTTAGCGCTACGAGCACTTCAATCAGCAGTCTCTTGTGGTTGTTGTTGCTGATTCCAGCGTTCTTCTTTTTCGGCAAGGGCTTTGCAGATGTTTTCCAGGCCAGACAGATCCGTCGGCGGTTGAAACAGATGGAGTTGCATGCCGCGTCAACAATTCCCGAATTAGTCCACCTCGTGCCACGATTATTGACGTTTTTAAGAATCACACATCAGCCGAATTAATTGCTACGCCAAGCGTGACTGAGAGAACAACTCGCGAGCTTGAGTAACTTCTTTTCGCTTCGATACGGATCTCATTAGTCGTAGGGAGTCATTCCTGTCATGGGTTGAGCGAGATCATGGGCGTCTCCTTGGAGTGCGCCGCCTTGTCGGCGCTTTGGCCGGTTGAGACTTGTCGCAACCATGTTGCGGTAGAGGCTTCCATGGGGCAGTGGTGCCTGTTGCCTGAGCGTGGCGCCGGGCCGCCACGGGCCAAAGCGCCGACAAGGCGGCGCACTCCAAGGAGAGGCGAGTAAGCAACTTTCTTGTCAGGCTGAAACGCCGGCGTTACCGCGCTCGGTTCTGTAATGATCTTGCTAACTCGAACTGAGCCTTCACCGGCGATATCTGCGTGGTTGCAGCCGAGTCATTAGTTCGGGCACTATGGCTCCTCTGTAGTCACAGGGAATACAAACTGCCGCTGTCAACGCAGTGAGCCTTGTTAACAGGAATTAAACTTATGTGTCGCAATATTAAGACTCTACACAACTTCAAACCGCCTGCTACGGACGAAGAGGTCCGCGCGTCGTCGCTGCAATTCGTCCGGAAACTTAGCGGCTTCACCAAGCCGTCGAAGGCCAACGAACTCGTTTTTAACCGAGCCGTAGACCACGTGGCGCAAGCAGCACACGAACTACTTCAATCGCTGGTGACGAACGCTCCTGCTCGGGACCGCGACGTTGAGGCTGCGAAGGCACGTGCCCGGATGGCGGAGCGCTTTGCTGGCTCACTCAGTTAAGCAGACGAACTGCGCGTTTGCGACTAGCTGGCGACGAGAACCTATGTCTACGCAGTCGAACGATGATCGTTCCGCGCGACGTCCTCGCGCTTTCGAGGCGATTGTCTATGGCGGACACAGAGGGAGCGATCCACTAAGATACACGAACTGACACGAATATTTCGTGTACGTGTACGTTCGTGTGATTTCGTGGATCGCGGGCTCTGGCAAAACCTTGCTCAAAAAACAAGAAACACGTCCGTTATAAGAATTGCAGATGACTGCCGAGATCTTTAAGACATTACCGGTTCGAGGCGGCCATTTTCTGCTGGAGTCGGGTTATCACCCAACACTTTATAAATCATGTTTTGTCCGAATTGTGGAAAAGGCGAGCAGACCCCGGAATCTTACTGCCGAAGCTGCGGCGCGTTTCTGGCGGATTTTTCCGGTAAGTCATATCTGCTGAACAAACTGCTCGGTGGACAGACTCCGGAGACGCAGGTCACCGTAAATCTGATCATCAATCTCGTAACCGCACTGATCAGCATCTTTTTGTTGGGGTTTCTAAATGGCTATTTCGATGCGGAATATGCCAGGACACAAAAATCCGCGCCACCCATAATTTATCTTGTTTACATTTTTTTGGGGTTAGTAGCGGTTTGGCAAGTCTTTAGCTTTTTCATCGGAATGCGACTCAGACGCAAAGTCATGGGCAGAAGGATAGCTGACGCCTCGGTTGATGCGGGCGGTGTGGCTGGGACGAGACAAAAATCGTTGCCGGAAGCCAAGCTCGAAGACGTTCCATCGAGCATTACTGAGGAAGCGACCAGGATGCTCGATCGCGTGCCTCGCAAGTGAGCGTTCTGGGAACTCGTCGCGACCTGCTGAGCGATTGAATTGAATCCAAAGCTCCTGAAATTGTTTTACGGATTGTCAGCCTGTTCCTGGATGCCTCATTGGGCGTGTCACTATTATCGTCTCGAAACCCATAGCTCGTTCGTGGTCGGATCGTGGACGTTTTCTACCGTTGACAGTTTTGTTTCTCTTGTCGTTTACAGCCTTCTGGTAGGGATCAATCTGTTATCGATTGCCGACCCAAAGTATCGAATTGCGACTGCTGTGTTGAGCGGTATTGGCCATCTCAGTCTGGGGCTGCTCCACGCTTACCGGCTGATGAGTCCTTTCACTTTCGAAGTCTTTGGCCATCAATGGACTTACGGAGCATCTCTCAGAGAAGCGCTGATTGTGATACCGTTTGGACTGTTTTGTTTGTTTGTAGCCATCGCATTGAAGATGGAAGATAAGCATGTGGTGCAATGAGTATGGGCGTATAGATTACAGGCGTATAGAGTACAAGCTTTAGCTTGCGGCGTTGGCAAGAAGCTAGTTTAGGGGTTGGGGAAACAGCTAACGTGTATGGTCGCGAAGACGCAACCTGAAGGTTGTACTCTAAACACCTGTTAACAGGCGTACAGAGTACAAGCTTTAGCTTGCGGCGTTCGGAAGAAGCTAGTTTGGGGTAACAGCTAGTGTAAATGGTCGCGAGACGCAACCTGAAGGTTGTACTCTAAACGCCTGTTATGAGCAGGTTTTGTAGGTTCTATGCAAGGTCGATTATTTCTAATACGGGAGCGGAGATGAAATATACCAAGGTGATCATACTCGCGCTGGCTTTCCTGGCTCCTCAGGTGTCCATCGCACAAACGTCGAGCCGGGCGGAACGCGCCTGGAAACCTTTTTTTGCGTCCGTGCGCACGGCTATCAAGAAGCGGGACAAAAACGCGCTCATGAAGATGATGGACCGTGAGTTCTATTACCTGAGCAGCGGCGGTGACGAAAACGATAACCAGGACACGCGCGACGAAGCTTTCGAATACTGGGAGACTTCTGGTGGGTCGTGGGATGCGTTGGAGAAGGCCCTGGCGGCTGGTGCTGTTCCCAACATCGCGATGCGCGAACCTGGCAATAGGCGGCCGAGCCGCGTCGCTCCACCGCTGGCCAACAACCGCCGCGCGATCAGCAACCGCAGCTTCGAGTGGTACGCCGTCTTTGAGTTCAAGAACAACCGTTGGTATTTCACGGCGTTCACTGAATGTTGTGAATAGTTCACCGTAACGAGATTTGCCGGGGCACACGGCTTTGCCGCCGGATGTGCGGAAGAGGCTCTGCCCTTCCGTCGGGACGGCCCTTATAAGACTGGGGCTGTGCCCCGTGATTTGGGGGCATAGCCCCGAGTTTCAAGCCGAATAACGGCGGGGCAAAGCCACCGCCTCACATCGGGCGGCATAGCCACAAACAGGCCCAGCATGGTCCATCAATGCTGATTAAAGCTGCGATCAATGGCGGGCGAACCAAGGCTGAGCATCCTTCCATCCCGGTAACGCCCGAGGAACAGGCGGCTGCTGTTCTCGAATGTTTGACGGCGGGCGCGCGGGCGATACATCTCCACGTTCGGGCACGCGACGGTGTTGAGAGTCTTGCTACAGAGGACGTTGCACGGACGCTTCGAGCAGTAAGATCTGCAGCGCCACATGCGAAAATTGGCATCAGCACGGGTGCCTGGATTGTGCCTGAACCTGCCGAACGAATCCGGCTGGCAACCGCGTGGGAGGTTTTGCCTGATTTTGCGTCGGTAAATTTTCACGAAGCAGGCGCGAAAGAACTCGCCCAAGTCTTGCTTTCGAAAGGTGTCGATATTGAGGCGGGATTATGTGATGCCGGTGATGCCGAGACCTTTGTTAAGAGTGGGTTGGCACCTCGCTGCCTAAGAGTTTTGCTGGAGCCGCAAGAACAGGAAATTGAAAAGGCGCGCGGGACGGTTCAGAAGATTGAAGCGGTCTTGGGCGACGGTGAGATTTCGCTTCAACGCCTCTTACACGGCACTGAAGCGACCACGTGGCGGATTCTGAAGGACGCGGTGGACCGTGGATATGGTGTACGAATTGGATTAGAAGATACATTACAGCTGAGTAACGGCGCGATGGCGCGATCAAACGCCGAGTTAGTGGCTGAAGCGCTGAGATTAACGACATGAGCGACATCAAAAGAATAAATACTAAAGACGCCCCGCCTCCCGGCGGGCACTACTCGCAGGCTGTTGTTCATAACGGTCTGGTCTTCGTTTCAGGTCAGCTCTCAATCGACCCGCAAACGGGCGAAAAGATACTCGGCTCAATCGAAGACCAGACGGAACAAACGCTAAAAAACGTGGAAGCGATTGTGAAAGCGTCCAATAGTGACCTGAGCAGGGTTCTAAAAATGACTGTTTACGTCGCAGACATTAACTTGTGGAGCGCGGTCAATACAGTTTACGCGAAGTTTATGGGCGAGCATCGCCCAGCGCGCGCGGTGGTGCCAACGGGCGCCCTGCATTACGGTTTCCTGATTGAAATAGAAGCTATCGCTGCCACCAACGATTGAGAAGGCTATGCACAAAAGCAGATAAACCAATTCGCGAAAGCGGTAGCGACTGTGTGAAAACACCTGCTTTCAGCGCCAAAGGCGCGAAATGTAAAAGCCTGGGCCATCGGCCCAGGTGGGACCATTCGAATATCTTCTGAGCGCTGAAGGCGCGAAATATGGTTGACCCCTGGATAATGACAACTGTTTTCGAACGACCCGTACGTATTTCGCGCCTTCAGCGCTTCCAAGAATTAATGAACCTTTACCTGGGGCGCTGCCCCAGGCTGTTACATTTCGCGCCTTTGGCGCTGAGACCCGAGAGTTTTCACACGGTCTCGGTAGCGACCGGGTACGCATTGGTAAGAAAAACCCAGCGTTACACCATCAACCTTAGCGCTCTTAGCTCAGAGGCGACCGGGTCGCTTCCGGTTTCTGATACCGGCGTGCACGATCTTTTGCGCAAAGCTATTAAGAGGACTAAACCATGAAACCCCTATTACCGATCATTGCTCTCTTGCTGTTTTCCATGACCGCTATGGCCCAGGACCCTCCACCAATAAGAAATTTCCTGCGTGTCAATGAGGACTTTTGTACGGGTGGCCAGCCTCGATTGGAGCATTTGCAGAAGCTGAAGGATGACGGTGTCAAAGCCATCATCAACCTGCGCGCTCCCGGCGAGCATCGTGCTGCCGAAGAAGAGGCGAAGGCAAAAGAGTTAGGTTTGAGGTATTTCAACATCCCCTTCGTTTTCGGCGAGCCCAAAGAAGAGCAGGCGACGGAGTTTCTCAAAATCACAGATGATCCCCGGAATCGCCCCGCCTTTATCCATTGCACCGCGGGAATTCGGGTGGGCGCCTTCTGGATGATTCGAAGGGCTTTACGCGATGGGTGGAGCGTGGAGGAAGCGGAGAAGGAAGCTGAAAGGGTTGGCCTCCGTGAGAGCCCACACCTTAATGAGTTTGCTCGCCGCTACATCGAGAAGCACCGAAAGAAAGGCTGACAGTGTTGTATCAAAACCCGGAGCGGTAGAGACTTTGCCAAAACTCAAGGTTGCCCGTAACGAGCAATCGGCTGGGGCAAGCCACCCTTCCCTACCTGAGGTTTTTTGATGTTCTCTTGATAATCAAGACTCCAAAGTCACCAGGTGGAATCTGAATAGCTCGGGGTCGGGAAGGGTGGCTTGCCCCCGCTTACCTTTCGCGACAGGCGGCCGATGGACTTTATCTGTGCGTACATGCTCAAACCCAAAAGTGGATTGGACCGAAGAAATCTACCGGAAGGTCCCACCGGCACAAGTCGCCCGTCTCAAACAATTTCGCGTTTCACATCCTTACAAACAACTGAGTTTCCGCGACGCAAACTGGGAATACATATCTTGCGGCCAGAACGACGAAACAGTTCTCATCCTGCCGGGCGCCCTCTCCACGGGGGAATCTGCCTTTCCACTCATCAGCGCACTTGAAACCGACTATCACATCATCGCTCCTTCGTACCCACTCTCTTTGAATATGGAAGGCTTATGCGATGGAATTGCTCACATTCTCGAAGCTGAGAACGCAGACTCAGCGCATGTGTTTGGAGGATCTTACGGAGGCCTTGTGGCGCAATACTTTTGTCGCCACTACCCGCACAAATCGCGAAGTTTAATCCTGTCTCACACCTTCGTCTTCAATCCTAAATACACCAAGGTCTTTTGGATCGCCGGCAAACTATTTCCCGCACTGCCGCGAAGCCTTATTGTTCGCTTGCTCAAGCTGCGTCTAAACAAGCTGCTGCTCTCGAGGCTGCGTGCCGCAAATCATCCTGACACGGAGTTGTGGCGAGCGTACCTTGATGAAGCAATGACCTTCGGCAAACTGAAAGACGTATTCATACACCAAAATAAATGCTTACTGGATCTCGCTGACCGGCCGAGATTTACTACAAATGATCTGAACGAATGGCCGGGGCGTATTCTGATAATTGAATCTGAGGATGACCCGGCGATTGGAGCGAATGAGCGTGCGAATCTCCGAAACATGTATCCACCAGCTGAGATAAAAAGTTTTCTTGATGCTGGACATGCATCATCAATCCTCAAACTGGACGAAGTAGTTTCAAGCATTAAGGGTTTTCTTGGTAGCATTGGCCGCAAAGATTGAGGCCAACGCTCGCGGAGTCTGTCATGTGGAGTCTGATATGATAACCAAACATTCAATGCGACTTTTAGTATTACTGGCAATGACTATTTGCGGTTTGCCCGTTTTGTTAGCAACCGCGCAACAGCCGAACCTTCAAGTCCCGACCATCCCCTTGAAGTTTGGGGCGTTTGTGGCGCGGTTCGATCCCGGTGGCACCTTCACGCTTGAAGGTAAGGGCTGGCCGGCGATGAGCGGAAATTGGAAAATGCAAGGCACTCAGATCGAGTTGTTAATGACTGGTGGCCCGGGTGGTTGCGATGGCCCAGGCCGGTATGGACTCCGCACCGACGGTAACAAGCTCAGTTTCGAACTTGTTTCGGACGCCTGCAGAGTGCGCCAGATGATTTTGGATCGAAGCACCTGGTTACCCAACTCCGAGTCTGTAAGCGTGCCACCACGGAGCATTACGAGAACTGCCGGTGCGCGCGGTAGTTCGCGGCCCAATCCGGCCGGCCAAAAAGGCAGTTGGCCATCGTTTCGTGGAGCTCAGGCGTCGGGCGTTGCCGAGCGTCAGGATCTACCTGATACCTGGAATGCGAAGACGGGCGAAAACATTCTCTGGCGCACGCCTGTTCCGGGCCTCGCACATTCCAGCCCGGCCGTTTGGGGACAACGAATATTCGTAACCAGTGCGGTCAGCTCTGACCCGAAGGCGACTTTTCGACCCGGGCTTTACGGCGACGGAGACGCGTCGAAGGACCGGTCGGTCCATCGTTGGATGATATACGCGCTCGACAAACGCACGGGAAAGATTCTCTGGCAGCGAGTGGCCCATGAGGGCGAGCCGGTAGAGAAGCGTCACATCAAATCAACATATGCAAACTCGACCCCGGCTACCGATGGCCGCACAGTGGTGGCCTGGTTTGGATCGCACGGCGTTCATGCTTACAACGTCAACGGGCGTTTTCTCTGGAAGGTGGATCTGGGCCGAATAGACCTT
Source organism: Acidobacteriota bacterium (assembly GCA_038040525.1). GTDB lineage: Bacteria > Acidobacteriota > Blastocatellia > Pyrinomonadales > Pyrinomonadaceae > PSRF01. The sequence goes on along the minus strand of JBBPIC010000012.1, from coordinate 63,464 downwards.
GGCGCATATGACATTCCCACCTACGAATGGGGTCCTGCGAGTTCTCCAATTATCTGGAACGGTCTGGTCATACTCCAATGTGATACACAGACTGACTCGTTTCTTCTGGCTCTTGATGCCGTTACGGGAAAAACTGTTTGGAAGACCGAACGTGACGAACTGCCTTCCTGGGGCACACCCACAGTTGCTGTCACTGCATCAGGTCCTGAATTGGTGGCAAACGCATCCAACTATATTCGAGGTTACGACCCACAGACAGGGAAGGAGCTTTGGAGGCTCGGGCGTAGCTCGAAAATCACGGCGCCGACTCCAATCTTTGCCGATGGAGTGTTTGTAGTTGCCAGCGGCCGCGGACCTGAAAGACCTATCTTTGTCTTACGTCCTAACGCACGTGGAGATCTGACTTTACCTGACGGTAAGACCAGCAGTGACGCAGTTGTTTGGAGCCGCACGGGTCGTGGATCCTACATGCCGACACCGCTGGTTTATAACGGCATTCTCTATGTGCTCAACAACAGTGGCCTTTTTGACGCCTACAATTTGAAGACTGGTGAAGAGGTTTATCGACAGCGACTGCCCCTGGTCGGCAGCGGCTTCAGCGCGTCGCCGGTTGCCGCCGATGGCAAAATCTATCTTTCAAACGAAGATGGCGAAATACTGGTCATTGCTGCCGGAGATAAATTCAGACACATCGCGACAAACTCAATGGGCGAACTGCTGATGGCCACCCCTGCCATGTCGGATGGCGTGATGTACGTGCGATCGTCGGGAAGTCTCTTCGCGATTGGGCGAAAGCAATAAGCGAACCAGGTGTTCAGAGTAAAGCCTTTAGGCTGCCCCTTCGCCCACGCAAGCTAAAGCTTGAACTCTAAACTTCAGGCCTTTGTTAATGAAACAGCCTTCTTTTTAGCTAAGAACGATCCACGAAGTTACACGAAATTTCACGAAGAGGATTTAGTGTTGCTTTGTGTGATTTAGTGGATCGTTTACTTTCTTCTAAATTGGGACTCTTCACCAATTACTATTTACGATTTACTATTTACCCCAATGAGAAAACCCCTTTCAGTTATCGCGACCACTTGTGCTGTATTTCTGCTTTTGTCTGGTGCGCCCTTAGGTTGGATCGCGACTCCAAAAACAGAATCGGAGAGAGCCTTTTTCAAGAATCTAAGGAAGCTGTGCGGGCAGCGGTTTGAAGGCGAGACTCAGTTTCCACCGGATCCGAATCACCCACTCGCTGGTAAGAAACTGGTGATGTTTCTCGAGTCGTGTAACAAGAAGGAGATTCGCATCCCCTTCCATGTGGGCGAAGATAAATCCAGAACGTGGGTTCTTACGCTCACCGATAAGGGTTTGCTTTTCAAGCATGATCATCGGCACGCCGATGGCACACCCGATCGGATCACGATGTATGGAGGATGGGCCGCGCCAAACGGCACCCCTTATCTGCAACGCTTTCCTGCTGATGCGGATACCGCAAAGCTGATTCCAGAAGCGGCAACTAACGTGTGGACGCTGCAGATAATTCCGGAAAAGCAACAATTCACCTACTACCTTGAACGTAACAATGAGTCGCGCTACAGGGCCTTGTTCAATCTAAAAACATTGTCCAAATAGGCCTCCTACATTTAGATGTCTTCGATGGCCGGTACTCCAACAATGCCCAACTCAGAAATGAAGATTCTCCTGACGCTTATTGATCAGGCTTTTGATCATAGATCCTGGCATGGAACAAATCTGAAGGGCTCTATCAAAGGAATGCCAGCTGGGCATGCCGCGTGGCGTCCCGCTCCCGATCGACACAATATTTGGGAGCTGGTAGTTCACGCTGCCTACTGGAAATATATTGTGCGCCGTCGGTTGCGATCAGAAGCGAAGGGTTCGTTCCCGCTCAAGGGGTCGAACTGGATCGAGCGACCGGTCGGGGGAGACTCAACGGAGGCGGCGTGGAAGGCTGATGTCAGGTTGTTGATTGATACTCACAAAACCTTGAGAGAAGTAGTGGCCTCCTTAAGTCAGGTTGAACTTTATCAGACACCAGCCGACAGCAAAGTCAGTAACTTTGAAATGGTCGTCGGCATCGCAGCACACGACCTTTATCACGCGGGGCAGATACAGTTAATCAAACGACTCCGGCCGTAGTTATGGGACCGCGGGCGTCCCGCCGGCCGCGGTGGCGGAAATAATCCAGAGCTTCACTAACACCTGGCCACGAGTGCGGGCGGACGCCCGCGGTCCCGGTGGAGTTGAGGCATTTGGGTTCCCGATTCCTTGAGGGACGTTACATGGATCGTCAACAAGCACAAGCATGGTTACTACGTCTGACGGGCGCAGTGGAGATTCTTGCGTTCATGGCTGTGGTGATGCCTCGTTCGTGGATGGAGACATCTCACTTGTGGCTTAACATGGGCGAGATGCCTGATGGGCCCCTGGTCATGTTCATGATCCGGCAGGCCTCTTATGCCTACGGTATGCACGGAATATCTCTCTGGATTCTGGCTTCTGACTTGAAACGATTTCGGCCCCTGATTACATTCAATGCCATTTCTTTTCTATTGGCCGCGCTCGTGTTTTTCCTGATCGACTATTCGGCTGGAATGCCACTGTGGTGGACGTTGGGTGACACGCTGAGTTGTTTGTTCATCGGTGTCGCACTGCTGTGGTTAAATCCACGTGGCAACACAAAGTAATCCTCCTTGGAGTGCGCCGCCTTGTCGGCGCTTTGGCCGGTCGCGGCTCGGCGCGACCACGATTCGTTTGAAGCCAGGATTTGCATGGCACCTTCTACCGCACGCCAACAAGCGGCGCCAGGACGCTGCGGCCACTCCAAGGAGTCTCATTCTGACGTCGTGACCGCTTCCGCAATCCTCAACCGAAAGAAATGAAAGAAAAGAAGGGCTTCGCGCCCGACATCGTCGATAGTATTCGCGCTGGGAAGATTCTGGGCATTCGTGCCGGTAGCCAACCACATCGCTTCATCGGCATCTGGGCGGTGGTCGTAGAGCGACGCGTATTTGTCCGTTCGTGGAGCTTGAAACCGCGCAGTTGGTACCGGACGTTTCTCGAAGACCCGCGCGGGACCATCAATGTCGACGGTCATGAAATCACTGTGCGCGCTGTGCAAACAAGAAGCGAACGTTTGAAGACGGCGGTTGACCGGGCTTATCGGGACAAGTACAACACGCCCGGATCGGTCAAGTACGCGCGAGACCTCGGACGCCCAAAATCAAGAGCGACAACTACCGAGTTGGTTCCGCTCGAATGATTGTCGTAAAGCAACTATCAGTTAACGGTGATACGACGCCTGCCCCGGGGCAAAGCCGCAAGCTTTAGTTTGTGTTTTCCACAATAGCAGATTGCCCGTAATGAATTTCTTCGATTACTTCCAAATTGGCAGTGTCGCTCTCTTCGTCCTCACGATTCTGGTGAAGACCCTCTATCTGCGGAGCAGGAACATCAACCCCATCGCGATCGGCGGCGGAAAAAAGGGGTTCGTCCTGGCGGTGGAGGTTTTTGCCTTCACGGCTCTCCTGGCGTGGATCATTGAAATACTTCTTTACGCGTGCCACAGCGAGTTTCGTATTTTCCCGTGGCCATTCAATGTGCAGCTGATCGACTCTCAGATCGCGAAACTCATCGGAGTAGTATTAATTTCGCTGGGCGCTCTTCTCTTCATATGGGCTTACATATCTTTTGGTGATTCATGGCGAGTGGGTTTCGACGTTACGACTCCGGGAGCGCTCGTAACCTCTGGAGTGTTTTCGGTTTCACGAAATCCGATTTACCTCTTCCTGGACTTGTGGTTCATCGGCGTCTTCCTGATCAATGGGACTCTGATTTTTTTGATCTTTGCGGTTTTGGCCCTTGTTGTTCAGCACTGGCAGATACTTCAGGAGGAAACTTACTTACTAAATCTTTACGGACAACCGTATCAGGTCTATCTCAACAAAACAGGAAGGTATATCGGATTGTGACGGCAGGACGATGCCACCGGCAGAAGGAGTTAGAGAGAGCAAGCCCACGCTTCGCGGGCTCAATGCAACCACAACTTGTTCAGAGCTCCCTTTAGTTTTTCCGCGCGTCACGACAAGCTAAAACCTCTCGGACATCAATCTGATCCACTACTGGCCGAGAAGCCTTTTGTTGAATGTTCATAGTCAACCCTATAATGCTTACTGCCTCTTTGGGAATGATAGCCAATGGCGGTGGATGACCTCAGGCCGGCTCGGCTACGTAAAGCAAACTGTTAGTTTGCTTCGCAACGATTAACAAGAATCGTTGACAAAACTCCCCAAGCGCATACAGGCCGGATGAAAGGCCTCAAGTGCTTTAACTGCCTCACCGTAAATCTTTTAGACGCCAAAATAAGGTATGGGGAGTTTTATGTTTGTTCGGGCACACGATGTTCTTTGGAACAGCAGATACGGCATTAGCCTTTTCGTCTCGGGTTTGTTTTGCTGCCTCTTCGCTTTCACTTCGGGACCGGTGTTCTCCCAGGCCACTACTTTCGCCGGTAACGCTCAGCACACCTCCATCTATACTGCGCCGGCGCAGAACCTGAACACGATTAAGTGGACCACCAACATCGACTTTAACAATACCACGCTGGCACACTATGGCTCACCTTTGGTTACTGCCGCCAATACGGTCCTCGTGCCGGTTAAGACCGCTAGTAATGGCTTTAGGGTGGACGCATTTAATGGCGCCACCGGCGCGCCAAAGTATGTGTTAGGCACCGACTATATCCTTCCGGCGCATAGTTGGATTCCCACCTACAACCCATGCATTGCAACCGGAGCGTTCGGCACGCGAATGTATTATGCCGGCGCCGGCGGCACGATCTGGCGTATCGACAACCCGGATTCAAATACGCCCGGGACACCCGTGAGGGAGGTGTTCTACGCTTCTTTGGCTGCTTACAATGCTAATGCCGGCGCCTTTAACAGTACTATCTTCGTTAATAGTCCGATTACCGCCGACGCGGCTGGGAACATTTACTTTGGTTTCCGCGTTCAGGGAACTGCGCCCGCACCGCTCAACACTACGCAGAGTGGAATCGCGCGGATAGATAGTAGCGGAAATGGAAGCTTCGTTCTCGCCGGCTCAGCCGCTAATGACGTCGCCGCCAGCCTGGTCAGTCACAACCTTGCCCCTGCTTTAAGCAACGACGGCACTACTCTTTACGTGGTCGTTAAGGGTTCCAATATTGCCTACCTACTGGGTTTGAACCCAACAACCCTGGCCACGAAGTATTCAGTGGCTCTGAGAGATCCACGCAACGGCAACCCGGCGATCATCAGCGACAATGGCACAGCATCGCCCATGGTCGGTCCGGATGGCGACGTCTATTTCGGAGTGCTCGTCTCAAACAACGGCTCGCGCGGGTTCCTTCTGCACTTTAGTGGGGATTTATCAGTAGTTAAAACGCCAGGTGCGTTCGGCTGGGACTACACGCCCGGAATCGTACCGGCTTCCGCGGTGCCGTCTTACACCGGGTCCTCCGCTTATTTGTTGTTCTGCAAGTACAACGATTATCCGTTCGCCGACGGAAACGGAGTGAATAGGGTTGCCCTGCTCGATCCCAATGACACCCAAACCGATCCACACGCCTCAGCACTCGGATTGGTCGAGATGAGAGAGGTGCTGACTGTGATCGCTCCAACTCCGGATCCGGATCCGAATCCTGCCGCGTTTCCCAATGCGGTGAAAGAGTGGTGCATCAATGCGCCAGCCGTTAACCCAACTACGAACAGCGTCTTCTTCACCAGCGAGGACGGACATAGCTATCGTTGGAATCTGGCGACGAACGCTCTGGAGCAAGCACTGGTGCTGACTCCGGGAATCTTAGAGCCCTACGTCCCGACTGTCATTGGTCCTGACGGCACGGTGTATACGCTTAACGGAGGAACCCTATTTGCCCTGGGACACGTTCCTGGCCTCCAGGTGAGTATCCGTTCGTCATCGCCAGATTTACGCAACACGGTGGTTGGAAGCGCGATCACCTTTACGGCCACCGTCGGCGGCTCAGCCCCCGTTCCGACCGGCACTGTGACTTTCACAGACCTTACCTACAACGGTCTGACACTCGTCGCCACCACCCTGGCCTCCAATGTTCCACTTAATGCCATCGGACAAGCATCAGTAACCACCTCGTCTCTGGCGGCAGGCGGCGGCTTTCTCGGCAACCACTTCATTACGGCCACCTACAACGGTGATGCGAGTCACGTTGCGTCGTCGGTGACGATGGTGCAAAAAGTCCATGCCAACGCATCGACTACTGTGGTGGTTGCTTCCCCTAATCCGTCGACCTTTGGGCAAGCAATGTCATTCACCGCAACCGTATCATCCGTTCCCGCGGGCGCTGGAACTCCGACCGGTATGGTGACTTTCCAGGATGGCCCAAACGTAATCGGACAGGTTCCAGTTAATGCCAGCGGCGTTGCGTCAATCACGCGATCGAACCTGGCCCCTGGACTCCACGCCATCGTGGCGACCTACGCTTCGGATACCCAGTTTGCGGCAAGCGCAGCCAACGTTGTTCACGTTCTTCAGAACGGAACGTCGACGACAGTCAGTTCTTCCGCGAACCCTTCTACCTTCGGACAAGCGGTCGTGTTTACAGCGACTGTGACTGCCGCAAACACGGCGCCGGGAACTCCTACAGGTGCGGTCACGTTCAGGGAAGGCGCTACGGTGTTAGCGACGGTTCAACTCGACGGTACCGCGCATGCGTCGTTCAGTACGTCCGCCTTGAGCATCGGAGGTCATACCATCACCGCCGATTTTACTGGAACCAACGGCTGGCTCAACAGCAGCGGGATTGTCGTCCAGGTCGTCCAGGATGGCCCACTGCTCTTGACTGAGGAGAATACTGAGCGCGCGGTTGCGCTGGATTTGGTGACGCAGATGCGCGATCCGTTCACGCTGACTAACCAATATAACTTCAGCCCGGATTTGCGAAAACGCGTGTCACTCTTTGTCTGGCGCCTGGGGCTTTTGCCGGGCGACACGGTCGCAAATGTAAGCGTGGTGGCAGAAGACGATCAAGGGCGAGTCTACAACCTGTCGGTTGAGAACATAGGTCCCTTGCCCGTCGTAGCAGAGGTTACTCAGGTTGTGGTTAGGTTACCAGATAGCGTGGTAGGCGCACCGCGAGATTTGTTTGTGAAGGTCAGCCTCCGTGGCCCAGCAAGCAATCGAGGGATCATCAGGATCGCGGCTCCAGGCGTTTAGAGTACAACCTTCAGGTTGCGTCTTTCGTGACAAGGCAAGCTAAAGCTTCAGCTGGCTTCTTCGCCACGTCGCAAGCTAAAGCTTGTACTCTATGCGCCTGTACTTCACGAAATATGTTAGTTCTCCGATAGCTGGATCACCAGCATTTCCAGTTGCAGTCGTGGTGTCGCTTGTGAGGTTTTGATCGCCAGGTCAGCATCGGCGATGAGTTTGATGCCCCGCGCGATTTTGGTGGCGTCGCTTCGTTGCAAGGTGTTCATGAAGGCATCGCGCTTTGACGGCGGGCCGTAAATGAGACGGTACACTTCGTCTCGTCTTCCACGATTGAGCAGTTCTTTGGCCATCGCCAGCCTGTGGTAATTCCCGGCAATCAAACCCAACAGCATCACGGGCGCGACGTCATCCTCGAGCAGTCTATGCAGTGTCTCCAGGGCGCGCGGGCGATCGCCCGCGATCAGTTGATCGCCCAGGTCGAAATTCGAAAGCTCTCTGGAGCGGTTGATTAGCTGATCGACCATCTGGGCTGTGATCTGTCGGGTTTCGAGTGCGGCCGCCGCGAGTTTGTCCAGCTCGGACGACAGTGTTTGTAGATTGCAACCCACGAGCCTGACGACATCAGTCAGCACGCGATCTTCGGCCGTGATTTTCAACTCCTTCAGACGGGTGCGCACCCAGGCTTTGGCTTCGGCGTCCTTAACCGCAGGGAATTCCACGACGGTGCAATTGCCGAGCAGCGACTTGGTGAGCTTTTTCCGCTTGTCGAGGTCGTCAGCTACAAAAATCATGACCGTTGAATCCACCGGACGGCCCAGATAACGAGCGACTATGTCTTCATCGGTCTCACGCAACTTCGCGAAGTCTTTTACCTTGACGACTCGCCGTTCAGACATCATCGGCAGTTGCTCAGCTGCGGCAATAGCAGCCATAGCGGAGTCGCTCAGTAAACTAAATGAGGATTCATTAAACTCACGCAGCAGTGTGCCCATCAGCGCTGTATCGGCGATGCTTCGTGCCGCCACGTCACGCAAATAGCTTTCACAACCAACCAGAAGATAGAGAGGTGCGACGCGACCGGCTTTCAGTGAACGCTCGAGTTCGACTCGCGTTAGGTTGCTCATTTGCTGGGTTGGATGGCGTTGGTCAAAGTGGAAACAATACTCTCGGCAAAGCTGCGGGCCATCCGTTGCACGGCAGGGTCTTCTTCGTTGAAGAAGTTGCGAGGGTCGTTGGCAAATTCATACTCGCCGCGAAAAACGAAGTTCTGATTGTCGTAAAGCACACGGTTCTCGGTTTGGTCGCGCACGGTCACAGCGGCCTGGATGGTCACTTCGAAAACACGCGCACGCCCACGATCGTCGAGCAGCACACCCGAATAAGTGAAGCTTTTAATCACACCTTCAATTACGGCATCGGCCCCTTCCCGATCGCCCTGCACCCGCAAACCGCGCCCGCGCCGAATCAGTTCGTCGATCACGGCACTAGCGAATCGCGATCCGATTTTGTATCGCAGAGCCTGGTTCTCAAACGCAGGCACGGCCACCGTTTTGATGCGAGAAGGGAGCTGGTTCTTCGTCACCGGCTTGTAGCATTCAGCGAAACCGGAGACGAAGAAGAGCATTATCGTAAGGGGTAACAATCGAAGAGTTTTTGGCATCGAGTTATTCTTCATTGCGATGGAACGATTGGCGATTGAACGAAGACAGATTCTCTCGCAGAGTTACCCTGCGCGCAAACTAAGGCATCGCCCCTAACAAACAGCCGTCTCCTTGGAGTGCGGCGGCCCGGCGCCGCTTTGGCCCGTGGCGGCCTGGCGCCACGAAGTCGACACAGAGTTGCGCGACGACATTACAGAACCGAGCGCGGTAGCGCCGGATGCTGCAGGCTACTTAAGCGACGTGCCCGGGCAGCCGACTTGCAGGCGAGCGGACAGCGAAGCGATTAGATTGCTTTGACCCCCGCGGTTCCAGGTCTACGTTCATACTAAAGTAGCCTCCAGCATCCGGCGCTACCGCGCTCGGTTCTGTAATTTGCTCTTATCGCACGACGCGGCTTATTGCGTCAGTAACACGAACGAGATCTACTGCCGCTTTAACGTCGTGCACGCGGATCATGTGTGCGCCATTAAGAATAGCGGCAGTCACTGATGCCATTGTGCCGTGGAGGCGTTGATCGGCGGGGGCGGGGTTGTCGTCAGCATCCGCGAGGATGCGACCGATGAAGGATTTTCGCGAGGTGCCTATAAGCAAAGGATACTCGGGGAAGGCGCCGACGAGTTGATCGAGTTTGGCGATGAGCTCGATGTTCTGTTCCTGGCTCTTGCCGAAACCGATGCCGGGGTCGATGACGATCGACTCAGGCTTGACGCCACGACGTTCCGCCATGTGAATCGAGCTGCGCAAACTGCGTGTTACCTCATGAATGATGTCGGGCACGGGCGGCAGCTTATGCATGGTCGCCGGAGTCCCGCGCGAGTGCATTAACATCAGTCCGGCACCTACCTTCGCTGCCTCATCAGCCACATGAAAGTCGAATCGCAGCGCGGAGATGTCGTTGACAATCGCGGCGCCGGCTTCCAGCGCTGCGCGCGCAACTTCGGATTTAGTTGTGTCAACTGAGATAGGGATGTCGGAACGTTTGGCGAGTTCTGCGATCACGGGGACAACTCTTTGAATCTCTTCCTGCGCGGTCACTGGAACTCCACCCGGACGAGTTGATTCACCGCCAACGTCGATGATGTCGGCGCCTTCCGAGATCATCTGTTCGCCGTGCGCGACCGCTTTTTCGAGGGAGAGAAACTGATTGCCATCGCTGAAGCTATCGGGTGTCACATTCAGCACACCCATTATCAGGGTGCGGGTCCCGATTGGAAGTGTGCGGCCTTTAATCTGCCATTCGCGCATGTGGCGGATAATACCTGAAAACGCTATCCGCAGATTACGCCGATTACGCAGATTGAATTAAACAGTGGGTCCGACTGTTCTTGAATCGGCGGAATCGGCGTAATCTGCGGATAGAAAAAAAGGGGAACGAGCGTTTGCCCATTCCCCTTTACCCTTTTACCCCGCGCAATCCTTAAGCGGGCGCTGGATTGCCTCCGGTGATTGGCGGCAGGATTGGTTTCAGCGGTTGCAGGGCCGGCTCCTTCAACTGCGGTCGACCTTCATCACCACCTGGATCCGTGCCGGGTTCAGCCTCATCCAGCGGCAAACCGGCAACTATGCGACGAATCTCAACCCCGTCGAGCGTTTCACGTTCGAGCAGGCATTCAGACAAACGCACCATTGTGTCGCGGTTTTCCTCGATGATGGCTTTCGCCCGTTCGTATTGAGCAGTCACGATCTTCTTCACCTGCTGGTCGATCTTGATAGCAGTCTCTTCCGAGAAGTCTCGATGTTGAGCAATCTCGCGTCCGAGGAATATCTGTTCTTCCTTCTTACCGAAGGTCAACGGCCCCATCTCCGACATGCCATACTCGCAGACCATCGCCCGCGCCAATTCGGTTGCGCGTTCAATGTCGTTGGATGCGCCGGTGGTGATGCTGCCGAGGAAAGTGTCCTCAGCAATGCGCCCACCCATCAGGATGGCAATCTGACCAAGCAGATACTCTTCACTGTAGTTATGACGGTCGCCTTCCGGAAGTTGCTGAGTCACACCCAGCGCCATACCTCTCGGAATGATCGTTACTTTGTGAACCGGGTCGGCGTTGGGAACTTTCAGGCCCACCAACGTGTGGCCGGCTTCGTGATAAGCAGTGACGCGTTTCTCCTCGTTTGAGATCACCATGCTCTTGCGCTCGGCGCCCATCAGGACCTTGTCCTTCGCCAACTCAAAGTCGGCCATAGCGACCAGCTTCTTGTTATAACGGGCTGCATTCAAAGCAGCTTCGTTTACAAGATTGGCCAGGTCGGCGCCGGTGAAGCCCGGGGTGCCACGCGCAATCACGCTGATGTCAACATCTTCACCGAGGGGAATCTTCCGTGTGTGGACCTTAAGGATACCTTCGCGGCCGCGCACATCGGGTCTTGACACGACCACGCGTCGATCAAATCGCCCAGGTCGGAGCAACGCAGGATCCAGCACGTCAGGCCGGTTTGTGGAAGCGATCAGGATCACTCCGTCGTTTGATTCAAAGCCGTCCATCTCCACCAGCAGTTGATTTAACGTCTGCTCGCGTTCATCGTGTCCGCCACCGAGGCCTGCGCCACGATGCCGGCCAACCGCGTCGATTTCGTCGATGAAGATAATGCACGGCGCATTCTTCTTGCCCTGTTCAAACAGGTCACGAACGCGCGAGGCGCCCACACCTACAAACATCTCCACAAAGTCGGAACCCGAAATCGAGAAGAAGGGAACGTTTGCTTCACCTGCAATCGCTCTCGCCAGCAAAGTTTTTCCGGTTCCTGGCGGGCCCATCATTAGCACGCCTTTGGGAATGCGTCCGCCCAGCTTCTGAAACTTCTGTGGTTCCTTAAGAAACTCAATAATCTCCTGAAGTTCTTCCTTGGCCTCTTCCACGCCGGCCACGTCCTTAAACGTCACCCGCTTCTGTTGATTGTTCAGCAACTTGGCGCGTGACTTGCCAAACGAGAGTGCTTTGTTTCCTCCCGACTGCATTTGCCTCAGCATAAACACCCAGATACCAATGATGAACAGGAGAGGTGCCCAGGTTATCAGCATGGGCCAGATATAACTGCTGCTACCCGAATCGTCTTTGAAACTAGGAACGCGCGGTTTGCCGTCGGCATTTAGCTCAGTGGCCTTCTTGAACAACTCGTTCTTCATCTGCTCGTTGGTGAGCTGAGCATGAAGTTCCTGCCCACGGTTGTCGATCGCCACAGTCTCGTTCTGTTTGACGGTCAACTGTGTGATCTCACCTGCCTGAATTCTTCCCATCAGGGCCATCAAATCGATGTCGGTGGAACTCTTGCCTGCGGGATTCACGAGCTTATAGAGAAGCAGCGCCCCCGCGATAATTAGTAACCAAAAAATTATTTGTCTAGCTGTAGAACTTAAAGTCATTAATGCCTCCGACCAAGATCATACCTTATCCCGACTTCCTTTGTCGCTTCGCTACAAAGGGTCTAGTTGGATGCCAGCACCGAACTCGCTGGTTGTGCCAACTCGGCGGCGACAGTCTCTTTCGACTCCCCGAAACTCCCGAGTTTCCTTCCCAAATCCCTGCCGTTCAAAGACGCGAAAACCGCCGTTCAATTGCCGGCGGTGTCAAAGCGTTGGGATTTTAGAGGTCGGGGGGTTCTTTTTCAACCTCTTTTTACCGGATAGCTCCAGAATTCCGCGATTCCGCGTGACCTTCATACCCCCGGGTAACTCGGCTACTCGCCCGCCTGTCGCGCCCTCAATCAGCTTTTCAACCGCCAGGAGGTGAACCCTCTCCACGCGACGGAGATCTCCCCTTGCCTGCAGGATCCACTGCCGCAATACGCGCCGGCGCACTGCGCCTGGTGCCGCCAAAAGAATACTTACGTTTAACGAGGGCAGTTCGGTTTCATTCTTGTCGCCCTTTCGACCCGCTAAGTCCAGCAAAACCCTGGCCTGACTCGCCAACGCTTCGGCATCTTCGCTTAGCAGCGCAGCCGTCCGGCTGAGCGCCTCAACAATCCGGTTATTGAACGACTTCATGAGGGGCAGCAACTGCTTACGCACCTTTACCCGGGAAAAGGTTTCATCGTTATTCATTTCGTCGTTTCTGAATTCAATCGACCTTGCCTGGCAGTAGTCTACTGTCTCGTCGCGACGGGCCCATCCGAGCAGGGGCCTTACCAGCTTGATCTCAGACCCGGGCATCAGCTCTCTGACCGATGCGGTTCCGGCTAAACCCTCTGCGGCGCTTCCCCTGAGCAGTCGCAAAAGAATTGTTTCCGCCTGGTCGTCGAGCGTATGTGCGGTCAACACGAGCTTCGATTTCTTCCGGGTAGCGGTCTTGAACAGAAATTCATAGCGGGCATTCCGCGCCGCCTGCTCCAGATTTGGTTTCCGTTTGCTGGTCTGGCCAAGTTCAACACGAGATGACGCCGCGTCGTGACCGAGATCTTTGGCCAGTGATTTCACCCATTTAGCGTCTTTACGGCTCTCGGTTCGTAAACCATGATCGAGGTGAGCAACGACTAGTTTCAGACGAAGCTTCTCCTGTTTAATGATCTCGTCAAGCGCAAGCAGTAGAGCCGCGGAGTCGGCACCGCCTGAGACGGCGACCACGATGGTTGCTTCTGACGTTGGCAGATCGAGGCGTCGCCATTCCTCGAGTAGGTTCCTGGCGAAGCGGGAAAGTCTGGGTTTGGGACGATGGCTTCTGTTCTGCACGATTTTCATAGAACAATAATTGTTTCAATGGCGCAAGTGATCATCCCCGTCTCCGTGAACGATCCACGAAATCACACGAAAAGGCACTAAAAGGATCCTCGGTTCGAGTGATTTCGTGTCCTTTCGTGGATCGGCTTAATGCTTTCGGTTCGGATTACGGACTGCCCGCGATCTTGACTTTCACTGGTGCAAACGCTACTAATGCAGGCATCCCTGCGGACGGCAAATTGATCTAAATAGTTCTCCCGCACTACAAATTCGAGAGGTTAATAATGAGATCAAGACTATTTCTGTGTGCGCTGGTTCTGGCGCTTTTTACATTCCAAACCATCCCGGTTGCCGCTCTCGACGAAGGGATGTGGACGTTTAATAACGTCCCGCGGACGGATATCAAACAAAAATATGGGTTCGAGGTTACTGACGAGTGGCTGAAGAAAGTGCAGTTAGCCTCCGTGCGCTTCAATAATGGCGGCTCCGGCTCGTTTGTCTCACCTAACGGTCTGGTGCTGACTAACTATCACATCGTTGAAGACATCGTGGGTGAGGTCAGTTCGTCCGAAAAAGATTATGCCAAGGATGGGTTTGTGGCGCGCACCAGGGCTGATGAGCTCAAGGCGCCTAATCTGGAGTTGAACGTCCTCATCAGCATTGAAGATGTGACCGAGCGCGTAAACGGTGCAGTCAAGAGTGGCATGTCCACGGCGGAAGCAAATGCCGCGCGACGCGCAGAGATCGGCGTGATTGAATCGGAGTCGTCAGCTGCAACCGGCCTGCGCAGCGACGTGGTCACGCTATACCAGGGCGGTCAATACAACTTATATCGTTACAAGAAGTACACAGACGTTCGCCTGGTTTTTGTGCCGGAGTTTCAAGCAGCCTTCTTTGGCGGCGATCCGGACAATTTTAACTTCCCGCGCTTCAATATTGATATGGCTCTGGTTCGAGTTTACGAAAACGACGAGCCGGTAAAGGTTGACAATTATTTCAAGTGGTCCAGGACCGGCGCGAAGGAAGGTGAGCTGGTCTTTGTCACGGGGCATCCGGGCTCAACCTCTCGATTAAATACGGTGGCCCATCTGGATTCGCTGAGAGAAAGCAGCATCCCTCTATTAATTCGGATGCTGGAATCCCGCCGCGGCATGCTGAAGAGTTACATGGCGCAGGGTGCGGAGGAAACACGCCGCGCCCAGAATGAATTGAACAGCATCGAAAATTCCCTCAAGGTTTACAAGGGCCAGCTCGCCGGCCTCCAGGACACGAAGCTGATGTCCAGGAAACGCGCGGCCGAACAGGCTCTGAAGGACTCGGTCGAAGCTGACGCGCGCAAGAAACAAGAATATGGCACAGCCTGGGACGCGATTGCCAAAGGCCACAAAGATCTGGCTGCTTACCAGCGCGATCGGCGCTTTTTGGATCTGACCGCAGGCTTCAACACTTCGTTGTTCGGTTATGCCCGTACTCTGGTTCGCCTGGCCGAAGAAAATGAGAAACCGGATGAGAAGCGGCTGGCCGAATACACGAGTAATCGTCGAGCGACTCTCGAAGCGAATCTCTACTCAACCGCCCCGATCTACGATGACTTCGAGAAGCTGAAGCTCGCAAATTCGCTCGCATTTCTCCAGAGCGAGTATGGCCCGAACAGCGACATGGCGAAGAAGCTTTTGAAGGGCAAGACACCGGAAGAACGCGCGGCTGAATTGCTCGAAGGGACTAAACTCAAAGACGTGGCATATCGCAGGCAACTTGCTGCTGCTGGACAAAAGGGTATTGATGATTCAAAAGATCCAATCATTGAATTGGCCCGCAGCATCGACAAGGAAGCACGCGCGGTGCGCAAGCGCTATGAAGAGGAAGTTGTGGCCGTCGAGCGTGCGAACTATGCGAGAGTGGCACGAGCGCTCTTTGAGCAGCAGGGAACTAGTCTTTATCCCGACGCGACTTTCACGCTCCGGCTCTCTTATGGCGCCGTGAAGGGCTACAGAGAGAACGGCAAATGGGTGTCCCCGTTTACAACGCTGGGCGGTCTCTTTGAACGTTCCAACAAATTCCATCATAAGTTTCCCTACAACCTGCCGTTGCGTTGGACTGAGAAGCGGACGGCGATCAACCCCCGTACACCGTTTAATTTCGTTTCTACTAATGACATCGTAGGCGGCAACAGCGGCTCGCCGACGATTAACAAAAAGCGCGAACTGGTTGGCCTGATCTTCGACGGAAACACTCAATCGCTCGTCGGAAGCTTCGACTATGATGAATCAGTGAACCGAGCAATCTCAGTCGACGTCCGTGGCATGATGGAGATTCTGCGGAAAGTGTTCGGCGCTAACGAAGTCGCGGATGAACTTCTGCGAGGGTAGGATAGACATTCCTGTCTGTCTCTCGGAAGATATATAAGCGGTTGGGGGAGTCCTCGACCGCCCTTTAATTCTTCAGAACCACCACAGGCCAAAACAAACGATCCACCAAACCTCACCACGAAAAGATCGTGGGTGATCGGTGGATCGTTTGACTTGCCCGAGTTGGATGAACTTCTAAACCACAGGTCTACGGCCGCTGACTAAATTAATTACCAGCATCACCAGCGCTACCACCAGCAGCAGGTGAATAAGACCGCCAAACGTCACACTGGAAACCATCCCGACTAACCACAAGATCAAGAGAATTACGAAGATTGTCCAAATCATTTTCGGTCCCTCCTTTTTGTGCCGAAGAACTGCTCTTGCAGCTCCTATCCCGGCAAGGTCGCAATGCACGTGCCAACTGGCCAGGCGGATCGGGCAAACTATTGTGTAAGACTGACTTCGGATTCTTCTGTGTGTGTTTCCTGATGGAAATCGCAGTGCCGTCCCTGCGTACGAAAACGCGCCAGTCCACTACGTGCCGACATTTTTTGATTCAGTTGGGTCGTAAAGAGCAAAAGTACTCGACAGTCCGCGAAACGGACGCGGCTCTGCCGCCGCACATTGCGGTGAGGCTTCGCCTCACCGTGAGCGCCCCTATCGAGTCGAGGCTACGCCTCGACGTATGGAGGCATAGCCTCGATATCCAGGGAGAGGATTCGCCGGAAAGGCGCAGCCTTTCCGCAGTGTGCGGCGGCGAAGCCGCGTCCGTTCGACCACTGAAACTGAAAGATGCCCTTTTTTTGTGCAAAGCCGCCAAGGGCTTCTTATTAGCGTGCGGAAGCTGCGCCCAGCCGCAGCGGGCCAAAGCGCCGACAAGTCGGACGCACTCCAAGGAGTCGTCCTTATGAAAGCAGCGCATTCGCATCTGGACTTCTCTCGCCAGTCGCTGCTAAAGTAGCGCACGTGCTCGCCGCTCCCAGTGCGGCGAGCGCCTTACGTTAAAGAGCTCGGGTTTTGCACCGCGTCGTTGTTCCCTGACACTCCGCCGCCTCCAACCTGACCCCATTGAAATTTACAGCCCGACAGAAAAGTCTGTCGCTAACCAACTCTCGCGACTTTTGTTTAGGAAGGCTCGGGCGAGAGTTCTGGAGTAGTTGTATGCCATCCCCCATTAGAAAGATCGTTTCCAGCTCCCCAAAAGTAACGCGCATTCTGGTCGCCACGGCCACCGCCATTCTAATCGCCGCGACTACCATCATCCTCTATCAAAGCCGCGCGCCGCGAATTACCAAAATCAACTATTCGGACCTCTACCAGATTGCCGAAACCGGATCTGCAGTCTCCCTTTCTATCCAAACAGACACCTTAACGGTTCAAAATAGTCAGGGCGCGTCGCTTCAGGCCGTGGTGACGAGCGATGTAATTCGCCAGGGGCTGGTCGAACAGTTTCGCAAGAACAATGTTCCGATTGAGTTTCAACCCGTCGAGACGAGTTGGATCACAACTGGGATGACCTGGGCCATGCCCATTCTAACTGTCCTGCTTCTGGGTTTTGTCGGCTGGCGAGTCTACGCAAGTATGAATGGTGGGATTGGCAGTTTTAGTCTGGGAAACCAGAATGGGAAACATAACGCTTCCTTTGCTGATGTCGCGGGAGTTGATGAAGCTCGGTCTGAGTTGGCTGAGACGATTGATTTCCTTCGCGACCCCGTTCGCTTTGGTCGCCTGGGGGGACGCGCGCCACGCGGCATCCTTCTTTATGGACCACCGGGAACCGGCAAGACACTCTTGGCCCGTGCAGTCGCCGGCGAAGCTGGCGTGCCCTTTCTACTGGCGTCAGGGTCCAGTTTTCAGGAAAAGTTTGCCGGCGTCGGAGCGTCGCGTGTGCGCCGGCTCTTTGCCGAAGGACGGAAAGTTGCGCCTTGCATAATCTTCATCGACGAGATTGATGCCCTGGGCCGACAACGAGGGCGCGGTAACGACTCCGCAACTGCGGATCAGGATCAAACCTTGAATCAGTTGTTGATCGAAATGGACGGCTTCGATCAAAGCTCGAGCATCGTGGTCATCGCATCAACTAACCGGCCCGATGTATTGGATCATGCACTGACGCGACCCGGCCGCTTCGATCGAGAGATCGCGGTGAACTTGCCTGACGTTCGCGGCCGTGAGGCGATATTGCGGGTTCACGCTCGTAAGATGAAACTCCAGCCGGAGCTCGACCTCAACTGGGTAGCTCGCGGAATGCCGGGCTTCTCGGGAGCGGACCTCGCGAACCTTTTAAATGAGGCGGCCATCGCGGCCACGCGCGACAACTCTGAAGCGGTGGGCCGCACGCACGTTGAATATGCTCGCGATCGAATTCTGATGGGCGCGGAACGCCATGGATTCATGATCGACGAGGACGAGCGCTATGCGACGGCAGTTCACGAAGCGGGTCACGTTGCAGTTGGCTTAGCAGTAAAGAATGGCGATCCCATTCACAAAGTCTCCATCCTGCCGCGCGGACGCGCCCTGGGTGTAACGCAATCTTTGCCTGACCGCGATCGACTGATGAAGAAACGTGAGTATCTCGAGGACCAGATTGCCGTGCTGCTGGGAGGACGGGCTGCTGAACAAATTCTGCTTTCCACGATGACCGCCGGCGCTTCAAACGATATTCAGCGCGCGGTCGAAATAGCGCGCAGCATGGTCAGCGAGTTTGGCATGAGTCCGCTTGGGCCAATCTACCTGGGCGACCCACGCACGGAACCTATCAGCCAGAACTTGCTCGATCGTGTTGAGGAAGCCGTCAACAACATCATTAACACCCAACTCGCCAGAGCCTGCGAGGTGGTAACGGCTGAGCAGGATTCAATTGCGCGTCTGGTAGAGTTGCTGCTCGAGCACGACACCGTCGAAGCCGACGGCATCGACCAGTGCTTTGCGGCTCCGCGGGTTAATCAGGCGTTAGATTTTCATCCGCCGTCGGGAACGCTACCCCAACCAGTGACCATCTAGTCGATAACAGGGAAACGATCCACGAACTTACACAAAGTTTCACGAAAAAGCCTTTAGTGTTGCTTGATTTAGTGGATCGTCTCCGGCGTCCCAAGCTGGCTTACCGACCACGCAAGCTAAAGCTTGTACTCCATACACCTGTCAATCAGCGTAATCTGCGGATGTTATTCCTTGCTGAGTTTCTGCCACGCTCAGCGCTCACTCTGCTAGAATGCGCCGCCAATGACTCTCAGGATCTATTGCTCTTTCTGCTCCAGCGAAGTTCGCAGCGACTCTAATATTTGCCCGAGTTGCGGTATGGCGCTGGACGACGTTGCCACGCGACGCCTTGATTCTCATAAGGCGCCTCAGTCCCATAAATCTGAAGAGGTCCAGAGGTCGAGCAATCCGCGTTCATTCGACTCCATCGACGACGCGCGCTTTGTTCCCGGGGCCATCCTTGCCGAACGGTATCGGATCGTCGGCTTGCTGGGGAAGGGTGGCATGGGCGAGGTTTATCGCGCGGATGATTTGAAACTGGGCCAACCGGTCGCGCTAAAGTTTTTGCCCGATCATCTATTGAGCGATGGCGCCGCGCTCGCACGCTTTCATAGAGAGGTGCGCGTCGCCAGACAGGTGAGTCATAAAAACGTCTGCCGCGTCTACGATATTGGCGAGACAGATGGGCGCCATTTTCTGTCAATGGAATACATCAAAGGCGAGGAACTATCGTCCCTCCTGCGCCGCATTGGCAGTCTTCCTGTCGAAAAGTCAATTCAGCTCGCTCGGCAGATTTGCGCCGGACTCGCGGCCGCTCATGATGCCGGTGTGCTGCATCGCGATCTTAAACCCGCGAACATAATGATCGACGGCGAGGGAAACGCGCGCATCCTCGATTTTGGTTTGGCGGGTTTGGCGGAAGAATTTCGCGACGATGAACTGGCAGCCGGAACCCCGGCTTACATGGCTCCCGAGCAGATCGAAGGGAAATCGTTTACCGTTCGCAGCGATATTTATTCGCTGGGCCTGTTACTTTACGAGCTCTTCACCGGCAAGCGAGCATTTGAGGCGGCGACGCTCGGCGATTTGATCAAGCTGCGGCGCAGCAACCCCACGCCAACAACGCCCACCTCAATCGTCAAAGATCTGGATCCGTTGGTCGAGAAAGTAATAGACCGTTGCATTCAAAGGGATCCGGCCCAACGTCCTGCGTCGGCATTGCAAGTCGCTGCTGCGCTGCCTGGCGGGGATCCGATTGCCGCGGCGCTCGCTGCCGGCGAAACCCCTTCCCCTGAGATGGTCGCCGCCGCACCCAAGCAAGGCATTCTTCGGCCCCATATCGCGGGCGCGCTTTTCGCCTCGTTCCTGCTGCTACTCGCGCTCTGCATGTGGCTTACCAAGTATTCGGCTATCTATCGCATGATTCCTCTTAACCAGTCGCCGGAAGTTTTGCGCGCGCACGCCCGTGACGTGATTAAGAAAATGGGTTACACCGAGCCGCCGCTCGACAGCGCCGATGGTGTCACCCTCAAGGAAGACTATCTCCGCTATATTGCCGCCCATGATCAGTCACCTACGCGCTGGGAAAAGCTGCGCACCGAAGGACCCGGCCCGTATCGTTTCTGGTATCGGCAGAGTCCGCGATATTTCGAAAGTTTTGAAGACATCGAGGTGGATAAGCCGGCGCTCGACGTCTCGGGAATGGCCAGCATATATCTCGACATGGAGGGTCGCCTGCATTGGTTCATCGGCGTTCCGCCGCAACGTGAGCCCAAAGTTGATCCTCAAAGTCAGACGCCTGTTGCGAATCCTACGCCTGATTGGTCTCTACCTTTCCATGAAG
Source organism: Acidobacteriota bacterium (assembly GCA_038040525.1). Lineage (GTDB taxonomy): Bacteria > Acidobacteriota > Blastocatellia > Pyrinomonadales > Pyrinomonadaceae > PSRF01. The sequence continues at coordinate 42,746 of JBBPIC010000012.1, read as the reverse complement.
CGGGGCTCGACTTAAAAAACTTCCAGCCGGTTGCCTCCACCTGGGTGCCCTTGCACGCGTACGACACACGCGCCGCCTGGGATGGCGCCGACCCCGCGCAACCCGAACACAATATCCACGTCGAGGCAGCGGCCTTTCGCGGCAAGCCTATTTACTTTGAAACGATTTACCCCTGGGACCAGCCTCTGCGGCAGGAGCAGCCGCCGGAGAGTGGCAGCGACCGCGCGCTAATCTTCATTCTCATTGCGATTATGCTCGTGGCCCTGGTTGGCAGCGTGGTGCTGGCGCGCAGAAATCTGCGATTGGGACGCGGGGATCGCCGGGGCGCAACTCGTGTGGCTCTCGTCTATTTCACGGTGAGCATGCTGGTATGGGTTTTCGTCGAGCATCATAACGGTTTCCCACCGCGCGAGTTTTCAGTGTTCTTCCTGCACCTGTCCACGTCCCTCTTCACATCGAGTTTTCTTTGGTTACTCTATGTCGGACTTGAGCCATTTGTTCGGCGGCGTTGGCCCGGGTGGATTATCTCCTGGAGCCGGCTGCTCGCCGGGGACTTTCGTGATCCCCTGGTCGGGCGTGACCTTCTGATTGGCGCGGTCATCGGCGCCGGCATAATAGTCGCGCAAATACTTTCCCACATCGCCCCGCGGTTTGTTGGCCAAGCCTCGCGGCTAGTCATCAATCCAGGAAGCTTCGCGATCGATCCGCAGTTCTTTGGCCGGTTCGCAACCCAACTCACAGCCGGACTCTTTCAGGCTTTCATTGCGCTATTCCTGTTGCTGCTGTTTGTGATTATCCTGCGCCGCGAGCGACTGGCGCTGGCGACGCTTTGGCTTCTCATAACGGTAATGGTCACATTGATATCGCAGGCGACCATGATCATGATTCCGTTCACCGCTTTGTCGGCCTTCCTCATGCTCTTTGCGCTGAAACGCTACGGTCTGCTGACGTTGATCGCTGCGGTTTTTTTCTCCCACCTCGCGGTCTTCTACCCGATCACAACCGAACTCACCGCCTGGTACGCAATCGACTTTACCATCGCGCTGGTCATCTGCGTGGCGCTTGCGGCTTACGGTTTTTATACATCGCTCGGCGGTCAAAAACTCTTTTCAGGTAAATTACTCGAGGAATGAGCGCAACCTTTATGCGACGCCCTGGATACCTTTTATTGAGCCTGGTAATTCTGTGCTGTCCACTTACCGCACTCTCTCAAGCAGACTTCGCGAGCACCGATGCTTTTTTGAAATCTACTCTGCAAGGCGAGGACCGGTTGAGCATTGGGAAAACAGGTGATTTGAACGGCGATGGACTAATAGATTGGGTCGGAGTGATTCACCGGCGGCGGTCCGAGTTGTCACCGACGTACCAACTCTATCTGCTTTTGCGTCTTCGTGAAGGCGGCTATCGCGTCGCGGAAAAAACGCAGGAGGCAGAGATACCCGGGATGGGCTGCTGTTGGCTTGAAGATCTGAGAATTCGTCGCGGAAGTATTTACGTCCAGAACAATTCAAAGGACGCCAGCACCATGGAGGCGGCAACCCACCAGTTCAAACTTCACCGTGGCGAATGGCGACTTGTCGGTTTAACAGTCTACCTCACAGATCATAGCCCCACGGCCCCAATGACCAGCGACACTGACATAAATCTGCTGACAGGTTTGGTGATAGAGAAAACTCAAAAGGGCAACAAGAAACCAATCACGCGACGCCGCCCGAAGAAATCATCACCCTTTTTTCTCAAGGACTTTGACTTCTCCAATAGCTTCGGCATTCAGTAGCTGGTTACAGAACACACGTTCTGGTTTGGCGTTCAGTGTTTTCCTCTGGTTAAAACGATCCACGAAACTACACGAAATTTCACGAAAGGTTAGTGTTACTTCGTGTGATTTCGTGGATCGTTCGCTTATCTACAAGACCGTACTGATTGACTGCCAACACGTGCCTTTCCATCATGATCTTCCAAATTATTGCAATTGGAAGTCCTTAATATTGGGTCTATCTCGCATCCTCATTGCATTCTCCCTAACTCATGGAACTGTTGGTCAGCTATCACTTTCCCCCGAGTAGGGAACAAACTCTCGTGTGGTTATTACGGTCCTGATGCGTAGGGCATCATGAATTTTCAACACACGATTCGGGGGGAATGATGTTGACTCAATCGATCAAGAGGTCCGCTTCTTCAAGACAAGTACATGCCGGCTCGCCGAGTCGGCTACTTCAGACGCTTCTCACGGCGCTCCGGGATCGCGATGCCGAAACTTACGAACATTCCAAGCGTGTCGCCCTCTTCAGTTTACGCCTGGCTCGTGAGTTGGCTCTGGAGAGAGCAGAAATAGAATCGCTGGCTCTCGGCGCGTTGCTGCACGATATCGGCAAGATTCGTGTGCCGGACGCAATCCTGCATAAACCAGGCAAACTGAATCCGGAAGAATGGCGTCGGATGCGCAACCATCCACTCTACGGGCGGCAGATTTTGTCCGGCATGAAGTTTCTGGAAGGCGCGTCGCGAGTGGTGGTCCAGCATCATGAAAAGTGGGACGGTTCAGGTTACCCATGGGGCCTGGCGGGAAAAGAGATCGATCGCAACGCGCGCATATTTGCCGTAGCTGATGCCTACGATGCTATGACGAGCGATCGTGTATACCGCGCTGGTTTGACCTACGAAGCTGCTGCCGCCGAATTGAACCAGGGAGCGGGCACTCATTTCGATCCGAGGGTAGTCGAAGCTTTCTGTTCGATACCGCGGCAGGAGTGGGGAGAAGCGACGAAGGCGTTGGCAGGTTCCAGCACAACATCCCGCGTCGTTGGCACAGGCGTATAGAGTACAAGCTTTAGCTTGCGGTGGCGAAGAAGCCACCAAAACGGTGCATGCGGATCTGCGGCAGGAATTGTAGGGGTGGCACTCCGTGGCCACCCCTTCGTTGCGCAAGGTTCTTGTTACCCATACACGGGCTTGTGACCACACGCAGCGCGGCCCAGGCAGCAACCAAGCGAAGATTAAATACGATCCACGAAATCACACCAAAAGACACCAACAATCTTTTGGTGCTGTTTCGTGTGGTTTCGTGGATCCTATTTGTTTGATCAGAATCTTGCTCGAAAAACAAGAAGTTGAACGTTTGCTTCGCAGATTGCGCAGATACAAAGAAATGGATCCATCGGAACCCCACTTCAGCGTTCTTGTAATCTGCGTAATCTGCGGATAGCTCATTACCGGACTAACACCGGGAACCAATGGCGAAGTTTGAAGCGATGAATATGGCATAGGAAAATGGTTTAACTATACACCGATGAGTAATGTCCTAATTTAGAAGATAATCAAATACGATTCACGAAAACACACGAAACAACACGAACTTTTCTTCGTGAGATTTCGTGTGGCTTCGTGGATCGTTTTAACCCGGCGAGAGCACTGAACGCCAAACGAGGACACTACCATACCGATGCCTCCACTGCTTACTGCTCACTGCTTACTGCTTACCGCTCACTGGTTCAGTGATACAATCCGCCGCCAATGACTAGTTGTCCCGTTTGCAAAAAAGAGATACCAGACGGCGAGACCTCCTGTCCGGCGTGCGGCGAACGGCTCGTTGTCTCATCTGACGAACCAGCCGATAAAACGCGGCTGTTTGCCGACACTCCCGAGAAGACTATGAAGGGCCCAACCTCAGCTCAGGCCTCTGCTTACGTGGCAAACCGCCAGTCGGCTTCCAGTTCTTTTGAATCGATAGACGACGCCAGATTCGTGCCCGGCACAATCCTGGCCGAGCGTTATCGGATCGTTGGTTTGCTGGGAAAAGGTGGGATGGGCGAGGTTTATCGCGCCGATGATCTGAAGCTGAGCCAACCGGTCGCACTCAAGTTTCTGCCAGACCATTTGTTGAGCGACGGCGCGGCCTTAGCGCGTTTCCATCGTGAAGTCCGAATTGCGCGCCAGGTGTCGCACCAGAACGTTTGTCGTGTTTACGACATCGGTGAAGTTGACGGTCGCCACTTCCTTTCAATGGAGTTCATTAAGGGGGAAGAACTCTCCTCCCTGCTGCGCCGCATCGGCCGCCTCCCTTCAGACAAAGCGAACGAGATTACCCGGCAGCTTTGCGCCGGGCTGGCGGCAGCCCACAAGAGAGGCGTGCTGCATCGCGATCTAAAACCTGCCAACGTGATGATCGATGAGAACGGCAACGTTCGCCTCACCGACTTCGGTATTGCCGGTTTGGTTGAAGAGAGTCGCAGCGGAGAAATTTCTGGTACTCCAGCCTACATGTCACCGGAGCAACTGGCCGGAAAAGAGTTGACTATCAAGAGCGACATCTATTCGCTCGGTCTGGTCGTATACGAGATCTTCACCGGCAAGAAGGTGTACGACGCGCCGACCCTTCCGCAGTTGCTGAATTTGCGCAACAGCGAGAGTACGCCTACCAATCCCTCGTTGCTGGTCCAGCATATAGATCCACTTGTTGAACGCGCGATTTTGCGCTGTATGGAAAAGGACCCATCCAGGCGGCCTGCTTCCGCTCTCGAGGTGGCTGCGTCCCTGCCGGGGGGAGATCCACTGGCGGCTGCACTTGCCGCTGGCGAAATACCATCGCCGGAGATGGTTGCTGCGGCGCCCCGGGAAGGCTTTCTCAAACCTGCCGTTGCCATCTCTTTATTGGCTGCGGTGCTTGTCGCCGCGGTCGCGGTCGTACTCTTCTCGGAGAAGACCCAGCTGCATCGCCGGGTTTCGCTTGAGAAATCGCCAGAGTTGCTGCAGGAAAGGGCGCGCACGATCCTCGCGAAGCTTGGTTACACCCATCGGTTCACCGATAGTACTTATGGCTTGGGGAGTGACTCTGAATATCTCAGGTATGCCGAGACGACTAACACCGCCGCACTGGGGCAGCTGGCGACTTCACGCCCGGCGACGATTTTTTTCTGGTATCGACAGAGTCCGGGATACTTGATTCCCAGAACCCGGCTGGCAATGCGCGCCACGTCAAATGATCCGCCGGAAAATGTTCCAAGTATGGTTACCGTGTTTCTGGATCCCCGGGGCCGGCTGATCGAGTTTCACGCCGTTCCTCGTGAGAAAGACGAGGCTACTCAGCCCGCTGGTTCTCCGAACTGGTCCGTTCTTTTTGAGGAGGCCGGCTTCAATCAGGCCAGCTTTACCTCGAAACCGTCAACGTGGGTGCCACCTGTTTATAGCGACAGCAGGGCTGCGTGGGAAGGCACGCTCTCGAATGAACTGCAAATCCCCATCAGAATCGAGGCTGCTGCTTATGCCGGCAAACCGGTCTTCTTTAAGATCATCGGCCCCTGGAATTCCGGCGGGAAGATGGGCCAACAGCAATTTCAGCCTTTATTAGGGAAGATCGTTGTTTTCGTGTTCGTCGCGGCGACGTTAGGGTTCGTGATTATTGGCGTAGTGCTGGGTAGAAGAAATCTGCGTGATGGTTCCGGCGATCGCAAAGGCGGCGCGAGGCTGGCGATTTACGTCTTCCTGGCCCTGATGATTGCCTGGGTCTTCCGCGCGCGTCATTTTGGCGCCGACGAGGAATTGAGCCAGCTCCAGTTTGGGATCTACTTTGCGCTGCTGCCTACAGTGCTCCTTTGGCTTTTCTACCTCGCGCTTGAGCCTTACGTGCGTCGATGGTGGCCGCATCGAATGGTTTCGTGGAGCCGGTTGCTGGCGGGCGATTTCCGAGATCCGCTTATCGGCAGAGATATTCTTATCGGAGCGGCTTTAGGAATGGCGATGAATGTCGTCAACAGTCTCTGGACATTGACGCCAGGGTGGTTTGGTCGCGTGCTAGCGCCAAAGCCGGTCAAACTTCATACGTTGCTGGGCTTGCGCGAGTCGGTCGGTGAAATCTTCTTTACCGGAATAACACTGATCGTTTTTCTCTCCGTCACGTGCATGTTCTTCCTGCTGTTATTACATATTATCTTTCGTCGGAGACAGTGGCTCGCGCTGGGCGTAGCCTGGCTACTGTTCACCATCGCTTCTGGGTTGGGCAGCCGGCCCTGGAAGATCAGTTTCATTTACGCTGCTTTGTATTCGGCGCTGATTATCCTCGCGGTCACAAGGTTTGGCTTGCTGACTTTGACCGCGGCACTGTTCTTTACCATCCTCTTTGGCAGCTATCCAATGACTACAGACTTCTCAGTCTGGTATGCACAGTCGACCATATTCGTCTTTGTGGTTGCTGCGGCGGTAGTTGCTTTTGCCTTCTATACCTCGCTGGGTCCCAGGGAAGTCAGTACCACCACGCGGTAGCGGGTGGGTCGCGTCGCGGCAGTCGCTCATCGGCTTAACGTCTCACCAACAGGTGTTCAGAGTACAACCTTCAGGTTGCTCCTTCGCCACCACGCGCTGCATCAGCGGAGGGGTTCTCGTCAGAGTTAGCGGGTGGGTCGCTTCAGCCCTTCAGGCTGATACCGGGGAGTCTCGCCCGCTGAGCAGGCATACCGATATAACAAGGTTTCAGGATCCGAACTCCGCTATCCGAAATCCTCTCTCACTCTCGCGTGAACTCAATCTCATTCTCCTCAAGCCACGCCACGGCAATCTTTTCCAGTTCGGCAGCGCGAAAGTCGTACCAGTCTTGCTGCAGATTCAGTACTTCAAGTGCACCGCGAAAGCGCCTAAACGCGCCGCTGCCTCGAATAGTGCCCAGCAGTCTTTCAGATAATTTGGGATCTGCAATCGAGCGGCAAAATTCCTCCATGATCGAGTACTCGTGAATATCGAATTGCGAGGGCAACTCAATCCAATCTTCAGAACCAATTATCTCGCGCGCCTGCATAATTGATTCTTGTTGCCACTCCGGACGGTCGGCCAGATCTTCTTCTTCCTCTTCTTCTTCCTCTTCTGCCGCCTCCAATTCCTCGTTGGTGATCGGAACTACCTCACCCGTACGCTTGTTGAGATACGCCGACATTTCATCGCCAGCCATGTCCAACCCATCAACCACGTCTCTTAATTTCACCGCCATCACTCACACCTCGCTCTACTTATAGCTAACTGTCAGCGCCGGATTATATCGTCAATAGAAACGTAATTCGTGTCATTTCGTGTTATTTCGTGGATCGTACTTGCCCCCTCCACCCTGTGCGCCGCTGCACTTTTCTTGTATTCTTACGACAAATTTTTTCAGTGTGCGATCAAGGGAGGTGGCCGTGTTCATTCTATTTATCTGCCTCATCTTCATAAACGCGGCGGTATCGCCGCAGCAACCAGAGCCTTCATCCCTCACCGGCGTTTATCGAATCGACATTCCTGCGAGCGACAAGCTCCACTCAGTTGTCGCAGGCGCCTCCAGCAATATTCCTTTCGGCGAACAACAACGCTTCTTCATCGATTTGGCAGTAAGACTGACGCCTCCCGATCTCCTGGCAGTCGAACAGCAGGGCTCACGCATAACCCTGGGCTCGTCCCGCGCGCCGCGGATGACGTTCGTGGCGGACGGTGTTCCCCGGAACACACGTGCACCGGATGGCCACACCATTCGACTTAAGTTTTCCGTTGAGAATACCCTTGGAAACCAACGCCTCGTTTTCACTTCCAGCGGCCGCACCGAAGACAACTTCACAGTCGTTTTTGAATCCATCAACAACGGCAAACAGCTGCGAGTGGTGCGACGCCTCGAGGCAGAGGCACTGGACCAGCCTTTAGTTATTCGTACTGTCTACAACAAAATATCCGATGTCGCCCGCTGGGATCTTTATGGTGAAGCAAAGGTAGCCACAGCTTCTGCGACCCCCTCTGCGATATCCCCGCCATCAGAGTCCTCGGCATCGACGCCTGATCGGTCCGCAGCCGACGTGTTGCGCAAAGCCCTCAACGAATGGATCGCCGCCACCAACAATCGCGACATTAGCAAACAGATGTCGTTCTACGTTCCGCGTCTGAAAGCCTACTATTTGACTCGCAACACTTCCCGAGCTTTTGTGCGTGAAGAAAAGGCGAGGGTATTTGTGAAGGCAGGCCTCATCGACATTCGTGCTGAGGAACCGGAAATCATATTCCAGGACGATGGACGGACAGCCATCATGCGCTACCGTAAGAAGTATCGGATTGAGAACGGCCGCCAGAGCCGCCAAGGCCATGTGATTCAGGAACTGAGATGGCAACTCTCAGGATCAGACTGGCTCATCTTCTCCGAGCGCGACATCCGAGTCTTGAGGTAGGACAGGCATTCCTGCCTGTCACCCCAAACCCGAGAGAGAACGTCGCTTTAGTGAGGTTACTGCACTTAGAAGGATCTTACTGATTGCCGATTGCTGTCTGCTGTTTGCTAAATCACCCCTCGATAGCATAAACGACAACGAATGCCCGCTCGCGGTCCAGCCCTCATTCGAATAGCTGACAGGTAAATCAACCGCTGCACCAGTGGAGCCTTCGTCTTCCGCCCACACCGATCCCGACACCTGTTCACACCTCAACAGGTAATGCTCAATCCCCGTAAACACGCTACGCCAGTAACCGCCATACAGAGTCTTATAAACCACCCCACCAACCTCGACATAAACTCTATTGCCTTTAATAATTTTGTAATTCACGCGTCCCAACAATTCCAGCACCCTCGTCTGCTCCCATACGTCCGGCGGCGACTGACCTCTGTTCTCTGACCTCTGACCTCTGCTCTCTGACCTCTGCTCTCTGGCCTCTGACGTCTCGTCAGCGCGCCATGCTTCGGGCTCGTATTTAAGCATCTGCTGCCAATGCTTTTCTCGCTCCATCCAGCAACTCCCGACACCTTTTAATCCAAGATTGAGTGGTTGCGATAGTTTATTCCTGACCCTCGTGAAAAGCTAGAATTTTCAACAACAGGCGTACAGAGTCCAGCCTTTAGGCTGCCGCTTCGCTAAAATAACCTCACGCTAACCCCTGCCCCTCCGGCTCTTAGTGTTGCTTAGTGTCATTTCGTGGATCGTATACTTGTGAACTAACTGCCCGCGGGTTCGTAATAGATAACCAAAGCCCTTGCTTCATTGCTCCGACGGAGGCTCGCAGAATGTTTTGTCCAACATGTGGGAGAGATAACCCAACCGAGCGCAAGTTTTGCGCCTCCTGCGGCACCAACCTGGAGGCTGTCTCCCAGGCCCTGTCCGGCAGCGATGACGACTTCTTCACTCGTCTCGACACTACTCTCGACCACTTTTTAGCCAGATACGCTGAACATGTTTTTAAGAATGCTCCTCTAAATGCCGCTGAGCAACGCGTAGGAAAATCGTGGCAAGTCTTAGGTCAAAGTCTTGCCACTACCCTCATGGACCTTCTTCTGTTCCTCCTGATGTGGAACATTATTCCACTAAGGTTTCTTCTGCTTTTGATCTCAACACCGATTAGGCTGGTCTCCGAACGCGGCAAAAATGAAAAGCTCTTGCTGCCCGGTGATAATTTGCCTCGTGGCAAAAGTGCACCCTCTTTACCCGACGCAGTGCCGCAGCAGTGGCTGCCTGACTCTATCGGCAGTGTCACCGAGCAAACAACCGTGCTTCTTCCTGACCCCGAATCTCGGAAGCGGCCTTAATCTGCATAACAATCTTTCAAGTTCTTGTTTTTTGAGCAAGAAAGTACGATCCACGAAACTACACGAACTGACGCGGAAGACGTTAGTGTTCCTTTCGTGTGTTTCGTGGATCGTATTCTTTTCTTCGCCTGGTCGGTTCACGCCCCCGCGTTCCTCCTGGCCCGCTCGATTTGTCAACACCCTGCTCAATATTGTTTACTAGCCTCCATCCACAACATCAGGAGAACTAATTATGCTTCGTTCAAACGCAACTCTGACAATCCTATTCGCACTGTTACTCATTTGTTCTTGCGCAAACCCGGCATCAGACAAACCAAAGGCAGTTACGACCGACGCGGCTCCAGCCTCATCTTCCCCATCTACCTCGCCGGCTGCTCAAAGCGTGAAGTATTCGATCACGCCCGCCACCTCGAAAATCGAATTCGTCGGCTCCAAAGTCACAGGCAGTCACAACGGCTCGTTTGAAAAATTCTCCGGCGCGATCGACTTCAATGGCCAACCCGAAAACAGTCGCGTAACCATCACCATCGACACGGCTTCAGTAAAGACCGACGCCGACGGCCTGACCAAACATCTTCAAACCGCCGACTTCTTTGACGTCACCAAATACCCCCAGGCAACATTCGTATCGACAGAAATAAAGCCCGCCAAGATGAACCGTTCAGCGAACATAGGCGCCAGTCACACCCTAACCGGCAATCTAACTTTGCATGGCGTCACCAAGTCCATAACCTTCCCCGCCACAATAGTGGTCGCGCCCGATGCGATAACCGTTGACAGCACCTTTGCCATCAACCGCAAAGACTTCGGCATCAACTACGCAGGCGCCGCTGACAACCTAATCCGCGACGACGTTGTGCTCACGCTCAAGATCCGCGGCGTGAATTAGGGAATCGTGTTTCGCAATTAGATCCTTTGGGGTTGCTTACGGTCTCGACGTTGACAGCCCGACTCACGATTCAACTTAACCAAGCATTTACTCGCCGAACGTTGCCAGAGCCCCGAGTCGGACGATTGAGAGGACGTTCAAATGTCCGCAAACCCACATGGATGTGGAACTGTTTCGTCTCTACTGAATTCCAGAAAGTGGAGTCCCTAGAAGATTCTCAACCCAGGAAGCCCTTTTGACATCCGGGGCACCTTTTTCCCTTGTACCCATGACTGCTGCACCACCAACGCCTACAGTGGTTACATTGGTAGAAAATCTTTCCAGATTTGTCCGTATGTGAGCAACCTGTAGCGTCACACCTAATTGTTGCCATCGTAATCTCCTCAGTTAGGGTTGTGGCTGGGACACGAGCATGCGGAACGCAGGCTCGGAGGACCAACCGAGGTTGCCGTTCCGCGTTGGTGCGTTGGCGGAACGTAAATCGAAGTGCGCGCGAGGTGCGCTGGACTCTAGTGCAGGGCAGACCAAGCAGTCAAGGGTCTTGTCGACCTGTGAGAACACGAGGAAATTGCGTCACAACGTCTTTTGCATCGTGGCTGTAGAAAGGTCACCAGCCTGCAAGATACGGACACGTCGCTCGCAGTCCGGCTTCGGTTCCTCCTGTCAAATCCACCGGTGCTTTGAGGGCGATCCACGACTAAGCCCACGCGCCTCTGATCAATCGCTTGCCTAAGTCTTTGCATTCCTAGTTGCTTGAATTCTTGCATTGATATAAGCTGCCCACCGAAAGGCGTTCCTCATGTTCACCCTTAGCAAGCGGTCCTTACCGTTTCTCCTCTTTGCGCTGAGCATCCTTACCGGCTGTTCCCGCGAGACCCGGACGTCTGCGCCAAAAACACTCCAGTTTATATCTGGTACCGTAATCAAAATCGTGGATGGCGACACCATCAGAATCCTTGATTCACAAAACTTTCAACACCGGATACGCCTGAAAGGTATTGATGCTCCCGACCGGACGCAGGCTTTTTATCAGGTTTCGCGTGAGAATCTGGCTAACCTCCTTTTTCAAAAACAGGTTAGGGCCGACTATGAGAAAGTTGATCAATTCGGACGTTTGATTGGGAAGGTCTGGCTTGAGGGAGAAGATGCTTGTCTTGAGCAAATAAAAGCCGGGCTTGCCTGGCATTTCAAAAAGTACGAAAAGGAACAGTCACAGGCGGATCAAGACCTCTATGCAAGGTCAGAAGTGGAAGCTCACACACAAAACCGCGGACTCTGGAAGGATTCAAACCCAACTCCTCCCTGGGACTATCGACGCTACAAAACTGGGTCTATCGATGAGACAGAAGCAGACGATGGCCCAACGTCGCTCCATCACGGCCTCACCAGTCCACTTGCATCGCTGAAGGACGATCCGACAAGGAAGTCATCATCTTCAGATCGAATTTCAACCAATCTATCAAAGGTTTTCGTAGCTTCCGCTCGCGATGCTCCTCCTGTTGGTTACATTCGCGGGAACAAACGCACTAGGATCTATCACTGGCCTGGCTGCCCCAACTACGAGGACATAGCTACACATAATCGAGTTCCGTTTGGAAGTCGTGAAGAAGCTGAAATGGCCGGATACCGTGCGGCGAGAAACTGTTTTTAGATTTACGGTTTGGTTGCGGTCAGAGTCACCACACTAGCGATTGAATTCGCGAAGAGCGGGAGCGGGCATTGTCATTCTTATGGATATCACATCGCGACTTCTTTCAATAGATATGGTCTTGAGAACTTTGGCGGCTTCGACGTCACGTTGAGAATTATTTCGACGCGCCAATGCCGCGACATTTTTAAGTATGTTGAGTGTTCCGGCGACAAACTCTGCCGCATCCTCATCCTTCATAACTGCCGAAACGTGTATTGGAAACGCGTCATTTGTTCGTGAAATGCCGCAGCTCAACCCTTTGGCATATCCGATTTGGTTTAGCAGTTCGCCTAGTGGTCCAACACCGACAAGATCCATTACAGTTGAAGAGAGCTGGAGAGCCGCACTTGCCATATCCTGAGTGGCCTGAGGAAAGGCGGCTATCATTAGAATCGGGTATTGCTTGCCTTCAAAACGAGCTGACAACCTCTTATACGCCGGATTGGAAGTAAAGCGTAGTTCTGGTTTCGCTCTCGCGGCAATTACAGCTTTAACACCAGATTGAGTCCCCAGCATAAACATCTTGGCATCGAAAGTCGTTAAGTATGAACTATCGCTGGGATTGACATAGACGCGCTTCCCTTCGAGGTCTTCTTCCGCCCAGCCACGTTTCTTGAGCGAGTTCACAAGATCCTTTGTGTTGAAGGTGCCTTTCGCGATGAGGCCGGTACTTCCTGACGCGAGATTTTGAAGGTCGCCAAAAACCGCAAATTCCGAAACTTCCTGGCTACTAACGCCCAGGTCCGCAAATATCTTTTCAATCTCCGCACCCTTGGCTATTCTTTTCAATTCTGGATCCTTCTCAACGCTGTGCCACTTCACGGCAAGGACCGCATAACTACTCGCGGGCACATAACTCACCAACGTACGTGGGTTATTAGTACACGCGGAGAGGCATAGGATGAATCCGCAGGAAACAGCAATCGCGAAACGAATCATGTCACCTCCCGGAAAACAATAGCGACTTAGGTTACCAATTACGATAAGATCGTTATGCTTGACTATACTCCATTGAAATCTGTGAAGAGTCGGAGAAAGTAAGGTAGCGAGTTGCAAGAAACTGCTTGCAAGCCTCGGGGTCCTATCGACGGCCGCCTTGAGTTCAACCACCCACAGATTTGCCGGCCCGTCTGGATGAGGAACGTACAAAATCCCAATACAGGCGGCTAATAAACGCAGCTGCCTCTTCTGGTGGTAATTCACGCAAGACATACAACGAGATGTCCATGGTGTTCATCTCCCACCAGAGCTGGCGCAGCCACTTGATGATTCCAAAATTTGACAAGAGTAAAGCACCGAAAACACCATAAAAAACTTTCACGTCATGCCGGTAAAAGAAGAGAAAAGAAGTAGCCACGACAAATAGAATGCAGAGGAACATTAAGATTACTACGACGAAATGCTTATTGAACTTGAGACGCTGATCTAGTGCTTTAGCAAGATGCTGATTGTCATTCTTCTTCACGACGCGACGCGGCCTCTCACCCAAGCCGAGTTCGCCAAAACGATCGATGCTGGACAAATAGTCTTCAAGAATCCCGGACAACTGCTTCATGTGAACTTGTCGCTTCCTTTCACGCGCCTTATCTTTCGATGCATCTCAACCGTCAAGACCTCGAGGGCTTGCAGGTAAGTTGCCTGGTGATCCCTTAGATAAGTAAACAGGGCCACATAAAAATACAGCCACAGGCGCGGCGTCGCGCGTTCCTGGTACAAGCTCTTTATCAACAGGTTTTGGCGCTCTACCTGCAGAGCAGCTACTAGGTTCCTGGGATGACACACGCACAGATCCAGCAGACCGTTGAATCCGCTTTTTATTTCGACAACGATTTTAGGAACATCGGCAAAACCATCGTCAAACTCGACCTGGTCATTGAGCCAATGGGCAAACAGTATGACGACGTCAAATTTCCCATCAAACAAATCTCCAAACTGTTTCAAAGTTACATCCGTTTGAATTTGCACGCCTAGGTCAAGCAAGGCTGGTTTGAGTTTGTCAAAAACGCTGATTACATAAAGGCTGTATCGCTGCAATAACATGTAGTTTGAAGCAAAATCTCTCTTCAGAGTGAGATGCCTCTGAAAAGCCGGGGCGCACGTGGGTATCCCAAACGCGATAACACAGTTTTCAGGCTTAACTATCCTTTGCGAAATGGGTGGTCTCATTGACCAAAGTCCTCGCTCTGAGCTCTCACAAGTTTGCCCACGTAAGTGTCACCCAGCTCGTTTTCGTAAATCAGAAAAACTTCGTCACCTAATTCTCTACGAGTTTGATTGATCACATCTGAGAGACTCGAGGTTCGAAAGATCGGATCCGAAGACTTCAGGCGAACCGTTTCGATGAACCGAAGCGCAAGCTCCTTTGTTCTCAGGTAAGCATGAGCAAGTATGCCCTTGACCGACCTTTGGTTATGCACTAAGAACCGCATCGACGCCCGAAACCAACCCTTATGTGTTCCCTGAGTCACCTCTTCAACGGTGCTGCGGGTGTGGTCAAACCGAATGCCCCGTCCAAGAATTGCGTCCGAGATTTCGCTCGAATTGTTCTTTCGCCCAAGGGTTACTATTTCGATATCCTGGTTTCTCTTAGCCTGCTCGAGTCGGCAAGAAGTCGCGAAACCTTCAAGCTTGTCTTCTGTAGGAAGTCCCTGAAGGTCCAGGTAGACGACTCGACGTGGCTCCCCTGCCACTCGTTCATTGACCCTTGCGACCAAGTCAGGAATGTTTGAAAACTGTTGCTTGCTTTCACCATCGTAAAGAGCGTACCGAGTAGTTCTACCTTCGGTTCCAACCACTACTGTAAACAAACGGCTTTCTTTGTTAGCTCGATTCAACTTGAGAATTCGTGAGTTGTAAGACAGTTCGTCCAGAAAAACTTCGGTGGCTTTCGGAAATGCCCAATAAGGTGTGTCTCTGGTACCTCTCCCAGTCAGCACTCCTTGCTTGAAATCGGGAAGTTTCGCGTTGCTACTTCTTAGAAACCTGGTGGAATTTTCGTCGAGTCGGATGTCCACGCCGCCGCAACTGGGAAGGTATAGAGTTAACTCGCTAGATCCCCCCGCCGACTCCTCTCGATGCTGGATTTGCTTAATGGCATGACGGCCGGGAAGCGATTTCGCAACCGGCGTTAGAGGTACCGGGTAACCTTCGAGAAGATAAGAGAGATCGAAGTTTGCGGGACTCGCATACCTGGCTTTCAGTATTTGAGCCAGGGCTACGAAGCGAAAAAGGTTCTCCAGCTCATCGAAGATGGGACGCTCTTCGGCCAATTTGTCATACAGAAGCGTCAGAGAATCAGCATATGTGTTGGCCAGTGGGTTGGCGCCGCCGCTACCTGCCAGTTGCCCGCCACGATTGGAATACATCTCTTCGGTGAGGAGCGTCACCGGGCACTCTTTGATCAGGATTATTCCGTCATGCTCTTCGTAAACGTTTTCACCAGGGTAGAACCAAAACCGGTTCAAGGTTGGACCACTAAGCGTGATCGGCTGTCCTTGTGCGAGCTGGTTTTCGGCCGCTTCGACCCTCATGTCTTTCATGCTCGTGAGTCCGGGAATGTCTACGGGGTCTGAGCCATCTACCAACTGCTTCATGTCGTAGTCGGCTTTCACCAACACCTGCGCGAAGTGAGTATCAAAAGGAATACCCAGCACGCGCACAGATTGCGGTAACTCGCATACGCGATTCCAATTGTCGAGCGACTTAGTAATCTTTGCGGAGGTGGTTGCGGTGTGGAGAGAATGGCCGACTTGTTGAAGCTGCTGCATGACCCGAGGGTTTGGATCGATCGAGCATCCCGGGCTTGAATACTGGTAGACGTTGTCGTTTAGAGGCGCATACTGAAGCCAGGCATTTCTTAGCGCTCCCACGAAATCTTCGAGTTGAAGCGGAGGGCGGTCGTCATCAGTGGGTCCAAAAACGATGAGGTCGTGATTCTGTTCATCAGCGATCACGCCCATGATCTTCTTAATGCCTGCGAACTGCAGAAGCTCCTGCGGACAGGAATTCTGCGGCATGCAGTTTCTTAATTGAGCCTGAAGACCTTGAAGCGAAACAGCCCTGATCGCATCGCCGCTCGTACTCACGGGCGCAGACGATTTCTTGCTTGGCTTGGTGCACGCGGCAGGGAGGAGACAGGTGAGCAATAATGAAATGGTGAGAAACTTGCGCATGGCCGACCTTGCCTTTGAAGAGTTAAGAGGAAAAAATATCAGGACGCCCAGTTTCACAACTTTGGCTGAGAGACCTGTTGACGAATTATTCGAATCTCAACTGTAACCACGTTGGAGCTAATGTGAGGCGGCAGCATGCTGAGCATCGGCGTGTTGAGAATGCGCTTGAACTCTGAATCAGAACTTGCTGACACCGCAAGTATATCCCACTGTTCGCCGTCTTTCGGCGGGTGCTCCGTGCTTCCAAACAATGCTCGCGCCCGCCATGTATTGGTGCTGGGATCGATCACGGCAGGTGGCTGCTGCACCCAAAATCTGGAATCGCGCTGTGAACTTATCAATACCCACACATCAAAGCTACCCAGTATTTGAGATAAGCTATCGCAGCGACCATAAACCACCGCTCTATGCTCAGTACCGTCCTTAGTCAGTTCAAGTAAGCCACCGTCAACAGGTCCAACTATTGAGAGGAGCCCCAGTCTTGAAGTGCTGGCGTCATAGACGAAATTGGCAGTTGTTGTCTTCTTCGACTCAAGCGCCACGTTCTGTGTCAAACGTCCTCCAGTCGAGGCTTGAACCTCAAGCAACTGATCTCCAGTAGCAACATTATTCAGCACAAACCGGCCTTCCGAGTCAGTTTTCGTCGTTGGCCCGTTACGAATACTGACCGTCATATTGCTCAGCGGAGAGCTGGCCCGGTCTGTGAGCATTCCTACTAGCCGCCCCTCGGTGAGACTTGGAGTTGTTTCAATAACAGGGCTCGAAGTCGGTGTAGGAGATGTTTTAATGCTTGGTTGAGTAGTCCCGCACTTTGCAATCATAGCTGCGCTAATAATTGCAATCGCGCCTATTGCAGCCACCCAGAGCGCTGTGGAGTTGTCGGTTTTCAGTGGCATCGATAGTTCATCAAGTCAAATGAAAGTGCAAAGTATTGCCCTTCTAAGGTGAGATCCATGAATTCCGACTTGAATTCAGGGTTGTAACAGGCTACGTTTGAACTTTTGAACATGAGGAACACTCGCTCAAACGCACTTAGCTAAACTGTTCGCGTTTATTCGACCGCCTTTGAGTAACGGTTCAGTTTCTATCTCTAGCCCTTGAGAATCTCTTTTCACGCTTTACTGAGAGAAGGGCGCTGAAGAAAACAACCAGGAAGAATACCTCTAATATATTCGCGGATGAACAAAGAAACTTCGCAAACGTACTTGTAGGGGTAATGTCGCCGTAACCAGTAGTGGTTATGGTGTAAATAGAAAAATACATGTAGTCCATAAGTGACAGCGGAATGAACCACTGACCCTTCCGTATCGGGGTGAGGGAGACGACGACGACTCTCCTCGCTGCTCGATCGTCCACATACCTGAAGACATCAAGAGATTCAGCAAACTCGACGTCTTGTCGTCTCACATCTTTTTCAAACTCCTTTTTCTTATCTTCGTTTCCCTCCTTGTTTCGGTCGCTAATCGCGGTCGCCAGAGACTCTATTCTAAGCAGCGGAATTTTCATCTGGTCATCACCAAGATGAAAACTCAGCGTTGCCGTTTTTAGTTCTTCGACTTTTTTATTTAGAAAATCCACGTCCTCACGAAGAAACAGCTTATCCATAAGAAGCGTTCTCTTTAGATCCTCTAGATTTACCGTTGTCAAAGCATTAGCTGTTTTTCTTCCTTCAGCGGGCCGTCTCTGACCTGCTCTTGTACAGTCCACTTGTTGAGCGTTAGCAACTGATGGGAAGAGCAAGGGAGAACCCTCGCTTGATGTCGGCAGTGTTACCCATTCTATGTCACGCTCCCTCTTTTCCTTCTCTGATAAGCGTCGGAGCAGGATATATTTTATGTTCTCAGATCTCGCCTCTGAGAGTTCATAGTTGGACAAAAAAGGTGAGTCTTGTGGAGCACATTCGTCGGTCGAACCTACCAATTCGACTCGAAGCTTCTCACCTCGTTCCGTGAATCTTAAGATGTCCGCTTGTAATCGCTCGATTCGCTTGTGGTTTATTACCGCCCTCCAATCGTTGCCGGGATCTTTGGATGTATTACCTGGTTCAAATCTCTCATCTAATGAGGAATAAGGGTTGATGTCAGGAATCGCGCTAATTGTATTGAAATAAAATGCATATCGTGCCGTGTCGAATGTAGGTTGTGTTGCAGTCGTCTGAGATGCTGTATCGAACTGTGGGACACCGGTTGTAGACTGTACTTGCTCGTTAGGCAAAGGTGGAACGTTGCGCAATGCTAATTGCGATGAAGGATGCACTCCGTTGTTCTCTAACTGTTGAGCACCAGCGCTATTCTGGAGTGTATTCGGCATGTATAGATCGGGATTCTCCCCTTTCTCAATTGAGTTTTGGTCGTGAAACGCAAAAGCGAATCCGAACAAGTAAGTGATGCCGAGAAATACCGCAAAAAAAGTAGCTAGCACTGAGAAATGGGCTTTGGTTACCCCCTCTTTCAAACTTAGCAGAAACTCCTCCCACCAATTATCCCTGGACTTCGATCCCGCGCCGTCTGGCAGCGGGTTAATCATTCCCGAGAAGCAAACGTCCAAAAGAATCCGATGAAGTTTTTGAACTTCGCCATCCCTAAAGTTCTTTTGGCGTTGAAGCAATAACTCTCTGGCGGCTTGAGGAATGTCGCCATTGTCTAGATTGATCGCCAAATGTAAGTCTGGAACCCTGAGGATATTATTTAGTTCAGCCACCAAAACCTGCTTCGATAAACGGCCTGACTCTAATAGAGCATGAACGTTCTCGGGAAGACGCGCGACTATTCTTTCGCGGTAGACGCCAAAGGGGGAGCTATCCTTCATTGATCCTGAATTTATATCCTTCAATGTCTTGCAGAAGTTATTCCAGTCTGCGATATCGGCTGCGCAAAGTTTCGAATCGTATTTTGAAGGGTCATGAGCGGGAGTCCACATGATCGCATAAGTCATTAAAATTACCGGCAATAAGCAAATAACAATCACGACCAGGGCAGCATAAGACAAGATTCCCCAAGTGTGCTGACCGACCATATACAGTAGCCACAGGAGACAGTACATAAGTGGGCAACACGATAAGATAAAGATGCATAGTGCGTAGGGAGCGGTCAACGATTTATCTCTTCGCAGTCTCATGAACATGGAGATTAGGCCGAATGCCTGTAAGACAAGTGGAATTCCGAATAGTATGACAAGCATCCACCAATCACTAGGCTTTAGTAATTTGCGTTTGTAGTCTATGAATGTGCCCGTTAAATAGAGGTAGATATCAATACCGAACAAGATTAAAACCACAACAAAAATAAATGCAGTAAGACAGAAGATTGCGACCGAAAATGCTCTTCCATGTCCGCCCGGATTTTGTCCTATAGTTCGCGTTTGTGGCATAGGTCAGCCTCTAACATATGACAGTGTTGCGTCTTACCCTACGGGGCGCGTGCTTTCACGCGATATGTCAGAATGATCTCGATCCGTCTATTCCGTTGGGCCATAGCATTATCCTGGAGCGGATCTTGACCATTCACTTGATTCGCTCGTACAACGTAATCGAAGTCTGGTCCATGGCGAGGGTTTGGGGCGGTGCGCAAATTCATGCCGGTTTCGCCTAAACCGTAGGGCCTGTACTCACCGCGGCCATTAGCGGAAAAGCGCCAGGGTTCCAATTGTTTATGTTGCTCGTGCACTCCGTGCTCTAGAATGAAATTCACCACGGCGCCTGCGCGGGCCGCAGATAGTTCCCAATTCGACGCATACTTACCAGTGATGGGTACATCGTCCGTATGGCCTTCGACTTGAATCGTGTCGTAAGCATCGCTATTGGATTCCAGTACGTACACAATCTTGCGAAGCAGTCCTTCGCCCGCACCGCTCAAAGTTGCCGTGCCTCTCGGAAACAGCACTCCGCCGGCGCCTTGTTCATCGACGCGCAGGATGATTCGTTGCAAGTTGCCGTCCTCCGCGGGAATCTCGACGCTGTCCGCGAGGCGCGCCTCGAGTTCCTTTCTGACCTGAGATTGACGCGTTTGCATTTCCTCAAACTCGCTGTGCCGTCTCGCCAGGCTGCTTGCGATATTGGAAAAGAAGACGCCGAAAACGAAGAGGACCACAATGATCAGGACCGAGGTTAAGAAGTCGGTGAACGCTGGCCAGATGTCGATATCGAGGTCGTTGAGGTTTTTGAGGCGCACGGTTGAGGATCCCTTTCGCTGGTTCGAGGCAGCGTCTTTTTAAGACTGGGTTAAGTCTTTGCGCGCAAAAACCACGCTAATAGAAAAATCATCGTGACGATCACAAACATCGACCCGATGCGCATGATCTGATCCTGCGGGCGAAGATCAAAGATAAACATGATGCCGAGCGCGGCGAAGACCGGTATTGTTACGACCGCAACGCCAATCAGCAGCCGCAACATCAGGCCTAGCCGATTGGCAACGCTGCCGAGCTCGCCGAAATTTCTCCCAAATGCTTCTTGTCGCTCCATCAGGGAATTAAATTCCGCTCGGCTGTCGCTCACAAACTTCACCAGCCCCTCTTCCACTCGTCGCATACCCGAGGTGTCGAGTAACTGTTTCTGCTCTGTCAGTAAAGCCTTCAGAGTTTGTTCGTTCTGGCGAAGGAGATTGTCCATGCGGTCAGCAAAGGTTACTCGCTCTTGCTCAATAGTGGTCGCAAGCCCGGCAAGGAGTTGCTTGTGGCCATCGCTTTCAGAAACGGATTTTTGCAACGCCGTAACGAACTCGCCCTGACGGTCGAGCAGTTCGCGCAGATGAGTTCCGGCGCCGGTCTGCTGCTGCTGTAATAACTCTATTGCCTGCGCGCGTAGCAGCCCTACCTGCTGCTCGACAGATGTATGAAGTAGCCCGGCAACGTCACTGATGCCTTTCTGTGTCAGCTCGCGCGCTTCCTTCGTTTCCGCGTGGGCCTGTTTGGCGCCCCGCTCAATGCCTTGCAATAGATCCTCATGACGAGATTGCCAGTCTTCCAGGGCCCGGGTCAGGTTCTTGTTACTCTCATTTACGGCATGCATGACGCCTTCAATGTCAACATGTGCCCCAGCCTGATGGTCCTCGATGCGCGAGGTCAGTCCCATAAACTGGGTGACTACTCCCATCATCTGTTCCTGCGCCTGGTAGATCCGGTCCTGATGCCCCCGTAATGAATCAGCTCCTTCACCGAATTTGCGGACAATCGCGAAAAGGTTTTCCAGGCTTGTGCCCACCTGCGACACCTTGCCATCAAGTTCGTCAGACAAACGAACCAGATAGGAGGAGCCTTCACGAAAAGCCGTGACCACCTCTGCCAATTGTGACGTTTCATGCACCGGCTTGAAGATTGGAATCAACTTGGTTGCCGTGAGGTCTTCCAGCGCCGCCAGGAAATTGATCTGCTTCCATGAAACGTACCAATTGGAAAGCAGAAGCAGCACGCTGGCTAGAATTCCTGTGAGGCTGGCAAAGAATGCGCTGCGCGTGTTGGTCAACGAATCGGACATCGTTTTTACTAATGCCCCGAATGAAGCCTGCACAGCGGCAGTGCTATCGGCGGCGCCGGCCCTCGTCGTTCCGGAGGTGGTGACGGGCGGGCCCTTGTCCAGTTGTTCCTGTACGTTCTTCAACGCGGGTCCCATATTCACCACCAGACCGCTGAGACCCCAGATTGCGCCACACAACCCCAGCAATACGAGGACACTGGCGACGTAACGCGCAATGCTGACCTTGGCGCCCTCACGCGCCGCAAGCACGTCTGCCAAAGCCACCTGATCGAAGTCTCCCCCGCGCACACTGATTCTTTGGAGCTCAATGACTCGCTGTGCTGCGATCGACTCCGGATCTACTCCCTCCAACAAGTCCTGCTTAACCAGCGCCGGATCGGTCTCCTGCCTGCGCTCCACTTCTCGATAGTTGTCGGTTACCCTTTCCAGCGCTGCGTGCTGTACCGGAAGTTTGGACAGATAGCTGATCAGTCTTAAGAAACTCAAAAGAAAGAACACAAGAATCGCTAACACGAACGGGTTGAGCATGTATTCGCCAAGAAGGCTGCCGCCGGAACTTAGATCCGGTTGCGCTTGCAGCAGGGCAGGGAAAGCGAGGGATATCGAAGATGAGATCATCAAAACTACTCCCATTCCCGCTATGCCATCACGGCATTGTCGAGCAGCGGGATTCCGGCTAGTGCGTTTCTGAGTTAGCGAGGACGTATGCAGGTTCGTTAGTTGACTGCGTTATTGTCGCCAGAATCTTGATGCGATCTCGCAATCCTGACTTACGATCTGTGAGTTCGATTGTCTCGTCTATGTGTGTTCCCGGCGGCAGTTGAGCGGCATCGAGACGAAACACAAAAACATTGCCGCGAGCGGGATAGGCCTCCAGAAATCTCTGGGTGGCCGGTGGCAAAACGACTCCTAGTTCAATATCGCCGGCGTCGCTGCGCTCCACCTGAAGCCTCATGGTTTTGGTTCCACTGCTTCGAATGGTACCGAAGCTGAGAGCCGGTAAGGACTTCTTCAGGTAAAGGAGACGGTAGGGGATCTCGAAACGGCAAAGCCTGTAGTTTGCCAGGAAACTGTCCGTCAGAATCATTAATTTCAAGGCTGCCTCGGCGGTGTTCGGTTGCGGCAGCGGCAAATGCGAGCTATGGATATGGAACGTGTGTGAGAAGCGCGACTTCATTTCGTCATCAGCGTCGAGGCGAAAGTCGATCAGCTCTCCAGATTGCGGCAAACTGATCATCCCGTTGAGTGGCCCACGACCGCGCGCCGTCACGTTAACTTCCAGTTTCACTTCGTCCAGGCCCTGCAGGATTTCGCCGAATGCCTGTGGAGTAAACGAAAACTCGCCGACAGCCCCCCCGACCTCCAAATCAACAGCTACCTTGACCACCCCGACCGAAATCGTTTCTTCACCGCGCTGACCTTTCAAATGCAATAACCCCTCGTTTAGACCCGGCTTCATCGCGGACGGATCAAGCCGCACCAGGCTCTTTGCCGATGAGCGGGCCGGTAGAGCTATTGAGTCGCCTGGTAACAGCCATAGCGCAGCCGTTTCCAGCCACACTCGCGCATCGGTTGGGCCCCAATTGGTTAAGACGAAGCTTGCTTGCTGGCGCGCCAGTTCGAGTGGAGCAAACAACCCTTTTTTATTCAGAACGACAGTTTGGGCGACGCGCGGATCCAGACGGATGTGGTCATCCACGGCGAAGGAGAAAAGGTAGCTGCCATCCGGGAGGCCAACCCGCGCTTCAAAGTGATTATGGTGTTGGTGCTCCATGGCAACTCGCTGCAGGTTTGGTGTCATCGGTGAGAGCCACATCAATTCGACTTTCTGCGCGGCGGGTGCATCCAACGAAAAGCCCTGCTCCTGAAACAGACTAAGAGCGCAGGTTACGCTTGCCGGCTCGATCGTTATCGATGAGGTACCTGGGGTCTTACTCCATTGGGAATACACTTGCGGTTTCTCGAGAGCTTCCTGATGCTCTGCTCCTGCTCCAGATATTTCCCTCTTTCGCTTTTCTTCCTGATAGGCCCTCAGGCCAGCTTCGATCGCGGCCGTGACCGTGCCTGCTCGATGCACCGCCGCCAGGCGCGGCGGCTGGACTTCCGCTTTGGGGCGCAACCGCTCAAGGAACTCAAGGGGAAGAAGCTCTTCGCCAACAGATTGAGCTGCGAAAAGATAAAGCTCTCGCCAAAGCTTCTTCTTGCCCGTCTTGCTCATCCGACTCGAATTTGCTATCAGCTCATCCCAGGATACCGGCACCAGTTCGACAGGTCCGCGCAGCATCGTCGGATCATGCAGCCGGGCGTTTTCTTGCTGAAATCGCTCGAACTTTTTGGCGCTATCGCTCATCTGTCATCCCTTCATTATTCGCTACAACTATTCTACCGTCGTCCCCAGATGGATGATCAGCAACTCAAGCAATGTCCGACTAACGATAGACAACTACCCCTGCTTTGCGCAGTAGTGTTTCATTATCGCGATGCGTGTAATAAAAGCCGCGTGTGATGACCTGGGCCACAGTCATACTCTTGCCCGGGTCGCCCGGCACCATCTGAATCAGATCTTGTTCAGCGGTTCCGAAAGGTTCGCCAGGACGCGGGACGATTTCGCGCAAGCCGGCGTGCTGGAACAATTGTTTGAGCGCGGCTTCCAATTCTGCATACGATCCCGGTGGGGAACAGACTTTCTTGTCACAAATGTCAACGATCGCGATAAGGTCCGCCGTAACTAGTCGCTCGAGATCACCTTCAAAGTAATTCTGCGGATCGCCGAGCTTGTCGATCTCACTCCTAATGCCTCGGCCTAGTTCGTCCAGGAAGGTTTGGCGCGCTCCCTCGTACGCTGAGACAGGAATCCGTAGCGTGGTTTCGATAGTGATCTTCCGAGACTGAAACTGCGTTTGAAGACCACTAATCTTGGCAAGCAATGCCTCCGCGCGCTGCAGACGAACACGTGTCTCATCTTCCACGTCCCGATTCTTGCTGGTCATTATTTCCTCCACGCGCTTAAGGGCAGCCACGATCTCTTCGGCACGCAAGCGCAAGTCCTGCAGACTCTCGCCCCGCGGCGCCCCGGTTTGAAAGAACTGATTTATACGCTCACCTATCAAGCGCTCAAAATTCCCTTCCTGGAGTTCATCGATGTTCTTACTCAAGATCATGCCCATTGTTCTGGCAAAGAATGATTCCGGAAAGGCTTGCTCTATGAGCATTTCTTCGAGTTGTTCCAGTTGGCCCGTTAGCCGCGTCTCCGCCTCAATGATGTTTTGGAAGTTAATTTCAATGCTCTTGTTGATGTCCTCGTCACGCGTGCGGAGCTTGCTTATTTCCTCTCCCCGAATTTTCTGACTACTCTCAAGTCGGGCGGTTTGCTCTGCTTGGGCAGTGGCGACTTTGCGAAGGCGTTCCTCTAATTCAGTTTGAAAATCCTTGTTTAATTGCTTTCGAAGATTAGATAACTCGTGGGCCAGGTATTCTTGAGTAGCAGGGATGCCTGGTGTTTGATTTGCCTTCTGTCTGAGTTCGGTCCGGAGTTGCTCGAGATCGTCCTGTAACCGTGTAATAACTTCCTGTTGAACAGCAGAATTACCACTCGCAGGCATAGCACCACGACCGGCGGGCACAGCGGTCTGGCCAGTGGTCGAAGCGCCACGTGTCACGCTTGTCGGAGTCGCAGGGGCTGTTGTCGCACCCTTGTTTATTCCGAGCATATCGCGGCGCCTTCCAGAGGGTTCTACCTTTCCTGTTTCAACAGGGCCACGCTGGTTTTCCTTGGCCTTGCGCTCAGGGTTATTTCGTGAAGTCGGCTTGTTTATCAACTTCCACAGCACTATTGCGAAAGCCACAAGTGCTATGACACCCAAGATCCCCGCGACAATCTGAAACGGTGAGATACCGCTCTTTGTCGACTGCCATGAAATGTGGAGTGGCATGGTACCGTTGGTGGCAACGATTTTTCCGGCCTTGATATCTTCGGTCACCGAATCCTTTGTTTGATCAGGTGATTGAGCAATCGCAAACTCAAGTGTGAGAGAAGTGTCGCCTTCGGAGTCAACCTGCGTCGGACTCAATGAGAACTCAAGAGTCACGGAGTCTCTGAAGCCAATCCACTCACCGGCTTTGAGTTGTGTCGCGGTTTTGACTGACAGGTTTTTAGGTTCAGAAGTGGTCACCACCAGATCAACAACGTCGACAGGTTGGGTCATGCGCACGAACGTCCAGAGTTTTGAATCTCCCCTTAACGCAACTTTCTCGTAAAGCCTTACTTCACTCTCTCCAACTTGAAACGTCACTGCCGGCGGTTCGATCGAGATGACTGACGGGCCCCAATACAAAGCAAGCACCTGTTTGTCGGTATCTTGCTTAAGGCTATGCGCGGAGGCAAATAGGCGCACGTCATCGGGGCTTGGGTTAGTTGTGAAATACTTAGCATCATTGTCAGTTGGGCTTCCAAACCAGTATCCCAACTCAACGGGCGCCTTCGCCTGGCCATTGATTTTTAGGATAACTGGCAGCATTTGCCGGAACGGATACCACTCGCCCGCTTTGAGCTCTTCGGAAGCCTTATATGGCGTGGGATCACCGTTTACGATCACCGTCGTTTGATCCGGCAAGCGATCGAACTTAATGAAACTCCATTTCCTGCCATCGCCATTGAATTCCAAAGGGGTTTCAGTGGGGGGCTCCATTCCGCTGAGGGAATGACGCATCGGTTCCTTTAGTGGGCTATTCACATCTATGCGAATGGCGTTCTTGGTCGACCTGGACCGTTCAGAACCGAGATTACTATTCTCCGTTACTGCCGCATTCGCTGGTTGGCCAGGCTGCGCGGTAGTCATGCTGGCGAACAAAACGAGACTGATCACGAAGGCCAGGATTGGCAAAGATACTTTGAGGTGAACAACACCATCCCGGCGGAGTGTGTTGGCCCACCGGAGTTTCCGCGGCAAGCGTGATGTTTGGTTACCGATGACGTCCATACCTGAGCGGCTCATTAACACTCCTTTCGGTTCTACACGATCGTATATAGTTCCCGGCCCTCAGCCTTAGACCAGCCCTGGCAATACGAAGGGTTGGCGACGCAGCACCCTATTCTCGGGCATCAGACCCAGCAGAAACTCTCCACTGCCCCTCGTGTCCAGCCGAATCGCTGCCGTTAAGGAGGTTGCTTTTTTTACTGCCCCCAAATCAGAGTGCGAAAGCACCGCGTATCCCAGCGGCGTTGCGTCCGCGACCCGCGTGGAGTAGCCACAACAGAAGTTGAGGCGCAACGCGCTAGCCGGTTCACTACTTAAGATGAAGGGCTGAGCGCTGTAGTTAGGAAACTCGACAAACCGGGACCAACTTTCTTTGCTAACAATGGGATGGAACCGCGAACCATCGATCTGGACTCCTAAATTGCAAGCGTGGGTCAACTCATATTGCTCTCCGTCTGTTGCGCCTCCAACAAACCGCGCAATCTGCGCGCAACCTGACAGCTTCAACCGAGAGGCCGCGGAAGACTGCCAGAGCCGTATTTGGACGCGGTCGGCAATAGCTTCCAACGGCACCGTAATTCTGGCCTTCGCCAAGTCAGTCAACCCTGGATCTTCGATCAGCAGGAGCAAAGTGAATGCGCCCAGCCAATCGCAATCATGCAACCGCGACGACAGATCTTCACCGGTCGTCTGAAAAAAGTCTCGGATTAGAATGATGTGCTGTTTTGGCTCCGCGAGGGCGTAGTCGAAGCAGGCGATGTCAACTGTTGAGTTGCTGGCCACCGCCAGACAAACGGTAATCTGTTCGGACCCATGTTTGGCGAGTACTTCGTTAGCAGCATCCAAACGAAGACAGCCGAGAACAAGTGCAGCAGCAGCGTTTGTGAAACCTCCCAGGAGTAGCGGAGTTTCGTTTGCGCAGACTGCACGAAAGCTTTCGAGCAGCGATGGTGGAAAGCGCAGAGGAGGTATCACGTAAACGGCTGCAGCCTGACCTTCACCTATGATTCCTTTTTGCGCTAGCGCCTGGTGCAGCGTGTGCCAGAAGCCTTTCAGGAGTTCTGTTTGCAGGTCAGGGTCTTCGATGATCGGCAAGGCGCGCCCAGGTTGCTCGAAGACGATAGTGCTCTCGTCCTGTTGTATGCCCACCGCATCCGCGCCGACAAGGTTGCGGATCGTTCCGGAATGCTCATGACGGACTGCGGTGCGGGTAGGAATAGTAAACTCAGATCGCAATTCGAAACCGCGCAAACTCAGTACAATAACGGCTACGCGCGCCGCTGAGTTTGTCCAGTCAACTACGATTAAGCCTCTTTCTCTCAATTAGCCCCCTCCCCATTCAGCCTCGAACTCCAACGGCTCGTTCATGCCGGGGACACGGACGGTCAGCTTTACAGCAAGCGTAGGCGTAACCAAAAGTTCGATTTCAGCATCTTCCAAATCCTGGTCAGTCACTGTTCGGTTATGTTTTTTTTCCCATTCGCTCAACTTGGCATCAATAGAGGAAACCTTCAGCTCCGTAATATTGCGATTCCACTTGCCATTCAAACTGAGCCAATCATCCTTGGAGCTGGTGTTCTCCAGGATGCGAATCTGCGTTTCCCGATCTAATGCGATGCCCAACACCCGCTGTCTTAAACCTGCGTCGCCGATCGGCACGCCTGCATCTATGACCTGGCTGAAGGCGGATAGTCCGGTATCCGGATCGTTAACGCGTAAACCCAAGCGCGACGTCATGGCCGTCTTCGCCCCTTTGAACTTGATGTACACGGGGCCTGGGTCCGGATTCACCAACTGGCACGCCCCGCTAACGACACACTCCTTCAAATCAGCTGGCTTCGCGATGCGCGCGGTGGGAAAATACTCTGCCATCACCTCTGGCACCACGGGCAAGGCTGAAGACTTACCCGAAAGGAGGATGATGTCCGGCGCAGTAACATCATGATGCTTAGCCAAGCGCTGCATCATGTCTGCCAGGTCCTCAAGCTTGGGTCGCAACTGGCTGTCTATCTCCTGCTGCCGAGGTACGACGTCTTCGTGGAAGAACTCTTCCGTCAGTCGGACAGCATTGTCCACGATGACTGCCAAGAGAAAACTCTGAGGCAAACGCGATTTGATTGGTATCCCGTCAATGAATTCGTTTCCGGGAACACTGAGCTTCTTCTGGTGTTCGTCACCGTAGGTAGAGACGGCTATTTTTGCAGCTTCGGCCCAGAGGCGAAGAGAGTTGCGGTTTCCCTTCGCCAAGCTTTTACGATGCTGAGAATTGAAGTTTTCACTCTTGTAGGGCACTACGACATTAAGCGCTCCGGGGTTGCGAGCGCGCAGCACCTCCTCACATCGGTCGACAGCGAGGTCCATTACAATTTCGGTCACATTCTCACCACCCAACCATCGGTCGCCCGTCGCGCCAAGAACCTCGGGCGTAATCTTCGTGCGATGATGTGCTGCCTGATACTCATTCTGGACATGCATTAGGGTGATGTCGGTGGTGCCACCTCCGAAATCGAAAACCATGAGATGATACTGTTGATATTTCTCCCGTATCTCCTTATGCCGAATGAAGTCCAGAGCCGCGCCGATCGGCTCGTGCACTGTCCTGATCTTATCGATACCACACGCCCTTATAGCCTCTTTCAGATCCGCGATCTGGCCCAACGAAAAGCGCGAGGGATGCGAAATCGTGCATGAGACAATGTGTTTCCCTATATGCTCCTCGGCTCGCTCCAAGATTCGTCGAATAATGTCAGTGGCCACTTCGCGCGGAAGATAGCTTGCGCGTTTAGCTGGATCCCCTTGGAAAGTAATCTCCAGCGGATTAGTCGTCCCCAGTAGACGCTTTACTTGACGGACAGCGCTGAAGGACGACGAGAACGATGCCGCATAAGCAGCGTTCCCAATTCTATAGTTTTTGACGCCATCATCGAACAAGTGCTCGTAGAGGATGGCGGACGAAACAGTGGTTTGGTTTCCATCCTTGACGTCGCCAATCGGGATCATTTCAAGTTGGCCTAGCCGGTCGAGAATGGCGCAGCACGAGTTAGTGGTGCCGAAGTCAATGGCCAAGACCCCTTCGAATTGGGGCATACGACGAACATCGATATCTACAAATATGTCCTTTTCCTTTTCCGCGCCGCTCATGTTGGTTAGGAACGTAACCTTGGCCGGGTGGATCCCCTCACTGAGGTTTTTAGTCAGGATGGTGAGGGTTAGTCCGTGGTACTGCCCGCTGGCAATGATTAGCGGATAAGTGATTGCACCACTCGGCTGAAGCCAGGGCGCATCGATCCTGATTGCATGGATATGCAGGCTAGCCCGGCCCACATCGTCGCGTTCGCCATTTTGCAGGGTAAGGTCGAGCTCTCCGCGCTTGTCGACGAAAACTTGATGCTTGATGCGCCCTTCTGCTTCGGGGATGTGCAACTTGGGAGGTAAGAAGCAGTTGACGCGAAAACTCTCTTTGCGGAGTTCCCCAAACTCGGCGAGCTTCACCAGCAACATGCCCTTATATTCGGCGGGCAAAACCTGCACGCGCTGGCGTACGTCGTCGAGGAGATACTGTTCGTTAATCTGGAAGACGAACTCAAGTCGGTTGTCGGAGCGCTGGTCGAGCTTGCAGGGAAGATTCGAGGGTTGAATCGGCGTAACTGTGGCCCACTCCGGAACATCTGTTGCCAGACTCTCGATAGTGATTACGCCTTGGGTCACTGACAAGTAGCCACTCATTCGTTCGTCAGGTAGGTTGTCCAGCAAAACCGAGTGCTCACCACCTGTGACTATCTGGAACTTCGGGCGGGGTGAAACTTCCAGTTCAATCTCTCGCGTTCCGGCACTGGAGGTCACTACAACCACAGCTTCGTGATAACTGTCCGCGAGATCGACCAAATCGACCTTCACAGGAATCACCATGTCAGAATTCACATGCAGCTTCAGTCCATCTGTCCAATCGACTTGAGGGCTGAGCCATGGTTGCGATGACTTAATACTTTGAACATTGATGGTACGTACGGTGCCGGTATGGCTCAATATTAATCCCAAGCCATCAACCAAGTCGCCGGCATAGAGATGATGAATATTAAAGCTCAAGGAAAAATCGACCAGCGCCACGCCGCACCAACTACAATACGAGTCCGAGTCGAGCGTTTCCCAGATTTTGCACTTTTTGCACAACATAAAGGGCTAAGGCGATCCGAATCGCCCGAAAGAATTGTAGTGGACAAACGCCATGAGGACCGTCTGTTGATTGGTTCTTTCACCTCGGCAGCTCAGATGAAGGTTCACCTTTGGGCAAATTCATCTATGCTTTTAATGAAGAACCGCGACTCAGGCTTTCCACCTTTGTCGACTTTGACCTCACCAGCATGAGATTTGGCGTTGCTCATAAGTTCTTCCCAGTCGGGAGATGTTTGCCCTTCCCCAGGATTTCGCCGGGGAAGCGTTTTTCCATTCGTCGTGTTCTCAGCTTCATTGAGGTGTTTCGCAACGACCGAGGCTTGAAACGACGGCAGCGATAGTATTTGGCCGCCGGCCAAGCGCACACTATCGGCGGTAAACACATCCCGCCCCAGGATCTGAAGCAGTCCGTAATAGATTTTGAGCTTGCCAATATCCTGAAAGATTTGCTGCTTGCGTTTTCCGATCTCCTCGGCGCACCAACTAAAGTTCGAGGGCTCGGTAAAGAAGGTTCTGACAGAACCTTTCTCGTCTCCTATGAGCCTGGCTTCGGCGGCCAAGCCCGAGTAATAGAAGTATCTAAAGTCATCAGTTGACGGCTCAACCTGGAGAACCCGCAAGAGAGTTCCCAGAATCACCATTTCCCAGGCGTTGAACATTCCCCTGGCTTCCTGGGGACTGTAGAGGAAAACTTCCGGAAACATATCCACGCTGCGATGGAAATGAATCGGCAGCTCACCAAGCCGTCCTTGAAAAGTGTCGTAGGACTGCCTGTACTGTTCCAGCGATGAGAGATAGAAAAGGGGAAGCCCAGTTAGTTCATGGTAGTAGAGGATAGCCTCTGGTTCAGCCTCAATTCCCTGTGCCTGGCCAAGGTTGTGTTGAGTCTTCAACTCATGAAAGAAGGCACTCCCCGGCAGCGCTGCGGGACTAACGCCCTTCAGACCTATTATGATGTCTTCATGTGGTTGTGGCGCGCGGGGGCCGAGTGTCATGCGAGGCTGGACGTACGGCTTCCCGCCTTCGAGGAAGATCGAGACCTGGTTTCTTCGCTGAATATTGTCGCTCGGCGGATAGACTTCGTTAAAGAGCTGGACCGCGCTGGCGAGTGATTCGCTCCCCGACTCTGTCGCGAGGCGCCGCTGAAAATCGTCCTGAAACTTCTTCCATCCGTACTGTTCCACAATCTCTTGGAACTGGTCCCTGGTCATTTCAGTCGTCACCTTTCCCAGGTTTACCATCTTCGTTGTGAAGAGATGCTCCTTCTCGGATCTGACATCGACGGGGTCGCCACCCAAACGGTAATATTCATCAAGATTTTTATAGAGATTAATTGTGAGCGCGCGTTTGTCTTCGATCTCGTACCGCTGACGGAGATCTGCGAACTCACCGATGGTGGGAGAGAGAATTCCATCGTAGAAGCTCTTGAGTTGAGACTTGACAGTTTTCAAATACTGGCCGAGATCATTCACGATATCTCGCGCAACGTCGCAGACCCATTCGCCCACTTCTCCTTCGGCATATTGCTGCTCCGCCTCCAAACATTTGCGTCTCAGGACCTTTCGACTCATGTTTTTGAAAAGCACAAAATTACCGTCAAGCTCTTCAAAATTAGCAAAGAAAGTGTCCTTGGCTTCTTCTCCCGCGGCTTTCTTATCGCTGAAGTCATCCTTGATGCTCTCAACCTCGCTTTGAATCTCGGGAAATATCACATCTGTCAAGATATCCAGATACCCACTGACTTTGCCTTGGGTTCCATCTGGGTTGTTGTAGGTGAAGCCAAGCAACGGAATGAAGCCCTCGGTTTCCAATGTGCTCATTACCCATTTGAGGACGCCTAGCTTGTAGTTTCCCAAGACTCTATTCCGACTTGGTTCGATGTTGTCATGGATGGTGGCCCCGAGTCGGCGCGAGAGATAGCGGTCCTCAAACCCTCCCGCAAACTCGGCCGGGATTGCTTCTTCTTCAGGTAGTTGATTGAACTGATCTATTCCGGTTTTTAAGAGCACAGAAAATCGTGTTCCGTCCCTGGTGGTGGCGATGTCTTCAACCATTCGTTTGCCAGTCAGATGAAGCGGCTCGACTCCAACGGCTTTACGAACTTCATCCACGATGTTTTTCTTTCGAAGCGCTTCCTCCGCATCCCTTTTGCTCATCAGGCCCCCGCGCTCCCAGTATTCCAGAATCTCCTGGTTGAGGCGGTAGGCGCAGGCCGCGATTCTCGAGCCGAGTGGTACTCGGATCCATGAGAGACCAAAAGATGAGTAGCCGGTCGAAAACCTCTGCATGTGGAAGGGCTTTTTCTCGTCGCCGTGAGGCTCGGGGTGATTCCGATCCAGATATTGGCGATTATTCGGACGAAGGGTCCGCTTCTGGCTTGCGAACTCACCGCGGTAGAACTCCCAAAACAGATACTCGGAAGCCATGTCAAAGACCTCGTATTTGTGATCGGGCGTGACCGGCGTGCCACCAAAGGTGTAGCCATCAATCAGGTAGCAGGTGTTGAATGGCGGACCGTTTACCGGTTCCTTTGGATAGTCTGCAGCCCACTTCTCTTCGAATCGCCGGAGTGCATAGATGTGATCTTCAGTCGCCGTTTCTATGTCGCGGGCGCCCGATTCCGGCGTGTAGTTGTAGTATTCAAGCTCCTTCAGTGCGGCATAAGTATTGGCGAAGCGTCGATCCTTTTGGTCGTTAGTGAAGAGCGAGGATAGGAAAAGCATACCGGTGATATCCGGCTTGAAATTCTGCTCCGACGCAATTTGGCGGATCAGGAAAGCAGTATCGAGAAATATCCCACTGCCGGTTCCACCCGCGAGCGAAGAAGCTACGAAAAAGTTCACGCGCGTGCCCCAGTCGTTGTCTAGCAAAAGGTTGAGGCCATGAGCTTCGCTGAAGCTCGCTGTGGCGGGTTTGGCCTGAGGCTTTCTTACTTCAATTATGGCTTGCTCAAGTTTTTCCTGCACTCCTTCACCGCGATCTCGAAACTTCCAATAGAAACCAAACCTCCCCTTCGATCTAACTTGTCCCGCTCCGTCCTGAATACGCAGCCCCGACTGGACGACGGCAGGTGGCATCCATCGCGTGATCCAAGAAAACTTCCCCGGGTTGTTAAGGAAATCGCTAGGATCCAGCACTTGGATGTCAACGGTCTCACTTTGATTAAAGAGCGCTCTTTTGAGAATCGGATCCATATCCTTCTTGTCAACGTTCAGGTTCTGCATATCGGTATCAAGCCAGACGTAAGACATGCATGGATAGCCGAACTCACCGTACCGCTCATAGAACTTCATTCGAAGGCGCAGCAGTATTTCCTTGCCTGTTCCTCCGAGACCAATGAAAACTGTAGGACGAACCGGGATCACTTGTTTATTTGTGTCAGGCATGAGGTCTCCTTACTCAGTGGGCAAGAAAGTTGAGATTAAGATCACGACCAGCAGGCAAAGGACGATAGTTGCGATCAACCAGACGACCCAACTTTTCGCGCCATTCAGAAGTTTTCTCAAGACGAATGCCGAAAAAAGAAAGAGCAGTAGCAGGAAGATTGCGAACAAGATCCAAAAAGACTCTTCGACGAAGAGTAATGCGATTACCGTGAGGACCGCATTTCCGATGATGATGAGATCGACCCAGGTAGTGTCTACTGGCGAGACTCCTCCTTCCAGAAAAGCCCGGTGTGCCCAAAACGCTATTCCTATTGACATAATGGCAACCCCGAAAAGTATGAGCCATTTTATTCCAATCGGAATTGTGTCCTGAGCAACAATTAGAGGCTGACTGTGTGCTGCCAACCAAACAAGCGCGCTGTCGAAGGTTAGGAATAGGCTTAGGACTATGGCCAGACTATATTTTAGTCGTGCTTCGGTTTCCATGTATCTTCTTCTCCTTTTTTCCTTGCCTCGTCAGCTCTTCTGGCGGAGACATGCGTCTAAATATGAGTGCATAGTCCTGTCTTCTCAACGTAAGAATTATCGATTCGCCCTCCTTGATTGTTTGCGATTCCTTCGGCTTAACCCCAGCGGCGGAGACCAGGGTATTGCCGTTGATTTGGCCTAAGCGATTCTGCTTGCCGTCAACATTCACAACTACCCACCCGCCTTTCACTAACCCCTTACCTTGCGGTGGAGACTTTACATCAACACTCCATTGGGGCTTGCCTTTGCCAGCTCGTTTTATAGCCCGCCAAGCAACGATACCGCCTGCTATCACAAGCGCGATCAGCCCGATGGGAATACCCGGAAATATGAAAACGAGCCATGATGGGTACCTGACGTGAATCTTTGGCTTATGGGGCACTTTGATCGAGGTACTGTTTTCAGCGACTAACAGTGGAAGCCCGTTCAAGTCATAGATCTTGCCTTGGGCTTTCGCCATTTCAGTTGTCTCACTGCTGTAATCGCGTAGAAAGGTTTCAGTGAACTGAAAATTTTCCTTAGGTACGTTGATTGAAAAAGACAGGTCGAGAGAGATTTCTTCATTCGGATCCTTAAGCGCGGCCCGCCAAAGCGAGACGAAGTCGCGCTTGAGTGTAATCTTGCCCAGGTCGACTTCGACCCTATAGACCTGGACGGTCTCATTGTGAGGCCCTAGCTCCGTGATTTTTGTCGGAGTGATCTTGACATTGTCTCGTTCGAAAACGAGGAGAGAGTTCTTGCTAAACTCAGGAGCCACTCGCGGATTCACAATGTCGGCGTCCGTAATTCTCAGGTGCTCAAATTTTGACTTGAAGCGAAGTTCCATTGCTTCTTTGACGAGCGAACCGTCCTCGTAAATCGGTTTGCTCTTTTTGTAGGAATGCTCACGATCTACAAAGGTGGTCTCGATTGTCTCGCGGTCCAGAGGCTTCATCGGAAGCAACACGGTGTTTGGGGTCAGATGAGCAAAGTCATTGATCTCCTTTCGAAAGATACCTTCTGCATTTGCGGAAAGCAGGAGTGCGTAAACGATGATCCCAGCTTTGCGAGTACCCGGATCTTGTTTAAGCGGAAATATAACAACCCGTGAGACGGCATTGTCTTTGAGCCGATCGTAAAACGCGTGCGTCTGCCCTTCTTCTTCTCCGTGTCGATGCATGATGTTATCCGTCACCATCCAGACGAGTGAGTAATGGTTGTCGATAGCATAATCAATTGCGGCATCAAGATAGGTGGGGCCATTAACCTGAATATTGGCAATGTTTGGTACGATTTGTACTTGGCTATTGAACGCCCCGAGTTTGACTGGCGTCAGGTTTTGAGCCTGCATCAAGTTGTTTATTCTTTGCCCGAGTTCATTGATCAGTCCGTTCTCGTAGTACGCCTTCATTGATCCGGAGCGATCAATCAGCAGCAACTGTCCTTGGCCACACGTCGGCTGGCTAAGGATAAAGAACAAACTAATAATGCCTATGCATCTAGCAAATCCCATCTCCAGATATCCTTTTTCGTCAATCCATAAAGAGAGCAACCGACTCTAAGCAGATGAGAGACATCGACTCCCTCCTCGAAGGACCACAGTTCATAAACCTTTGAGGTTCTGATGTGCCACGCGAATACCGAGCGATTTATGGCTTCGAACCAAAATAGAAAGGGAGGTGTAAACAAGATCCCCTGCGGACTATGAATCTGCACGATACCAGCGAGTTCATCGATCTTGTTCATAGCAAAGTCGAAAATCTGAATAGCCTGTGGTGTGAAGGCAGCAATTTGGCCGTGCCGCGGACTGGCGGCGATTTTTGCCGTTAGAAGTAACTCCTCTTCAAGTGAATAACGCTCAATCTCTTTTCCTTCAAAAGTTACCCTTAGGATTGATTGTCGATTGCCTGAGTAGCCACTCTTGAGCTTCTCTGAATACCAAATGCCTTTGGCCGTTACCCAAATGCGCCAGGGATTCCAATCCAATTCCTTGACGGCATCAGCTGAAAAGTTTGGGAATACAATCAATTTCTCACGGGTAATTACCCAAAGGTCGGTTCCGATGTGTTGAAGTGGGGAAGTTGAGGAATCTAGCAGGCTGAGTCCCTGGAGGGAGTAGCGCAATTTAGCCCCAGAACTCCTAATCTCAATCTGCGTGATCGCGTCGTCATGGAAATCCTTCGTGAGATAGTAGAAACTCTCAGCGTGTCTAACAACTGCGGAGGCGAAGGCCCGATAGTTGCCGTCAGCGTCGAAAAGCCCCTCATATTTGCCGCTCAAAATGTCATATCTGAAAGACGTCTCGTTATTGTTGGCGTGTATTGAAGGACCTCTCCGGTCGTCTTCGTCAATACTTAGCGGAAAAGAAAAACCGCTGCCGGGCAAAGTTGCACATTTGCTCAACTGCGTTGCACCGCTTGAGGTCTGATACAGCTCTCCGAGCGTAGTCATGAGCCACAGGATGCCCCGATAAGAAGTCACTTCCGGACTTAGGTTCTGCAATTCTCCAACCCGCAACGGCTCAATTCGGTTCTTCAAGGACTTCGTCAATTGAACATCTGAATCTGAAAGATGGAGCGGCCGCCCACAACTACAACAGAAGCGCGCTAGGGCACGGTTGCTCCTTTGGCAATTTTGGCAAACGGAGACTGGCCTTTGGCAGCTTACACACGGCCAGAAGTCTCGGACCGATACATCTTCGCTGCCACAATTGGGGTAAGGGCAAACCATCAAAGTCCTTTGATCCTGGTTAATGCTTGGGCCAAGTATCAGTTCAAAGTGTTTGCTGATGTTGGCGGCAGCCTACGTCAGGCGCGACGTGGAGACTCAGCCCATAAATCGGTTCGGGTTCCAGATCGTCGCGGCGGGATTTAGCCCACATGAGATTTTGGTGCTTCGCGTGCGTGGGGTAAGGACAAGTAGCCATGACGGAGGAGTTCGCTACCACCTGCTATGATTTGGAATGCCTAAATTTTGAGAGGCTAACGGGTCCTGAGCGATTTTCGTTAGCGGGAAAATAAGCTACGCACATCTGCGAGGTATGCGCGATGAGAACTAACGGACTTTTGGAGCAGCAAGACTAGTCTGGTCCGACCTTTTTTGTCAATAGAATCTTTTAAGTTAGGCCCGCCTGGCAAGAGCTACGTGCCAGACGTAGTTTCCGGTCGAGCAGGGCGGTGACGACGGAAGCGCAGGGAGCCGGGGATTCGGAGGTCAGAGGTCACAGGTCAGAGATCGGAGATCGAACATCGGAGGAACTGTAGAACCGTTCGCGAAAAAACAGTGATTGCTATCTTGCTCGTTCCATCGCTGTCCCGGCCTTCGTGAACATGGTGGCTGGATTACTAGTCGTGGCGACCGCGAAGGCGCCCTACCCGCTTTGCATGCCAACTCCATAGAGTCCCGGAAGCACGCGTTACCAGGCGCGACTACGGCGGGAAAGCTGGCGACCACCAGAAGGCTGGCGACCAAAGCTGTCCACATAGACGGCCACTAACGCTGTCTCAGGTGATGAAGGCGGGACTCAGCAGGAGCGGGACGGAGATTAGGGTACTACCGGGACGGAGAGGCAGTGTCCCCAACGCGTTTAACTACGCCAACTTCCGCTAGGCCAACTTCCGCAACTTTTCCATGGGTCTTCGCAATGACCTCCTGGTATTGAGCAGATCCGCCCACAAGTCTCCTACGTGGTTTATGCGCTGGGCCATATTTCGAAGTGTAAAGCTCCGCGGGCCTACTTCGCGTCGTTCCAATTCCTCCCATGTACACGGCGCGGACACTGGGGCGCCAGGCTTGGCGCGCACGGTGTAAGCGGCGGCGAAAGTAGCGCTGTAGCCATTGCGACCGGTGTCCACGAGGATCCGCCCGCCGCGGTTGGCCTTGCTAAACTCCTGAGTCAAATTCCCTGGGTCGCGCTTGACGAGAATCTTTCCCACCGCGTGTGCGAAACGCGAGACTATGCCGAAGTCAGCTTTCCCGTCGAGCGGCACCGCGATGTGAAAGCCTTTGGAGCCGGAGGTCTTCACCCAACTTGGCAGGCCGAGCTCCGCGAGAAGATCGCGTAGCCCCAGTGCCGCCGAACATACCGTGTCGACGTCACCTTCTTTGGATGGGTCTAAATCAAAAACACAAACGTCCGGGTTGTATAAAGTCGGTGTGCGTGAAGGCCACACGTGAATTGTGATGCTGTTCTGATTAGCCAACCAGAGAAGTGACCTTGTGTCGTTGGCTATTGGGTGGTTCACCGTGCCATCGTTCTTGGGAACCTCCACGCGTTTGAGCCAACTCGGAAATCCCTTGGACACGTCCTTCTGAAAGAAACCCGGAACTCCGATTCCACGGTGATAGCGCTCCATCGTAATTGGCCGGCGTCGTATATGCGGCAGCATCACGGGCGCGATCTGTTCGTAATACGAAGCCAGCTCGCCTTTGGTGATTCCTTCGCCGGGAAACAGAACCTTTTCCGGATGTGTGATCACTTCGTCACTCATTCATTCACGGAGTACGCCGATTACACAGCGCGGCTTTCAGTCGCAACCAGGGGAACGATCCACTAAAAACACACGAACTGACACAAACATTCCGTGTTCGTCGTGTGATTTCGTGGATCGTGGGTCCTGTCAAAACCTTCTCAAAACAAGAATCTGCGTAATCAGCGGATAATTTTACTGCTTCACCACCTCGTGTGCCGGCTTGTCGTTGCGTACTCCGAGCAACCGCGGGTGACGCAGCTTACCGTGAACCGTCCATTCAATAAACCCAACCTCCACAACGATCTCCGGACTCACCCAGTGCGCCCGCAAGCGAGGCAGGCCGACAGCTTTCGTAAAGCGCGCCTTCGGAATCTCCAGCTTATCCAGCTGCGCGCGCAGGTCCAGTAGCAGCTTAGTGTCGAAACCGGTTCCGATCTTTCCCGCGAAGACGAAATCGGCGCCGTCGAAGTAGCCAACCAGAAGCGCGCCAAGACCCACACGTTTCCCCTGCGGGTCTGTAAAGCCGCCGACCGCGAATTCCTGCGACATCTCGCATTTCATCTTTAACCAATGCGGCGAGCGACGTTGTTCGTAGAGTGAATCGCGTCGCTTCGCGATGACGCCTTCCCATCCTTCACTTTTTGCACGCTCCCAGGGCAACTGCTCCTCCAGTGCATCGATCGACACCACTCGCTCAAGTGGCCCGGTTAGAGGCAACTCGCTCAACAGTTCACGCCGTGCGTCGAGAGACAACGACGTTAGATCGCGGCCATTCAGCCACATGATATCGAAGACGTGATATCTGACACTGCCGCCGCCCCAGGTGACTTCACCGTCGAGAATGAGATCGTTTGTAGGAAGCTGTTTGATCGCCTGGGCCACTGGAGGAAGATTTTGAGACAATCGATTGCGCGAAAACAGTTGGACGTCTGGTCCATTTTTGTATGCCAACAGGCGAATGCCATCGAACTTACGTTCGAAGATCCACTCCGGTCCAGTGAACCGTTCCTGCGTAAGGGTCGCTGCCATCGGCCGGAGCCATTCGGGAAACGTCTTTGGCGGTTCCTCAGGTTTCTGTTTCATCGGTGCGCTCGGACCGAGTGCTCTTCGGAGTATTGGTGGCAAATAGATTACACCGAGTCCGCAGGTTTGAAGAAGAAGAAGAGTGGCGGCAGATTTGCGCGGATAAACGCGGAGCGGAAAACGGTCGAAAGTGAAATTGTCAGCGGTCAGTCTGAAGAATGCGGCCATGCAACTTGACCTGAGTGATGAGTGAAAAAGAGAGAAGGGGGAAAGGGGAACGGTCGACTCGAGTTACATTTTGCCGGTTGACAACCAGTTGGTCATGGATCGGGCGGCGCGGTCGATGGCGGGCAAGTTATTTGCGCTGCGGAGTTGAATCTGCAGTTCTCTTTCAAGGGGTTCAAGCAGGTCGAGCAAGAGAACTGAGCGGACAATGATCTGTTTGGGCAATACCTTGCTTTGCCAGAGCAATTCGGCCACCTTCTCCGGGACGGCTGCGTACATTGTGTTCAGTGAATTCTCCGCCGAGAGGGCTTCGAAGCCGAAGATTAGCCCGCTGTGTCGATCCGCGAGCATCAGCATGTATAGCGTCATGGGCCTTTCGTTCGGCTTTCCTATGCGCGCTGGACCAATGAAAAGATCGGCTTCGAGTTGGAGGGTGGATAGCGGAAGAGTTTTGAGATCTTGTAGTAGGTTGACGTCAATGCTAATCGTAACC
Organism: Acidobacteriota bacterium; assembly: GCA_038040525.1. Classification (GTDB taxonomy): domain Bacteria; phylum Acidobacteriota; class Blastocatellia; order Pyrinomonadales; family Pyrinomonadaceae; genus PSRF01. The sequence goes on along the minus strand of JBBPIC010000012.1, from coordinate 1,750 downwards.
GGATGTGCCTGCGGGCGCGGGATGTGTTTGATCTGATCTTCCCAAGCAAAGTCGGAGGAGGAGGGTGTTGGGTTTGGGGGGTTGGGTGTTGAGCGCGACGCGACGCGGATGTCAGAAGGTGACGATTGTTCCCGAGGCTCTGTAACTTCCTTTTTGGAATGATCTTCCTTGAGCGAACTATCATCCTTGCGCGCAACACGAACCAGGAATGGTTCGGTCTTGTCGTCGCCACCGGTGGGAAAGGCGACTGACTCACCGGCGAAACGTTTAGCCATTTCGAGCGTCTGCGACAGCGCATGAATGAGCAGGCGCGCTTCCTCGAGAGTGATGAACCATGGCAAGAACCCGGGACGATAACTTCGAAATTGTGGCCTGGTTCCTCGGAACTTAAGTCCAACACTTTTGAGTAACTCGCGGTCACGCTTCTCCAGGAACTTTGCCTCGCTGAAAGAAAGTTGAACTTGAGGAATCTCAAGAAGCCGATCGGGCGTGGCGGAAAGATCACATTGGAAGTCGATGAAAGCGTATATACCTTCTGCTCCAGGATAGACGGCAACCGCCTCGTATTCTCCAACATGGCCCATGACGCTGACGAATCCAATTTCGCCCGTGTCCGGATCCTCGACCCCGAATACATCCGTTTCCTCAATCCACTGCCACGGCGCAAGCGCCTTAATCTGTGCGGCCAAGGTACACAGAGTTTTGGCTTCGTCATGTGAAGGAAGAAGAAGTACTTCGGGCGCGGGTTTTTCGACGGGGAGTGGCTTTTCGTGTTCAGGTTCGATCGGGAAAAGCAAACCGTCTTGCGCTGGTTTGGCTTGGCTTGCGCCAGATGTCACTGGGGATTTTTTCGAAGTCATGCGCCGGATGATAGTTAAAAATCTGATCCAATTGCAAAGCTCAAGAGTGAAGTGATGAGTGACGAGCGGGATGGATCGACTTTTTGGAGTGCGTCGGCCTGCCAGCGCTTTAGTCTGCTGCGTGGACGGGATTGAGTCTACTGATGAGGCGCGATCGTAAATTTTTGTTTCGCCCCGTTGGGGCGAGAAGGTTTTTATGAGGGACCGTGATCCCAGGGTAGCCGAAGCGGCAACCCTGGGCTAAGTTACGGAACACCTTCGGCGTTCGGAGATAGTGCTGGAGGATGAGGAAGGGCCAGAGTCAGAAGGATTTCTAACTGAATAACCTTTGCAGGGAGATACTAAGCTCTTGAAGCAGGATTGCGCCTTGTCTGAAAACCCCGGAGGCAATTACGACAAGTTGGTCGCCGAGAAGTAGTGGAGTACAGGCCGCTGCAACCGCGGAAAGTAACAGTAGGTTTGAAAACATAGAAGAGACGTCCGGTTTTGTAACATCGAGCTTTTTCATAATCACCTTCTGTTATTGGCCTCGATTCGAGGTAGTCCGTTTTGAGATTGGGGACCATAGGAGAAGTTTCGCTGAAATGAGGGGCCGCTCGTGGTAAACGGCGTGAACCGTTATAGCAACCGCAATGCCGCCATGGATCGCAAACGCTGCAAGGCGGCTAAACTGCGTGCTTCTCTCGGTTAAGAAAGATAAAAACGTTTCCGGGGACTTCACACGGCGCTTGTTTCAGCGGTCAGTCTGAAGAATGCGGCCATGCAACTTGACCTGACTGATGAATGAAAAAGAGAGAAGGGGGAATGGGCCAAGGGGAAAGGGGTCCGTCGCGGCCGAAGCGGCGCCAGGCCGCCGCGGGCCAAAGCGCCGACAACCGGGGTCCCCGGCG
>JBBPIC010000181.1:0-1699 GCA_038040525.1 Acidobacteriota bacterium | reverse complement strand
CGTCTTGATAAGGCGGGGGTCGATGGTTCGAATCCATCCAGACCCACCAACCAACTACAGTTGATTTCGAGGAACCAGCAATCAGCGTCGCGTTTGCGCGAGGTTGATTGGTGTTTCTTCAAACATCGATCGGCTGCTCTTTAACAATTTGGAATAGAAGGTAGTTGTCCTTGCGAAAGGGGCGCTGTGATTGAGGCCTTGAGTAGTGGGGACACTGGGTTATGTATTGCATCGTGTCTCTATCGCGAAAGCGGTGGGGATGCACAAGCGCGAGAGTTTCCTATGGCTGCGTGATGCTCTGGAGGACTTTGCTCCGGGGTGCTTCGAAAGAGGCAGCAAGGTTATAGGGTCAAGCGAATAAGTGCATGTGGTGGATGCCTTGGCAATGATAGGCGACGAAGGACGTGACAGCCTGCGATAAGCTGCGGGGAGCCGGCAAATGGGCGCTGATCCGCAGATTTCCGAATGGGGAAACCCGGCCCGCGAGGGTCACCTCGCTCTGAATTCATAGGAGCGAAGGGGCGAACCTGGAGAACTGAAACATCTCAGTAACCAGAGGAACAGAAATCAACCGAGATTCCCAGAGTAGTGGCGAGCGAAATGGGACCAGCCTTCGAGATTTAGCACCGGCGTTAGCGAAACGTTCTGGAAAGTGCGGCCGCAGAGGGTGATAGCCCCGTACGCGAAAGCGCTGGTGTGGAACTAGGCTCGAGACAAGTAGGGCGGGACACGTGAAATCCTGTCTGAAGATGGGGGGACCATCCTCCAAGGCTAAATACTCGTAATCGACCGATAGTGAACCAGTACCGTGAGGGAAAGGCGAAAAGAACCCCGGGAGGGGAGTGAAATAGATCCTGAAACCGCATGCATACAAACAGTCGGAGCTCGAGCAATGGAGTGACGGCGTACCTTTTGTATAATGGGTCAGCGACTTACGTTGCGTTGCGAGCTTAAGGCTTGAGTGCCGGAGGCGTAGCGAAAGCGAGTCTGAATAGGGCGATTCAGTAGCGCGGCGTAGACCCGAAACCGGTTGATCTATCCATGGCCAGGCTGAAGGTGGGGTAACACCCACTGGAGGGCCGAACCCACGCCCGTTGAAAAGGTCGGGGATGAGCTGTGGATAGGGGTGAAAGGCTAAACAAAACCGGAGATAGCTGGTTCTCCTCGAAAACTATTGAGGTAGTGCGTCGTGTATTGCCTACGGGGGTAGAGCACTGTTATGGCTAGGGGGCCGCTATAGGCTTACCAAACCATGGCAAACTCCGAATACCGCAGAGCCAGAGCACGGGAGACAGTCCCCGGGTGCTAACGTCCGGGGACAAGAGGGAAACAACCCAGACCGCCAGCTAAGGTCCCGAATATCGGCTAAGTGGAAAACGAGGTGGGAAGGCTTAGACAGTCAGGAGGTTGGCTTAGAAGCAGCCATCCTTTAAAGAAAGCGTAATAGCTCACTGATCGAGTCGTCCTGCGCGGAAGATGTAACGGGGCTCAAGCCGATAACCGAAGCTGCGGGTCGCTGTAATCCACCTGAGAGTGTTCGCAATCGCGAGAAGTCTTTCGCGAGGTTTGCGCGCGAGCGCTTTGAGGGGATTGCAGCGGCGGTAGAGGAGCGTTCCCTAGGCCTGTGAAGGTGTGTCGAGAGGCATGCTGGAGGCATGGGAAGTGCGAATGCTGACATGAGTAGCGATAAACAAGGTGA
>JBBPIC010000087.1:0-20334 GCA_038040525.1 Acidobacteriota bacterium | reverse complement strand
CGATGTGCGGCGGCTAAGCCGCGGAACCCGGACTCTTCTTTGACTTCTCGGGCAACGTTGCCACCACCCATCAATACCCGGCGCTAATTTTTAGACAATTGACTGTTGACCTTTAACATTTTCCCTCCTCATAGGCTTTTTAAGGTTGCACGCATCTTCTGCACTGTCCACTGAATTGTCCACGCGTCAATTACCTTTCCTCCCTCTTGAACATTGAAGTTCATGCCGCCGCGGCGTATTCTCACATCCACCTCGCTCATTAGTTCTTCATCAGCTATCAACATCCTTTGGGAAGGGAGATTGATGCTCACCACGCCGAGCAAAAGCGGCGTCAATAAAGAGCCTGCTGCTGACAAGAAAGAGCGTGCTGCTGACCAGGGCAAGATTGCTGCACCAGCCATTTCGCTACCCAAGGGCGGGGGAGCGATTAAGGGTATTGGGGAGAAGTTTGCGGCTAATCCTGTCACCGGCACCGGGTCGCTAACCGTTCCCATCTTCAATTCTCCCGGTCGGTCCGGTTTCTCTCCGCAACTTTCACTTTCCTACGACTCAGGTTCCGGCAATGGTCCGTTCGGGTTTGGCTGGCATCTGTCGGTTCCCGCGATCACGCGCAAGACTGATAAGGGCTTGCCGCGCTATCGCGACAATAGCGAACCGGATGTCTTCATCCTGTCTGATGCCGAGGACCTGGTGCCGGCACTGATTTCAATTGACGGTGACTGGGTCAAGGACCCTTTCGGGGCGACGCAAAACGGTGTCGCTTCCACACTGCAACGGTATCGCCCACGAGTGGAAGGTCTCTTCGCTCGCATCGAGCGATGGCACGACAACACGAAGGGCGAGAGTCATTGGAGAACAATTTCAAAGGATAACGTCACCAGCATCTATGGTCAGACCGCCGCCCCCAATGCCAGCCTTGATAGTCAGGCGGCCACCCCCCGCATAGCCGCCGACCCCCTCGCGGAGTTTTCCCGGATCTTCTCTTGGCTGCTCAACATGACCTACGACGACAAAGGCAATGTCATCGTCTACGAATACAAAGCCGAGGACAGAAGTAACGTCGAGTCGTCACTCCACGAGGAAAACCGCCAGGTTACTACTAATCGCTATCTTAAGCGCATCAAGTACGGCAATCGCACGCCCTATTACCCAAACGACAGCGCGCAACAGCCTGCGCCACTCCCGACGGATTGGGCCTTCGAGGTTGTCTTCGATTATGGGGAACACGATCTCCTGGCGCCGCGAGTCGACGCGGATGAGTCGTGGAAAGTCCGCCCGGATCCCTTCTCCACTTACCGCGCCGGATTTGAGATCAGGGCTTACCGGCTCTGCCGGCGCGTGTTGATGTTTCATCACTTTACTGAGGAGTTAAAAGTCGAGTCTTGCCTCGTTCGTTCCACGGATTTCAACTACTCGCACGAGCAGAAACCCGACGACCTGCTCAATCCGATCTACTCGTTCATCGTCTCAGCCACACAGCGGGGTTACTTGAAAACGACCGGCGGTTACGAGAGTAAGTCGATGCCGCCCCTCGACTTCGACTACACCAGAGTCAAGATAGACGAAACGGTTCACTTGGTTGACCAGGCAAGCATGGAAAACCTCCCCGGCGGCGTTGATGGCGCTCGCTATCAGTGGATAGATCTCGACAGTGAAGGGCTGCCAGGAATTTTGACCGAGCAGGATGATGCATGGTTTTACAAGCGCAACGTGAGCCACCTGCCCCGGAACGGCAATGGTGTAGATGCACGCTTCGAGCCGATGCAAATGGTGGCCACGAAACCCTCGCTGGCGAATCTTGAACGCGGTCAACAGCTGATGGATCTCGCGGGCGATGGGCAATTGTGCCTGGTGCAATTCGGACAGCCGTTGCCGGGCTACTACGAACGTGATCCGGAAGGGGAGTGGCAGCCATTCATTCCCTTTTCATCTTCACCAAACGTTGACTGGAAAAATCCAAATCTGAAATCAGTTGACCTCAACGGCGATGGTCATGCCGACATTCTGATCACAGAAGACGAGGTCTTTACCTGGTATCCATCACGCGCGAAGGACGGCTTTGGTCCGGCCGAGACTGTGCGGAAAGTTATTGATGAAGAGAAGGGCCCGGCGCTCGTCTTTGCAGACGGCACAGAGTCTATTTATCTCGCCGATTTGTCGGGCGACGGACTCGCTGACATCGTCAGAATACGAAATGGCGAAGTGTGCTACTGGCCCAATCTGGGCTATGCGCGTTTCGGTGCAAAGATCACGATGACCGGCTCGCCCACCTTTGATTTCCCGGATCAGTTTGACCACAAGCGCATCCGCCTCGCTGACGTTGATGGCTCCGGCGCCACCGACATCATCTACCTCGGACGAAACAAAGTCAGCCTCTACTTCAATCAGGCCGGCAATAGTTGGAGCAAGTCTTACGAACTAGCAGAGTTTCCGGACACCGACAATCTTGCATCAGTAACTGTCGTTGACTTGCTCGGAAATGGCACGGCGTGTCTTGTCTGGTCCTCGCCGCTACCGGCGGACCAGTTTAATAGCGCAGCGCAGCCAATGCGCTACATCGATCTAATGGGAGGACAGAAGCCCCACCTGCTCGTCTCAACAAGCAACAACCTGGGTGCCGAGACCAAGGTGCAGTATGCGGCGTCTACCCGGTTCTACCTCCAGGATCGCGCCGATGGGAAACCGTGGATTACCAGGCTGCCTTTTCCAGTCCATGTAGTTGAGCGAGTAGAGACCTACGACTATATCAGCCAGACCAAGTTTGCCGCGCTGTACAAATATCATCACGGATATTTCGACGGCCCCGAGCGAGAGTTTCGCGGCTTCGGCATGGTTGAGCAGTTTGACACTGAGTCGTTTTCCAGGTTTTCCGGCGCGGGGTTGTTCACCGAAACACCGGAGACGGCCGGCGAAGAGTTTCACTTGCCGCAGGTGCATACGAAGACCTGGTTTCACAACGGGGCTTACGTCGCTCAGGACAACATCTCGCGCCAATACGAAGACGAGTATTACAAAGGCGATACCGCGGCGACGCGCCTGCCGGATACCATTCTTCCGAGCGGCCTGACAGCGCAGGAGGAACGCGAAGCCTGCCGCGCGCTCAAGGGCAGTATCCTGCGTCAGGAAGTCTACGCGGACGACGGCTCCGATCGGGCCGCGGCTCCCTACAGCGCCACAGAATACACGTACCATCTGCGATTAATTCAGCCGGTGGAGGACAATCCACACGCGGTGTTCTACCCCTACGAGTGTGAGTCGCTTGCCTATCACTACGAACGCAACCCAAATGATCCGCGCATCGCTCACCAAGTCACTTTAGAGGTTGATGAGTTTGGCAACGCGCTAAAGTCTGCGGCTGTCGGTTATCCGCGGCGCCCTGCGGCGGTCAATGAGCCGCCTCATCCGTCTGAGCAGACGCAAACGCTCATCACCTACACTGACAATCGAGTAAAAAATAAAGCTGACGAAGCCGACTGGTATCGCATCGGCGTGTCCGTTGAGACGCGAACCTATGAACTGACCGGCTTCGTTCCAGCCGATGGCGAGATCTTTTCTCCAGCGGATTTCATTGAGCCAAATCAGGATCAGCTCGACTTACGGTATGACACCGAACTGGCTTACGAGGAAACGGAGACGATCGGCAGGCAAAGACGCCTCATCGAGCGAGTGCGAACCCTGTATCTCAAGAATGATTTGAGCGGCCCATTGCCTTTGGACGAAATCGAATCGCTCGGACTTCCATACGAGAGTTACAAAATGGCATTCACGCCGGGACTGCTCGATGTGTTTAGCGAAAAGATTGCCAGCGCGGCAACGCTGCTCACTAGCGTTGAAGCCGGATATAAGGACCTGGACGGCGATGGCGCGTTGTGGATTCCCTCCGGCCTGACTTTCTTCTCTCCCGTTCCCAAACCTACACCCAATCCCATCACGCAAGACCCGGTGTTTGCGCGTGAGCATTTCTACTTACCGCAGGGCTCCGAAGATCCATTCGGCAATGTCTCGCGGGCGACGCACGACATCCACGACCTGCTGACCATTCAAACAGAAGACGCGCTGGGCAACATCGTCTCGGCATTGAATGACTATCGCGCGCTGCAGCCGGCACAGGTTACTGACCCAAACAACAACCGAGCCGCCGTGGGCTTTGACGCGCTGGGCATGGTTGCTGCGACGGCAGTGATGGGAAAGAAAGATGAAACGGATCCGGAGAAATCGGGAGACACCCTCGATGACCCGACTACCAGGCTCGAATACGATCTGTTCAATTGGATGCAGAACGGAAGTCCAAACTTCGTTCACACCTTCGCTCGCGAGCAACATGGCGCCGCCAACCGACGCTGGCAGGAATCGTTTAGTTATTCCGATGGTTTAGGGCGCGAGGTGATGAAGAAGATTCAGGCCGAGCCGGGCATGGTGAGGCAACTCGATTCCGCGGGCGATGTAATTGAAGTAGACACGTCGCCTGAATTGCGCTGGGTGGGTACGGGAAGAGTCGTTTTTGATAACAAGGGCAATCCGGTCAAAAAGTATGAGCCTTTCTTTAGTGCGACGCCGGAATACGAAACTGAAGAGAAGCTCGTCGTTGTTGGTGTTACGCCGATCCTGCGTTACGACCCGCTCAGTCGACTAATCCGCACCGATTTGCCCAACGGGACATTCTCCAAAGTTGAGTTCGATCCCTGGCAGCAGATCACGTTCGATGAGAACGACACGGTCATTGAGCGGGATGTAAACGGCGCCGTCAAAGCGGAGAGTCGTTGGTACCTGGATCGCATAGGCGGTCAGCTGGGCGCTCACGAAAAGGAGGCAGCGACGAAGGCAGCGGCGCATGCTGGTACGTCAACGGTCGCGCATCTCGATACGTTGGGTCGCACATTCCTGACGATTGCCGACAACGGTACTGCCCACAAATACGAGACACGCGTCGAACTGGACATTGAAGGGAATCAGCGCTCCGTGACCGATGCGCTGGGCCGCAAGGTCATGACGTATGACTACGACATGCTCGGCAGCAAGCTTCAACAGGTCAGCATGGATGCGGGAGCACGGTGGATGCTGAACGACGTCGCCGGGAAACCGATCCGTTTGTGGGACAGCCGCAACCACACAATCAGTACGACTTATGATGAGCTTCGTCGCCCGGTGCGGTTATTCGTGAGTGAGGGCAGCGGTGGCGACCGTCTGGTTGAGCGTACCAGCTATGGTGAGCCGGTACCCGATGATCCTGCCGCTGATGCGGCGGCAAAGGCGCGCAACCTGCGTGGCAAAGTTTTTCAGCAATTCGACGGCGCAGGCGTGATCACAAACGATCAATATGATTTCAAAGGCAATCTGCTTAGTAGCACACGGCAGTTGCTTCAGAATTACAAGGCCCAGGTTGATTGGTTTGTCGCGCCCGCTCTTGAAAGCGAGACGTTCACGAGCAGTACCAGCTACGACGCCCTTAACCGTCCCGTGGCATTGACCACACCACACAACGAGACCACGCCGCCGAGCGTTATTCGCCCAAGTTACAATGAAGCTAATCTACTTCAGCAGGTAAACGTGAATCTGCGCGGCGCAGACGACGTGACAGCGTTCGTTATCAACATTGATTACGATGCTAAGGGACAACGCAAATTAATCGAGTACGCTGACCGCACGACGACGGAATACGAATACGACAAAGACACCTTCCGTCTAATTCATCTGAAGACAAATCGCGCGGGCTTTCCGTCGGACGAACAAGTTGTCCAGGACCTGTCATATACCTACGACCCGGTCGGTAATATCACGCACATTCGTGACGACGCCGACATTCAAAACGTCGTCTACTTCCGCAATAAGCGAGTCGAGCCCAGCGCTGACTACGAATACGACGCGATCTATCGCTTGACTAGTGCGAGCGGCCGAGAACATCTAGGACAAACCGCCGACAAGCAACTAAAACCTCCACGGCAAATCGACCACGACGACTCGTTTCGCATGAATCTCCCCCACCCCGGCGACGGCAACGCGATGGGCAACTACAACGAGCGTTACGAATACGACTCCGTCGGGAACATTCTGCAAATGATTCACGAGGCGCGTTTAGGCGGGGGCTGGACCCGGCGTTACGACTATGAACAAGGAAGTAATCGCCTTCGAGGCACCAGTCTGCCGGGAGACGCCGATGGTCAGTTCTCGGCGAAGTATGAATATGACGCACATGGCAGCATGACGAAGATGCCGCACCTTCCCGTGATGGAATGGGATTTCCAAGACCAGTTGCGAGCCGCTCAGCAACAGGTCGTCAACGGTGGAGGCACCGCGGAAAAGGCTTACTACGTCTACGACGCCGCCGGAGAGCGAGTGCGCAAGGTGATTCAGCGGCCAGGCGGCTCAATTAAGGAAGAACGCATTTACCTCGACGGTATTGAGATCTTTCGCCAACGCGATGTTGCTGGCAGCGTCACGCTCGAGCGCGAGACTCTGCATATCATGGACGACAAACAGCGCATCGCGCTCGTCGAGACGAAAACCGTAGACGTTGACGCCCCAGCCAGTAGCTTGCCAAGCACGTTGACGCGTTATCAATTCGCCAATCATCTTGGTTCGGCTTGTTTGGAACTCGACGAGCGCAGCGCTGTGATTTCCTACGAAGAATATTATCCCTACGGCAGCACCTCTTATCAGGCCACGCGGAACGGCATTGAAACCAGCCCCAAGCGCTACCGCTACACCGGCCAGGAGAGAGATGAGGAGACTGGTCTTTATTACCACGGCGCGCGCTACTACGCGCCCTGGTTAGGCAGGTGGACCGAGACTGATCCCGCAGGCATCTTCGACGGCACAAACCTCTACGCCTATACCTGCTGCAGACCGACCACGCACTCCGACCCTAGCGGCACCCAGAGCAAAGGTGCCCAATTGTGCGACTGGCAAGGTAACTGTGAACCTTGGTGGGATTCCGAAGTAAAGGTTTCTAGTCCTGTAAGCAAGCCCCGAACAAAAAGTTCGTCCGCATCTCCTGGTCCGAAAATCAAGGCGAAACCAACGACACCGGCGACGCCAACTGAACCAGCGTCGGCCGAACCCGAGAGCACAACACCGGTTCCCGTTGAACCCTCGCCACCCGCTTCGGTTGACACCGGTACGAATGAGCTTGCAACACCGTCACCAGCAGAATCTGAGAAGGAGGACATATACAACGAGGTCGTCTTGGGTGACCTTTTCGAGGGCAAATCAACATGGACTGGAACATTAATAAACGTTGGCACAGGAGTGATTCCGTTTGTTGGTCAAGCGGCAGACTTTAGAGACACCGTTGCGGCCGTCAGGAAAGTCTCCAACAAGCCAAGATCTGGTTTGCTATGGTTCAATTTGGGGATGGCTGCCGTTGCTTGGGTTCCGGTTATTGGAGACGTCGCTAAGGCCGGAGGAAAAGCAGTCAAGAAGAGCCTTCAAAAAGGTTCGAAACAAATCAAGGTAATCAATGCCGCACACAAGGGTGGAACGAAGGCCACCAAAGTAGTTAAGTCTGCTTATCAGTTTAAGACTCACCTACATCATGTTTTTCCTCAGAAGTTCTTTGAGGAATTCCAAAAACTAGGGATACATGTCGACGACTATGTGATGCGACTTAAGTTTGAGCAGCATATCGGTAGAGAGGGAGTTCATGTCAAGGGGGATTACAACGGGCGTTGGGAAGATTTCTTTAATGCCGCCCGAACGTCGGGGAAGAAGCTGACGAAGAAGGATGCTGAAGAATTTCTGATTGAAATACTCAATGATCTTGGTATCGCAGGTAATTTAATAGGGTCAATAAGGACAGGAAAAGTAAACACCTGGGGAGTGAGGTAGCTCTCTTACAACAAACTTGTCCTGTTAGTTAAATAGCGGGGTCGTATAGGCAAGGCTCCTTCGCATCATGGCTGAATCCGGGGACTGCTGGTCGTCCATATCTGTCTGAGTGACTTAAGCGTTTGAACTATTCGACTCCTTCTGAGGAGACTTATGTCTACAACTTACATCCTCTCAGCGACACTAATCGCCAATCCTCGCTCCGTCGCCGGCCTCCGCATCGAAGCATGGGACTCTGACGGTGTCTGCCCGGACCTCATCGATGTCGCCGTCGCCGACGAGCGTGGCAACTTCGAGATGCGTCTCGAGCGCGACTACGTCGCTGAGCTGCTGCCCCGCAGACGACCAGCAGTCGTCTTTCGCGTATTCGACGGCGACAAATTGATCCCTGTCGCACAGCGCGTGGTCTGGCCGCTGACAGCCCAGAAGACCGAACAGCAGATTCCGCTGGCGGAGACATCGCGCGACGGCGCTGACGGCAAGGTGAAACCGGCCCAGCAACTGGTGCGCGGCACCACCAGCGACATCGATGGCAGGCCGCTGGCGGGACGCACCGTGCGCGCCTTCGATCGCAACCTCGAGCGCGGCGGGTTCAAGGACACCGAGATCGGGCAGGCGAGAACCGACGGCGAAGGACGTTATGAGATCCGCTTCCGCATGCCGACCGGCAGCAAAGTCAAACCCGACTTGATTGTCAGATTGGCGCCGGAGGACCCCAATACTCCTCCGCTCGAGTCGGAGCTCATGCACGACGCACCCGCGACGGCGCGCGTGGATCTTGGCGCTGGCGCAGTTGCGGCGCCGCAGCAGTCGGAGTTTAAGGAAATACTCGAGCGACTCGCGCCGGTCTTGCGGCGTGGCGATGTTGAGCTTGCTGAACTTGATGCGGAGGGCGTCGAGTTCGCGGCCCGCGCGGCCCGGATTCAGCCGAACCTCGCGCGGCTCGCGCAACAGGCCGTCCGTCTCCATCGCGAAACGAACGGTGTGATCCCAACGGAGATCTTTTACGGTCTGTGCCGCATGGGTCACGCAGGTGGGTTGGAGACACTCGGGCGTTCTCCTCTTTCGCTGCACCGAAAACGAATTAAGACTGCCATCGCGCGGAACATCGTCTCGGCGACATTTGCGGAAAAGGTCGACGCGATCGTTGCGGCGATACAACGTCTTGTCGTCACGCGTTTGTTGTCCGTGCCTGACCGCACCCGCCAGGACGTTACCAACGCCACTCTTAGCGACATTCTGGCTACGTCGCTCTCGAACCGAGAACTCCAGACCACATTCCTGTCACGCTGGTTCGCGCGCACCGGCACCATCAACAGCTTCTGGGCGAAACTGCGCAAGGACCCGGTCTTCGCCGAGCGCGCCGCGCAAGATATGGAGTTGACCCTGCGCCTCGCCATGTTGTTCGAGGGCCATCTCCCTGCTCTTTCGGAAATGCGACGCCTGCGCGAGGCTGGCCGGGTTCGCTCGCTGCGTGAGCTGGCGCGCTGGGAAGATGCAGACTGGCAGGAGTTTCTCCTTCTCACCGGTGTCCCTCCTGGTCCAACCGACGTTACGATCGAGGATCGCACGAAGAGCCACCTGACACGTATCCAGCGCGCACTCCACCGCGTCCATCCAACCGAGCGCCTGCGCACGAGGGCTCGCCGCGCTCGCGATCCGATCGCCACTAGTCGGCTGCGTACGTTGCTGGCGGCAAATCCTGGCCTCGATCCCCGGCAACAGCTTCCTGACGAACCTGCCTGGGGCGACATCCCGCCAGCGGATCAGGATGCAGCGCGCGCTGAATGGACCGCGTTTCGGCGCGAGGCGCTTACATTCCGCCACGTGCCTGCTCCCACTCTTCTCGATGCGACCGCACAGGGCGGCGGTCGCAATCCTGTGCGCGAGGCCGCCAGCCGCGTGCTCTCAGATGCCACCGATCTAGATCTGGAGCGCGAGTCTGTCGAAATCTACCTGGCCCGCAAGCCCGGCGTGCTCAATGGCGTCGCGGAGATACATCGCGGACCGGTCGTCGATCACTTGAAGGCTACACAGCGCGTGCTCCGCATCATCCGCAAGGCCGAAGCAGTGGAACCCTTAATGGCTGACGGCCTTGACTCCGCCTTCCGCATCGCGCGCGTACCAGCAGCGCGCTTTGTCGAACGCTACTCGGATCTACTTGGCGGTGAGGTAGAAGCGCGCCGCGCCCACACCATTGCCGCTCGCTCTGCGGCAACCACACAAATCGGCCTCACCACTTTGGCGCAGACTGTCCTCGACGTGAGTCCATGGGCAGTCCGCGGTGGATCGACCACCAAAGCGCCCACCGCTGACCGCAAGGGCTTGCGAAACCTCTTAATCAAGGCGGCTGCCGGAGACAACACGAGCAGCAGCGAGGACGCGCCCGGGGCGGCCTCCTGGCCAGTGCTCTTCGGCGAACAGACCTGGTGCGCTTGCACCGACTGTCAGTCGGCCTACGGTCCGGCGGCATACTTCGTCGACCTTCTTCACATGCTGGACGAAGACGGCGGGCAAAAGAGCGCTGCAGATTGGTTGTTTGAGCGACGCCGCGACCTGGAGTACCTCAAGCTGTCCTGCGCCAACACCAACACGACGCTCCCTTATATCGATCTCGTCAACGAAGTTCTCGAGACCTACATCGCCACGCGCGATGATGCGGATGAACGCCGTTTCAGTTACGACTCAGGCGCTCTCTCCGCTGAAGAGCTTCGCGCAGTTCCTCAGAACGTGCGCGACGGCGTATACCAACGTCTGGCCGGTAACGTCTATCCGTTCACGCTTCCCTTTCACCGCCCGCTCGCCGTCGTTCGCGGCTACTTGGCTCAACTTGGAACGAGTTATCGCGATGTGCTCGACATCTTCGGTCCCAGGTCAGGAGCCGGCAGCTTGTCAGCCGCGGAGCGAGTCGCTGCCGAGACCTTGGGACTCTCGACGCTTTCATTCCAACTCATTGCAGGCATTGACTCGTCCCACACCGTGCCTCAGTGCTACGGCTTCGATGGTCAGGACGCGGCGCAGTGGGAGACCATGATCGCCAATGTTCCCGAGCTCCTCGCGCGGACTGGGGTGAGTTACGAGGAATTGGTCGAATTGGTCAAGACGTACTTCGTGAACCCGCTCCAACACGACGACACCAGGCGCGTGGAGCTGGAACCACCGGTGGATTGCAAAATCGACGCGACGCACGTCATCCGCGCGACTACGGACACGTGGAGCCGCCTGCACCGGTTCATTCGTTTGCAACGGACAATCGGGTGGAGCATCGCGGATCTGGATCGGGCGATCTTCGCAGTGGGCCTGGACGCTCCTGGTCCAATCCTGGATCGTGGCACGCTCCTCCGACTTGCCCTGATTAAGCGCGCCGAATCTGAGATCGATCGTCCGCTTTCGTTGCTTTTGTCGCTTTGGTCGGACTTCGATACGTGGGGCACTGACGCGCTCTACCTCAAGCTCTTCCAAAGTCGTGCAGTCACCTCCAGCGAGGACACCGAGCAGTTCACTTTGAATATCGCCGGCGATCCAAACATTAAGCCGGCCAACGGTCAGCACGAGCTCGCGGACAACACTCAGCTGCTCGCCAATCACGTGCCAACGATTCTGGCAGCGCTCCGAATCTCCGAGGCAGACCTTGATCGCATTTGGTCTCACGCGCTCGCCTCGCAGGCCATTCAGGATCGCGAAACAGCGACCCTAACGCTGCACAATTTGAGCGTGCTTCACCGCTACGCTGTTCTCGCTAAAGGAATCGGAATGCGCGTTGCGGACATGGTCAGCCTGCTCGACCTCACCGGCTTAAATCCGTTCGCTCCGGGTTCTCCGGCCTCGACGCTGCGGTTTGAGGAACTTTCGCGCAAGTTACTGCAATCGGGTTTCTCGGTAGCTACTCTCGAGTACTTGTTCAGACATACAGTCGGCCCCGCGCAAGGGCCGGCGCCTTCTGATAGCGAAGTGCTCCAGTCGCTTAAGAGTATTTGGGCCGCACTGCGCGCAGTGCGGCACGAAACCGAGGTCATCGACGATCCCGAGGGAGCGTTGTTGACCAGCCGGCTGGCGCTCATCCACCCACCCGAGATTGTGGCGTCGATCCTTGACGCGCTCGATCCCTCCCGGGGGCTGGGTAACGAGCAGCGCGCGCGCATTCTTTCCGACTACCTGGGCGCCTACCTGAACGGCGAGGAGCAAGAGATCCTGGCAACGCCCGACGCCGGCACCGAGGACGGGAAGGCCGCGCGTCGAATCGAGAACCAGATGTTCGTGCTCAACCGCCTGTCCCATTGGTTGCGTGACTCGCTCAGTCATTCGGCCGTTACCTCGGTAGTGGCCGGGGCCCTCGGCCTGTCGGACTCGCTCACCCGCCGTCTTCTCGTCGACTGGATCCCCAACTCCGGCAAACCAGCCATCGCTACTTTTCTCGACCTGTCGGGCGGGCGGCTCGATGCCACTTACTTCGATCAGCCGGGCCTCGCGGGCACGTCGTTCACTGGCGCAGCGCAGGCGATTGAGTTGCACATCACTACAACTTCGCGGCGGCGAGGCGCCCGCTGGACCGGGCGGCTGATGCCGCTCGGCGACGGCGAGCACACTTTCGTGCTACGCACTGACGGAGTCTCTCGCCTGCGAATCAACGGGCAGGCGTTCGCATGGGAAATCCTTGAACTCGACGATGCCAACCACGCGATCACCGTCGATCGGGTCGTCACACTGCCACTGAACGCGGGCATGCTCACGTCTTTCGAAATCGAATACGACGGAGGCACAGCTGCGGGCGGCTTCGAACTCCTTTGGAAGCTGTCGTCATCAACGGCGACTACTCCGGTTGGGCCCGAACACCTGTTCGACTCAAATGGGATTGCCGCGCTTGACGATGCGGAGCCGAGTCCCGGTCACGTGTGGCGACGGCTACACAAGGCCGCGCTGCTCATTAAGGGCCTTGGGCTGACGGACCAGGAAGTGGCGTACCTTGAGGACGGCGACGGACCGTTCGCTGGCTTCCAGCTTCGGCACCTACCCATGACAACCAAGACCAGAGCCGACCACCACATGAAGCAGTGGGAACAGATCGTCGATTACGTTGCGGTGCGCCGGGCGCTACCGAAGACGGAGACCACCCTGGTCGACGTGTTCGAGAACGTGCTCCCCTCAATCGATGTCGCTTTGACGCGGCTCTGTGAAGCGAGCGGCTGGGACGCTGCAGCCGTCGAGCCGCTGCTTAGCCCGGGGGCCGTCGACACGGCGGAATGGACCACGCTTTCAGGAGACGCGATCATCGCGCGTCTACTTGCCCGCGTGGCGGGACCGATTTCTGCGAACGGCGATCTCAATATCGGATTACGGCTCGCCGAGCTCCAACGCTGCCTGGAACTGTCGCGTCGCACCGGCGTTGGCGCGCATGCCCTTCGTGGCTGGGCGGAAGAGGAACCGACCCCCAGGATCGCTCGTCAAGTCGTGCAGGCTGTCCGCGCTCGCTATGAAGACGAAACGCAGTGGCTTGAGGTGGCGCGCACTCTAAATGACAAGCTTCGCGAGGCCCAGCGCATCACCCTCGTCGCTCACCTCTTGCCGCGCATGAAGATTCACGGGCGGCCGCCACGCGACGCCAACGAACTATTCGAGCACTTTCTCATTGACGTGGAGATGTCTGCCTCTGCCCAGACTTCGCGGATCAAGCAAGCGATATCTTCGGTGCAGCTCTTCGTCCAGCGCTGTCTGCTGGGGCTCGAAGAACACGTTAAGCCCGACGCCATCGACGCCGAGCTTTGGCCATGGCGCAAGAACTACCGAGTTTGGGAGGCTAACCGGAAGATTCTGCTTTACCCGGAGAATTGGATCGAGCCTGAGCTGCGCGACGGCAAGAGCCCGTTTTTTGAAGACCTGGAATCTGAGCTGAAGCAAGGCCCCCTCGACGACTCACACGTCGAGCAGGCTTTCGTTAACTACCTCGAAAAGCTGGACCAGGTAGCACGTCTGAAGATCTGCGCCGTCCACTGGCAAGAGGAGACTGACGATGCCGGCACAGGCAAGGACATCGATATCCTCCACGTCGTCGCTCGCACGCCCGGCGTCCCAGCGGTTTTTTTCTATCGCAGCCTGATCGACGGCCTCGAGTGGACCCCGTGGGAAAAGATCGACCTCGACATCGAAACCGAGGGAGAGTCTGGCGACGTCCACATTATTTTGGCAGTCCACGATCGCCGTCTCTATCTGTTCTGGGCCATCTTCGCCGAAAAGCCGGAGCCGGAGCAGCCTGGGGCGACCGAAGGAGAATCGCCACCGCCGACGCTTACCCACTGGGAGATCCGGCTCGCCTGGTCGACCTACCGCGACGGCCGTTGGTCGCCGAGGCAAGCTTCAACCGATTGTGTCGACTCGGCGCGATTCATCACCACCGCGGAAATGGATCTCTACCCGACGGTCGAGAAACAGATCGACCGCGACGTGCGCGAGCTGAAGAACCGCTATGACTTAGCCAAGGGTATTGCCAAGGCCACAGCCGGGATCCTGTGGCCAAAGCTTGTTGAGCTAAGGCAGGAATTACTGACGCGCATCTTGAGTCTCCATGGCATCGACTCAATTCCCGACGACGAGGACTGGGCAGCGATCCTTGTCTACCAGTATCTCGAGCCTCGGTTCATCGCCGGCTTGTACAACCTGGGCGAGCTTGAGGACTGGATCGAGAGCACGAATCGGAGCTTCGAACGATTCCTCGACGACATCTACGAATGGCCCGGAGAGTATTACCAGAAGTCTATCGACAGCCCGAAGCAGAGCGAGCTGAACGGAATCTACGACGAGCTTTCCGCGTGGCGCGAGAGGCGAGATGAAGCCAAGGTCGAATACGACGCCCTCAAAGACGCCGTGGACCGCTTCAAAGCAGGGGAGGGCGCTTTGGCCATTCCCAGCCTCCGCAAGCGGAGCGACCACACATTCTGGCTGTCAACAAGCGACGGCCTAAGCATTCGAGTCGTGCGCCACTCCAGCGCAGGTGATGAGTACAAAATCGGGGCTTTCACTCTCTCCGCTGACGGCCGCTCGATTGACGCCGAAAACCTGAGCGTCACGTCCGACATCAGCAAGCTCATTCCCGAGCACAGCCGGCCGCGGTTCAACGGCTTCCGCGTGGATACCAGTGACCAGAAGGGACTCGACCTACCGGAGATCGAAGACCTCCTCGGCAAGGCAAACGATTTGGTCTACGTCGGCGAGCAGTGGTTAGGCAAACGCGTCAGCCTGCGCCCGTTCTTCATCTCGGAAGGCGCTGACTGCCATGTGGCGCTGCGGGCGCTCGAGACAACTGAAGAGGATGAGGAGGAGACCCAAGCGAAGCCGCAAACCGGGCCTGTGAACACTGTGGTCGGGATGGAATCGGATGGCCTCTCCCGGTGGCTTCCCCCCGGGTTTCCCGCGCCGTCGTCTCAGATCGACGACGATATTCTCGCGTTCCGGTTCGACCCAATCTATCGATTTGAGCCCGTCCACCACCCCTTCGTCCTGTCTATGATCCGGCACCTTAATCGTGACGGCATCCCTGGCCTCCTCCGCGTCGGTACTCAGAGCCCGGGCGGCGACGACGATGGCGGCAAGAACGGTCACTTTGCCCAGAAGTTCGATCCTGATGAGATGTTTGTTCAGTCTCCCTACTCTCCCTACGACATCGACTTCCGACCTCACGGGGCCTACGCACTGTACAACTGGGAGCTGTTCTTCCACGCGCCCTTCCTGATCGCCATCCGCCTGATGCAGGACCAGCGCTACGAGGAGGCGCAAGACTGGTTCCATTACATCTTCGATCCGACCACTGATTCTACCGGAGACGTACCCAAGCGGTTTTGGAAAGTAAGGCCCTTCCGGCTCAATAACGAGTTGGAAAGCGCGCAGGAGCTTTGCACAGCCCTCAGCGACCCAAAGATCCCGGCAGACGTGAAGAACAGGATGGAGGCGCAGATCAATCAGTGGCTACGCTACCCGGCCAACCCGCACCGGATCGCCGCGTTACGAACCTCGGCCTATCAGAAGTCGGTAGTCTTTCGCTATATCGACAATCTCATTGCCTGGGGCGATTCACTCTTTGCGCGAGACACGATCGAGTCGATCAACGAGGCCACACAGCTCTACATCCTCGCCAGCCACCTTCTCGGTCCGCGACCCGAGCGCATCCCTCCGACCACGGACGTCGAGCCGCTCGACTACGCGACACTGCGCGATCACTTGGACACGCTGTCGAACCTTCTCGTCGACGTGGAGGGGTTGTTCCCGTTCTACGTTCGCGGAGGT
This sequence comes from Acidobacteriota bacterium, assembly GCA_038040525.1. GTDB lineage: Bacteria > Acidobacteriota > Blastocatellia > Pyrinomonadales > Pyrinomonadaceae > PSRF01. The sequence goes on along the minus strand of JBBPIC010000087.1, from coordinate 4,236 downwards.
GGGGGGAATGGCGGCGAGATCGCGGCCATGCTCGGAATCAGCCACCTGCCAGTCCTTAAGCCGGCCACCGCTGCTGCGTTTACCGCCGCAACGCAGAATACGCCTGAAGACACCATTGGCCGGCCGCGCGCGCTTTACTTCTGTGTCCCGTCAAACGACAAGCTGCTCGGATACTGGGACACGGTCGACGACCGCCTGTTCAAGATTCGGCACTCCATGAACATCGCCGGCGTTGAACGCCAACTGCCGCTGTTCGAGCCGCCCATCGATCCGGCTTTGCTCGTCCGGGCCGCAGCAGCGGGACTCGATCTCGCAAGCGTCCTATCTGATCTCGGCGCGCCCCGGGGGAACCATCGCTTTCCTTTGTTGATACAGAAAGCGAATGAACTGTGTGCCGAAGTGCGATCGCTCGGTGGTCTCTTGCTCGCCGCGCTCGAGAAGCGTGACGGCGAAGTGCTGGCGCTTTTGCGTGCGACGCACGAGAAGACGCTGTTGAAGGCGGTAAAGGAAGTACGTATGCGGCAGCTCGCTGAGGCGGAGGCCGCCAAGGTGGCTCTGGAGAGGACCCGTGAAACGGTCGAGGTGCGGTACGAATACTACGCGTCGCGGGAGAAGCTAAACACATGGGAAGAAATTCAACTCGAGGGGATGCTGATCGCGGCTGGGTTGCAGGCCTTTGGCGGCCTAATGAAATTGGCCGCTTCGTCGGCCGCCAGCATCCCGGATTTCGACGTCGGCCCGACCGGAATGGGCGCCCACGCGACGGCAAAGTCCGGTGGGAGTGCTATTGGTGACGTCATCAACTACCTGGGCGAGGAGTTCACGATCATCGCTCAGGCCGCCCAGACTGGCGCGAGCGCCGCCGGGATTACCGGCGGCCATGAGCGTCGCATGGAGGAGTGGCAGCACCAGGCGAAGATCGCCTCGAAGGAACTGCTCCAGATCGACCAGCAGCTAGTCGCCGCTGACATCCGCATCGATATCGCCACCCAGGAGCTGTCCAACCAGGAACTCCAGATCGAGAACTCCTCAAAAGTAGAGGAGGTTCTGAAAACCAAATACACTAACGAGGAACTCTATTCATGGATGATCTCGAAGATTTCCGAGGTCTACTACCAGGCGTACAAGTTGGCCTACGACATGGCTCGGCGTGCTGAACGTGGCTATCGCTATGAGACCGGCATCGCTACGTCCAGTTACATTCAGTTTGGATATTGGGACGGGTTACGCAAGGGCCTGCTCGCCGGCGAGCAACTTGCCCTTGACCTCAGACGACTCGACGCCGCGTACCTTGAAGCGTCGCGGCGCGAGCTTGAAATCACTCGTCAGATCTCATTAGTGCTTCACAATCCCGCAGCGTTCATTGCGCTACGCGACACCGGCAGTTGCACCTTCGATCTGCCGGAGGAAATGTTCGACGCCGATTATCCGGGCCATTACTTCCGTCGGCTCAAGTCCGTCAGCCTCACGCTGCCATGCGTCGCCGGTCCGTACACCGCGATCAACTGCACGCTGACGCAACTGTCCAGTCGGCTCCGTGCGAAATCGAGCGCGGCGCCGGACTATCCCGAGCAGGATTCTCCTAACGATCCGCGCTTCGATCACGAATTCGGCTCGATCCAGAGCATCGCGACAAGTCACGGCCAAAACGATTCGGGAATGTTCGAAGTTAACTTCCGCGACGATCGTTACCTGCCGTTCGAAGGTACCGGCGCAATTTCGCGATGGCGGATCGATCTGCCTAGGGATTGCAATGCGTTTGACTTCGACACACTCTCCGACGTGATCATGCGGATCAGTTATACGGCGCGAGACGGCGGCAAACCGCTCGCGACCGCAGCGCGAAAGTCGCTCCAGAGGTGGCGTGGGCCTCTTGCCGATGGCGAACCTCCCCGTTTGCAACGCCTGTTCCGGCTGCGCTACGAGCTAGCCGACGCCTGGTACAAGTTCCGCACTGATCTGGTGACCAATACCGGCAATGTCGACCTTCCTCTGTCGCTGGATCGTGATCGGTTCCCGTTTGTTTTTCGCGGAGCGACAGAGATCAATATCGAGGAAGTTCATGTCTTCGCCATCGCGAGCAAGACTGTTACGTTGGCCACCATCATCATCTCGCCACCCATCGCCGGGGCACCGGCGCAGCTAGTGGAGATGAGGCCGCGGGCGGTGCCCTCCGATCCCCTCCTCCTTCACCCCAATATCTCATGGCGAGGACAGCAGGAGGCGTCAAGCGCTGGATCATGGACCCTCGGCGCGAGCGCAAGCAGTTTTCCGATCGACAGTATCAAAGACCTGCTACTGCTCGTTACGTATACCGTGTCGGAGTGAAGTGAGGAGCGTGAAGGTGATTATGGGGACAGCAATCGGGTGAATCTCGCGAGAACTCGTGGAATTCAGCCGTGTTGGGAACTGCTGGACACCATTCCCATTACATTGGAAAGTCAAGGATAAATCGGGCTACAAGATCGGACGTAGACCTAGGTCTCAGGCCTCCGCGTTGCGAGGCTTAGCTTTCACACAACCCATACGATTTCGGAGCGAAAATCCTAGGCAAAACGCACTTTAGTTCAAATCCCTGGCCTCCGCAGTGCAGGCTGTGGGTCTGCCCATTTCCTCGCGAGAGACTGTGGGATGAATAGCGGCAACGACGACTTTCCTGGGGTTTCTCTCACGGCGCCAAACTCAGATGAATCATTCGCGCTTGGATTTCTTTATGCCACGTCACAACGGCGTCACAAGGGAAAAAGAGAACCTGTGAGCTTGCGGTTTGTAAGTGATTGAAAGCGGCTGGATTATTGGTGGAGCAGAGGAGGGTCGAACTCCTGGCCTCCGCATTGCGAATCGGACTACCGGCAAAAACGTAAGTAATTGCCTTTTCTAAAGTTGCAGCCACCAAGAGATTTCAAGGGTTTTCCGGTTCTTTCCTATTCCTTACCATCGCATACCCGTAACGTTCAGTTATTTGTGTCCACGTATTGGCCACTTGGAATTCCTTTGGGGGGTTGTTGATAGTGTTTGTGAGATGCCAAATTGGCACCTCAAATAGTTAGACCCTCGTGAGTGGGGCGAAAACCGAATCACGATTGCGCCATTCAGAAGGAGACGCACCGCAAAGAGCAGTTAGATTCATTATGCGAAGGTGACGAGCCCAACAAAGAGGATTGGCCTTCCACATAGAAATACTGGACCTCAAAGTTAATCGCCTTACTATTTCTGTGAGAGCTCGTAGGCGGAGATGGTTCCTTCCTGTACGCCAGCGAACAACATATTGCCCGAACTGCCTATGCTCCTAATGCATCCTTTGAGGCTGAGTTTCCATTGCGGCGCACCGTCGCTAACTCGGAAGGCAGCCAATTCACCACGACAGTTTCCGGCTACGACAAATTCCTTCCATAGATGAGGGCGCTCGGAGGCCCAGTCAGGCGATGATCTCTGTTTCCAGCGCACGCCGGCCAACTTGGAATCTACGGAGATAATGTAACCGACCCGTTCAGAACGGTTCTCCAAAAACATGAACAGGGAATCGTTGGCGAATGCCAGCCTTCCCACTGGTTTTGCTTCGACAACTAGCTCGGATATGACCGCGCCGGTCTCTGAGTTCAGCCGATAGATACGTTGATCGTTTGTGCCGACATAAATAGTCTTGTCCCTGAGGGCTAGGCCCGTCGAAGGAGCGGCCGCGAGCTTGCGCTTCCATCTCACCCGACCGGAGGAGGCATCCAGCGAATAGATGACTCCGTCCAGGCCAGCAATGAACAGGCGATTTCCGTCGGTAACTGGTGCCTTGATCGCGTCACAGTTTTCATTAGTTGCGCCAGTAGAAAAACTCCAGTTCAAGCGCCCGGTGTGAAGATCGACGGAGGACCACTGGTCCTGGAAACTGCCGAAGTACACATTTGAGCCGAGTCGAACGATGTCCGTTGGGACGCTGATCGCACGGTACTTCCAGCGCACGTTTCCAGTGTCTCGCGCGAAAGCGTAAACGTGTCCTATACCATCAGGTACGCAGTTATGATCGGTGCCGATGAGGATCAGGTCATCTGTGACTAACGGGTCTCCGTGGAAGCTCACCTGCTTGCCGTCTCTGCGGATGTCATAGCTCCACTGCACCTGACCCGTGGTCTTGTTGATAGCGTAAAAGTTGCCCGCACAAGAACCGATGAACATTACGTCCCCCACGACCGTGGGGGTCGAGAACACTCAACCGCCGCTCTCATACTTCCAGCGAAGTTCTGG
>JBBPIC010000180.1:0-1706 GCA_038040525.1 Acidobacteriota bacterium | reverse complement strand
CTAGTTCCTGTCCTGGGTCCTGTAAGCTAAAGAAGAGGAAGGATTTAAAGGCGCATTCGGGCTGGCGTTTTCTTGGCTGAGCCGGTAGAGTCGGGGTTCGCCAAAACCTTGATTCTAGGCAGCTTAACCAGGAAGAGAGGCCAACCCGAATGCGCGAAGCTCACAAAATTCAATACACCCTGCGCGAGAACTGGCTCGAGCTTGACCACGCTGAAGAGCTGAAAGTCATCTCTCGTCTTCTCGACGAGCATCCTAAGGTCGCGGAGCTGGTCTTGCAAGATCTGCGTGCCGCCAGCGCCTCGCCGCAAGCAAGCCGCGGTACGGGAGGCCTCAGCGCGGAGCAAGTTCTGCGGATTCTGGTGGTCAAGCAGATGAACGGCTTCAGCTACCGAGAGCTAGCCTTCCATCTTGCCGACTCGCGCAGCTATCGCACGTTCTGCCGCTTGGGTATCACCGACAAGCTGCCGTCGAAGTCGGCGCTCAACGCCAATCTAAAGGCGCTTCAGCCGGCCACGCTGGAGGCGATCAACCGCGTGTTCGTCGGTGCCGCCCAAGAGGCAAAGGTGGAGACCGGCAGGACCGTCCGCACCGATTGCACCGTGGTGGAGTCGAACATTCATGAGCCCTGGGACTCCGAGCTGTTGTGGGACGGTGTCCGCGTGCTGACCCGTCTTCTCGCGCGGGCTCGCAATCTGCTCGGTGCTGAGCACGTCGAGTTCGGAAATCGGACGCGACGCGCCAAGCGGCGCCGCCAAGAGATCGTCCATGCCAAGAAGGCGGAGGATCGGCAGCGGGCCTACCGTGATCTGCTGGTCGTCACGCAGGAAGTCTACGGATGCGGGTTGAAAGCTCGCGATCTGTTGCAGGCTGCGCAGGTGAGGGAAAACCTGGACTTATGCCAAGCTCTCGCCGCGCAAGCAATCACCGAGAATCTCGACCACTTTCTGCCTCTGGTCCAGCGGGTCATGGATCAGAGCCGGCGCCGAGTGCTGGTAGGCGAGAGCGTGCCGGCCGGGGAGAAGATCGTGTCGATTTTTGAAGATCACACCGACATCATCCGCAAGGACCACCGCGAAACCTTCTACGGCCACAAGATCTGCCTGACCGGAGGAGCCTCCTCGATGATCCTCGACTGCACGGTGCTGCAAGGCAACCCTGCGGACTCCACTTTGGCGAAGACCATGGTAGAGCGCCAAGTCGAGGTTTACTCTCGGCCTCCCCGGCAGATCGTCTTCGACGGCGGTTTTGCTTCGAAGGTGAACCTCAGTGAGATTAAGGCCCTTGGGGTCAAGGATGTGGCGTTCTCGAAGCGTTGTGGACTGGAGGTCAGCGCGATGGTCAAGAGCAGTTGGGTGTACAAACGGCTGCGCGACTTCCGAGCTGGGATGGAGGGCAACATCTCGTTTCTGAAGCGGGTCTTTGGGCTGGATCGCTGCACCTGGAAGTCATGGTCGTCGTTCCAGAGTTATGTCTGGGGGTCGATCCTCAGTTTCAACCTCTTGGTGTTCGCCCGCCATCTACTGAGTTGAGCACGGAAGACATCAGAAATCTTGGCCGCTGGCAGCTCAGCGGGCGGGCTCCGCGTGCTCGCGCGGAGGCCCGTATCTCGATGTGTCGTCTGATTTACGCTGTGTCTTCCCCCGGTCGCACCGTCAGAGTGCATCTGCTCTCCTTTAATACGACGGTGGGACAGCGAAAAGAACTCC
>JBBPIC010000086.1:0-20660 GCA_038040525.1 Acidobacteriota bacterium | reverse complement strand
GAACCTCCGACCTCTCGGTCCCGAACCGAGCGCTCTACCAGGCTGAGCCACGCCCCGACAAGTAAAGGGATAATAGGCAAGCAAAGCACTGAGTGTCAAACTGGCAGTAATCCCTAATTTAGAAGATAAGTAAATACGATCCACGAAAACCCACCAAACAACACTAACTTTTCCTCGTGAGATCTCGTTCAGCGCCAAAGGCGCGAAATGTGAGAGCCTGGGGCAACGCCCCAGGTGAGGGTCCATTAATCTAGAAGCGCTGACGGCGCGAAATACGGAAGGATCGAACTGAAAGTCAGGCGTGCATGTGGCGCCCAAACCATCTCGCGCTTTCAGCGCTTTCAGAATTTCATGTGCCTTCACCTGGGGCGTTGCCCCAGGCTATTACATTTCGCGCCTTTGGCGCTGAGACTCGGAGTTTTGACACACCCTCAGTAGCGCCGGATGCAAGAGGTATCCAGCATCCGGCGCTTAACGCGCTCGGTTTGGTAGTAAATCCGCGATAGCACATGCGATAAGATTCTTTCGACTTTATCCCCATCAAGCCCGTCTAAAAGTTGTTGACCCGAGGGCTATCGCAAGTGGTATAGTCACACGAACCTGGAATTGCCGGGTGGCCCCTCCACCAAATCAAGTTTTGGGAAATCAGCCTCACATTTTGCCGGTTTTTGTGATCGGTTTTTTGGCAGAAACCTGTGATGGAGAGCCTATCTTAATGACAACCCGTTCGCCACGCCGTCCGTTGAAGCGCCTTCTTACATTTCTGGCATTTATTAGTGTGCTCTGCGGCTCCGCGAGTTCAATTCGAGCAGCAGGGCCCAAGGCGCCCGTTCTGCTGAGTCAAGCGACTTCCACGCGAGCAATCGCGTTGGAGTCGGTGAGTTTTAGAGGTGAACCCTTCGCGGTTACCCAATCGCCGGCCTTTGGTACGGACCCGCGCACCCGCATTGCCATCTTCGCAACGGATGTTGAACTGTTAGCGGGCGAAGGCGTGAATGCTTTTACGGCTGATGTTCAGGATGCAGCAGGGAAGCGCTATCCGCTGAGGGTCGAATATAAAGGACAGGTTCCTGGTTTCCCTGGCATTACGATGTTCATCGTACGTTTGGCTGACGACCTGACAGCGGTGGGAGATGTGTTACTCGGAATTCATTTACACGGGGTGTCGAGTAATCGCGTGCGCATGGCGATAGGTCAACTGGGCGGCGGCCCGCCGGACGACTTGGGCGCAGTTCCCACGCCGGCCCCGGCGACACCTCCTCCGGCAGATCCCCTATTAACGCCAGATACGTATACCGGGATCGCAACCGATGCCGACACAGTCAGATTTCTCGAGCAGGCCTCCTGGGGACCGACCCCCTCGGAAGTGGCCCGCGTGAAGGCGATGGGGTTTAGGGCTTACCTCGACGAGCAATTTACCCTGCCGGCAGAAAATGTCGCAAAAGGATCGAACTATGCTGATCTTGCGTTTCCTGCGGAGGATGGGTCAGCTTGCCCAACGACTAACCCCTCGGTTCCTAATTACAATCAAAATGTTTGCCTTCGCGACAACTTTTCAATGTATCCGTTGCACCGGACGTTCTTTTCAAGCGCCTTATACCGTCCGGATCAGTTACGGCAGCGCGTTGCCTTTGCACTGCACCAGATCATCGTTGTGTCCGCGGCGAGCGAGGTTAATCGCCCGAGCTGGATGACGGTTTACCTGCAACCGCTCGATCGCAATGCCTTTGGCAGCTATCGCACCTTGTTGCAGGAGAGCACTCTTACTCCCGCGATGGGTGAATATCTCGACATGAGGCTCAGCACCAGGACGAGCCCCAACGAGAACTTCGCTCGAGAGATATTGCAGCTGTTTGCGATTGGAACGGACCAGCTTAACCTTGATGGCACTCCGAAGCGTGATTCCCAGGGGGCGCCGCTCGCTTCGTATTCACAGACGGATGTCAATGAGTTTACCCGCGTCTTCACCGGTTGGAACTTTGTTTCCGGAGCAATAGCCCCGGGCACGGCTAACTGGCGTGACCCGATGGTGCCGCGCGGCGGGACCAATCACGACACCGCGGCAAAGACGCTGCTCAACGGCGTCACCGTGCCGGCCTGTGTGTCCCCGAACACGAATGCGCAGTGTGCACAGTCTGACCTTACGGCCGCGCTGGACAACCTCTTCAACCATCCAAATGTTGGTCCATTTATTGGGAAGCAACTAATCCAGCATCTGGTGACCAGCAACCCCAGTCCGGCATACGTCGAGCGCGTCGCCAGAGTCTTCAACGACGCCTGCGATGCTCTCTATCCAGTTGCGAACTGTTCGACGAATTCGCGTGGCAACCTCAAGGCGGTTGTGCAAGCGATCCTTCTCGATCCGGAAGCGCGTGGTGATGTAAAGACCGACCCCAACTTCGGAAAGTTACGGGAACCCGCCCAATACATAACCGGCTTCCTGCGAGCTTTCAACGTGAAGTCGTTTGACAAACTTTCAAACAGCGATGGGGTCTTGGGCTCCAGGTCCTCGACCGATTTTACAGGCACGTTGGACCAGCCCATCTTCCAACCGGCGACGGTCTTTAGTTATTACCAACCCGGCTACGAAGTTCCTGGCAGCAAAATACTGGGACCGGCATTCGGCATACTCTCTACTTCAACCACGCTGCGACGAGCGAACAACATAAACACGCTCATATATAGCGGCGTGACTGCGAACACGACTCCAAGTGCGGCCAGCCCCGATCGACCTCGCGGCACCTCAATAGACATCGCAAACCTCGAAGCCCTGGCAGTAAATCCAAATGACGGCCAGGTCGTTGATGCGCTCAACGCACTGTTGTTACACGGCACAATGAATCCGCAGATGCGCACCTCGATCATCACCGCGATGAATGCGATCAACGACTCTAACCTGACAACTCGTCATCAAAAACGGGCGCGTGCGGCGGTCTACCTGGTGGCAACTTCTTCGCAGTACGACATACAGAGATAAAGACAATGGCAACAACACGCAGAGACTTTCTACGGGCAAGCGCGTGCGCGCTTGGCGGCATGGCAATGGCTTCGAGTCTTGACAGCTTTGGCGTCGTTCATGCACTGACGCCGCAGGCTGCCACCGACTATAAAGCGCTGGTATGCCTTTTTATGAACGGCGGAAACGACGGCAATAACACGTTCGTTTCACTCGATCAATACACTGCATACGCTAACGCTCGTAGCGCGGCCGGCCTGGCCATCGCGCAAGCCAGCTTGCTGCCGGTTTCACCGTTAAGCGGTGGCTCATACGGCTTTCATCCGAACATGCCGGAGATGCAAACGCTTTTTAATTCGGGCAAGCTGGCTGTCCTCTGCAACAACGGACCTTTGGTCGAACCTCTCGTAAAATCCACTTATCAGAACGGCACCGGCAAGAAACCGCTGCAACTGTTTTCACATTCCGATCAGGTTGGGTTGTTTCAGACGGCAATCGCAAACACAGTCAGCCAGACAGGTTGGGGAGGACGGGTGGCGGATAAGATCGTGGCTCTAAATGGTTCGGCTACCTTCCCAAGGAATGTTTCGATCGCAGGTGTCAATTTATTTCTAACCGGGGTAGACACGCGGCAGCTTGCGGTTGCGGATTCGGGCACTTCGTTAGCCAATGTCCTCGTACTCAATGACGCTCCCGGTGCTTCGGGCAGTGACGTTAGCTCCCGCAAGGCCTCCTTCAATGAATTACGCACGCTGGACAACAACTTCAAACTGGTCAACGCGTCCAGTGAAATTCGTTCAAGCTCCATGCAAACAGACATTGCTTTAAGCAGCGTGAATCCTAACCTGACGACTCTTTTTCCCAATACGTCGATCGCCCGCCAGCTTAAGCAAGTTGCATTGCTGATCAAGGCTTGCACCGACCCTGCGGCAGGTATCAACATGAAGCGGCAGATTTTCTTTACTCAAATCGGCGGCTTTGATACTCACTCATCGCAGGTTGGTGGCCAAACGAATTTGCTGACTCAGGTCAGCCAGGCCATCAGTGCATTTTATGCGGCTACGGTTGAACTTGGTCTACAGGACAAAGTCACGCTGTTTACCATGTCGGATTTCGGACGTACGCTTCAACCCGCCGGCTCCGGCGCACAGGTCGGCAGCGACCATGCATGGGGAAACCACCAACTGATCGTCGGAGGTTCAGTTCAGGGTCGCACGCTTTATGGGACTTATCCGACGTTGGCGCTGGGTGGACCTGATGATACTGATGGTGGTTCGAATCCTCGCGGTCGTTGGATACCGACAACTTCCGTGGAGCAGTATGCTGCCACGCTGGCCACGTGGTACGGCCTGTCATCGGTCGATCTACCGGCAGTGTTTCCGTTGATCGGACGTTTTGCGACTCCTAATCTTGGTTTCCTGGCTTAAGCTTGGGTTGGGGCCGGATTCGTAATTTGAAATAGCCTAGCGATCTCTCGCTAGGCTATTTTTGAAAAAGAGTCAGAAAGATTGGCAGCGGGGCTAGCCGTTACAGAACCGAGCGCGGGAGCGCCCGATGCTGGAGGCAAGTTTAGTTAGGAGCGAGTACTCTGGGTTGGCGCGGCTAGCCGTTACAGAACCGAGCGCGGTAGAAACTGTGTGAAAACTCCCGGGTCTCAGCGCCAAAGGCGCGAAATGTAACAGCCTGGGGCAGCGCCCCAGGTAAAGGTTCATTAATTCTTGGAAGCGCTGAAGGCGCGAAATACGTACGGGTCGTTCGAAAATAGTTGTCATTATCCAGGGGTCAACCATATTTCGCGCCTTCAGCGCTCAGAAGATTTTCGAATGGTCCCACCTGGGCCGATGGCCCAGGCTTCCACATTTCGCGCCTTTGGCGCTGAAAGCAGGTGTTTCACACAGTCTCGGTAGCGCCGGATGCTGGAGGCAACTTCAGTTAGGATCGAGTATGGTCGACGCTCAAGGTTCAAAGTAGACTCTGGGATCCGGCGCTACCGCGCTCGGTTCTGTAATGGCGCCCACTCCCGGGACCGCTGGTGCCCCGGCTGCAACCTAACCAATCGCGATGCCCAACTCTCGCAAAGATCTAAGTTTTGAAAAGGCGCGACTGATAATCCTACCGTCTCTACTCGCCGCTATTTTCGGGTTCCTACTTTCAGATCACGATGCGACCAGGACCGTACATTCATTCTCTGCGGGCCCGCCTGCGGGATACACGGGCGCTCCCGGCGAAGAACCGGAAGCTTGCGCGGAATGCCATGTTCCCGCGGATGCCGGTACCGGGCATATTTCAATCACTGCTCCTCAAACATATGTTCCCGGCCAAACCTATCCGATAACAGTTACGCACACCAACTCCGACCCCACCCGACTGCGCTGGGGATTCGAGTTGACCGTTTTGGATACATCGGACGAGAAGGCGGGAGATCTCCAGAGCGTCGACGGTCTTACGCAGCTTTTGAACAACCAGGGACCCGGTGGGGCCCGCCAATACATTGAGCACACTTCTGCCGGAACTTTTGTGGGTCAGCAAAATGGAGCCAGTTGGACTTTTAATTGGACCGCGCCTGCGACTGATGTAGGACCAGTCACGTTTTACGCGGCTGGCAACCAAGCCAACAATGATGGCAACACTTCGGGAGACTACATTTACAAAACCTTTGTCGCTTCTGCCCCTGTGTCCAGCACGCCGGATTTCGCCATCACGGCGACCCCGTCATCGAGATTCGTAACGCCCGGGGGCAGTGTTCAGTACTCGGTAACGATAACGCCATTCGCGGGCTTTACCGGTACAGTAAACCTAAGCGCGACAGGTTTGCCTGCGGGTGCGAGTGCAGTTTTCAATCCCACATCGGTGAATGTTACAGATGCCTTCTCCAGGACGTCGACACTGACAATCAACACCAGTGTCTCGACCCCACTGGGTAACTCGACGATAAACATTAACGGCGTCAGCGGAAGCACCATGCACACCGCGCAGGTCGGCTTGCAGGTAATCAGTCCCGCAAGTGTCGATCTCTCTGTAAGCAAGGCAGCATCGCCGAATCCCGGCCAAGTAGCGACAAACCTCAGCTATCGACTGACCGTCGTCAATAATGGCCCAGCCATGGCGACCAACGTCATAGTCAACGACAACTTGCCGTCGGGAGTTACTTTTGTTTCCGCTTCTCCGAGCCAACAGTGCACCGGCACGTCAACGGTCAATTGTGCGTTGGGAAATTTGGCGTCAGGCGCGACGGCAATTGTAACGATCGTCGTGTTGCCCACGACGCCGGGCCAATTAGCGAACTCTGCGACAGTGAGCTCGGCCGAAACAGACTTCGCACCGGCCAACAATTCTGCAGCAATCACCATATTGATTCAGGCTGCTGCGGCCTCACCGGTGATGCTGGACCCAAGCCTGGCGGTGAAAACGGTTGTCGGTGGTTTGGACCAACCTACCAGCATGGCGTTTCTGGGCGGGGACGATTTCCTGATCCTGGAAAAAGCGACTGGGAAAGTGCAGCGAATACTTAACGGCGTCTTACAGGGCGCCGTGCTGGACCTCGCAGTCAACTCGGCGTCCGAACGCGGACTACTCGGCATTGCGCTGCACCCGACATTTGCCTCGAATGGTTTTGTCTATCTTTTCTGGAGCGAGAGCAATACTGGCGCCGACACTACCAACGTCGATGCGACGGCCGTGCTGGGCCAAAGAGTGGATCGCTACCGATGGAACGGCGTGAGTCTGACCTTCGATCGAAATTTGATTCGTCTGCGGGCGTTGCAACAGGATGCTGGTCAGCCTTCGCGTGGCAACCACAATGGCGGAGTCTTGCGCTTTGGACCGGACGGCAAGCTCTACATACTCTTTGGTGATAACGGCCGGCGTGGACTCTTGCAAAACATCACCAGTGGTGGCCCAGTGCCCGATGATCAATTTGGGGGCCCGGAACCCGACGATGAACATTTGTCTGGTGTTGTTCTCCGCCTCAACGACGATGGCACCACGCCCACAGATAATCCTTTCTTCAACGTAAGCAGTGGCTTGACTGGCGCAGCGGCCGCCAATATCAAAAAGGTCTTCGCGTATGGCGTGCGAAACGGGTTCGGCATGGCTTTCGATCATTTGAGCGGCAATCTTTGGACTCAGGAAAACGGAGATGATGCTTTTGACGAAATCAACAAGGTAAGGCCTGGATTCAACGGTGGCTGGGTGCAGATTATGGGTCCGGTCAACAGGATCGCCGAATTCAAATCGATCGAATTAACCTACGCCGCCGGCAATCTTCAGCAATTGCGGTGGCCGCCAGGAAATATTGCAGATACGCCTCAGGCAGCTTTGGCGCGTCTCTATTTGCTTCCGGGATCGCAATACACTGACCCGGAGTTTAGTTGGAAGTATGCAGTGGCCCCGTCTCCAATCGGTTTCGTCAGGGGAGGCGCGCTGGGGCAACAGTTTGACGGCAACATGTTTGTGGGGGCCTCACGCCCAACTTTGCTCAATGGTTATTTGTTCCGATTTAGAATGTCTAGCGATCGGCAACATTTCTCCTTCACAGATTCGCGCCTGGCTGACCTCGTCGCAGACAATACCGATAAGTTTGACATCGCGGAAAGTGAAAGCCTGGTTATTGGACGCGACTTTGGAGTCACAACAGACATTCAAACTGGACCGGATGGAAACGTGTATGTGGTCTCGCTTTCGAATGGAAGCGTCTATCAGGTTTTCGCGAACAACAGTCTGGATCTGAGCAGTAACAGTATCGCAGTTAGCGAGAATATAGGCAGCGCGGCCATTGTCGTTAACCGCACCGGCAACTCGGCAGGCGCCGTTACAGTCAACTACGCCACCTCAGACACCGCCGCCCTCCAGAACTGCGAGTTTAATAATGGGGTCGCGTCTTCGCGCTGCGACTATGCGACTACTTCGGGCACTCTTCAATTCGCGGCGGCAGAAGTCTCGAAAACAATTTACGTCCCTATCGTTGACGATTCGTATGCTGATGGAAATGAAACCTTTACCATCACGTTGAGTAGTCCATCCGGCGCGACCCTTGGCTCGATTACGACGTCAAACATTACGATCCAGGATAACGAAGCGGTCAATGGACCTAATCCAATCGATGGTGTGGATTTCTTCATTCGCCAACAGTATGTCGACTTCCTGGGTCGTGAACCTGATCCTGCAGGCCTGGCGGGCTGGCGCAACGTGCTGAACAACTGCGGCACAACTGTTCCTCCGCCGTGTGATCGGATAGAAGTGTCTGCCGGGTTTTTCCGCAGCGAAGAGTTTCAGTCGCGTGGCTATTTCATCTATCGCTTCTATTCTGCGATGGGAAGGATTCCGCTCTACGGCGAGTTCATGCCTGACTTTGCGAAGGTGAGTGGGTTCCTGACGGCTGACCAGTTGGAAGCTAACAAGGTAGCCTTCATCAACGAGTTCACGGCGCGGCCAGAGTTTCAGACGAAGTACAGTTCAACCTTCGATAATCCGACGTCCTATGTTGATGCGTTGTTGCGGACTGTAGGTTTACCAACTCACCCAAGCAGGGCAGGGTGGATTACGGGACTGACAAACGGTTCACTGACGAGAGCGCTGGTGTTGCGACAGCTGGTACAGAGCTCAGAGGTTTACAACAAGTACTACAACGAAGCTTTTGTGATCATGCAATACTTTGGCTACCTCCGCCGCACTGCTGATGCTTCGTATCTAAGCTGGATCCAAACAATGGACCAGACAAATGGCGATTACCGCATCATGATCAATGGTTTCATGAACTCTCTCGAATACCGCCGCCGCTTCGGCCCTTGAAGTCATGAAGTCAGTACCACCACGCGGTAGCGGGTGGGTCTCTTACATTGCCAATTGCCGATTTCCGATTGCCGATTGGTCTTACCGAGACAGCAATCGGCATTTGGTAATTGGCAATCAACAATGCGAACGGCCCACCCGCTACCGCGTGGTGGTACTGACTTCATGATACGTGACTAACAGGCGTTCAGAGTACAACCTTCAGGTTGCGTCTTCGCGATCATGGAACGCCGTTCAATTACACAAGCTAGCTTCTTCAGCACCCGCAAGCTAAAGCTTGTACTCTATACGCCTGTAATCACGTCTCACTAACAGGTGTTCAGAGTACAACCTTCAGGTTGCTTCTTCGGGACTACGCACGCTAGTCTTTCCAATCACATGATTCGCTTTTTCCGAACGCCGCAAGCTAGAGCTTGTACTCTGCACGCCTCTTAGCGAATCATGATCGTAGAGTGAAGTTTGGAAAAGAGACTAGAATGAGTAATACCAAAATTCCTGGTCAGTATTTGAGAATGAAGTCTAGGCAATGGTGGCGGCTCACTCAAGCTGGATCAGTAGCTCTGATAACGAGTCTGAGTGTTTGCCTCCTTCCTTTCCTCGTTAGTGCTTTTATTTCCGAAAAAGCTCCCCAGCGACCCGACGAGAATCAACCGGCAAAGCCGGCGCGGCTGAGCCAGAGTGTCAGCGTCCGCGCGGCGGGGCGAGGCAATCCCACAATCAATCTGAGCGATGGCCACGATCTGTTAACCGCGTATGTGGGGCCGGAAGAGTTGCGCTGGGGGTTGGAGCAAAAGCTGGCGGAGCCGCTGAGTCTGGCAACTGCTGATTTCGACGAGGATGGGGTGCCTGATTTAATCAGTGGCTACTCCTACAACGGTCAGGGACTCGTGACGCTTCTGCGCGGCAATGTTGATTCGATTTATCCGAATGCTCCGGAAGCAACACAACGCAAGACTAACGGCACCTTCACGGATGCGCCGTTTCTTTCTCCAGCACGAGTCTTCGACGCGCCCGTGGCTGCTGTCTTCATCGGCGCCGGAGATTTCGACGGGGACGGCCACTGGGATGTAGTGGTGGCGTCGCGCACGCAGAATGCGCTGCACATCCTATCCGGAGATGGTAGGGGCGGCCTTAGTCAACCGCGGGCAATTCCACTGCCGGGAAGCGTCACCGCGATGATCACGGGTGAAGTAAACCGGCGGGATGGGTTGGATGATGTGGTTATTGGCGTGACTAGTGAAGCCGGGGCGCAAGTACTGGTTTTTGAGGGACCCCGGGGAGCGCTGCGCAGCTCGCCCGAAGCCTTTTCGATGTCTGCGACTGTAAGCTCGCTGGCGTTGGGGTATCTGGACCAAAGCAGCGAGGTTGATTTGGCAGTTGCCGCCGGCCCTCACTTATTAGTGGTGCAAGGCCGTGATCGCATGCTTTCGTTAGACACCTCCCAACAAGCAGAGGCCGGCCCCGCCAGGATTGCGAAGTTATCGTTTGAGGTTGGCGTCAAGTCGATAGCGATAGGCGCATTCAGGGCTGCATTGAAGACTGAGGTGGCCTTGCTCATGGACGACGGATCGACACGGGTCGTTCATTCGGCGAACCGCAACGTTGCGTCAACAAAGTTCCAAAACTTGGTTAGCGAGCAATTGAGCAGTCACACCTGGCCCCGGGGTCAACAGTTTATTAAGGCTCGCGTTTCAAGTGGGGCACTTGATGACTTGCTGGTGACGGATGGCGCTGATAATCAGATCCACCTCCTGGCGAGAAACGCCGAGCATCCACCGAGCAGTTCAGCACAAGCGTCGAAAAGCACAGGTTCACTTCAGTCGGCGACGTTGAACATTAATGACACGCCAAGTGCCGTGTTACCAATGCGGCTGAACGGCGATGCACGGACCGATCTGGTGGTACTGCAAAAAGGACAAGACTCGCCAACCTTGATTCACACTCTGGCGACTCAGAACTTTGTGGTTAACTCCACCGCCGACACGAACGATGGAGTTTGCAATCCGGCGAACTGTACGCTGCGGGAGGCAATCAATCTCTCAAACGCCAATGCCGGCGCGGACATGATCACGTTCAGCATCGGCTCAGGAGCTCAAACCATAACGCCGGCCTCGTTGCTTCCCCGCATACTGGATCCGGTAACCATTGATGCAACGACCCAACCCGGGTTTTCCGGTACCCCAATAATAGAACTTGTGGGAGTCAATTCTTCTGAAGGCCTGAATGTCTCGACCGGAAACACAACTATCCGCGGTTTTGTAATCAATCGATTTCCTCAGGCTCAGGTACTAATAAGCTCAAATCTAGGTAGCAACATGGTTGAAGGCAATTACCTGGGCACCAACATGGCGGGCACGGCGGGCTTTTGTGTTTCTTTCTCATGCACCAGAGAAGGAGTGTCGATTGATCGTTCTCCTAATAACGTCATTGGCGGCACCGTGTTGTCGGCAAGGAACCTGATTTCTGGCGGAGGCCGCTTTGGTGGCGAAATTAATGTGACTGGATCTGGAAACCGGATTTCAGGCAATTTTATTGGTACCGACGTCTCCGGCTCCAGCTTGCTAACCTTTGACACATACGGTATTCAGACTCTCGCCGCCACCAATACCACGATAGGAGGGACGGTGGCCGGGGCCCGGAATGTGATCACCAATGGAGGTATCGCCGGCGTATTTATTTTGGATTCGAATAATACGGGCGGCGGCGACCCCAGCGGGGGTAATTTGGTGCAGGGCAATTACATCGGGGTAAGTGCCTCGGGCTCCACAGCGATCACAAACCAGGGCGGCGGCGGCGTGTCACTGGTCGGTCAGGACGCGGATAAGCCGCTCCGAACAGTAAATGGCAGTACTGTTGGTGGAACTACAGCTACTGCTCGCAACGTGATTTCCGGGAACGCGCGTTTTGCCTCATCCAATGGCGTGGGGATCGGAGGAATCTTCACAACTCCAAATCTTGTCCAGGGTAATTACATAGGAACCAACGCAAGCGGAACAGCGGCCGTGCCCAATTCTGATGGAATATCAGTAGCACGGGCGCAGGGGACGCTCATCGGTGGATCCATTCCGGAGGCGCGAAATATCGTCTCCGGCAATGTTCGCTACGGAGTGTACCTCGGGCAATTTGACAAGTTTTTTGGCGGTGTTGGCGTTACGGTCCAGGGTAACTACATTGGCACGAACGCGTTGGGAACTGCCTGCGTCGCCAACGGTCGGGATGGCATCCACGTAGACATCACCCAGGTTACCCACACAATCAAGGACAACCTGATTGCATGCAATGACAGAAACGGAGTCGGGATTCCAAACGTCAGCGAGAATGTAAGCACCACAGGCACGCCCGGCTTTCAAATTGCCCTTGATTCAAATCTGATTCATTCAAATGGCGCCCTTGGAATTGATCTTGGAGCTGCCGGCATCACGCCAAATAAACCCGGGGGTCCCTTTCCTGACGAGGCCAACCTTCACCAAAACTTCCCGCTTTTGACCACGGTATCAGCTCCAGCGCAAGTGGATTCTGCTAAGTCTCGAGGAGTCGATGCTAGAGTCGCCGTCACGGTCAGTGGCTCTCTGAACAGTAGAGCAAATGCCACGTTTACGGTGCACTGGTATTTCAGTGCCAACCCGCAGTGCTCCAGTAATCAGCAAACAAGTCGCCCACTGGCCGCCGGTAAAGTGTCGAATGTGACGACAAACAATAATGGTGATGCGCAGTTTGATTTTCCACTGGAGCTTCCCGAAAACATCACTAGCGGGACCGTCAACAGCACGGCCACAGATCCGCAAAAGAATACTTCTGAATTTTCACCATGCCTAACTGTTAACTCAACGGGGACGCCTTCACCGACACCGACTCCAACGCCAACTCCAACGCCCTCACCGACACCAACACCCTCGCCGACACCAACCCCAACGCCGACACCGACTCCAACGCCGACACCGAGCGGTGTTCAGTTCGCTTCGAGTGGTTTCGCGGTCAGCGAAGGCGCGGGCAGCTCACACGTGCTTGTAACTCGCACATCGACCAGCGCCGCAGCCACAGTCGACTATGCTACGAGTGACACAGCAGGTCTCAACGAATGCAACGTCAACAATGGCGCTGCATCGTCACGGTGCGATTACGCCACCAGCATTGGCACGTTGCGGTTTGCCGCCGGTGAAGGGGCTAAGGAGATCTTCATTCCGCTTGTCGATGACTCTTATGCCGAAGGATCGGAAACCTTCACGATTACGCTTAGCAATCCGACTGGAGTAACACTCGGGTCCACGGTGGCGACAACCGTGCAGATTGTGGACAACGAGAATGTGAATGGTTCGAATCCGATCGACTTAGTCGATTTCTTCATCCGCCAGCAATACATCGACTTCCTTGGCCGTGAACCTGATCCGCCGGGTCTAGCCGGCTGGCGCAATGTGCTAAACAACTGTCCGCCTTCAGGCAAAGACGCCAACGGCAATTTCTGTGATCGCATTGAAGTGTCGGCAGGTTTCTTCCGGAGTGAAGAGTTTCAGTCGCGTGGCTATTTTATCTATCGCTTCTACTCAGCGGTGGGCAGGATACCGCTTTACGACGAGTTCAGGCCAGACTTTGCGAAGCTGAGTGGGTTCCTGACTGCTGACCAGTTGGAAGCGAACAAGGTGGCCTTCGTAAACGAGTTCATGGCGCGGGCGGAGTTTCAGACGAAGTACAGTTCAACCTTCAATAATCCGACAGCCTATGTTGATGCGCTGTTGCAAACCGTAGGCCTACCAGCCCATCCCAGCAGAGCAGGCTGGATCGCGGGGTTGACGAATAGTTCACTTACGAGGGCGCAGGTGTTGAGACAGTTGGTTGAGAGCGTTGAGGTTTATAACAAGTACTACAATGAAGCGTTCGTGATCATGCAGTACTTTGGTTACCTCCGCCGCACTGCTGATGCGTCATATCTAAGCTGGATCCAGACAATGAACCAGAATGGTGGCGACTACCGGACCATGATCAATGGCTTCCTAAACTCAGCCGAATACCGCCGCCGCTTCGGACCGTAACAGACGCTTTAGATAAGGCGTCTTGAGTACAGGCGTATAGAGTACAACCTTCAGGTTGCGTCTTCGCGACCCGGACGCTAACTTTTCTCAAACCGTAAGCTAGCTTCTTCCGAGCGCCGCAAGCTCAAGCTTGTACTCTATACGCCTGTACTCAATGTCGCCCTGGGCGTACTTCACTCTCAACATTCGTATCGGTTCGGAGAATCACGAACCAAGATTCACGCGCCGCAGCAGCTCTTCAAATCGCGGGTCAGAGCGAAGGCTGTCGAATCTGGGATCAACCCTGAGATAGACCAGCTCGACCCGCTCCTTGTGAGCCTCGTCGAGCCATTTAAACGTCTGTTCCAGATCACCGAGTTGCAAGTGAGTTAACACGAAATACTTTGGTGAGAGATAGCCACGCGTTGAGGAATCTTTCAGTTGCCGCAGTTTTTCTTGACAGTAGCCTTTCCAACCTGACGTTGCGTAAGCCACTCTTAGTCTCTCCACAGCTTTCGGGTTCGTTCCCGAAAGGGTCTCGTCCTTTAGGTACTCTTCAACGGCCTCCTTGTACATTCCTTTAGTCTCGTAAACCAATGCAAGCTTATAGTGCGCGTTAGCGAAATTCGGATCCATTTCAATCGTCGCTTGCAATTTCTGAATCGCCTGATCGTACTTACGGGCGCAAAAGAGTATCCAGCCTTCATTCGTATTAGTGATCAGCGATACCGGGTCGAGCGCTTCCGCCTTCTTTATTTCCGCCAGCGCTTCATCGTGTCTTCCCATTGCAGACAAATACATCGCGTACCAATGGTGGGCGGTCGCATAGTTGGGATTTAGTTCGATTGCCCGCCTGAACTCCCTTTCCGCACCTTTCCAGTTCCAGTCGTACAGTTCATCAATCAATGCCAGTGAGGCGTGGGCTTCGGCCAACAAGGCATCAATCCTCAACGCATTGAGAGCGGCTGCCCTTGCTTTGGGCATGACCTCATTTGGCGAGAACTGCCCGAATTGGCTCAACACGCTGTAGCAATCAGCCACTCCTACGTAGGCTGCGGCGTAATCCGGATCCAGACGGATGGCCTCCTCGAAGCATTCGAGGCCCTTTTTTATTCCTTCTGTGGTTCTCTTGTTCCAGAAGTAGCGACCCTTCAAGTAAAGCTGATGAGCTTCAGCATTCCGAGTATGGTGCTGGGTCAGCCGAGTTTTCTCATCGCCAGAGAATTGCAATCGCAGCGCGGACGCCATGTCTTGCGCCAACTCCCTCTGCAACGACTGAAGGTCGCTAATTCTACGGTCGTAGCGTTCGCCCCAGAGGTGACTTCCATCTCGCGCGTCGACGAGCTCCCCCCTTACAGACAATTCGCTGCCCTTTGCTTCAAGCCTTCCGATTAAGACAGCTTGAACGCCCAATTCGGCCCCAACCTTTTGGGGGTCAACCTGTTTTCCTTTGTATCGATACACTGAGTTATGGGCGATGATCTTGAGACGTGACACCTGCGAAAGACGATTGATGAGATTCTCTGTGATTCCTTCCGACAGGTAGTCTAACGCCGGATCATTGCTGAGGTTGGTAAACGGCAAGACAGCCACCGACTCGATAGTTTTTGCCGCGTTTCTTGAGCGGGCGTTGTAAATAAGCATCGTGGCGATGGCCGTTGCGGCAATCAAGCCGGTAATCGCCAATACTCCCAGCGCCAGGCGTTTGCGGTTTCGCGAGACGGCGAGAGTTAACGTCGTTGTCTGCGCAACCGGGTGAGTCCGCATCGGTGCCTTTGTTCGAACTTGCGGCTCTTCCGAGGTCTCTTCCTCCTCGCAAACAATGCGGGCTCTGATACGTCTCTGGATCAAAACCCCGGTGTCCTCGCTCGCCACGGCCGTGACCGGCGCGATGAATCTGTAGCCGCGTTTGGGCACGGTTTCGATGAACCGGTGCTCACCGTTGTCATCGGACAAGACTTTTCGCAGTGCCCAGATGTTACGAGCGAGATTCGCTTCTTCGACAAAGGCATCAGCCCAGACCCGCTTCATCAGTTCGTCTTTCTCGACCAGATGACCGCTGTTCTCAACCAGTACCAGTAATGTGTCGAACTCTTTCCGCGTGAGGCGAGTCGGCTTTCCCTGACGCAGCAAGAGCTGCTCAGCAGTCTCCAATCGGAACTCGCCGAATTCGTATATGTGATTTATTTGCTGGCTCATAGGACCGATGGAGAACTATTGGAGAAGTTTCCAAGAATTTTCCAAAGACTTTCTTGCGGGCCCGTGTCTAGTCTCCACGGTGTTTGGGGAAACTACTCGCAACCCGGCAGGGGAAGGGGTCGGGATGCCACATTCTATTCACCGGCTAGCGCATGTGGCAACTTGTTTCTTGCCCTGCCGTCAAAGGTGGAGTGATCAGAAAGCGTACAGAAATTACGATTGAAATTGAAGAGGTGATCTACGCTGCCGATCATCGAAATCGATTGACTCGCGCGTGGTGCTCCTCGTGCGGGAGCGAAACGCCGATGGTCACGCCGGAACGGGCGGCCGCAATAGCGGGTGTAACGGTGCGCACAATCAACAGGTGGGTTGAGGCTGAAAGCGTTCATTTCACGGAAACCCGGAATGGATTGTTGTTGCTCTGTGTCTACTCGCTCTCGGCGTAAATGGAAACGTCGAACAGGCCGCCAGCCTGTTTCGACGGGGTGAAAACAGCGAAGGTCTGAACGGGCTGGCAGCCTGTTTCGATGCCATCGAAGGAGTTGGGAAGTCATGAATAAGCAAGCGACAATGAGATCTACGTTTTTGATATTGGCCATGGCATTGCCTCTTTGCCTGCTGGGCAGAGCGCAAGTTAGATCCGTGCGCCCAGTGTCGGCACAACACCCGATACCGAATATGGACGCGTACGGCAAGTTGCCGCTTCATTTCGAACCCAACGAGGGCCAGTCGGCTTCGCAAGTCAAATACATCTCACGCGGCAGCGGGTACGATCTGTTCTTAACGTCGCGTGAGGCGGTGATGGTGCTGAGGAAAGGGAACCTGGGGACAGAGATCAGGGGTCAGCGGTTGCCAGGCGCAACGAAGCAAACCCCGGCTGCCGGCTCCCAAACCCCAACTTCATCAGTCTTGCGCATGACATTCCCGGGTGCTAATTTGCGCCCCGAAGTGGCGGGTGAGGGTGAGTTGCCCGGAAAAGTCAATTACTTCATCGGCCGCGATCGAACAAAGTGGCTGACAGGCATCAGCACCTATTCGCGCGTCCGTTACGAGCGTCTCTATCGGGGGATCGATCTCACGTTCTACGGAAACCAAAGGCGCCTCGAGTACGACTTCGAGGTCGCACCCGGCGCCGATCCTCGAAAGATCGCAATTTCGTTCAACGGCGCCAATGACGTCAGCATTGACGCGGACACAGGCGATCTGGTCTTGCGCATCGCCGGCGATGAAGTTCGCCAATTGAAGCCAATAGCCTATCAGGAAGTAAATGGCGAACGTCGCGTGATTGCAGCTAATTATGTCTTAACCGCCGACCGCCGAATCAGTTTCAGTATTCCAAGCTACGATCCGACTAAGGTTCTGGTAATCGATCCGGTGCTGGTTTATTCGACTTATCTCGACGGATCATCGACGGACACCGGGTCTGGCATCGCCTTAGATCCATCAGGTAATGCCTACGTCGCCGGCTATACGAATTCGAGCAATTTTCCCACGTTGAATTCCAACCAGCCTTTCCCAGGGAGACGGTCGGGCTTTGTAACGAAGATCAACCCAAGCGGCACCGCGCTCGTTTACTCGACATATCTCGGCGGGACTACTGAAGAGGCAATCCTCTTTGATATCGCAGTTGACGGGCCGGGCAATGCTTACGTTACCGGCTATACCTTCGCGACCGATTTTCCTACCACTGCGAATGCCTTGCAGCCAACAAAACCAGTTAGCATCAGCCAGAACACTGCCGTCGTCACCCGATTGAATCCCGGCGGGACCCTGGCCTATTCGACTTATCTCGGCAGCACGCAAGCGAGCCGTGCTTTCGGCGTAGCAACCGATGGCGCCGGCAATGCGTACGTCGCGGGTAGCCCGGGTACTGGCTTCCCGACTACTGCAAGCGCGTTTAACTCGACGCAACCGTCAACCGGTTTTTTGACGAAGCTCAACACGAACGCCTCAGGACAGGCATCGCTCGTGTATTCAACCTTTCTCGGACCGGCGCTTAGCGGCGCCACGCCCACGGCGATTACGGTTGATGCGGCGGGTAATGCATATATGGCAGGAATTGCAAGCTCTGACACCAACAATACTGGTTTTACCACGCCGGGAGCATTTCAAACCACTTATGGTGGCGGCGGCCGCGATGTCTTTGTGGCCAAGTTCAACACGAGCGCTTCGGGGAGCGCTTCGCGCGTCTATTGCACTTACCTGGCCGGCACTGGCGAGGATTTTTTTGGCATAAGCACGATCGATGGCTCGAAAGCAATCGCCATAGATGCTACCGGCAACGCTTACGTCACCGGAATAACCTCGTCGACAAACTTCCCGGTGCTGAATGCGTTCCAAGCCACGAAGGGCGGGACTAGCACAAACGTGTTCCTTACCAAGCTCAATCCGACGGGTTCAGCTTTGGTTTATTCGACATACTTTGGCGGCAGCACCACGAGCTCTCCTGGTGACGGGGGCATGGGCGTGGCCGTGAATGTGGTTGGGAACGCCTACATAACTGGCTTGGCAGTATCTTCCGATTTTCCGACGGCGAATCCTATTGTTCCGGTGCAAGCGAATGGCCACGTGTTTGTAGCCAAGTTTACTCCGGCCGGCAACACGCTGGTCTATTCGACTCGACTCGGCACAAACAACTTTGAGTTCGGCCACGGCGTCGCCCTCGATGACGCCGGCAACGCCTTTGTGACAGGCAGTGCCCGCACTGGTTTGCCCACCACGCCCGGCGCGTTTCAAACAACTAACGGCGGACTCGACGATGCTTTCATTTCGCAGATTGCCGATCCAACCATCATTGGCCGCGTGGTGGATGAAGATGGAAATCCAATCTCGACTGCGACCGTTAATCTTACCGGCGCACCCTCTGCAACAACCACCACCGATGCAAACGGCTACTTTACTTTTGGACTGCTGACGGCCGGCAACACCTATACCGTTTCAGTCAGCGTCGCAAACTACATCTTCAATTCCCAGGGCGTAACCAATCTCCAAAAGAACGTGAGACTGGATTTCAGTCCCCAGGTGGTCACGATCGGCGGCCAGGTAACCCTGAGCGGCACCAGCACAGGACTGAGTGCTGTAACGATGGCGTTAACCGGGGGCAAGGTATTGAATGCTCAGACGAACGACAGCGGCAACTACTCCTTCGGAAACGTGCCCGCTGGACGAAGCTACACAGTAACGCCGTCAAGAGTCGGCTTTACGTTTGTTCCAACTAGTCAGAACCTTGACTTAATCAGCACCAATCAGACGGCCAACTTCGTTGCAGTAACAGCGACGCCTTCGCCAACTCCCACACCAACACCAACACCTACGCCCACACCAACACCAACACCTACGCCAACACCTACGCCAACGCCTACGCCAACACCAACGCCTACGCCAACACCAACCCCCACTCCGACGCCCACACCTTCGCCCACACCAACACCAAACGGGGTGCAATTCAGTGCGGCGAGTTACATTGTTGCAGAGGGTGTCGGGAGCGCGTCGATTACGGTGACACGAGGAGGAGACACTTCCGGCGCGGCCACAGTTGACTACAGGACCAGCGACAACTCAGCGTTGAGTGCATGTGACGTGGCGCAGGGCATTACTTCCGCACGCTGCGACTACGCCACCAGTATCGGAACTCTTCGCTTTGCCGCCGGAGAAGGCTCGAAGACGATCTTCGTTCCGATTGTGGACGATAGCTATGCTGAAGGGAACGAATTCTTCACCCTTACTTTGAGTAATGCAATCGGAGCTCTTCTTGGTCCAATCTCTGTTGCTAACATCACGATCCAGGACAATGAATCGGTCAATGGTCCAAATCCTCTGGATGGCAATGATTTTTTCATCCGCCAGCATTACATCGATTTCCTGGGCCGAGAGCCGGACCCGGCAGGTTTAGCAGGCTGGCGGAATGTGCTGGCCAACTGCGGGATCACTATTCCTACGCCCTGCGATCGCATTGAAGTGTCGGCCGGGTTCTTCCGCAGCGAAGAGTTTCAGTCGCGAGGCTACTTCATCTATCGGGCTTACTCCGCGGTGGGAAAGATCCCGCTCTACGATGGGTTCATGACTGACTTTTCGAAGGTTAACGGATTCCTGACGGATGCGCAGTTGGAAGCGAACAAGGTAGCTTTCATCAATGAGTTCATGACGCGTCCGGATTTTCAGGGCAAGTACGGCGCCTTAACGGATCCAACAGCGTATGTCGATGCAATGCTACAGACCGTCGGCCTGCCGGCCCATCCGAGCAGGGCAGGGTGGATTGCGGGGCTGACGAACGGTTCACTGACGAGAGCGCAGGTATTCAGACAGTTGGTGGAGAGCTCCGAGCTTTATGCCAGGTACTACAACGAAGCGTTCGTGATTATGCAGTACTTCGGCTACCTCCGCCGCACCGCAGATGCTTCCTATCTAAACTGGATCCAAACAATGAACCAGACGAATGGCGACTATCGCATCATGATCAATGGTTTTCTGAATTCGGCTGAGTACCGTCAACGCTTCGGACCATAACAGGCGCATAGAGTACAAGCGTATAGCGTACAGGCGTTTAGAGTACAGGCGTTTAGAGTACAACCTTCAGGTTGCATCTTCGCGACCACGCACACTAATTTTCTCCCAAAGCGTAAACTAGCTTCCTCCCAACGCCGCAAGCTAAAGCTTGTACTTGCTTTGCCCGAAAAGTTAGTTTGAGGAGATCTTGAAGTCCTCGGCAT
>JBBPIC010000011.1:0-130449 GCA_038040525.1 Acidobacteriota bacterium | reverse complement strand
GTCCGTTCCGAACTTCTGACGCAGTCGTTTATGGTGGCGCTGAGACATCCGTTGTGGGGTATCGGAATAGGAAACTTCACTCAAGTATCTATTCGCAGTTTGGTTAGTCATAACTCTTACACGCAAGTAGGTGCCGAGATGGGGCTGGTCGCGCTGCTGCTCTATGCGATGTTTATGACGGCCTCAATCACCCGCTTGCGCCAGATTGAACGCGAGACTTTGTTTTCGACGAACGGATCGCGGTTCTACTATCTTGCTGTGGGTCTGCAGGCAAGTCTCGTTGGCTATATGGTGAGCAGCTTTTTCGCCTCAGTGCCTTATTATTGGTTTATATATTACCTCGTGGGTTATGCAGTCTGTTTCCGGCGCATCTACAGAGAAGAGAAGGTGCAGGGCAAGATAGAGATACCGGCGGGAGCGGTGCTGCTCCCGGACTCGCAGCGAGTCAGCGGAAAGGCTGGTCCCCGGTGGCAGCCCGGAGCTGCCAGATGATCCGCAGTCAGGCAAGCTCTATGTTCAGCGATATAAGCGCAGAAGCGTGCGTGGAAACCGCAAGCCGGCCTCGCGTCAGTGTGATTATCCCAGCGTTCAATGCGGCGGAGTTCATAGCTCAGACTTTAGAATCCGTCTTTGCGCAAACGTTTCCAAAGTACGAGGTAATTGTCGTGAACGATGGTTCCCCCGATACGACGGATTTCGAGAAGTCCCTGGCACCTTACATCAACCGTTTGGTCTACCTTAAACAAGAGAATCTGGGCCCCAGCGTCGCGCGCAATGCTGGAATCCTGAAGGCGCAGGGCGAGTTCGTTGCCTTTCTTGACAGTGATGACGTGTGGGAATCGAACTATCTTTCGGTGCAGATGACGACATTCGATGAAAGTCCTGCTCTCGATCTGATCTATGCGGATGCTTTGCTGATCGGTGAAGGAGTTCCCCCCGGACTAACGTTCATGAAAGCCGCTCCTTCAAAGGGACCGGTCACTTTCGAGAGTCTGTTGTGTGGGGACTGTTCCATCATCACTTCGTGTGTGGTGGCGCGCAAAGCCTCATTGCTCAAAGCGGGACTGTTTGATCCGGAGTTTGTACGCTCGGAAGATTTGCATTTGTGGTTGCGGGTGGCGCACTCGGGCGGTAGTTTGGCTTACCAGGCGGATGTGGTCGCTCGACACCGCGTGCATGGTAGCAGCCTGTCCGCCGACATGACGCGCATGTTCAAGAGCCAGATTGACGTTTTCGAGAAGCTTCAATGTGAACTCGCTTTGACGGCACCACAAACACGGGCAGTGGCCGAGGCGGTTCGCCGGAGTCGGGCACATATAGAATTTCACCGGGGTAAACAGCAATTCGAATCCGGCAATTATCGACAGGCAGTAATAGCTTTGAGGGCGGCGAACGAATATTACCGGAGTCCGAAATTACGGTTCGTACTTGGTGGGTTGCGTGTAGCACCTCGCGTGCTGGGGCTTGCATATCGTCTGCGGGAAGCGGCACGAGCAAGGCATGATTGAGAATGATAAGTGATGAGCCTGAATATCACACGCACTTGGTGAATGGCTCGCGCGCCGGCAGCCTTCTGATCATGCTTTGTTGGCTGAGCGACCTTTGAGAATCAGATTGGCGATGGAAGCACTCTTGCTTTGGCTCTGTCATACAGGTGGGTCAAGTCTCCAAAACGCCGGGAGGTGATGCGGTGGCGCAGGATACGTTTCTCAACAAGTCGGTGAATCAACTGAAATCAAATCAGGCTATGCGTCGCATGATCGATCGAGTGCCCCGAGGGTTTAAGTCGAAATTTCGTCGCGTTCTGGATAGGGCGACCATCCGCAAACCAAAGGAGCAGGCGCTAAATGAGTTGGGAGCGCTCAACACTTTGCTTTCGCAGTTGATATACGAGCAGACCCTGGCGGCGCCGCGAACCAACGAGCCGAGACGGCTACTCAAACACGGTTTCAAAGTCTACTCCCAACATGACGAGGACGGGATCATCGAGGAGGTGTTCAAAAGGATTGGCTCCACCAATCGTTTTTTCGTGGAGTTTGGCGTGGGAGACGGGTTGGAGAATTGTACGCTCTACTGCCTGCTCAAGAACTGGCACGGTGTTTGGATCGATGGCAGCGCAACCTGCGTCGAAGCGATTGAGAACGAATTCAAGTTTCTGACCGAGTCAGGCCGCCTGAAGGTGCGTTACGCTTTCACCACTGCCGAGAATATCGAACAGCACTTCCAAGAACTCGGAGTGCCCGAGAAGTTCGATCTGCTGAGTATTGACATCGACAACAACGACTACTGGGTTTGGAAGGCGATTCAACGTTACAGCCCGCGCGTCGTGGCCATCGAGTACAACGCTAGTTTCAAGCAGACGGTCAACTGCGTCATACCCTACAACCCGGCTCGCATCTGGAATTACACAAACTATTTCGGCGCCAGCCTGAAGGCCCTTGAGGAACTTGGCAGAGAGAAGGGTTACTGCCTGGTGGGATGCAACTACACAGGCGTCACAGCTTTTTTCGTGAGGCAGGATCTCGTTGATGATCATTTCGCAGAGCCGTTCAGCGCCGAGAACCATTACGAAGCGCCACGCTACTACGTACGAATGCCGAACGGCCACCCGGCAGGATTTGGGCCAACAGTTTCAGAGGCGGTCGAGAGCTAATACCTCCGCAGAAGGTTGTACTGGAGCAATTGATAAAGGTCATCTCAAATTTTGGGGCCCTAGGTAATGCCGTTCACGCCGATGAGCCGGTTTGTCACGAGTACATTGGCGACGCCGGACTGCTGCAATTCATTCGCTCATGTCTCAGTGCCGAGCTGGTGATCCTCAACGTCGATCAGAAAAGGCTGATGATTACCTGTCTGCTCCGATGGCTTTGGCCCTTCTCGACGTTCAAACTGATCTCTGTAGATTTGATTCTTCGTCCACCGAAATCCACGAAGGGCAAGCTGATCGCTTTCATCAAGGGCTTCCTTTTTTCTCGCGTCCACCGCTTCATCCTCTACTTCAAGGATCTGCGCGGGTACGAGAAATTCTACGGCATCGGATCCGACCGCGTCGTTTATGTCCCTTTCAAAGTCAACGGTTGGGAGCAGATTGCCGTCAAACCATACGACGCGTCCTCCGAGGATTATGTACTTTGTGCGGGTCGGACGCTGCGAGACATTGAGACTTTCGTGAGGGCGATGGAGCGTGCCGGTTGTCCCGGCGTACTCCTGCAACAGAAGAGCGAACTCCTGAGGGCGCATGGAAGCTCAGCGTGGTCAGGCGAATTGCCGCCAAATCTCAAGTTGAGCGTTGACGAAGGAAACAGTCTCGAAAGTTTTTGTGAGGTCATCCGAAAAGCCCGTATGGTTGTGATTCCCCGTTTTCGGGGTGACATTGCGGCCACAGGAATCAGCACCTATCTGGTGGCCATGGCGTTGCAGAAATGTGTGGTCATCAGTGGAGGCCCCGGAGCTGAAGATGTCCTAAGCGACCAGGCGGTAATCGTTCCCCCTGAAGACGTGAATAAACTTGCCGAGCAGATCCGGCTGCTCTGGGGAGATCGGCAACTGCGCTCCGAGGTCGCATCGCGCGGCCGAAAGTACGCCGAGAGCCTTGGAGGTGAGAGGCGCTTGTTGTCTGATATTCTGCGTGCAAGTCTCCTTTACGTACATCACGCCCCCCCCCGAGGTTCCAGGCAGTAATGCCAGCTACAAGAATTGAGGTCCAGATTTGAACGGCACGGAGTTAATCAACAAGTGCGCCCTCTTCTACGGCGCGCATCTGCCCTACCATCCCGGTAAATGGAGAGTGATAGAGTTCCTGATTGGCACGTTCCGCTTGCAGGAGTTTTACGAAGGTAAATCGTTTGACGTGAAGCGGCAGAACCTCCGGTGGCGACTGTGGCCGGATTGCCTGGTGCAGCGGTCGGTGTATTACCTATCCTGCTACGAAGTCAAAGAGACGAACTGGCTGCGTGATCGTGTCAAACCGGACTGGGTTTTCTTCGATGTCGGATCAAACTTCGGTTACTACTCAATGCTCGTCTCTCAGCTTTCGCATAAGCAGGCCCGGGTCTACGCGTTCGAACCTCTTGCCCGCAACTACGACCTCTTGAATGACAATAAGGCCCTGAACGGATTCGAGCGATTGGAGACATTTAAGCTTGCATTGTCGAACGCGACCGGTGAAACCGACTTCCTCGTCCCGCAACTAGGCAACATGGGGCACGGAAAGATCGATGTTAGAGATGATGGCGAACGTGGCGGCGCCGGCAGCGAAAAGGTCCAGACCACAACGCTCGACAACTTCGTCAGGGAACAGGGCGTTGAGAAGATTGACTTCATCAAAGTGGATATCGAGGGAGCCGAGGTACTCTTCCTGGAAGGAGCCGCGGAAACACTGAGAGAATTCAGGCCGCTGATGATGATGGAGTTTAATCCTGCGTCCCTGGAAGAGTTTGGCACCTCAGCGGACGTCCTATTGCGCATGCTAAGAGCGCTCGACTACAAAACATATCGCGTGCTGGCTAATCGTTTGGAGGCTTTTGAAGACGTGAAAGCTATCGAAGATTACTGTAACTTGATCTGTGTGCCGGAAGTAGCGCGCGATTCCGCGGCGTAGTGTGAAAGCGTGGTCGATTGACTTGCGAGAGTTCGGATCTGAATCTGGGAGTTATTGCTAGTGCCAATCAGCATTTCCACCAACCGTCGTTCTACCATACCCTCCGGTATAACCATTGCGGCATTGAGCGAAACAGTTATCAAGAACCAGCCTCTTCTTTTGACCGGCCTCATCCTCGCCGGCTCGCTCGTCGGACTTCTGGCCTGGAAAGGTCCGCAAATCTTCCGCTGGCATCAAAGTGCGGTTGGTTCGGCGAACTATTGGACGGTGTTCGAAGACGGATCGGGGCAAGCTCGGGGCGCTCTCGAGCGCTTTCCTCCGGGTGTCAGTGATCAGCTGGTGCGTTACCCGAGTGCGGCCGTCGCGTTCATTTGCGGACCGCAACTCAAGTCCGGCAGCGCGGCCAATCCGTTTCCCTGGTTCGACTCAACGCAGTCCACGAAAGGCCTTGCGCACGGCAAGGCGAACCCGCGAATCCCGCCCTTTGGCCCCATGTTCGTCAATAGCATCACCAAGCAATGGGAGAATGTTATTCGCGGTCGGGTGTCGGTCGATCGTGGAAGCAAAACAGTTCACGGGTCAGGTACAGCTTTCACGACGGATGTTGACCCGCAAGGACCCGCTCCGCTGTTTGATGGTCACTTCAGAATAGGCGCAGGTGGAACGGAACGCGCAGTTAAGGTTTCCTCTGTCGATTCTGATACGCAACTCACCCTGAGCGCGCCCTGGCCTTTCGATTCAGTCACCAGGGTACTGGCCGACACTTACTATCAAAACAATACCGACCATTACTATTCTGACAACTATTATGATCTCGCCTTAGTTCAGTACATAAATTACTACCGCACTCAGGATGCCCGGTTTCTGTCCTACGCACGAAAAACCGCTGATGCCTGGTGGCACAGTCAATACATCGCGGACGGGACGGTGACGAGCGGGCCAAACCGTCTACCGCCGCGCTCGATGGCTTTCGCCGGCCTGATGTTGAGAGCGCTCGATGGGCGACCCGAGATGTGGGACTACCTGGAGCGTGAGGTTAGGGCCAACTTCGATGGTTGGGTCTACACGCGCAAGGCTTATCCGACGATTTATTACGACACGCGCGAGGATGGCTACGCACAACTTTACGCGGTGATGATGGCAAAGGTATTGCCCGACAGATACCTTCGCTTTGCCAACGGCACGTTGAGCGCAAGCACCGGAACAGTGGCTGATGGCGCAGCGAAACGCGCCGCCTACCTCGCCCAGACTGAGGACACGGCGATTAACTTTTTTGGCAGACTACAGCGACCTGATGGGTCGTGGCGCTGGGACGTCGACCTCGCGCCTGATCCGGCCAATCAGTTTAGAAATACCGAACAGCCGTTCCTCACCGCCACCTATTTGGAAGCGGCCGTTTTGCTTCACATGCTTACCCAAAGGGAGCAGGTGAAAACAGGCCTCAAGAATCAGATTACGAGGGCCGCGGAGAGATACGGCAGGAACTGTTTTGACCGCTCCATAGTTACAGACTTTCCTCAGTATCGCTGGCGGGCGATGCATTACTGGTGTGGGGGCGGTGTCGTGTCTAATCCGACGTTGTTGGAAAAGCCGAAACCTCATGGTTCAGCAAACGGTGATTTGGGAACAGTGCGCCAGGCGCGTCATCTCAACTCTACGCTCCATCAACTCTACGGCCATGCGTACGCTCTAACGCTGGATCCTAAATTCAAAGAATGGGGTGATGAGCTTTTCGGCGCCAGTTTCGGCGACCAGCAGGACCAGGTTCGTGCCCAGGCCGACGGTGATAAAGGGAAGGACTATGCGATGAACTATCGCGCGTCCGGCAGGTATTTGGTGTGGAGACTCATCACTCCGCAAGGTCAGTCCTCGGCGACGATTTATCAATCCACAGCGACCAAGCTGCAAGATACAACTCGGTCGCCGCCGGACGTTGCATTGCAGCATGCTGCTCCCACCTCTATGGAACTGATTTCTGGGGCGCTATCGTTAGCCAGACAGTTGTCCATTTCGTTGGCGACCAAGGAACAGGTTGAAGATCTGATTGGTCGAATCGAGCTTGCGCAACAGGCATTCAACTCCGAGAAGCAAGTATTTGTAGACCCCAAAAATGTGATGGAGGAATTGGACGCCGCGCTCCGTCACGCCCGTATTACACTTTCCGTGGCCGGCAGCGAGTCTGGTGGCTACGAGTCTACACGGCTGCGCGTTGGTTGGGTGGCCGCCCGACTGAAACGAGCAAATGATCGACTGAAACCGAAGTGAGCAGGACTTCTCTTCGCTTGGAAGGAATACGTTTATGAGGATTTTGGCCACCATTTTTGTAGTGTTGGTCGTCGCCGTTGCCTTTATGATCAATCGCAAACTGGATCGCAGGGCTGAAGACAGATCGCGGAAAGGCGTTAATTAGCTTGGTGGCTAACAAATCATAAATGCGGATTGACAATGCAGGCAGGTTTCTGTGATTCTGGTATCCGCCGCATGAATTGGCGGACCGTTCTTTGTCAAAATTAACGATTGCACGATAAAGGCAAACCTGCTGTGAAGTAGGGACGCAAAGCCGTGAGTCTCTTCGCCAAGTAACTGTGGTACGAGAGAGATTGTCTGGTTGCCGAAGGCTATCGGAAGAGTCAATATCCAGTCTTTTCCAGGATGTTCGACCTACCAACTGCTGGCGCGCAGCCCTTATCTTCAGGCTTTCGAGTCAGCCAGTTACTCTGACTGCCATCCATATACCCAGCCAATAATCCCTTTTCCGTTCTAAGTTACCGAGCTCTCATTCTTTCCCGCTTGTGTCCCCGCGGCACGAAAGCTGCTCCCGGACTCTCGGCGTCAAAAAACGCCGGGATAGTACTTTCCCCGATGCACAAAGCAACGGCGATTCTCCCGCTGTTGGTCGCTTTCTGCCCCACCCGCTAAACCTTGCCAAAGTGCGCTGCCAAGCCGATTCCATTGTGTTGTCTCCACGTTAGATCAGCGCGGTTAGCTGGAGCTAATCCTTAGCTGGTTCTGCAATCAATACTGCGCCTCTCTCGCCGAGGCGTTCACCGATAAGTGGCAAACCTACCGTGAGGTAGGGACGCAAAGTCAGGAGTCTCTCGTCCTTTCGAGAGATCGTCCGATTACCGAAGTGAAGGATACAATGCTCTTTTCAGATTTACATTTACTCGCAAAACATAAACCCAGCCCACTTTTCCCAGCTCTGATCCGCATAGTGATCTTGGCGTTCTTAGTCGGAAACTCTACGGAAGGTCGCGCTCAGACTCTCACTAGCGAGCAGGTGCAATACCCGAACTCGGAGACTGCCTTCAT
Source organism: Acidobacteriota bacterium (assembly GCA_038040525.1). GTDB lineage: Bacteria > Acidobacteriota > Blastocatellia > Pyrinomonadales > Pyrinomonadaceae > PSRF01. The sequence continues at coordinate 122,537 of JBBPIC010000011.1, read as the reverse complement.
TTGCGGGCCGCAGTTGAAGGCTGGAAGTCCACTCAATCCAGCTCCCTGGTTCGACTCAACGGCAAGCAGTATGGGAATCACGCTGGGTGAGCGTTTTCCTCGCGTGCCACCCTTCGGTCCCATGTTCGTCAACTCCTATTCGGGCGCGTGGGAAAACGTGATCCGCGGCCGGGTCAGCGTCATTGAGGGCAGCGTCATAGTGGTCGGCGTTGGTACGAGCTTTACGCGCGATGTTGACCCGTCGGGCCCGTCTGGATATGACGGTCGCTTGAGGATTCGCGACTCCATCGGAATCGTACGCGATGTGCGGGTGCATTCAGTAGAGTCTGACACGCATCTCACTTTGACGGCCCCCTGGACCTTGCCATCAATCGGCAATACAGTCGCCGACACTTATCACGTCGATCCCCACTATGGGCCGAATACTGATCATTATTTCAGCGATAACTACTACGACGTAGCCCTCGTCCAGTACATAAATTTCTACCGCACGGGTGACACACGCTTCCGGGATTACGCACGGAAGACCGCCGATGCCTGGTGGCACAGTCAATATATTGCAGACGGGACGGTGACGGGCGGTCCGAACCGCCTGCCGCCGCGCTCGATGGCTTTCGCTGGGTTAATGCTTCGAGCCCTGGATGGCCGGCCGGAGATGTGGGACTACCTGGAGCGGGAGGTGAGAGCTAACTTTGATGGTTGGGTTTACCTGCGCAAGGATTATCGCACGCTTTACTACGACATTCGCGAGGATGGATACGCACAACTTTACGCGGTGATGCTGGCCAAGGTGCTACCCGATAGCTACCCGCTCTATGCCGACGGCACCCTAAGGGCAAGCACGGGCACGATCGTAGACGGGGCTACAAAGCGAGCGGCTTATCTATCACAGACAGAAGACACAGCGGTCAACTTCTTTGGGCGGCTACAGCGCCCGGACGGGTCGTGGAGGTTTGACGTGGACTTAGCGCCCGACCCGCCCAATCAGTTTCGCGACATCGAGCAGCCCTTTATGTCGGGGCTATATCTAGAGTCGGTTGTACTCCTGCACCAGCTCACCACAAACCCGACTGTGAAAGCTAGTTTGGTTAGTCAGCTAACCACGGCTGCAAGTCATCTTCACAATGACGCGTACGAGAAGGACCACCCGGTTACAGATTTTCCTCAATACCGGTGGCGAGGCATGTTCTACTTTTGGGGCGGAGGAGTAGTCTCTAACCCAACATTCTTTAGTCCTCCCCCTCCACGCACGACTGCTAACGGTGATCTTAGTACAGTTAGACAGGCGCGCCATCTAAACGCCACAACTCACCATTCGTTTGGGTACGCTTACTTCGTCACGGGCGATCCCACGTACAGAGAGATGGGCGACGAGGTATTCGACGCCTCTTACGGTGACCGTGTGGACGGCATCCATGGCTTGGCTGACTCTGGTAAGGGCAAAGACTACGCCATGAATTATCGTGCCTCTGGCCATTACCTGATTTGGAGACTCCAAGGTCAGGTGCTCCCCATACCGGCGCCAACACCGGCGCCAACACCAACTCCTGGTCCCTCTCCAACGCCCGGTATATCTCAAGATATGGTGTGGGTCGAAGACACATTGCCGGCCGGTGGCCTGGTGGGCAACAGTCAAAGCTGGAACTGGGTTAGTTCGAGCCCCTCTCGTTATTCTGGCGCGGTCGCCAGCCAGTCAAGCATCGCAGCGGGGTTTCATCAGCACTACTTCTTTGGTGCCTCGGATACCATGACCGTCGATGTCGGTGAGATTGTAATCGCTTACGTGAATATCGATCCAAGCAACCCACCAAGCCAGATCATGTTGCAGTGGAACGTCGGCGGGAGCTGGGAGCATCGGGCCTATTGGGGTGCCAATAACATAGATTTGGGAACGAACGGTACAAACAGTCGTCGATTCATGGGGGCGCTACCCCCATCTGGAGAATGGGTGCGCCTTGAGGTCCCCGCCAGTCAGGTAGGACTAGAAGGAATGACAGTAAGTGGCTTGGCATTTACGCAGTATGACGGACGTGCCACATGGGATCACGCGGGAAAAACAAAACACAGTTCACCTTCCCCGACGCCGACACCGACACCGACCCCGACGCCAACCCCTACACCGACGCCAACGCCGACCCCGACGCCGACCCCGACACCAACACCAACACCGACCCCGACGCCAACGCCTACGCCGAGGCCGGGCAATGCGATGAAGTCACCCATCAGTGTTCTGGCCGCCAAGGATCATGCGACTAGTCTGGCGGGGCAGATGGGCAGTCAATCCTTTCACCATGCAATGACAGGTACCAACGCAAAACGTTCAACATCCCTGTTAGCTTCAGACCTTGACAGTCTGACAAAAGACATCATGGTTGCCCACCAGGACTTCCTAAATGAAAAAGACATGTTCGGCAGCGGAGCCGATACGATCGAGACACAATTGTTGGCGGCGTTGCTCTTCGCCCGCGCAAATTCAGCGTTGGCATCGAGGAGCGGATCTGTCCCGAGTGTGGAGATGCACCTGGCACGAATAGTCAGCCATCTGACGATGACTGAGGAGTTAATGGTACACGGCAGCATCGCGGCCATAACTGCCGATCAAGCTGCCGCTGCAAGGGCCAGAATTGATCTCGTGATTGGAAGCGCAACTACAGGTTATGACCAACAATCTCTCGGCCTGCTCGCTCCCTCCAGTTTGAGCTTGCTCTTTGGCAGCGAGGAGCAGCCTCTATACTCTCAGGCATCTCTTCCATCATCGTATGCCACGGGACCTTTGCCCTACGAACTAGGTGGGGTGAGCGTCATTGTGGCCGGTCACGCGGCGCAGCTGGTTTATGTTTCACCTTTGCGACTGGCTTTTGTCGTCCCTTCTGAGGTCCCGGTGGGAAGCGCTGAATTGATTGTGACATCACAAGATGGTCATGTCTCACGCGGAGCAACGATAATTGCGCGCAGCGTTTTCAGGATAATGACCTCATCAGAAAACGGAACAGGTGAAGCTATCGCCATGAACCTGACAAAGCAGAGTGATGGTTTCGACGTCGAAACCGAAGAGAACTCGGGTCATGATAAGCGAACGCGCATGGCCTTATTCGTGGTGGGCGTCACCGCCAGCGCTGTGAACTACGATCCGACTAACGACATCCAAATCGTGGGTTCGAGGCTACCGAACTTAGCTGAATCTGTAACGGTTGAGGCCCGCACAATCTACGGGCAAGTTATAAGTCTGCCGGTGGAATTTGCCGGAGCCCAGCCGGGGATGATTGGTCTTGATCAAGTGAACTTAGTACTAACTCCTGAATTGAGAGCGTCAGGCAATGTGGAGCTAACCCTGATTATTGGCGGGAAAAGGAGCAACTCAGCGACAGTCCTTATTCGGTAGCTGAACCTGGCCGTTCAGTTTGCTCCTTCTATAGACAACATTCACCACCACGAGTAGTGGCGAATAAGCTCATGCTATTCGTGGTTTTCAGCGATTCGCAACATCGATTCCAGGCTACGCTCAACGTCGGCATCGGTTGTGGCCCAACACGAAACGCTAATACGCATCGCGGTTCTTCCTTGCCAGACAGTGCCGCCACACCAGCAGGTACCGTCTGTCTGGATATCACTGATGATTCGGTTCGTTTTTTCCGGTTCACCAAACGATACCAGCACCTGATTCAGCACCACGTCGTTCAGCACTTCATAACCGGCCGCAGCGAAGCCTTCACCAAACCGCCTCGCTTGCCGGCAATTCCGTTCAATCATCTCCGCTAATCCGCTGCGGCCGAGCGAACCGAGGGCGGCCCAGACTTCGATACCGCGCCCTCGTCTTGAAAGCTCGGGAGTGAAGTCTGACGGATTCCGATATTCCGTTTCGGTTGGCAGATACTCGGCCGTGATGGCCATCGAGGCCCTTAGCGAATCTGCATCTCTAACGAACGCTATCCCGCTGTCGTAGGGCACGTTCAACCATTTGTGCGCGTCGGTAGCCCAGGAGTCCGCGGCTTCAAGCCCTTCGGCAAGATATGCATGCTCAGGTGCCGCGCGCGCCCATAGGCCAAACGCACCGTCAACGTGGACCCAAGCGCTTGCTCGATGTGCGCGCTCACAGACGGCCTCAATCGGATCAAACGAACCAGTGTTTACGTTTCCAGCTTGAACGCAAATGATAGTCGGGCCAGTTATCTCTGGTAAAGATTCGACACGCAGGCGACCCTGGTCATCTACTGGCACCTTCACTATTCGATTACGCCCCAGGCCCAACATACCGAGTGATTTGTAGACAGTTGGATGAGTTTCGGCACTAGTGACAACCGTGATTGGAGGTGCACCAAACAGCCCGTCGGCTTCCACGTTCCACCCGACACGCGCGAGCACCGCATGACGCGCTGCGGCCAGAGCCGTGAAGTTCGCAACGGTGGCGCCGGTGACGAATGCGCCACCACTTTCAGCCGGCAGCTGCAAAACATCCAGCAGCCAGCCGAGTGCAACCTGTTCTAGTTCCGCTGTGACTGGAGTGGTGGTGTAGAGACCGCTGTTTTGGTCCCATGCGGTGGCGAGCCAGTTTGCGGCGACAGTAGCAGGCAACGCGCCCCCGATGACGAATCCAAAGAAGCGTGGACCAGGCATGGCCATGGTTGCCGGCGAGCCAAGTTCGTCGAGTTGCTTCAGCAGCGAGCCGGGAATGATTGGCTCGGCAGGAAAAGGCACTCTAAACGCTGCCAGCGCTTCCACGGCAGCTTTGCTCGGGGCCACGCGGCGCTCCGGTAACGACTCCAGATAACGGATAGCCCGCTCAGCAGTTTCGGTTAATAATGTTCTCAATTATTTTGACTCCTCAAAAGGGACGCAGTGGTGCGCGCGGGAATGATCCGATGCCCTAACTTGGCAGTACTGCGTGTTTCTCAGGACGCTAATTTCAACTACAGCATCACGGTAGATTTCAGTTACGCCGACCAGGAACAAGATTGAGGATTGAGCAATACTGGTGGTTCGCCGTTGAAATCGCACAGCATATGAACGGAAATGATGAGCACCGCAGGAAGTCGCTCACACGAACTTCGCCGCTACTGGTACTTCTCAAACTGCTTCGACTGCTTGATATTTGCCAGGAATTCCGCGGGCACGAAGAACTGGTAATGACCACATGCGCCACATACATAGACCTCCATCTTGCCGCCGCGCCACCACGGATGAGCCCCTGGCAACATGTCAGGCGCATATCCTCCTCCTGCGGATATCACCGTCCGGTAGATCTCACGCCCGCCGCACTCCGAACATTTCTTTGTTGTTTTCACAATGCCTCCTCACTTCAACATCAGTGTTTAGCCCGGTAAAACGATCCACGAAACTACACGAAACTCACGAACAAAAGGGGTAGCTTCGTGTGATTTGGTGGATCGTTTGCTTACCTTGCCGTTAGGACACTACTGAAGGATTCACACTCTGGTCCATCCACCATCCGATGAAGGCGCCCAGCCAAAGCCGCAACCTGAAGGTTGTACTCTGAACACCTGTACGTTTCAAATCCTCATCTGTGTTTTCCTTGCAGCACTGCATCAACGAACCCTTTCATCTCGGGATACACGTCAATTCGTGCCCCGGCTTCGATTAGCGTTTCGATGGTTGCAGCATAATCAATATCAGGGTCGCCGTTGTAGGCTGACCATAGCGCTTGACCGAGGACAGTGCCTCCGTAGACGTTCAAGGCTTCCAGGGGCGCCCCTCGTTCCAAGAGCAACTTGATGGTCCTAATCTGCCCGCCGGCAGCCGCCCAATGAAGGCCCGTCAAGTCGGTCTTCTCTCCGGCTCGCAGGTCGACACCCCGATCAACCAGAAATTCCACGACGCGGTTGTGTCCGTATTCGCATGCCCACTGAAAGCCGGCTTCCATCTCGGCTCTCGTTGCTGTCGCTTTTAAGCTGCCGTCTTCGGTGAAGAAGCTTTGGACCACGTCGAGTCGTCCCACGCCCGCCGCCCCTTCGAGGTTCAACGCGGCTCCGCGCTGGGCCAGAAACGAAGCTGCAGCTCCACGTCCGTTGGCCAGACACGCATTTACGACGTTACCTCTGATGTAGTCAGGAGCCACGGCGCCTTCCAGGTCCGCACCGTGGTCCAGCAGGATTTTCATCAGTGGTTCCTGCACGCCCGCTAACCATGGATGAACGCTGGTCGCCACCAACCCCAGCGTCGTGGTGCCACCGTACACCGGCGCCACCGCATCCACCTCAGAGCCCGTCCTGAGCAGTAACTCGGCAATTCCAACGATGTTTTTGGGAGTCTTCTGGCGATAGTCTTCGACTCCGTTGGCCCCGACATAGTGCAGGAGTGTGGCCCCGTGGACACGGGTGGATCTGCTTTGAATCAATTCCGGCTTTTCCCGCAACAAGCGCTCTATTGTATCCGCATCACCGGTGATGATTGCCTCGATAGCTGCTTCGAATTGCGAAACGTTAGAGCTCGGATCTGCGAGTGCTTCGACGTGGGCCGTAAACGTGGGCCAGTTTTCAAAGCCATACTGACGAGCAATGAGGAATTGGGTATCAGCGGAAGCGAGTTTTCGATCCTGACGATCTGAGGGAGGCTTCAGCAGATTACCCAGGCGTTCGTCTACTCTTTTCCCCACTTCCTCCCAGGTGAGCGGGTGTTCCACTCCGAAGTGGCGCTCAATGCGCCGAATAGTTTCGGCATCGCCGGTCTCGTAAGCGTTCGTGATGTCTTCTGCCAGTCTCTCGAAGTCTTGTACGATCATTTGAGCGGGCAGTTTGTCAGCGTCCATTACGAATTCCTCTAATCGACAAGTTCCTCGCCCAACTTTGCACCCTTGCTGCGCAGCCACGCAATTAACTCCGCGTTGCCGCTGTCGTGTGCTGCTGCGAGTGGCGTTCGTTTATCGTATCCAACCCAATTGAAGTCGGCTCCATGTGTCAGAAGGTACTCGGCAGTCTGCTTCTGTCCGCCGCGGCACGCATGCCAAAACGCATTGGTGATTTCGTTAGAAGGCGGCGGTGGTTGGCCCAGGCACCATTCCTGAACTCGATCCAAAAGTCCCAGGGCCGCAGCTTGCCAGCACGTTGTCTTTGCGCCACGCCCAAGAAGGCGGTGCGCCGCTCGCCACTGAGCGAACACGACCGCGTCAGACATTGGAGCGCCGCCGGTGAAAATGGCTCCTTGCGCTTCGAGGTCCGCGCCGCCGTCAAGAAGTGCATCGATAGCAGCGACGTCATCGCTGCTGGCGGCCCAATGTAGTGGTGTTTCGCCTTTGACTCTGGCGTTGAGGTTTCCGCCCGCGGCGATCAAAGCGCCTATCGTCCGTGCTACAGAGGGAAAATTACCTGGCCAGTCCGTCGCTATGTGCAACAAAGAGCGCGCTACACCGCAGGAATCAACGACTTTTGCTTTCGCAAGTTCGCTGTCCTCACGCATCAGACGGTCGAGGGTATCTATGTGGCCGCTGCGGATCGCAGAAACAACTGCGACTGCGCGTGGATCGCTCTCAGGAAGGTTCACAATAACTTTCCGGTTACGGTCGGGTCAGATGCTACCCAGTGGGTGGTTTCCCGCCTTCAGGTAACACCATGCGCCGGATTATCCGAATCAGGTTCAGGAGAGCAAAGCTCATCCTCACGACTTGCTGACATTTATAAAGTAGATATCCGTCGCCACGGTGAATTCGTCTCTCTTGAGTATAGTCTCCATCGCCTGCCATTCAGTCGTGGGCCGGATGAGTTGCCACCGATCGTTTCGGCCTACGCGCACAGGCATCGCAAAATTCGGCTCGTCCACTTTCCAACGATAGGAAACCTTCCCTGAGTCTTCGTCAAACTTTAGCTCCAGGGTAGGCAACGCCGTGTGTCGCAGATACTGATTGAATATCGGTGTCAGATCCATGCCGGTTCCTCGATTGAAAAAGGCCACCATATCCTCGGTCATGATGTTCTGGTACTTGAAACGTTGATAGAAACCGCGGATCAGCGCCCACCAGCGTTTGTCGTCGTCGACTATGCTCCGCAGCGTATTGAGAAACAGCGCGCCCTTGAAATACTGGTCCTGTGGCGGTTCCGCATTTACGCCGCGTTGCGCGATTATCGGCACGCGGTTTTTCACCATCGATTGGTAACCGTTCGTATATTTCAAGCCATCGGCTTTTCCAAACATGTATTCGACATAGAGACACTCGAGGTAGGTTGTCCAACCCTCGTGGATCCACATGTCGGACACGTCTTGTGCACTCACACTGTTGCCAAACCATTCGTGCCCGCTTTCGTGGATGATGATGAAGTCGAACTTCAGACTGATGCCGACGCCGGTCCAATCGCGTTCTAGATAACCGTTTGCAAACCGGTTGCCGTAGGTCACCGCACTTTGGTGTTCCATGCCTGAATATGGAACTTCGATCAGCTTAAAACCGTCTTTCTTGAAGGGATACTCACCGAAGTAATGCTGGAAAGCCTGGAGCATTCCCTTGGTCTGTGCGAATTGCTTTTTCGCTCGCTCCAGGTTCTCAGGGAGAACGTAGTAGTCGATGGTGAGGTCCTCCAGCTTATCGGCAAAATGTGTGTAATGGCCCACGTTCACGGAAACGCTGTAGTTGTTGATTGGGTAGTGGACCAGCCAATCCCAGCGCGTAAAGCCGTCGCGCAGGTCGGTCTTGCCCAGGAACCGTCCGTTAGAGACATCGACCAGGTCATTCGGTATGGCCACACTGATCCGCATTGACTCGACTTCGTCGCGCCAATGGTCCTTATTGGGCCACCAGATGCTCGCTCCGATTCCCTGGCAAGCGGTGTTAATCCAGTGACGACCTTGCGGATCCTTCTTAAAAGCGAATCCATCAAATCGACCCACGTTTTTTGGGTATCCGGAATAGTAAAAGTCGATCGTATAGACGCGGCCGCGGCGGAGCGTCTGAGGGAAGTCGATAAAAACTGCGCCCTCTTCACGGTTGTATTTTAGCTCCGTCTCCCCAGGCCCTGACTTTCGAGTCTGAACATTGGCCTTTGGATTAACAAGTAGAATCTTATCGACACCCATTGGTTGTTGCAGGTCTATTTGGAGGCGGTTGTCGTCCCGGAGCATGCGAAAGCGAATGGTGGTTTTCCCACTAATGAACTTTTTATCGGGGTCTACGCGAATGTCAAGATGGTAAAAAAGCAGATCATTGTTCGCGCGGTAGCGACCATACTCACCGCGCAGGATGTTGGCCCGCGCCGCCGGCTTAGTGGCTGGAGCAGTTTGCGCAGCCGTTTGGACCGCGGCCGCAACGCCAATCAACGTTAGGGTAACTATTGACGTCAGGGTAACTATGACTTTGCGGATGGACATGATTTGGATTATCTCAGCCTGAAGGGCCGTCAGATAGTAGGCGGTGGTCGGAGCGCAGCGTAGACCACCGGTGGCCAAACTGGGGTGGATTTACCAATAAAACCACCCACCACAGAGTTCGCAGCGCGGCCCAGGCCGCAACCAAAGGAAGATAAAATACGATCCACGAAATGACACCAAAAGACACTAACAATTTTTTCGTGCTGTTTTCGTGTGGTTTCGTGGATCGTATCTTATCCGATCAAAATCTTGCTCGAAAAACAAGAAGTTGAACTTTGCTTCACAGAGAGGAGGCACAGATAAAGACAGGTTATCTATTTTCCCGACAGACTCTTCTCTCTTGGATTACTGTTTACCGGGAACACATCGCTCGTATTATCGATTACTCGTACCCTATTGCCTCAACTACGCGCAGTCGCATTGCCCGTTCGGCAGTCCACCAGGCAGCGGCAAGAGCGACCAGCAGCACAATGGGCAATGTCACTAGTACTACGGTCACAGGGAACTCGAAACGAAGGCTGAAACCGGCGATAACTCTGGCAGCAGTGCGTACAAGGAAGTATGCATTGAAGAGACCGGCAATAACGCCCGTTGCGAAACCCACGAGTGAGATGGCCGCGGCCTCCAGCAGAACGATCTTGCGCACCTGGCTGCGCAAGCCTCCGAGTGCGCGCAAGATACCCAATTCACGCTGACGCTCCGACACCGAAACAATCAGCATGTTAATCAAACCCATCGTCGCCACGAAAATGGCGATCAGCATTTCCAGGTACGTAAGAGTAAAGAACTGATCGGTCAAACGTGAGCTCCACTGTTTTAATTCTTCGCTCGTGTAGATGAATGCGCGTTGCTCACCCGCCATTGCCTGGTTTATCTGCGTTTTGAACGGGGCCCGCTCAACGCCCGGTTGCAGATTGAGCAGGATGAGGTCTACTGAATTATCTCCCCAATACTTCTTGTAGAGTTCCCGGTCCATGAAGACCGTCCCCTTTTCGACATAGTAGAACTCCACGACGCCAACAACCGGCCGGGTGAGAGGCCCTGCCGGCGTTTCAAGGCGGATCTGATCTCCGACACCCACGCCGCTTCGCACGGATTGATTCTGCGAGATCACAAAGCCTTCGCCGGTCATCGACTGCTGGCGCGCCGTGCGCGGGTCACCTTCGTCGAGCAGGCCCGGTGAGGTCTCGAACCATAAGTCCATGTTACGGGCGATCACCATGATCTCATCATTTCCGTGGGCCAATGCTGTGACCCGCATGCCGTCAGCGTTTTTCACGCCTGGCAGGGAACCGACCCGGCGTTCCTGCTCTTCGCTGAAATGATATGTGCGCGACCGCAATTGGTCTGACGTAGCAATCGTCAAATCTGCGTTGATGCATCGATCCAGCATGCGATCCAGTGCGGATTTGTGGCTATGAATGAAAGCGCCGACGGAGAAGACGAACGACAGCCCCAGCATTAGCGATCCCACGGTGGCAGACGTGCGTCGGGGCATTCTCACGGCGGCGTCAACAGCCATCAACCCCTCAGCCCCGAACAGTTGACCCATAAGTGGACGAAGGATGCGCGAGCCCCAAACAACAAGTCTCGGCAACAGCAGAATCATCCCGACCTGCACCATGAGCGAGTAAGCGAAATGGACCATCAAGCCGACGCCGGGTGGGGAAAAGAGGGTCAGCGCCATCCCGACGACTATGAACAATAGTCCGACGATAAAGCGCGACCAGCCCAGCACTCCTTCACTTCGTTGCACCTCGATGTTGTGCAAGGCCTGAATGGGGCTGAGGCGAGACGCCGCGCGCGCAGGTAACCATGCGGCCAGGAGAGAACAACCCACGCCGATCGCAAAAGCGGTGATCGCAAAGTCCCAGCGAAAGGCAAATGGCTGGGGGGTAGAAACCACACCGTACACCGAGGCCGAAACGTTGCTCATGATTCTGGTTGCGCCTTCTGCGAGGATGAAACCCAGCCCCACGCCCAACGCTGAACCTACCACGCCCATCATGACGGCCTCGCCCAAAAACATCCTCTGGATCCGCCCGGCCTCAACTCCTATGGATCGCAGCACCCCAATCTCTTTCGAGCGTTGATTCACGCTCACGCTCATTGAATTGAAAATGATAAAGACCCCGACGGTTACCGCCAGCAGGCTCATGATGAGGAGACTCAAGTGCATCGCGGAGACAGCCTTCTCCAGGCTCTCGCCGCGGCGGTCGGGTTTAGCCACGTCCAGAGCCGCAGGCAGACGTGACCGCAGCGCTTGTTGCACCACATCCACGCTGGCATTTGGATCCGTCATGATATCTATGCGATCAAACTTGCCGACACGATCAAAAGCCACCTGCGCGGCATGGATATCCATGAGGGCAATGTTGCCCCCAAAGACCACACTGGCGCCGGTGGTCTTGAAGAAACCTCGCACTGTGAAATTCTGTCGCCCTTTTTGTGTGTAGACGGGGATAGAATCTCCGTCCTTGAGGCCGTAGCGATCCGCGAAAGGTCGGGACACTGCGATTGAGTCGGCTCTCTCACTGAATGCCAGCGGGTTGCTGATTTCAACTCCGGCTTCGTCAAACTCGCCCTGGTACAACTTCAAATCACTTCCCGTGTCCATCCCCATCACCAGTAAACTGCTGGCATCGGGCAGTGCCGTCTGTACGACCTTTTCGATAACTGGCTCGGCCAGAAGCACGTCGGGTGTTTGGCGTACAGTGGTAAGCACTTCCTGGGGAATACCGGCTTCACCGGCCGAAACCTGTAGCGTCGCGCGACCCGCCAGCTTCTCCACCGTGGTTGCCAGGGAACTGACGAGCGTAGTGTTGGCTGTGCGGACTGCGAAAAAGACGGCGACTCCAAGCGCTATGCCCATGAGAGTCAAAGCGAGCCGGAGCCTGTGTAAGGCCCATTGTCTGACGGTGACGAACGTTAGCGCGCTTTCCATCATAAAGCCTCCGTCAAAATACTATTTCCCGAGGGTGAGAGGGTGCTGTCTTCGGCCACGCGACCATCGCGCAGGATCAGCATTCGTTCGCAGGTTTGGGCGGTGTGTGCGTCGTGTGTTACCAGAAGAATGGTTGTGTTGAGTTCCCGGTGCAGCTCATCCAGTAATTGCAAAACTCCCGAACCGCTGGCGGAGTCGAGGTTCCCCGTAGGTTCGTCGGCCAGGAGCAGCGGCGGATCAAAAATCAATGCCCGAGCGATCGCTACACGCTGGCATTCACCGCCTGACATCTCATCAGGACGGTGTGTCGCCTGTCTATGCAAACCGACTCGTTCGAGCAATGCGTTCGCGCGCCTTTCGGATTCCCGCCGTGATAGAGCACGGAGACGTAATGGCAGCGAAACATTTTCCATAGCCGATAACGTTGGCAACAGGTTGAATGACTGAAAGATCATTCCCACCTTTTCCCGGCGCAGCCGCGTGCGTTGGTCATCGCTTAGTTCAGACAAGTCAGTCCCGTCAACGCAAACACGACCCGAAGTTGGCACGTCCAGACCGCAAATCAAATTCAGCATGGTTGACTTGCCTGCTCCCGAAGGTCCCATGATCGCAACGCGTTCGCCGCGCTTGACTTCGAGGTCTACACCGTTTAGAGCATAAAACAGTTGCCCATCACCGTAGGCCTTCGAGACTTTTTCCAGCCATACCACGCTGTCTGATTGAGTCATTATTTTTGTCTTTTGGTCTTCGCTTTTTGTTCTGCCTACTGCCTTGGCTACTTGCTTCCCGCATTAGCTCTTCCGTTGCGCAATTTGTTTCAGACGATCTCGTGTGAATATTGAGTCATCCGCCTTCTCAGGGAAATCCAGGCTCAGGGATTCAATGGTGATTTTCGTCTGGCGTGAGTGGTTATCAATCTCTGTGAGCCAGATCACCTCACGTCCTGCCACATTGCGAAACTTCTTTACTTTAAAAGTCCGCAACTCGCTGCCGTCCGAGCTCAAGAGGTGCATTTCAGCCGGCAGATATGTGTCGGCGCGAAAAAGTGTTCTCGTTCGCGCGATGATCGAATCGCCTGACGGCTTGAGCGTACCTTCAACCTCGTATACTTTGACGCCATCCAGGTTCTTTTCATTCAGCAGTTGGTAGTCATACTTGTTCCACTCGCCCAGGAGCTCCTGCGCAGTCAACCCGCCAAAGAACATCTTGTTCGTTCCTGTTTCGCGAAACTGGTCGGTCGACGAGACGTAAGTTACGTTGATCGAGGGTTGTCCTTTTCGTTCGACGCTCAAAGCGGCGAGATCGCTTTCATCAGCTGGCTGGACAACGTGGGTCAGTGTGAGCGTCTCCTCGGGAGTCTGTTTGCGCCAGATTTCGAGCTCGTAAACCTTCACCGGCTCTGACGGTGCGGCGATTGTTAGCCGGACGCGGTTCTTGCGATAGGGGGCGGCATCGTGCTTGAGGTAATCCGCGACAATTTGTGCTCCGCGCTCCTGACGAACCTTCTCGTTGTCTCCACTGGAAGAAGAGGTTTCGCGCTTACACCCATTGCAAACAGCCAGGCTCAGAAACAACACGGCACAAACCGCTAGCTGTGTGATCCGCCGATCAGCATGCGAAAGTTTCAGATTTAGACTCATACGTCGCAGAACACGAAGTGAGTAACACTCAAGATATCGTAAAGCCTTCGGGACCAGCCCTCCTGGGCACAACCAAATTCGCGGGCGAGCTTGAAAAACAAATGCTGGTATTGCGGTAGTCTAAGGTCGTTATTGTCGCGGCTCAAGGCTTGTATTACGGATTTGCTTCGCGAGTCAATGGTTCAAGGCAGGGCTCCTGTTTAGAGAACCGAGCGCAGTAGCGTCAGATGCTGGAGTTTACTTTAGCAATAAGGCAGATCAATACGGCTTAATACTGAGGTTAATGCCAGGATCGGCGCACCCCAACCCCAACCGGGACGCCCCAATCTGGACCCGCGGACCGCGCTTAATTCTGTATTGACTACTTTACGTCTCGATCTTCGGCAGAATGCTCAAGGATAGCGCTGCGTTGCGTTTTAGGCTGCAGCAAAAGGATTAACGAAATCAGAAACACGCGCAACTAATCGCCCCGTGCTGATGCAGTTTGGAGAAATGTACCTAAATTACAGAACCCAGCGCGGTAGCGCGGGATCCCGGAGGCAACTTCGCCGCAAGGTCGGCAATGCTTGTTAATACTCAGGTTCCTGAAGGATCCCGCGCTACCGCGCTGGGTTCTGTACCTGATTTGCGCTTCAGCCGAAATAATCAAACTGCATCAGTACCTAATCGCCCAGGGCGCTTGCGACTTGAGGTGCTACTTCGGGTACTATCGGTCGCTTCAGTTACCCCATCACGGCCAAAACTTTTCACCACATGTGCGGGCGTTTCACAATTAGGTCGATAGATAGGCTAAGAGCCAGGTTCAATCCTCGTGATTGGGAGGAAGTCTTACGTCAGCCTTTACTGCGCCCCCGCTACAACATTGCTCCAGGTCAGGAAGTACTGACAGTCGTCGAGGCAAGAAACGAGCGTTCGTTTGAGTTAATGAACTGGGGCCTCATTCCATCGTGGAGCAGCGAGGCTGCGGGCTTTATTAATGCGAGGGCCGAGACGCTGGAAGAGAAGCCGAGTTTCAGCGAGTCTTTCAAAAGGCGAAGGTGCCTCATCCTCGCCGACGGTTTTTACGAGTGGCGGCGAAACGGCAAATCAAAGCAGCCTTACTACTTTCAGATGAAGGATGAATCACCCTTCGCATTTGCCGGGCTTTGGGATCAATGGCTAAACCCCGGCCGTGAATCCGAATCCTTCAAACGGAACTCGGCCATCACTTCCTGTTCCATTATCACAACCGCGCCAAATCAACTGTTAGCCGCAATCCACGATCGCATGCCCGTTATTCTTCCACCCGAAGATTACGACACCTGGTTGCGCGAGGACGCTCGACCAGATGAGTTGAAAGCTTTACTCGCACCATATCCTGCCGATGAAATGAAGAGCTTTCCTGTCAGCCAGCAGGTAAATCATGCGCAGGTTGATAACCCGCAGCTGGTCGAGCCAGTTGAGGTCAAAGATATCGAGCAAGGTTTGCTTTTCTAAGCCGCTCAAAGCCCGGGCGGCTACCTTCGTAAATCTGGCGGTTTTCGAACCAAGAGCTTAAGAACACAAAAAACGAAATTTATTTAGGCAGCCGAGCGAGCAGCGTGGGGTGTTCTTAGACGCGTGCGCTCCTCGCACAGTTCCGCGTGAAGGGCTGGGACAAGCACGTCGACGGCGTTCTTCATCTGCACGGCCAAACGCAGTTGCTGCTCGCTTGCTCCGATCTTGTTGCTGCACTCGCGCACCAAGAGACCGTGATTCTGGAGCAATCGATCGCGCAACGTTCGCCCCGACACTCCGTCAGGCAACTCGACAAAAAGGAAATTGGCCTGCGACGGGTAGACCGTGAGGCCGGGTACGGTCGAGAGTCTGTCTGACATGTAGAGTCTGTCGTTCGCCACGAGCGCAAAGCTTGCCCGGTATTCTTGCTTGAATCTCCTGACGGTTTTAAGCACATACGCCGCCAAACCATTGATGTTCCAGAACGGCTGACGTGCGCACAGGGTTTTAGCTCGTTTAGGCTCAGCCACCGCATAACCGAGCCTCACACCGTGCCATCCGAACGACTTACCCATGCTCTTAACGACGATTAGATTCGGCATGTCATTAACATACCCGGCCACGCTCGCTACGCTCGGCAGGTCGGCGAAGTCTATGAACGACTCGTCTACGATAACTGCGTCCAGGTCTTCCAGCGACTCGACGAGTCTTTTGATTTCGTCGACGGTAAGCCACGCTCCGGTAGGATTGTTTGGATTGCAGATGACCAGGGTCCGAGCGTGAACTTCACGAACGCGATTAACGATCTCATTTACCTCCAGGCGGAATGTGTTCTCACGCTTGCGCACAATCGCGTGGAGCGGAACATGTAATTCTTCCGGAAGGTCCGTCCAACGGCTAAAGGTTGGGACTGAAGTGACGATCGGGCCTTCGGCATGCTGGCAGAGACTGGTGATTATCTCGGTGGAGCCGTTGACAGGAACGATCGTCTCCGGGGGGAGCCCGGTCATTTCGCTGATATGCTGCTGATGTACCTCTGCGTAATCAGGATAGTATCGCAGTATCTCCCCCAGATGTTCATGGACCAGTTGAATCATCTCAATAGGCGGAAAGTGCAGGTTTACGGGAATACAAAAGTCCATTAGTTCGCCTTCGTAGGCAGCACTATCTTTGATTGCGAAGAAGGAAGGGTTGTGCGAGCGCACGTTGAACAGGTTAGTCACTAAGTCGTTGCTCATAGTATTTCTCCATGCAATAAGACGCGTTTCAGTTTGATTTTCTTCCATCCCTGGCGGGAGAAACCGCTATGCGCGACATGGCGCACTGAGGAGAGTGTTACTAGTGGGGATGGAACGTGCGAGTTGGACTATTCTTGCGTGGGAGAGCAGCCCGAGCAGGCGCGACGAACGAGCAGGCAAAAATAGGCACGGCAGAGCGCGTGACTTCTCTTGGTTGGATAGTCAGAAAAGTGTGCGCTGCCTGGGATTGCCCGCCATACGAGGTTTCGGTTTTGACTTTCGTTTGTCGTCGAATATAGAACGACCCCCGAGCGAGCGAGAGATAGCGTTTTCGTGAGCGATGAGCGCGTCGAAGTTAGCTTCAGCTTTGAGATTCTTTTCGACGGCGCGCACGAAGTGGTCAAGCCGCTTGAACCCGTCAAGCTTTTCTCTATCGCCGACCTTGGCGGCGTCCAGAGACCTCCGCAGAAAGTTGAGCGATTCGTCGTACGTCTTAAGTGGCACTGGGAATGGATGACGATCCTTGCCGCCATGCGCGAACGAAAAACGTGCGGGATCGGAAAAGCGACTTGGTGCGCCATGTACTACTTCGGCAATTAGCGCCAGGGATTGAAGAGTTCGCGGTCCGAGCTTCTCCACTAGCAGGAGTTCGGCGAAGTCGTGCAGATCGCATTCATATGCAACGGCGAGCACGGCGCCGAGTCGCTTCAGATCAACGTTTTTCTCGCGCACCTCGTGATGGGCCGGCAGCCGGAGATGTCGCGCCGCGCTTAAGGTCTTCTCAGGGTTTTCACGAGCGATCTCGAGCATTGCTGTTTGCGCCGATTTAGCCTGTACATCGACCAGATTCATAATGGTGCCCTGATTCTCGCCAACTATTCCGGTATGGGGTTCGGCAACGAAGTCGCTGACAGAGGCCGAATGCCAATGATAACGTCTCGCCATTCCGCTTCTTTCGTTCAAACCCTGCTGCACGACCGCCCACTCGCCGTTCGACGTCACGACGAAACTGTGTAAGTAAATCTGAAATCCATCGGCAATGGCATTGTTGTCGATCCTTGCGGCCAATCGACTCGTACGAATCAGTACTTCGGCATCAAAGCCGCGGCGCTCTGCGATCAGACGCAGTTCGTGTGGAGTGAGTCGCGCGTACCTGCCTCGGCCGCCGCAGATGTATAGGCCTAATTCATCCGCTCGAGACGCCAATCCGCGTTTCAAAGCACCCATCACCGATGTTGTGATTCCCGAAGAGTGCCAATCCATTCCCATCACCGAGCCCATCGCCTGGAACCAGAAAGGGTCGCTGAGTCTAGAGAGGAATGATGATATCCCGGAGTCGTGGATAATGGTCTCGGCGATCGCGGTCCCGAGCTTTGTCATGCGTTCGGCAAGCCACGGCGGTACTCGTCCACCGTGGAGAGGGAGGTCTGCGACTCCGGAGCGTTTCATGATCGGGATTGTAACGAAGATGACGATTGACCGCGAAGGAGGCTGAGACTTTGGTACTGATACAGTTTGATTATTTCGGCTGAAACGCAAATCAGGAACAGAACCCAGCGCGGTAGCGCGGGATCCTTCAGGAACCTGGTGTTAACAGGCATTGCCTACTTTGGGGCGAGTTGCCTCCGGGGATCCCGCGCTACCGCGCTGGGTTCTGTAATTAGGTACATTTCTCCAAACTGCACCAGTACGCAGACTTGAATGCGCTTTCTTCACAGATCCTGATGACAGCCTTCGTCACATGCAAAGACAACCATGGAAAGTTCCTATTCCGCCTGGGTCATGATGGAAATCCTATCCCTTTACACGTTTTCTCTTAATCGGGTCGTAAAACGTATTTCTCCTGGTCAGACCTACTTGAAAAAGAACCTTTGTTTTCATGAGGAAAGTTGCCCTTTCCTTGCGGAAATATCCAAGCGGAACCCACATGAGTGTCACCTTCAGTGCCCCCGGCACAAAAAACCTCTGGCGCATTCTCGCCATTTCTTCCGCCTTAGCCTTCGCGTATGGAGCAGTGCTGGCAAAGCTCGGCCACGCATGGTGGACGGATGAAAACTATTCACATGGTCTCTTAATTCCGATCATCATTGGCTACATCCTCTGGAGTCAACGCGCACGACTTGCACTTGCAACGCACCGTCCAGCGACATTCTGGGGATTAACTACTGTGATGCTTGCATTGGTAGTTCTCTGGGCAGGTACTGCGGGAGCGGAACTCTATCTGCAGAGGACGTCATTGGTCCTCTTGCTTGTCGGTACAGTCCTATATTTCTGGGGGTTTACCCTTCTTCGCCTACTTATTGGCCCCCTGTTTCTACTGGTTCTGGCAATACCAATTCCGGCAATAGTCTTCAACAAAATAGCCTTTCCATTACAACTATTCGCTTCGCGCTGCGCGGTCGGAGCAATGACCCTGTTCGATATTCCCGTGCTCCGGCAGGGCAACGTAATCGAGTTGATGCCGCTTGGAGCTCGCGAAACGAAGAAGCTGGAAGTGGTGGAAGCCTGTAGTGGTATTCGCTCTCTAATGACGCTGGTCACGCTCGCTGTTGTCTTCGCTTACTTTACCCACCCACGTGGCGGTAATTCGAGTGGTGGCGACCAGTTTCATAGTCGCGCGTCACGATTTGCATCTCGATTGAGGAATTATGGTCTGTGGCGATCGTCACTGATTGTTTTATCGGCGGTACCGATCGCCATCTTTACAAACGCACTCAGGGTTAGCGGAACGGGCGTTTTGGCCCACTATTACGGAACTCAGATCGCAGATGGTTTCTTCCACAGCTTCTCAGGATGGGTCATCTACGTCGTCGCGTTTCTCATGCTGTTTACGGTTGGCTGGCTGCTTGACCGGTTTAGGCCCAGAAGCCAACAAGGTGGCATTGACCAAAATAAGAATGCTCTATCCGCACAAATCCAGTTGGCCCGCGCGGAAGGAGTCGAATAGATGAAAAGCATGCGATTTGCAATTCTCTTTGTTCTCCTGGTCGCGGGTGGCGCAGTAGTTAACGCCTGGAACTTCCTGGGCGAAGCGCGCGTCGATCGCAAAGAATTGAAAGGTTTCCCCAAACAAATTGGTTCCTGGGAACAAACCGGTGTCGACGAGAAGTTTGACAATCAAACAATGGCGATCTTGCGTGCCAGCGATTATCTGCTGCGCAACTATCGCGGTCAGGACGCCCGCATAATGAATTTCTATGTGGGCTATTACGCGAGCCAGCGCGAAGGCGCAACGTATCACAGCCCCCTGAATTGTTTGCCCGGCGCGGGCTGGGTGATGAAAGAGCCCGCCGAAATTACGATTAGACCTGAGGGACGAGCTCCCTTTGTGGCTAACCGATACCTGATCCAAAACGGCGCTCATAAAGAGTTGTTGATTTACTGGTATCAGGGCCGCGGGCGGTCCATTGCTAGTGAGTACTGGGGCAAGGTCTACACGGTAATCGATAGCGTCCGTTTGCGCCGTTCTGATGGTGCTATGGTTCGAATCACAACTCCAGTGCTAGGTTCGGAGTCGGAAGCCCTGCAGGCTGCCAGCCAATTGGCAGCTCAGGCTTCTACAATTCTGCCGGAGTACATTCCAGACTGAGATACGCCGGAAACCTGCCAGTGCGTCTTCCGGATTTCGGAAACCCCTTTGAATTAGCCTTTTGGTAGATACGTCTCCTTCTCGGGAGTCATACCGTGGCCTTGCCCGCTACGGATGCCGAACGAGAGAAAACCAGGGGACAAAGATGGGAACACCTGCCCAATTGAAGTGGTCAGGAATTACAAGCTCCCACGAGAGGAAAGATAATGAAAACTGAGTGCCGAGTTACCCTTTATCGCGCCACCCTTCTGTCCGTTCTCCTGGCAGCACTGTTCGCAATCAGCGGCTGCACCAATCCCGAAAAAGCCAAGATAGCCCACGTGGAAAAGGGCGAAGTTTACCTGAAGGACGAGAAATTTCAGGAAGCCTCGCTTGAATTCCGCAACGCTATTCAAATTGATGAAAAGCTGGCCTCCGCCCACTGGGGACTGGCACGAGCTTACGAAGGACTTCAGCGCTTTCAGGAAGCCTTCGAAGCATTGCGTAAGACTACCCAGCTCGACCCGGAGAATCTTGACGCTCGCGTCAAGCTTGGCAACTACTACATTGCCGCCGCGAAGGGAAATTCACAGTTAGTCGCGGAAGCTGATCGGCTGGCCAGGGAAATCCTCGAAAAAAATCCCAATCACGTCGAGGGCCACATTCTGATGGGCAGCGTTCTTTATGCTCAGAATGAACGTGAGAAAGCCTTCACTGAAATCAACCGTGCGATCCAGTTAGATCCGCGACGTGTTGAGTCGTACCTGAGTTTGTCCCGCTTTTACATAGTTACAAACGACAAGGTGAAAGCTGAGGAAACTTTTCAACGCGCCCTTTCCGTGAATTACAACTCCGGGCTGGCACATACCGAATACGGCAAGTTTCTCGCGCAGTTGGCACGACTGGGCGATGCGGAAGCCGAAATGCGCAAGGCTGTCGAAGTGGAACCGACGAATCGGGCATCCCGCTTTGTGTTGGCGAGCTTTTATCTCGTAAACAAACAGTTAGATAAAGCGGAAACTGCCTACAAGGCCCTGGCCGATCTAGACAAGGACAAACCAGACAGCATGGCTGTGCTGGCCGACTTTTATTCGTCAATCAATCGGCTGGATGACGCGACCAGCATTTATCAAGACATCCTGACCAAGTCGCCAGAGTTTACCCAGGGTCGTTACCGGCTTAGCGAAATTCTGCTCATGCGGGGAGACACGCAGGGCGCGATGGCCCAGATCAATGAAGTGCTGGCCAAAGACCAGCATGATCGGCAGGCGCTGCTCTTGCGCGCACGGGTGCGAGCTCAAACCGGGCAGTCGGACGATTTGCTGGCAGCGATCGAAGATTTAAAAGAGGTTTTGGTCCAGGAACCGAATTCGCGCGCGGGCCTCTATTTCATGGCCCAAACTAATTTCAACCTTGGCAATATGGACCAGGCGCGAGCTTTCGCCGGCGATCTCGAGCGCAATTACCCAGACTATCTCCCAGCCAGGTTAATGCAAGCCCAGATTAGCCTCGCCTCTGGAGATTCGAAGGGCGCTCAACGCCTGTCGTCGGAATTGATTGATCGATTGGCGCAAACTGCTCCCGATCGGCAGAACTCGCCGCAGATGCTGGCGGAAATTCGCGCTAAAGCTTTTCTGGCACGTGGCTCTGCTGAGTTGGATCAACGAAACACCAAGGCGGCGCGACAAGACTTCATGATGGCCCGGGATGCAGCCCCCAATGACACATACCCGTACATCAGCCTTGCCGGCGTTGCACTGGCGGAAGGAAACGGCGAGGAAGCGGCGGCCTTCTACGAGAACGCACTTGCTCGTGACAATACGAATTTCAACGCGTTAAGCGGATTAATTCGACTATACGCGCGCAACAGCGAACTCGGCAAAGCTCACGCCAGAATAGACCAGGTCTTAAACAGTTATTCGAGCAATGCTTCGCTGCACTATCTCAAAGCGCAGATCTACGGTTTCGAACGAAACTCAGTTGAGGCCGAAGTAGCACTGCGCAAGACTCTCGAACTGGATCCTAACTACATCGCAGCTTATTCGGCCCTCGGGGCGCTGTTCATCAACACAAACCAACAGGAGCGAGCAATTGCGGAGTATCAGAAGATCCTCGAACGTCGGCCAGACAATGCGACTGCACATACTCTGATTGGCATGCTTGACGACTCGCGGAAGAATTACGATGCAGCTGCCGAAAGCTACCGAAAAGCGCTAGGAAAAGACCAGAACGCGGTAATTGCTGCCAACAATCTGGCATGGCTATACGCAGTCAACGGCAAAGGAAACCTCGACGAAGCCGTGCGATTGGCCCAGGGAGTCGTACAGAAAAATCCAAACATTCCTGGCTTTGTCGATACGCTGGGATGGGTTTACTACAAGAAAGGACTTTACGGCGCTGCCGTCGAGCAACTCCAAAAAGCAGTCGACCTGGATGAGCGTGCTGCCAAAAACGGCAACGCTGCTCCTGCCGCCAATTACCAATACCACCTCGGAATGGCTCTTAAAGCACGTGGCGACAAAGATGCTGCGCGGCGCGCTCTTGAGCAGGCGGTGCGCCTTAGTGAAAAGACGCCGTTTGCTGAAGCCGGCGAAGCACGCAACGTTTTAGCAACGCTCTAAGCGAGCTTTTCCGAGGAGAGTCTCTTATGAGTATAGAATTCCGGCAACGAAGTCCGGGCGAATACGCGAAGATTGCCTGGAAGCGCAAGTGGTTGATTATTCTTCCGGCGATAGCCATTGCTACCGCGGTGTCCTGGGTGGCCTTCAGACTGCCCGACCTTTATGAGTCGTCAACGCTAATCGTCGTCAAGCCCTCGACTCTGCCCAACAGCGTAGTCCCGACAACCACGGAAGATGGCTTGACGCGGCAAATAAACAGCATTGCTCAGATTGTCACCAGCCGAAGTTCTCTCGAGCCGCTAATTCAAAAATATGATCTCTACAAAACAGAACGGCTGCGCGGCGAGCCGACCGAGCTGCTGGTCGACTACATGCGACGCAGCATCAAGGTTGAAGTAAACACCAGCCGGAACGACATAACCAACGGCTTCAATATCACCTACCGCGGGCGCGATCCAAAGACCACACAGGCGGTTACCGCCGAGTTGGCAAGCAAATATGTCGACGAGCAAACGAAAAATACGATCAACTCGACGACTTCTGCGAAGCAGTTTATCGACCAACAAGTGCGTCAGACGAAAGACGAGCTCGACACTGTGGACAAAGCGCGCCTGGACTTCATGCAGAAGAATGTCGGTAACTTACCTTCAGAGGCTGCCTCTTTGGTTGGCCAGTTGTCAGGATTGCGGGAACAGCAGAAAGCTTACATTTCAGAAGTGGGGCGTCTTCAGGATCGGCGCTCGGCACATACCAGCCAGCTCGCGCTGGTGAAAAAGACATCTGAACAGATCAAAGAAGACGTCGCCGAGAATACAACCGATCCGAAAACCACGCTGGCCTGGTCTCAACTCGTCTCTCGGAAAGCGGATCTCGAATCGCAATTGACGCGAATGTTAACTGAGCTCCGGCCCAAGCATCCGGATGTCCTCGCGAAGCAGGCCGAGGTCGACTCCGTCAATCAGGCGATGGCCCAGATGATTGACGAGTGGAAAGATCGCATTAGAGAAAAACAAGACAAGCTACGAACTCGCCCGGACCTTACAGTCGGCAACCTTGAAGTTGAACTTCAGCTTGTGGATGGTGAAATCAAACGTCATCAGGCTGTCCTTGCCGAGATTGATAAGCAGATTTCAGTTGTCATGGGGCGCATTAATAACGTCCCCGGCGCGGAAGTGGCTTTAGGAGCTCTCGATCGCGAGTACCAAACAAAGAAAGCCGCTTTCGATCAGCTTCTTATCCAGGCTCAACAAATCGGCTTAGGGGCGGATGCCGCCAGTCAGCAACAGGGCGAAGGCATTCAGGTAGTCGATCCGGCCAACTTACCCGCCCGACCCGTGGCCCCGAAGCGTCTTATTCTGGTAGGAGCAGGACTCGGACTTGGCTTCGCGGTTGGTCTGTTCCTTGTCGGACTGTTTGAAGCACCAGCGCTCTTAACCATTCAAACCAGCGAAGACGCGGCCCACTACACATCTCTGCCAGTGCTGTTGAGCATTCCCGAGATGCTCACGCCGCGGGAGGCCCGCAGACGTCCTCGCCGTAGGAAGATGTTACTCGGCGTTGGAGTGGCGGCCACGGTTCTCGCTATCCCCGCACTAGTTCTCATATTGCAACTGACACAGGTGTTCGAGCGCTTCGCGGTCTAAGAGACTCATCGAAAGCAACCCGGCGATTTCCCGCTATTGGAGGTTTCAAAGTGTACACAGAATTTTACGGGCTTAGAGAATTGCCATTTGCGCTAACCCCCGATCCGCGCTTCATTTATTTCACGCCGTCGCATACGGAAGTAATGGCCAATCTTCATTACGGCATTGAAAGTGGCAAGGGATTGGTGGTGGTGACAGGTGAAGTTGGCACCGGGAAAACTACTGTATTGCGGTGGATCATGCAGCGACTCGAACGGTCGGTTTTAGTGGCCTACGTATTCAATCCCCGTTTGTCGGTGACAGAGTTTTACCAGCACGTGGCCAATTTGCTCGACGTGCAAAACTGGGAAACAAAGCCCGAGCTGCTGGTGTCGCTGGGGCAGGCTTTGGAGTCGCGACATTCGCGGGGTTTGCGCACGGTCCTGATTATTGACGAGGCCCAGGGGCTTCCGACGAGCGTGCTTGAAGAGATTCGTTTGCTTTCCAACTTCGAATCAAACACTGCCAAGCACCTCCAGATAGTTTTAACTGGCCAGCCGGAGTTGCGTGACGTCTTGAACGACCCGGCTCTTCGCCAACTCAAGCAGCGAGTTGCGCTACGCTGCGTGATCAAAGCGCTGCCAAATGTTGACGAGACAGACAGGTATATAACCTCTCGGCTGCTCGCCAGTGGCACCTCCCGCACTGATATCTTTTCCCCCGATGCGATCGACTACATCTATCGCTGCACTGAGGGCATTCCCCGCAACATCAACAATCTTTGTGACAACGCGTTGCTCGCCGGCTATGCGTCTGGTGACTTGATCATTGGGCCGTCGATTATCGAAGAAGTCGCCGGAAACCTCGATATGTTGCCGCGGCAGGAACGCGGGCTTCAGGCCGGCGAGGAAAAAGAACTGCCCGCGAGAATTTTTTCCGCCTCCGGGCGCGCTGAACTCTGGTCCGCGGGCAACGGAGAGTCGCATAACTAAGATTTCGCAGACAATCTTGTCTGTCTCAGCGAGGACTAACAGGAATATCTGTCCTACCCCGACAGCTAACACGTCTTTCAAGGAGACCCAAATGGGCACAGTTTATGACGCGTTAAGACGAGCTGGAACTGACGGTTCGGCTCACGTCAGATCTCGTCAATCACAGAATTCAGTATCTCGCGGCGAAGTCCGGAATCACCGTATCGTTCCCTCGGCGGCACAGGTTGAAGAAGAGCTGTTCAGCGTTTCTTCTATCCTTGGCCTTGCGGAAGATGCAGTGAAAAGTTCAGCGTTCACTGCGCACACTGCGAAGGCATCCGACGGGACGGCACTCCCCAACGGAACAGCCTCGCGTGCTGCTGGGGCAACTTTGAACGCTGCTGGGTCGGCGCGCGCAAAAAGCTTCGTCTCTTACGACGTAGCCGCTGCGCGCGTCGAGCCTCATCTTGTGGCTATCACTCAACCTCGGTCCGCCTACTGTGAACAATTCCGTTCGCTACGCACCAGAATCTTGCAGGCTGGTGAGCGGGAGCAAATGCACACTTTCGTAATCACCAGCGCAGGAATGGGCGAAGGCAAAACCGTAACTGCTCTAAACCTGGGCTGGCTCCTCGCGCAAACTGAAGGTGTGCGCGCTCTGGTGATTGACAGCGACTTACGCCAGCCATGCGCAACCGAATATTTGGCGATTGATGCGCCACGAGGACTTTCAGAGATACTCGGAGGAGAACTTAGTTTACGAGATGCGATAGTTCGTCTGGATCCTGCTGGACTCTATCTGCTTCCGGGCGGTCAGGCGCGGGACGACGTGGCTGAGCTGCTTTCCGGTCCGACCTATGCCGGAGTGATTGCCGAAGCGCGACGGATGTTTGACTTCATAATTATCGATGCTCCGCCGTTGGGAATCTTTACCGACGCAAATGTTTTGATAAACCGCGCGGACAGCGCCTTGATGGTGGTCCGTGCCGGCAAAACTAAGTATGCGATGGTGGATAGATTGTTGGCAGAACTCCCGCGAGAAAGAATGTTGGGCGTGGTGTTGAATCGCGTTGATGAACAACTCGAATCCAACTCCTACCAGTACCGGCACTACTACCAACGCCCCGATCGAACCCTGCCGCCCGAAGAAATGCATCCCGTGGCAGACCAGGAAGAGGTAGCGATAGCCAGTTGAAATCATCTCGCGCAAATACTCGGACTGTTTTATTGCTACTCGCCGAATCCGCGGTCGTGTTTGGTGGGATAGTGGGTGCGGTGTATCTGCGTTTGGGAGGCGAATCCCACTATGAATTGGTGGATCGTCAGGGGTTTCTGAAAGCGGCGCTGGCCACACTTTTCTGTCTCGCCGCGTTTTACCTCTTCGATCTTTACGATTTTATTGTTATGCATGACCGTCGCGAGTTGTTGCTTCGGCTGGTCCAGGCCCTGGGCCTGGCATGGACCGCTTTGGCGCTCGCCTTCTATGCTTTACCCCAACTCATGCTGGGCCGAGGGATTTCTCTAATCGCACTGCCTCTGGCTCTCGGATTAATGGTCGGATGGCGAATGTCGATTCATTGGTTCCTCGGGCACCCTGACTTTGGCGAAAAGATATTGATTGTAGGTTCTGGACCACTCGCCGTCGAAGTAGCGAGGGAAATGCTTAATAGGCCCGACGCTGGTTACCGAATAGCTGGTTTTGTTGGGAACGATCCTGAATTGCTTGGGACGAGCCTAATCAACCCACGTGTGATTGGTCTAACGTCGGAGCTGGACCAGGTGGTGCGACGAGAGAACATCGATCGCATAGTCGTTGCCATGGGGGAGCGACGTGGTCAATTACCAACCGCTGAGCTTTTGCAAATGAGTTTAGCGGGCACGGTAAATATTGAAGAAGGCGCATCGTTTTACGAGCGGGTTACGGGACGTGTTTCTCTGAACATGATTCGCCCGTCGTGGTTGATCTTTTCGGGACGGGGCAGACAAGCGCGAATCTCCGGCATAGTGCGAACAGTTGTGCACCGACTGGTCGCGTTGATCGGTGGAACGCTCTCGCTGCCAATCGCGGTTGTCACTGCAGTGGTGATTAAACTCGAATCGCCGGGGCCGGTTTTATATAAGCAGGAACGCGTTGGAAAAAACGGTCGCACTGTTACGGTCATGAAATTTCGCTCCATGCGAACTGATGCGGAGAAAGCTGGACCCGTCTGGGCCAGCCTAAACGATGATCGAGCTACTCGGGTCGGGCGGATCATTCGCAAGCTTCGCATCGACGAGATCCCGCAGTTCTGGAACATCATCTGTGGGGATATGGACTTTGTTGGCCCGCGCCCGGAGCGCCCGCACTTTGTTTCGCAGTTGGCCCAGGAGATTCCCTATTACGAGCAACGTCATCTCATTGCTCCGGGACTGACCGGTTGGGCCCAGATTAAGTATCCGTACGGCGCGTCGATTGAAGATGCCCGAAAGAAGCTGGAGTACGATCTCTACTACATCAAAAACCAAAGCTTGGTGCTCGATGCAATTATTCTTTTTGAAACGGTAAAGATCATTGTTTTCGGCCGCGGTCGCTAATCGCGAAAGTTCTGGAGGTTTACGAATGAAAACAACAAAGAGATTCCTGGTTGGTCTGTTTGCCGCTACGCTTCTGAGTGTTTCGAGCGCCGCGACGCTTGCGCAGACGCCTGACGCCGCTACTACGAAGACCCGCCAGAGACTTGTTAACAAAAATGCTGAGCCTGCGAAAAGCGGTTCGATTGTGGCTAGCGATAAACCGGTTGATGCATCGAGTAATCCGACCCACGGGAATGGCAAGGATGGAACGGTTGAAAAAGTCTTAGAGCCACTAGGGAGCAGGGCCAACGATCAGAGCGGTTCTATGGTTGCCGCCCCTGTAACGGCATCTGCTAATGTTCCAGAAGACCCAAATCGTCACCAACAGCCGGCGGAAGAAGCAGATATCGTCAACTCGTATAACAACTTCTTTAATACCTACCGCCTCGGGCCGGAAGACGTTATTTCCGTCAGCGTGTTTGGTCACGATCGCTATTCGAGATCGGGAATTGTAATTCCTCCAAGTGGTCGCATCTCGCTTGCTTTAATCCCGGGCGGAATTTTTGTGAATGGAAAGACTGTTGAAGAAGTCGCCGACCTGATAAAGAAACGGTACGACGAATACATTATCAATCCACAAGTCGATGTCTCGCTTGATAAGGCATCTTCATACAGATACAGCGTCATCGGGGATGTCGCGCAACCGGGCATTCGTTTGATGAGTCGGCGCCTGACCGTCGCTGAAGCACTGGGTGAGGCAGGTGGGGTCCTGCAAACGGGCGATAAAAGCAAAGTCGTAGTTTTGCGGAAACAGTCTAACGGTGTCCTTTCTCCGATCGCGGTAAACGTGAGCGCGATCTACAAAGGCAAGGCCCCCGATACTACTTATCTCGTTCCCGGAGACCAGGTGATTGTTCCGGGCAATAAGCTAAAAAGCTTCAAACAAATTATGGATTTCTTCCCGATCCTAAGCTTCGCGCGCATCTTTACCGGGGGTATTTTCCCATGACACCGCGTGTAAGTCGCGAAAACCTCGGATCGATGTGGCGTTCGGTTCTACGTGCGGTACTTACCGGCTTCGGCTTAGTGCTCATTGTTTACTGCAGTCCATCTCCTACCCACGCAGCAAGCGGGACATGGACTCGTCAACGACCGGGCTCTCTAGCATGGCTGCATTCACTCTTCTTTTTGGACCAGAATCGTGGCTGGGCGGCAGGCAGCCGGGGCACACTGCTCCTGACCACCGATGGAGGGGCGACCTGGCGGGCCAAGTCCCAGCCAACTGTAGATGCAATTCGAGATATCCATTTCATCGATAAGTACAACGGCTTTCTCGTTTGCGAAAGAAATATCTACGACCTGAAATCAAACGAAGAACCCCGCGCATACCTGATGAAGACCAGCGATGGCGGCGAGCAGTGGAACCGCGTGAATCTGCGCGGCGCCAACGCTGATGTCAGGCTCATGCGGGCTATCTTCAATAACACTGGTCACGGCTGGGCTTTCGGGGAAGGTGGCGCCCTATACACAACGGAAGACGCCGGTGACACTTGGAATCGCCTTCAAGCACCAACGCGTTATCTCTTGCTTGGTGGAACTTTCATCGATCAAAACAACGGCTGGTTGGTGGGCGCAGGATCTACCATCCTCCGGACCTCAGATGGCGGTCAAACCTGGAATCATTCAAGACTGCCGAATACCAGCAGCCTTCGATTTAACTCAACCTCCTTCGTCAATGAGCGTCTGGGTTGGGCCGTGGGCAGTGGCGGCGTCATCTATCGCACAGTCAATGGTGGCCGCTCCTGGCAAGCGCAAAACTCCGGTGTGACTGCTGATCTACTCGATGTGAAATTTCTTGATGCTGTTGAGGGCTGGGCAGTCGGTACTGAAGGGACCGTGGTGCATACAAACAACGGCGGCCTTCGCTGGACAGCAGAGCGAAGTGGCACGCCGCACACGCTTGAGCGTATCTTCTTCACTGATCGGACCCACGGTTGGGCCGTGGGCTTTGGCGGGACAATTATTAAGTATGGTACCGCAGACGCGCCCAGACTGCGACGATAGGTCTGGTCGCTCCCTCTTTCAATTCTCCTATAAACCGATCCACGAAAACTACACGAATCAACACGAAGTACAGTTAGTGTGATTTCGTGTTGATTCGTGGATCGTATTTCGCTTCTTTTCTAGTCGTTCAACTGCGGCGATATGTGTCGGTTTCTACGGACCGTTGTTGCTGATCTCAGCATCTTCGTCCGGTTGCAGCTCACCAGGCTTCCGTTCCGGCCTCATATGCGGGAACAAGATTACATCACGGATCGTCGTTCGATTCGTCAGCAACATTACAAAGCGATCGATACCAATGCCAACGCCGGCAGCCGGCGGCATGCCATATGAAAGCGCGCGGATGTAGTCTTCATCCATCACCATCGCTTCTTCATCGCCGCGCTCACGTTCCAGCATCTGATCGTTGAACCGATCATACTGCTCTTTCGGATCGTTCAACTCGGAGAAGCCGTTGGCGCACTCCATTCCGTCAATAAACAACTCAAACCGCTCGGCAATTGTAGGGTCGCTCGGAGACGCCTTCGACAACGGCGAAATGGGCTTCGGAAAGTCGGAAATAAACGTGGGCTGCACTAGATTGTGTTCCACGTGTTGTTCGAATAGCCCGACCAGATTCTCATCTGTAATAGTTTCTCCGCCGGCAAACCGCTCCACCGCCTGTTTCATCGTCATCCGCTGAAACGGTTGTAGGAAGTCGATGTCCTTATCTCCGAAACGAACGTGCGTGTGGCCGAGAGATTTGAACACGGTAGCCCGGAGCATCTGCTCGCAAAAATCCATCATCTGGTTGACGTCGGCGTAGGCCCAGTAAAACTCGAGCATCGTGAATTCCGGATTGTGGGTACGATCGATCCCTTCGTTACGGAAGTTGCGATTAAGTTCGTAGACCTTCTCGAAGCCGCCCACAAGTAGTCTTTTTAAATACAGCTCTGGCGCGATGCGAGCGTACAAATCAATATCGAGGGCATTGTGATGTGTCTTAAACGGCCTGGCCGCTGCTCCGGTTGCTTTGGCCGTCAGCATAGGTGTTTCAACTTCCACATAGCCGTGATCGTCGAGGATTCTTCGCATTTCGCGAATGATCGCCGAACGTCGTGCAAAAACTTCGCGCGGCGAGAGCTCGCCCTCTTCGCGATCTATCTTAAGACTTCCCGCGATTAGGTCGGCATATCTTTGACGCTGCCGAATCTCCGGATCGTGAATGCCGTGCATCTTGTCCGGCAAGGGCAATAGCGCTTTCGCCAGAAACTGCAACCGCTGGACGTGGATGGAAAGCTCGCCGGTCCTGGTGATGAACAGGTAGCCTTCTACGCCGATAAAATCACCGTGGTCCAGCAGGCTAAATAACTCCCAACCGTCGACCTCAGCTCCTGCAAAGTCGTTACTTACACCTTTGGC
Source organism: Acidobacteriota bacterium (assembly GCA_038040525.1). GTDB lineage: Bacteria > Acidobacteriota > Blastocatellia > Pyrinomonadales > Pyrinomonadaceae > PSRF01. Next base: position 91,133 of record JBBPIC010000011.1, on the reverse strand, counting down.
GTCGGCCTGCTTCACGTAAATCTGCAAACGCGTCAGTCCGTCAGAAAGGTGCACAAACGCAGCTTTGCCCATTACGCGCGGTGGCGAAGCAATGCGACCGGCAACCCGAACGGTCGTGGCGTTCAATTGTTGATTTGCCAGTTCAATCTCTTCCGGCGCTGGACGCCCACCGCCAGGCGTCCGAGGCTCAAACGCACGAAATTTTTCAGCAACCGCCGAAATCGTATCTTCGAGTTTGGGTTCGACTATCTGGCTGCGCTCAAATTTGTTTGGATAGGCGTTGCCGACAAGCTTCCTGAGCGCGTCGAGATGCTCGTGTCGCGCCCGGGTTTGATCGTTCTCTTCTATGAACGGAATGGACATGAGGAGCATCGTAAATCGTAAATCGTAAATGGTAAATCGTTCAGGGTATACTAATCTCAAAATCAGTAAACGATCCACGAACTTACACGAAGCAACACTAAGCGTTCTTCGTGAAATTTCGTGTAATTTCGTGGATCGTTTTACCGCCCGCTTTTCGCTTGGAAATGCGCCTCATGGTAGATTGTTCATTATTGATGAAAGAAAAGATTCTGAGTGCGGAGAAACTGCTCAGGGTGTGCCAAGGTCTGCGCGCCGGGGGCAAACGGCTGGTTTTTACGAACGGTGTGTTTGATCTGCTCCACGTGGGACATGTGCGCTATCTGGCGGCTGCGCGAGAGCTGGGCGATGCCCTGGTGGTGGCCATTAACAGCGACAGAAGTGTGCGCCAGATAAAGGGTAACGATCGACCGATCGTCAATGAAAACGAACGCGCTGAGGTTCTGGCGGCGTTGCGGGCTGTGACTTACGTGACTGTGTTTGATGGCACCTCGCCGCGTTCGTTAATCACGAAAGTGCTCCCCGACGTGCTGGTCAAGGGGGGAGACTATGCGCTTGATGAGATTCATGGCCGGGAAGAAGTTGAAGCAGCGGGCGGCGAGGTTGTCTTACTACCCTTTGTTGAAGGAGCTTCGACCAGCGTCATAGTTGAGCGGATGAAAAGAAGCAGGACGACGGAGGAGAAATAAGCCTCGACGTAATGAGCGGTACGTTTCAAATAACAAACACTCTTCAAGCCGCGCTGCACCGGCTGACGGAAACGCCCGAGTTCAAGCGCGTCGTTGACGAAATCAAACGTGGCGCGCGCGAGATCTCCATTAGCGGTCTCGTGGCGGGCTCAGCGCGAGCGCTCGTACTTGCGGCGCTTCAGCGCGAGACCGGCAGGCTCTTTGCGATTGTCACGCCGGCCAACCGGGACCTGGAACCATGGGAAGCCGATCTGCGCTTCTGGTACTGTGCTCTCGCGGGAAAGAAGCATTGTGAAAAAGAAGTCCTGATTCTTCCTGCCTCGGAAAGCGATCCTTACGCCGGCTCATCACCACATCCCGAGACCTTGGAGCAAAGGGCGCTGGCATTGTGGCGCCTGGCGAACCAGTCGCAGGACTTTGTTTTACTTACCGCCCGCGCTTTGACGCGCCGAACTGTAAGTCCTGAAGAAATCAAGCGCGCCGGCTCCGTCCTCGCGCGAAACGACACCCAATCTCCGGAAGAACTGGTTGATCGCCTGGTAGCTGCCGGATATGTCCGCGAAGATCCGGTGGGTGCGGTGGGCGAGTTTTCAATGCGCGGTGGAATAGTCGACCTCTGGTCCCCCGGTCAGGACGGACCAGTGCGAATCGAGTTCTTCGGCGATGAAGTTGACTCCATCCGAGGCTTCGATCCGGAGACCCAACTTTCCACCAACCAACTTACCGAAGTCGAAATAGTTCCCATGCGTGAACTAGTGGTCCGGAGTCAGGACTTCGCGGACTGGGCCATCATCGCGCGCGAGCGCTGGAACGACGATCGTTATGCAAGGGCGCTTCGCGATCGCACTGAGTTTGCTGACGAAGGAGAGAGTTTCGGCGGATGGGAATGGCTGATGACGATTCTTCGCGACCGGAACTGCAGTGTCTTTGATTACCTGAAAGATGCTGTCCTGGTCGTTGACGAACCATCCTCCGTAGAGTCGTATCTTGGCGAAGTTTATCAGACGCTGGCGGACCGCTTCGCAGAGACAGATGCTGCAGACGATATTGCCTTACAACCCGAGGAGCTTTACCTCTCCCCCGAAGAGTTGAGAGCCAAACTCGACCAGAAGCAAAGAATTGAACTTCGAATATTGGGTCGCGCAGCGGCCGAACTCGATCAAGGGATTGCCTTGGACGCCGAGGCTCCGAAGGTCCAACTGGGTCGTTCCCGCAGTGTGCGCAAGCCGTTATTTCTTTTTCCCACAAGTCAGCCGGCGCCCGAAGTCGAGTGGAAAACTCACTCCGTTTTGAAATACCACGGGCGACTCGCAAGTCTGGTGAGCGATTTGATCCATGCTCGTCAGAACGGCACTACCACGGTCTTTGTCATGCCCAGCGCAGGCGTCGCCGAGAGGGTTGCCGAGATTCTGGCGGAATATGGAATCCAAGCAGGGCTCGCGTTAGTGGAAGAACCGTCTGAATCAAGCGATGCCGCCCAGACAATTGTCACGGTGGGTCGTCTAAGTGCCGGATTCGAGATGCCCGCCGCGCGACTCCTAACACACGTCGAAGCAGATTTATTCGACGAAGCCGGAGCCCAGGCGCTGGAACGGCGCGTCACGCCGGGACCAGACGGCAGGAAGCAGGCGGCGGACGGCAGGAAACGAAAATCGAAGACGGCGGCTTTTCTTTCAGACTTTCGTGACCTTCGACCCGGAGATTACGTCGTTCATGTGGATCACGGCATTGGGCGTTTCGGTGGCTTGCAGACGCTGGATTTAGGTTCACGCACTGGCGAGTTTCTGCTGCTTTATTACGCCGAAGACGCGAAGCTCTTCGTACCAGTGGAGCGGCTGGATCTGGTCCAGCGTTATTCCAGTGCCGAGGGTCATCAACCAACACTCGATCGCCTTGGCGGACTTGGTTGGCAGAAAACCAAGGCGAAAGCGAAACGTGCCATGCGCGACATGGCCGACGAGCTGCTGCGTTTGTATGCCGAGCGCAAACTCGTTGGAGGTTTTGCATTTGCGGCTGACACGCCGTGGCAGCGCGAGTTTGAAGATGGGTTCGAATACGTGTTGACTCCCGATCAGGAGACCGCAATTGAAGACGTGAAGAATGACATGGAAGAACCCATGCCGATGGACCGTCTGCTATGCGGCGACGTTGGTTATGGCAAAACCGAAGTGGCAATGCGGGCTGCTTTCAAAGCGGTGATGGAAGGAAAACAGGCAGTGGTGCTGACGCCAACGACGGTCCTGGCTTATCAGCATTACGATACGTTTCGGAGTCGCTTCGCGCCGTTTCCGGTCAAAGTTGAACTGCTATCGCGGTTTCGCAATGCAAAGGAACAAAAAGAGATTGCCAAGCGAGTAGAGTCGGGTGAAGTGGACGTGGTTATTGGAACTCACCGGTTGCTTTCGAAGGACGTGAGGTTCAAAGAATTGGGCCTTGTGGTGGTGGATGAGGAGCAACGTTTTGGGGTGGCCCATAAGGAGCGTCTGAAGCATTTGAAGAAGAAGGTCGACGTGTTGACGCTTTCAGCAACTCCAATTCCTCGGACCCTTAACATGTCGCTCAGCGGCCTTCGTGATATGTCCCTAATCGAGACTCCGCCGCGTGATCGGTTGGCGATTCAAACTCAGGTAGTCCAGTTTTCGGAAAACGTCATCAAATCGGCAATTGAGCTGGAGCTTGGACGTGGCGGGCAGGTGTTTCTCATACACAACCGCGTCGAAACGATCGAGACGATTGCTGCCCTCGTGCAACGACTGGTGCCCCAGGCGCGCCTCGTGGTCGGTCATGGGCAGATGAACGAGAAGGAGATGGAACGGGTAATGCTCGATTTTATTGAGCATAAATACGATGTTTTGGTGGCCACCACAATCATCGAGAATGGCATAGACATCCCCCGCGCAAACACGATCATCATAAATCGCGCCGATCAATACGGTCTTTCTCAACTTTATCAACTGCGCGGGCGTGTGGGTCGTTCAAACCGTCGCGCTTACGCATATCTGCTGATTCCGGGCGAACAGGAGCTGACGCCGATCGCCAAACGACGCCTGGCCGCGATTCGAGAATTTTCAGACCTCGGTGCCGGCTTTCGGATTGCTGCCCTTGACCTCGAATTGCGGGGGGCCGGAAACCTTCTGGGGGGACAGCAGTCAGGCCACATGGATGCGCTCGGATTTGATCTTTACACGCAGATGCTCGAACGCACCGTAGCAGAATTGCGCGGCGAGGCAGTAGAAGATGAAACGAGCGTCACAATTAATCTGGGAGTCGATGTGGCCATCCCGGATGAATACATCAGCGATATGGGCCAGCGGCTCAGGACCTACAAGCGGGTTTCCTCGGCCCGTGATGAAGAGGCGCTTTCAAGCATTCGGCAGGAAGTACGCGACAGGTACGGGCGCCTGCCTGAGTCCGTCGAACAACTGTTTGGCTACGCCCTACTGCGAAGGCTCGCCGAAGAGCTTGGCGTTCTATCGATAGACAAGACAGCGGATGGGGTAGCGTTAAAGTTCACTGAAAAAGCCCGCATCTCACCGGAGAAATTGGCGGAGTTTGTCGGGAGCCAGGAAGGGCGCGTTTTTACGCCGACGGGCGTTTTGCGGATGGGTCTTAGCGAGGATGAGCAGGACAACGTGCTCGATGTTGTTCGTGGGGTGTTAACAGACCTTCGTCAGTAGCCGGAACCAGCCTTCCGTTGTCGGCCCGCGCCCTGGCTTGGTTTGTTATAACCGGTGTGTTTATGGTCAAATCAACGGCGCCAATGACAGCCATCCCCGACCATAATTGAGCGGCCAAAACAGTTCCATAGAACGCTGTCCACTGATATCAACTACATTTAGGAGTATTTTGTGAAATCCAAATTTTTATCGCTCGCAATGGCAGGCGCCTTTTTAGTGGTGCTTTTAGCTTTGGTTCCCTCTTCAGCAGTGGCCCAGGAGGGAGAGCTTCAGGTTGTTGACGAGGTAATCGCCCAGATCAACGATGATGTAATTACGCTGTCAATGCTCAGGCGCGAATCCAAAGAGCGTATTGACGCGCTCAAGCAGAGTGGCATGCCTGATCAGCAGGCCTCTGAAGAGGTCAAAAAACGCCAGGCGGAATTGATTGCAACGCTCATTAATGAGCAGCTTCTCTTGCAAAAGGGAAAAGAGCTTGAGCTTAGTAGTGACGTCGAGGCGGAAGTAAATCGGCGGATGTTGGACGTGGCAAAGGAGCAGGGGATTACGACAATTGAAAAACTCGATGCTGCGATGAGGGAGAGCGGCGTGGATCCGGCGGCCATGCGCCAGACGCTGCGGATCGAGATCATGAAGCAGATGGTTATTCAGCAGGAAGTGGACCGGAAGATCTTCTTCGGACTTACGTCTGACGAACTGAAGAAGTATTTTCAGTCGAACCAGGATAAGTTTCGCAAGCCGGAAAATGTGGTGCTGTCCGAGATCTTCTTGAGCTCGGCGGGTAAGAACGAGGCCGAAGTGAAGGCGCGGGCCCTCGAGCTGGTTAGGCAATTGAGAGCTGGAGCGGATTTCGGAGCATTGGCTGCTGCGAATTCCGAACGCGAGATGAATGGGGTGCGACTGGCGCCGGAGAATAAGGGAAAAGTTGGCGTTTTCGAAGTACCAAGCCTGAGGGAAGACATTGCCATCGCGGTGAAAACCGTGCCGGCAGGAGGAGTTAGCGAGCCGCTTCGAAGCAACGATGGGTACCAGATTCTCCGTGTGGATGAACGCACACCTGGCAGCGCTACAGCAGTATTCAACGAGAATAAGGTGCGTGAGGCCATCACGATTGAGCGCACCCCCAAACAGCGTGAGGACTACCTCCAGGCCCTGCGCGACGACGCTTACATCAAGATAGCTGACAACTATCGCGCGGCGGTTGCACCGATACTAAAGTTAGCGCCCGAGAAGACGGCAGACAACAGCAGCGCGCAAACTGCGAAGCCGGAAGAGAAGAAGAAAGGCAAGCTGTTGGGAATTTTCCCGAAACCGTAGGGGCAGTAGGCAGAAAGCAGAAGGCAGAATTCAAGGGCGCTCAAGCGCCCTTTGTTCTACGATCTTTACTCAGACTTTGCACTTGCTCAGCACTCGAAACTGATCAATTGAAATGCGCCTCGATCTCTTCCTCAAAGCGAGTCGTCTCTGCCCGCGTCGGACGGTGGCTCAGAAAATTTGCGATGCTGGTCGCGTTGAACTCAATGGCAACCAAGCTAAGTCTTCCCACATGGTTAAGGTCGGCGACGAAGTCATAATCCGCAGTCATTCCAGGTTAAAGACAATTCGGGTCCTGGCTGTTCCCACCAGTCGTCAGACCGCTCGGAAAGAAGCATCTGCCTTATTTGAGGTTTTAAGCGAAGAGGTTTTAGACCAGGACTAACTGATGCGGCGCTGGAGGCAACTTCTTGGAGTGCGGCGCCACGCCACCCCAGCGCGGCTGCCGCGCCGGGGACCCCGGTTGTCGCCGCTTTGGCCCTCGGCGGCTTGACGCCGAAGTACATTCGTTAGATTGAAGATTGGGATATCCGCGACCGGCTAAAGCGGCGACAAGGCGCCGCACTCCAAGTAGGCGCCACTGACAATGAAATACTTCTTCTTACTCGTTCTTCTCCTTTTGCTGGTTAGTATTCCCGCCCTGCCCGGCCCGAGCTTGGGCCATCACGTTAAAATAAGCCAATATAAACCTGCCTTAAGACTGCCGTTAAAGAATCCCCGAATCGTGGTGATGAAAAGCAAACGACAAATGGAACTATACTCGGCTGGTTCAATAGTTCGGACTTACAAGATTGGGCTGGGGCTCAATCCAGTCGACGACAAGAGGCGTCAGGGCGACCGGGCCACCCCAGAGGGTGAGTTTTATATATTCACTAAGAATGATAAAAGCGCTTTCTACCTGTCCCTTGGGATCAGCTATCCGAACATAGAGGACGCCGAGCGGGGCCTGAGCGATGGTCTGATATCGCGCGCGCAGCACGACGCGATTGTTAAAGCTATTAGAAGGAAAGCCACTCCTCCACAAAACACCCGGCTCGGCGGCGATATCTACATTCACGGAAACGGCGCCAAGAGCGATTGGACATGGGGCTGCGTTGCATTAGAAAATGAGGACATGCGCGAACTGTTCGACGCGGTGTCGGTGGGAACGGCAGTAACGATTAAGCCATGACAGAGATCAAGCCATTCAAGATTCGTGACGTTGAGATCAACCCTCCGCTGGTTCTTTCTCCCATGGCGGGCGTAACAGACGTGTCGTTTCGACGCTTGCTCAAGCGTCGCGGCGGCGTTGGCTTGAGTGTGTCTGAGTTTATTTCAGTGGAGGGCCTAACGCGTAGCAACCCAAAATCAAAACGCCAGATGAGGTTTTACGAAGACGAGCGCCCCTTTGCGGTTCAGATTTTCGGTGGCCAACCCGAACGCATGCGCATGGCTGCAGAGATGGCTGAAGAAATCGGCGCGGACATTTTGGATATTAACTGCGGATGTCCGGCGCCAAAGGTTGTGAAGCACGGCGGAGGCTCGGGCCTTCTGAAGGACCATTCTCGACTCGAGACCATTCTCAAGGAAATCAAGAAAGCGATCACCATTCCCCTCACGATTAAGATTCGAGCGGGCTTTTATGATCACACGATCAATGCTGTCGAGACGGCGAAGCTTGCCGAAGACTGCGGAGTTGAGCACATCGCGTTGCATGGACGCACCAAAGAACAGGGGTATCGTGGTCTCGCCAATTGGGACCTGGTCAAACAGATAAAAGAAACCGTGCGGGTCCCAGTCTCCGGAAGCGGTGATGTCACGACGATTGAGCAGGCGTTTGCGCGTTTTAGGGAAACGGGATGCGATGGTGTTCTGATCGGGCGCGGGGCGATGGTTAATCCGTGGATCTTTCGTCAGATTGAAGACGTTATGCACGGCCGTGAAGTCTTCGAGCCAACGCTCGCAGACAAGCGCGCGATCCTGCATGAATACTTTGACATGCTGCGCGCAGATATGCCGGAAACGCCCGCAATCAATCGGATGAAACAGCTTGCAGGGCAATTCACGCGCGGGCTCCAGGGGGGTGCGCTGTTTCGTACGTCCATCTATCACTCACACTCGGTGGAAGAAGTTCTCAATCGCATAGAAGAATACTTTGAAGCTATCGAGACCGGTAAGCCATATTTTGGCGAAACCGGTGCGCCAGTCGAAGACGCACCAGAACTCGACTCCTGCGAAGCTGCGACGGCTGCGTAGGTCCGCCTGTCAGGCTGCCGAAAAATTGGACGACCATTCCCAGAAAGAATAAGGCCATCCACGAAAGCACACGAAATGACTCGAACTAACGGCTCGTTTCGTGTCGCTTCGTGTGCTTTCGTGGATCGTTTGTGCGGAGGATAAGTATGCGGAAAGTGATTTTTGGCGGCGCCAACAGTCTCGACAACTACTTCGCTCGCAAAGACGATGCGGTCGATTGGCTCATGTGGAGCGATGAGGTCGCCAAGGTTATGGCCAGCTACTGGAAAACGTTTGACACGGTTGTGATGGGACGCCGGACTTATGAAGTTGGGCTACGAATGGGTTGGAGTTCGGCTGCGTATCCGGGCATGAAGAACTATGTCTTTTCGCGAACGATGAAGAAGAAAGCCGCTCCTGGTGTTGAGATTATTTCAGAAGATGTGGTGGAGTTTGTTCGAGAACTCAAACAACAGGAAGGCAAGGATATCTGCCTAATGGGAGGGGGCCTGTTAGCAAGACCGCTTTTCGAGGCAGACCTAATAGATGAGATCGGCTTCAATATTCATCCGGTGTTGCTTGGTTCCGGTATACCAATCTTCCATGAAATGGACCACCAGATCGATTTGGAACTGCTCGAGTGTAAGAGCTTGAAGAATGGCTGCGTGATGGTCACCTATCGAGTCAAGCCCCCGGGCGAAAAGCGGAAGGCATCAGCAAATAAGTCCACGAACGCAAATAAAGCCGGCAAGGGAAAGACCAGTGTAAAGAGCAGCAGGAAGTGATCCACGAAAACACACGAACGGACACTAAAATGTTTTTTAGTGATATTTGGTGTTAGTTCGTGGATCGTTTGTTACGCCCACCACGTCCCTCTTGGAGATCACCTTCTCAAGGCTGTTTCGTGGAAGGTTCCGTAGCCGGTCTGGCCAACGCAACTGTCGCTGCCGGTTTGCCACTACCTGTATCAAGATTTACTGCGGTCGGATAGCCCTTGCCCTTGAGTACGGCTAACTCAATCACAACTTCCTTCTGATTTTTGCCAATCGGTTTTCTGGTCACCGCGACCGCGGGCTTTTTGTCTACTGTTTTTTTGTTTACCGCCACTTCGGGAGACGCAGTGATTTTAGGTTTGGCAGCGTCCTTTTGCGGATGACGTGACATGGCATTGACAGTTTCCACCACCTGCGCCCGTTCCTCTTCGCTAAAATCTTCCAGCTTAACGCCATTGGCCTCCAAAACTGCTCGCAGGTTTGCTTCAGTATTCGTGTCCTGGTCGTAGACGTCGCGATAGATTTTTAGTTTGCCATCTTCGACTACAATCGTTTCATAGCGGAGCTCGACCGGCACAACCTGGTTGAGCTTTACGACCTGCGTCTTTGTTTTGTCTTTGAAGTACCCCTGTAGCGCCTTGTCAGTGATCTCGCCTCCAGCTACCTGCGCCAGCAGTTTGGAGAAGTCCTGCACTTGCGGTGTGGTCAAACCGACGCAGCCGTGAGACGCAAATGTCCCCAGCTTCGCAACAGATTTTCCTCCGTGAATAAGCGACGGCTGGCCAATGGGAATCTTGATTGGACCAAGGGGATTCAATTTACTACCTGCAGCGACCTTCTCACCCACGGCGACACCTTTCATCTTGTTGACCCATGGTTCATCAGGCGGAGTCCAGGTGGGGTTGAAGATGATCGTCTGTGCTTTCCGCAGGCCTGTAGGAAGAGGGAATTCCGGATACCCGATGCCGATTTTATATGACTTGACCAGCGATCCTTCACGAAAGACATCCATGCGGTATGCGGGAATGTTGACCACTACGCGCGTGTCCTTCGGAACTGCATTAGGACCAGGCAGAACAGCGTTTTCCGCGGGAGTGGACTTGTTGGCTTCAACTGTCTCGCCACCTTTCACCCAGTAATCGCGCGCGAAGGCAAACAGTGCCTCCGCTTTCTGTTCGCCAACGACGTCTCGAATGGCCTGACTTGCGTGTTGCCGCGCATCCTCAGCCTGCCGCTCCTGGTCCGCCGGCAGCTCTTCTGAGTTCGATTGCCGCAGCCTGGCAACTTCGTCGGCGGCTATTTTTTGAAGTTGGGTCACCTGAGCGTCCGTCAGCTCGATTTGCGTCTTCAGTTTGGATTTGAACGACTCATCCGAGAAAAGCGCGTCCATTACCGGCAAGGTCACCGGAACACGACTGCTGACAGCCGAGGCCGTGGGGCTGGCAGAGGGTGATGCTGACGGCGAAGGACTCGCAGCCGGATTTCCAGTGGGAGTGTTAGCGGGTTCGCAACCCGCAGAAAACAGGATTGAGAGCAGAATAAGAATCAGGGCGGTTATGTTTATTCGTGGATAGATCATTGGTTTTGCCTCGTTCGAGATAAGATTGAAAAGCAACCTGATAGTGGCTTGCGCTTAGATTTCCAGCAATGGGTGTACCCACGTTGTTTAGCGGGCCTGCCACACGTGAGTTGCACTGAAACCCTCGCTCTTGGCAATGAGGCTTGCACGATTAACGAACGGGTCACCAGGACAGAGATTGCCCACTTTGGAGTGCTGCGGCCTGGCGCAGCTTTGGCCCGCGGCGGCCAGGCGCCGCGCTGTCTCCACGAATTCAAACATCAAAGATTGAGGAAGCTGAGGCTGGACCAAAGCTGCGCCAGGCCGCAGCACTCCAAGGAGAGCCTACTTTCGCAAGAGTGGATATGGATTAATGTCAGTCCCTTCCCAGTAGCGTTTTGGGTCAGCAAGGGCAGCGATGGAGAAATGCAGATGGTAGTTTCCCGTTCCGGCGTTTCCTGTGTCGCCTACATAGGCGATCACTTCTCCCTGTCGAGCGAACTTTCCGGGCGCAATCCCATCAGCAAAACGCTGAAGATGCGCATAATAGAAAACCAGCTTCTTGTCAGGGCTGAGTTGATAGATCGTCGTGCCGCCGCGCTCGCTCTGGAAGAGCTTAACGATTTCGCCATCCGAGGCGGCCAGAACAGGCGTTCCTGCCGCCGCCGGAATATCAATCGCATCATGTGACCGTCCTTCCGACCGGGCATCGGTAAACGTGTCTAACAATTGGTCGCTTCTGACGCCGGCAACTGGAATGATGAGTTTGAGCGTGCCTACAAAACTGCTCGAGATGTTGCCACCTGTCGCTCCATCATTTGTAGCCTGGCCCGATGACAGCCCAGGCTCTGACCGCGGATTCTCTGGGGGAGGTGTTGGTGACGCGGTTGTTGAAGCCGCTGGAGCTGTGGGGGGTTGGGGCGGAGGAGTTTCGGAAGGCCGCGTGCCTGCTTCGTTAGTGGTTGCCACGGGTTGAATAGTCGATCTTCTTACTCTGGTCCACAAGAAAACACCGAGCGCGCCAAGCGTAACGATGACAATGAGAAGCACTCGGAGACGAGCTCGTCCTGTTGCTCGAAGCGCCACGTCTACCTCTGGAAGCCCAACGGCAAGAGCGGTCGTGGGGTCGTTCCCTCAAAAAACCAGCTGGCGCCGACGCGCAAACGGTGATGCCATGTGGGGAGCCTGGAAGTGTAAAGAGCAAAACGCGCCTGACGCGCGAGTGGACCACCAAACGCTTTTCCCCCGGCCAACACTGCCGCACGCTCAGTCCCCAAACTCACAGCTTCTCCCAGCTCTTCGAAGTGTTTCGTTTTGAGTTCCTCCCCGGCCAGAAACGCCTTCACATTGTCGGCGGCAAGTCCCGCTTCCTGGAATGCGAGCTGGGCGGTGCCCGCGAGCGTGGGAGTCGCGTCGGGATAGTAAGCGATATCACCGAGGGCGAACACGTTGCCGTGCGTTCGAGTTTGAAGGGTCGGTTCAACCATTATCAGTCCGCGTTCGTTTTTGTCGAGCTGCAGCCGTTCGACGACCCGGCTGACGCGCACGCCACCCGTCCAAACAACCGCCGCCGCTTCGATTTCGGTCTGACGATCGTTGTGTTCGATGGTGAAAGTGCTTTGGCCCACTCGCACCACCCGCGTAAGCGTGTGAAGCTCAACATGAGATTGGCGCAAAGCGTCTTCAACCAATTCGCGCATTTCATTGCCCATTCCCGGCACAACTCGGTCGCCCATCTCAACTACCAGCACGCGAGGTTCGCCGTGCAGCGCGCGACGCTTGATGGCATCACGCAGCAAATCAGCCATTTTAGTCGAAAGCTCAACCCCGCTGGCGCCTGCGCCGACAACAGCAAACGTCAGCGCGCGCTGCGTGTCCTGGGGAGGCAGATCGGGCGGCACACGGTCGAGCGCATCAGTCATCCTTTGCCGTAACTCGTCTGCGTGTGCAATCTTGCGAAAGGGAATCGAGTAGTCCGCAGCACCTGGGACACCGGCGTAATTGGTGACCCCACCGACTGCCACCACCAGTACGTGGTATGACAAAGTCTCCGTTCGGTTTTCGAGTTTCACAGACCGTGCATCGAGGTCGACTTCGCTCACTCGGTCCTGAACTAAATTCACGTCGTTGTCGAGCAACTCGCTATATTTGGGCGCAATATGCCACTCCTCGACCTCCCCGCTCAGGTACTCGTAAAGCATGGGGGTAAAGAGAAAGTGATCAGCGTCGCTTATAAGCGTAACCTTTCCTGTACCTGCCAGCTCAAGTGCGGTGAAGAGGCCTCCGAAGCCTCCGCCAATGATGACGGTGTGCGCGTTTTTGTTTGCCATGACTTGATAAGTAAACTGATGGTATCAGACCGGCATTACAGAACCGAAGCGCGGTAACGCCGCTTCAGCCTGGAGGGCTGGCAGATAGTAGCCGGTGGTCGGAGCGTAGCGCCGTGTAGACAAGCGAAAAGAGTCAGCAACCTGGAGGGTTGCTAGAAAGATTGTGGCACCCCTCCGAGTCTGTCGGGAAAATAGATAATCGTCTTTCTCTGTGCATCCTCAGTGTTCTCTGTGTCTCTGTGGTGGCTGTTTTTCCTGGTAAATCCACCACAGAGACACAGAGTTCACAGAGATCGCACGGAGAGTTAAAGGTTATCCCGACAGACTCCTCCGGGGTGCGGACGAACTGCTCCCTGCTTCCGGTGGTCTGCGCTACGCTCCGACCACCGGCTACTATCTGCCAGCCCTCCAGGCTGGAGCGGGCGCTGCGGCACTCGGTTCTGGTAACGCGCTGGTTTCGACGTTGAGCGGGTGTATCCCGGTGAATACTGGTTCATTCCCGTGCCCCGACCCCTCGGCTGGACAGTCCCCAAGGTGCGTGTTAACTTACTTCGACACATAATCTTAGCGGTTGCCGTCAGTTGACGGATCTTCTGCTCTCGAGGAGGATCATCTCAAGCAGTGCCATTAGCAAAAGAAACGAAAGCACAGATTGTTACGGATTTCCGCAGCCATGATGCGGACACAGGCTCGCCACAGGTTCAGGTGGCTTTACTCAGCAAACGAATCAACGAGCTTACAGAGCACTTCAAGACCCATAAAAAAGACAACCACTCGCGACGCGGCCTGCTAAAGATGGTCTCGCAGCGGAGAAGTATGCTGGATTACTTGAAGCGTACGGATATTGAGCGTTATCACGAAGTAGTGGCTCGTTTGGGCCTACGACGGTAAATGCCCAGGCGACCGTAAAAACGAGAGAACTTCGAATCTCCAATTTCAGAAAGCCCGCGTCTATCGAAGAGTTTGTTGAGGGTGCCGAACGTGACGGCGATACTCCCCGGCAAGCAGACGCGTTCGGCCTTAGCGTAACGCAAAAAAGGCGGCATGAGCTCACGGTTAGGAGCCTCGTGCCGCTTTTGTCATATTACGCCGCAAAAACCCCTTACGCTTCACGTAGCGTGGGCTAAAAAAAAAGACATGAGCGAGGCGCACGAGACGCTCGCGAGCCCTAAGACGGCTAATTGTCCTAAGGAGACAAACAAGATGACAGTTAAGAAATACCTCAAAGAATCAATCAAACTAGGCGACAAGGATTTGACGGTCGAAACCGGGCGGGTCGCCAAGCAAGCTGATGGCTCAGTTGTAATTCAGTATGGCGACACGATGTTGCTTGTGGCGGCGGTTGGCGCTCCAACTACCCGCGAGGGGATCGACTTTTTCCCGCTGACAGTTGAGTATCGCGAAGCAAATTACGCAGCCGGCCGAATTCCCGGTAACTACTTCCGGCGCGAAGGACGGCCCACTGAAAAGGAAACACTCACCAGCCGATTAATCGATCGTCCCTGCCGACCCCTCTTCGCCGAGGGTTATCGCAACGAGACTCAGGTAATAGCCAGCGTCATTTCCGCTGACCCCGATAACAATCCAGACGTGATCGCAATTACCGGGGCCTCGTGTGCGCTTTACCTTTCCGATATTCCGTTTATGAATCCCATCGCCGGTGTTCGTATTGGCCTAATCGAAGGTCGCTACGTTGTTAATCCAACATACGACGAAGTTCGTGAGTCGCGACTTAATCTGATTGTCGCCGGCACGGAGGAAGCGATCGTGATGGTGGAGGCGGGCGCCTCCGAAGTGTCTGAAGAAATCATGCTCGAAGCCCTGATGCTGGCGCACAAGGAAATCAATCGCCTTTGCCGCTGGCAGAAGGAGCTTTACAAGGCACTCGACATCCAGAAGCGAGAAGTAGAGCCTCCCTTACTTGACGAGGAGATGCTGGGAGAGATTCAGCGCAACTATGCAGGTCGTCTGCGCGCTGCGCTGGACACGACCAATCAGGAAAAACGAGACAGTTACTCAGGCGTCGATACTCTCAAGAAAGAAGTCGCCGAAGGCTACCCTGAAGATGAGCCTGAAAAACGTCAGATGGCCAAGAAGGTTTTCGACCATCTGAAAGAGACGATTTTCCGCGATGACATTCTCAATAATCGGCGTCGCCCGGACGGCCGCCGGTTCTCCGAGATCAGGCCAATAAGCTGCGAAGTTGGTTGGCTGCCGCGTGTGCATGGTTCCGCGCTTTTCACTCGCGGCGAGACTCAGGCGCTCGTTACAACTACTTTGGGCACCAAAGAAGACGAGCAGTTCATGGACGACCTCGAGAAGGGCGAAGTGAAGCGACGTTTCCTGCTCCACTACAACTTCCCACATTATTCCGTGGGCGAAGTTGGGCGATTCGGATCGTCGAGTCGCCGGGAGATTGGACACGGTGCGCTTGCGCGGCGCGCTATTGAGCCGGTTCTGCCCGACGAATCAGTGTTTCCCTATACTTTGCGCATAGTTTCGGACATCACTGAATCCAACGGATCCTCGTCGATGGCCAGTGTTTGCGGAGGGATACTTTCACTAATGGACGCGGGCGTTCCTTTGAAAGCCCCCGTGGCGGGTGTGGCGATGGGGTTGGTGATGGAGGGCAATAAGTACGCCATCCTAACGGACATCGCCGGCGCAGAAGATCATTACGGGGACATGGACTTCAAAGTCACTGGAACCAAAGATGGTATTACTGCATTGCAGATGGATATCAAGATTGCGGGTATCAATGCTCAGATCATGGCTGAGGCCCTTGAGCAGGCAAGGAAGGGGCGCTTGCACATCCTGAGTGTGATGGAGCAAGCCATCGCCGAGCCGCGCCAGGATATTTCAGCCCACGCGCCTCGAATCATCCAGATCAAAATCAATCCGGACAAGATTCGCGACGTTATTGGACCAGGCGGCAAAATGATTCGCGCTCTGGTGGAAGAGACGGGTGCGAAGATTGACGTTTCCGACGATGGCACAATCTCAATTGCCACGGCCAGCGGCGAGGCTGCTGAAGCTGCGGTGAACCGGATTCGGGGTATTACGGCAGAGGCCGAAGTCGGTCAATCTTACCTGGGAACGGTTTCCCGCATCGTTGACTTCGGTGCATTCGTCGAAATATTTCCAGGAACGGACGGTTTGCTTCATATCTCAGAAATCGCCGACCGGCGTGTGAAGGATGTCCGCGACGAATTGAAAGAAGGCCAACAGATTATGGTCAAGTGCATAGGGAAAGAAGGCAACAAGATCAAACTTTCCCGTAAAGCTGTGTTACGAGACGAAGACCGAAAGGCTGAGGCTGCAAGTGCCGGCGAATCTGACTGAGCCCAGGACCGGCTCAGCTGCTTTAAGGGAGGTTTGCCACCAAGTGTGCAAACCTCCTTTTTTGTTCAAGTTAAACACCATCGCCTCCATCCTTGAAACTGGAATCCCTTCTTCATTAAGCATCTTTTCCTATCAACCAGCGACACCGCCCTCTGGCGAATTGAGCTAAAAGCTATACATACTGGCTTCTACGCTGCGTTCAACACGTTAAACGAAAAACTCTTTCCTTCCGCTGGAGTCATGGGAAAGAACGAGGAGGAATTTCAAACCGATGATGAGTCGAGCTTTTCGTCCCACTGCCGCCATCCTCAGCATCCTGCTCTTGTCCGGTGTGCCCACCTATGCGGCGCCTGTGGCAATTAGCGAGGTGATTCAGGTGATGGGCAGTTACCAAAATCCTCCAGAGCTACGGCTCCGCAGTATTTCCCAAAGTGCTAGTGCGGGAGTATCCGAAGGAGAGGGACCCTCGCCTGTGGCTTCGGCCGCGCAAGAGTCAGCCGCGGGAGATGTTGTTGAGATAGCGGATGGCAGCACAGTCGACGTCTCCAGCAGCAACACGCTTCTATCGGGTGTGGCAGTAAGTATGGACCCGCAGGCCGGTGTCGATGTTGTTGACCAGGGAGAAGTCGAGGGTACAATCTGTGACTGCGGTGAGATCACAGTGCCCGGCGGCGGTTTCCCGAAATGGCCATTACTGTTCCTGGCAGCCATACCGTTTTTCTTCATAAATGGCTGCGACGATTGCGACGACATTCCGCCCACGACAACGCCGACTCCTCCGGACGAGGTGATTCCCGAGCCTGCATCACTGCTTTTGTTTGGTACAGGTCTGGCGGCTTTCGGTGCCCGCTTGCGTAAACGCCGGTCTAGATCAAAACTGGCTCCGCAGAATCAGACTACGGAGGAGGGCTAATTTAAAATGTCGACAGCAATCTTGAAAAACCGTTCATACGGCAAATTCGCCCTGGCAGCCCTCGTGGCGCTGACGTTTTGCATGGTCTATCCCTCGTCGACCGTATACGCGAAAAAGAAAAAGCTGGCGAAGTATGGAACAATCAAAATTCTAACTACTCCCGGTGGCTTACCA
This sequence comes from Acidobacteriota bacterium, assembly GCA_038040525.1. GTDB lineage: Bacteria > Acidobacteriota > Blastocatellia > Pyrinomonadales > Pyrinomonadaceae > PSRF01. Next base: position 73,789 of record JBBPIC010000011.1, on the reverse strand, counting down.
ATCGAAGTCGATGGAAAGCCCGAAGGTGTGACAAGCACTGAATACCGCGAATTTGATCGCGACCCGGGCCTTCACACGATCGTCATCACACTTCCGAACGGACAAAGATGGACGCGCGAAATCGACCTCGAAGCAGGTCGCATCAAGTGCGTGGCGCTGAATTACAAGCCATCGTTGCCTCCAATCAAGTCTCCTTGTCCCTACCCGGTGAACATTTCCGCGCCGACTCAGGTAAACGAAGGCGAGGTAATCACGTACACCGCAGACGTCGCATATAACGGCACCGCTCCGCTTAACTACACCTGGACCGTCAGTCCTGCTGGCGCCAGATTACTTAGCGGCGCAGGAACGCCGACTATTACGGTGGATTCGACCGGCCTGGCCGGCCAACGCATCACGGCTACCCTTGTGGTTGACGATGGCTCAGGCGACGCAGCCTGCCGGCAGGTTAGCGAGGCTTCGACGTTTGTTCCGCCGACACCCCCACGCGAGAACCCTTCGCGCCAGGTTGACGTCTGTTGCAGTTGTTCGTTTGACGATCAGAAAGCGCGTTTGGATAACCTCGCCGTCGAGTTGCAAAACGATCCGACCACTACTACCTACGTGATTGCTTACGGTGGTCGAACCAGTCGAATGGGCCAGGCAGACCTGCTGGGAAGTCGCGCCCGCGATTACCTGGTAGGCCAGCGTGGAGTCGATGCATCTCGAATCGTTGTTCTTAATGGCGGATTCCGCGAGGAAGACTGTGTTGAGTTGTGGGTAGTGCCCAGCGGCGCCACACCTCCCCAGCCAACGCCGACGGTCCAGGCTGGCGATGTTAGACCAGCTCCGGGTGCTGCGCCCCGACGCCGCGGCCGTAGACGTGGCCGAGGATGATTAGTGCTACGACTTACAAGTCGAGCTTGATTGAGGGAGACAGGGACCATTCCTGTCTCCCTCGGTTTTTTGGGCCTGGTACATTGACCGGGTAGTGCTCCGTTAGTGTGTTGGTGGGAAAAATAAAGCGAAAAGCCGCAACGTGCAAGGTCGCGGCTAATCAAAGAGTGAGCGTGGTCAATGCTCTTGGGCTGGTAGGAATACTATCAGCTAAGGAGTTGGTATGCACGGACTATTTGCGGGTTTTCCTTGCGGGCTTCGTCGTTTGTTTCTCCGCCAGACGTATTCCTTTCTCATCGCACTTTGGTTCTGCGGTAGCCCACTCAGCCCCGTCCTTTGTTATGCGGAGAATGTCAATCGGCCCGCCAACCTTGCTTGGATGGAGGCGGCTCATAGTCTGCACAAGTTCCCGTGCGGCATTGACGTTACCCCGTCGTTGCCAGAACTTGGCGTCATCAACGTGCTGATCAATTTCGCGGTGAATCCCGGCGAAGATGGTGGTGATTCGCCGCTCATTAGTAGTACCTACCCCGTTGGCGGCAAACTGTACAGGCTGATCCTCTTGGTTGGAAACGATCCAATATTGATAGACGATTGTGGGCCTTCCGTTTTCAAACCCAAGAAAGAAAACACTAAAACTCTCTTTGGTATCACTCGTTCCAGTGATGAGCGTGTGCCTTCGGTATCCTTCAATGTCGGAAACCCGCCAGTTCTCATATCCTTTTCGAAGCGGCTCTGCTATGGAGTTAGCAAACGCTTGTCGAGCACTCTCCAAACTCTTCTGGGAACCAAGCAAACTACCGATAAGACTTTGAACATTTGGGAGAGTGATAAATTTGTACGGGAGCGTCCCAGAAAACGCAGCAGCTCGTTTCTCGACTCTTATTACTTTGCAGGAAAACCTAGTCCAAACTTTCCGCTGCCCCGACTTATCCCGCCCGAAAGCTGGAGCGAGACTGTCAGCGGCTACTATGATTTCTGTCGGCGTGCGGCGTATGACCACAGTAGTTTGAGCTTGAACGCCAACTTGTATAGCCAGCACAAGTCCCAACCAAATCAGCGAATACGATTTAGACATAATGGCAGGATACTTATTAGCGAGCGCGACGAGTCCGGGAATTTGATCGAAAACCTTTCGAGTCAAGACATAGACATAACCGGGGTAGACGGAGAGACATGGTTCCATTTTTTAGGGCCTTCCTGTAGAGATAGACTGCCGCTGTATAAAGCTGATGTGCGAGGAACGAACTAGCGGGCTTATATCACTGAATACCGTTAGGCTGCCAGCAATTCTCGCAACGTCCAAACATGGCCCGTCAATCCTGATTCCATTGCCGGGGTGCAACGGATCGAAGAATGAATCCGGCAGAAATTGTAGTAAGCAAAGTACAGACTTAGCGCGGCGTGTAGGTTGTCCCACTTCTTACTGAATGCGTTTGTCAGTCGGGTCAGATGGTAACTGAAAGGTAGTGGTTCTTCCTTTTTTGACTTAGAGCGAGACGGACGAACGTTCTTAGGCTTCTTAGTGGGCAAGTCGCGGCTCTCCTGTCAGCCGTTCCTGAATGAGTAATCGGCCCGCCTGATGCGTTCAGGAAGTCGCGTCTTGTCCTCAGTTCCTACCTGGCCGGGTAGAAGTAGAGTCGAGGCGAGCCGAAATTGGTGTGAGGATTCTACATCAATGGTAATATGCGGGGAACTCAAGAAGCGCCAGTGATGAAGAAATGGGCACTAAAGTCTCGTTAGATCCACCCACCAAGGCCGAGCACTTTACGTTTGTTTTTGACTACCTAAAACACCTGACCACTCTTTCTACGGGGGCAATCGTGCTACAGGTCGCATTTCTTGAGAAGGCATTTCAACATCCTCGATGGAAAGCCTTCATAACCATCTCTCTATTGTCATTTGCTGCTTCAATAATCGGTTCAACAGTTGCGCACACATTGACATTGGGAAGCTGGTCAGAGGGTTGGGATAGGGGGACTCTAGGAATAAACACCGTTGCGGTGCTCGCCACTTGGGTCGGCTTCTTAGTTGGCATTCTGGCTTTCACGGTGTTTGCCATCAAGAATATCTGGATGCTGGCCTAATGCAGACCAACACACTAACGGAGCACTACCATTGACCGTAGTGCATTGACCGTTAGCGGGCCTTGTGGAACAATCAGTCGCATCCCCCTTCAAGTAATCTAAAGCAGATCCTTTGTAAGGAGGCATAGGGTTATGGGAGATAATGGTGATGGCGGCGGCAGCGCCGGTGTAGTAGCGGTCCTGGTGATCTTTGTGATTATTGTGCTGGTGGTTCTCTTTGCGTTTAGAGGACGATTGTTTGGCGGCGGCGGCACGCAGAAGATAGACGTCAACGTCCAGACGCCGGCCAAGTAAAAAGGTAACGCGATCGATTTTGGTCAGAACGGAGGAGCGCCGTGGTGCTCCTCTTTTCCATTGGGCAAGGCCGCGGTTCAGCTTCAACAGTCGTTAAACGATCCACGAAATCACACGAAATTCACGAAGAGAGTTTAGTGTTACTTTGTGTGTTTTCGTGGATCGTTTGACTTTTCGTCTGTTAAGTCACCGGCGACCAGGGTGCGTTTTAGTTTTTCGCATTTTCCATTTACCATTTACCATTTACCGATTCACCTTCTTATGACAGCTCCTAACATTGAAACAATAGTCTCCCTTGCCAAGCGGCGAGGCTTTGTATATCCGTCCTCGGAAATCTATGGTGGACTCGGCAGTGCCTGGGACTACGGGCCGCTAGGCGTCGAACTGTGCAACAACGTCAAGCAGGCGTGGTGGCGTTGGATGGTTTATGAGCGCGACGATATTGAAGGGTTGGATTCTTCGATCATTCTGAACCGGCTGGTTTGGAAATATTCGGGACACGAAGATACGTTCAGCGATCCATTGGTAGATTGTCGTGAATGCAATACTCGTCTTCGTGCCGACAAGCTGGACCATGGTAAATGTCCAAACTGCGGCTCTACCAATCTTACGGAACCGCGGCCTTTCAATTTAATGTTCCAAACACACGTTGGCGCGACGGCTGAAGACGACCCATCATCATTGGTCTATTTGCGGCCGGAAACAGCGCAGGGGATTTTTATTAACTTTGTCAACGTGCTGACAACCAGTAGACGCAAACTGCCGTTCGGCGTTGCGCAGATTGGCAAATCGTTTCGCAACGAAGTGACGCCCGGGAATTTCATCTTCCGCACGCGTGAGTTTGAGCAAATGGAGATGGAATACTTTGTGCGCCCCGGAGAAGATGAAGCGGTGCATCAACAATGGATTGATGCCTGCTCCCAGTGGTACACATCCATCGGTATATCGGGCGAAAACCTGCGACTCTACGAACAGCCAAAAGCAGAGCTGGCCCACTACGCAAAAAGGACCGTTGATATTCAATACCGATTTTTCCCGGAGCGCGAAGAAGCCGAGCGTCAGTGGGACGAGTTGATGGGCATCGCCAACCGAACTGATTTCGATCTGCGCACCCATTCGAAGAAGCCCGAAGATGCCGACGGAAAGCGCCTCAATCCAGACTCGACTGAGGACCTCTCGTATTTCGATGAGGCGGCCAAGGAACGCTTTTACCCCTACGTGATTGAACCCGCTGCAGGTGTCAATCGAACGGTCCTGGCCGTTCTAATGGATGCCTATACGGAGAAGACAAACGATAAGGGCGAGAAGCGAGTGATTTTGAAACTGAATCCATCGCTGGCGCCAATTAAAGTTGCGGTTTTGCCACTGGCGAAGAACAAGCCTGAGATCGTGGCGATGGCTAAGTCGATCAAGCATTCGCTGCAACCGTCGATGCGTGCGGTTTATGACGACACAGGCGGAATTGGAAAGCTCTACGCTCGCCAGGACGAAGTTGGCACCCCGTTCTGTGTCACAGTTGACCATCAGTCGCTTGAGGACGATTCGGTGACTGTGCGTGACCGAGATACCTGGGAACAGGAGCGGATTAAGGTTGCGGAGCTCAAGGATTATTTGTTGAAGAGGCTGAATACGTAGCTGAAAGTCCGGTAGTTCAGAGTTCAAGCTTTAGCTTGCCGCGTGGCAAAGCACAACCGGAAGGTTGAACTCTGAACTACTGCAATGAGACTGGGACTAATCCATGCCGATTGTTAAGAAACGAAACGAGCAAACTGAGTCACGGCTTTTGCTCGAGGGCGATGAGCCATTCGAGTTACCTCCTGCCGCGATTGAAGAGCGGTCTGTGTTGGTGCAGTTTCCTCAGTTCAGACCTTTCATTCCGGAGTTGCTTGAGGAATTGCGTGACGGCACTATTGCCGAGCCGGTAGCCGTTATGAACGATGGCTCAACATTCGCAATTCATGGGGAGACTCGAACCTTCTGGGTCAAACTCTGGCATGCGGCCGGCTCGGACATGACACAGATCGATCGTGCCCAGGTAATCAGTTGCATACCCTCAACCAGGGGTATTCAAGTAATCGTCGAAGACTTTGAGAACGAAAATCTGGCGGATACGGACGATTTTGATGATTCGGAAGACTTGGAAGATCCTTATAAACCGAAAGAGTATTAGCTTATTGTGATAGTGCTGGACAACCTCGGAAATCTGGAACGCACTCATTCCTGCGGCGGACTCCGCGCGGCAGACGTGGGGAAGACTGTGACCTTGATGGGTTGGGTGGCAAAGCGGCGCGACTTTGGCGAGCTGTCATTTATCGACCTACGCGACCGTGAAGGCATTACCCAGGTTGTCTTTAATTCTGAAGATGCGCCCGAGGCGCACGCCAAGGCGAAGGAAGCGCGCGGCGAATTTGTAATCGCTGTGGTCGGCGATGTCGTACTCCGCGATCAGGCTTCGCGGAATCCAAAACTCCCGACCGGTGAGGTCGAGGTGCACGCGCGCGAGTTATACATACTCAACGACGCGCGCACGCTTCCGTTTCAACTGGATGCTTCTGCCGAGTCTCTCGCCAGTGAAGACCTGCGTTTGAAATATCGTTACCTTGATCTGCGCCGTCCACAGCTCCAGGCTAACCTGCGTCGGCGCCACCAGGTGGTTGCGGAAATCAGGCGTTACATGGATGACCAAACGTTCACGGAAATCGAAACGCCAATCCTGATCAAGTCGACGCCGGAAGGGGCACGCGATTACATCGTCCCTTCGCGAATCCAGCCGGGGAAATTCTTCGCGTTACCGCAGTCGCCGCAACTGTTCAAGCAGATTTGCATGATTGCCGGTCTTGATAAGTATTTTCAGATCGCACGGTGCTTTCGCGATGAAGACCTTCGCGCGGATCGCCAGCCGGAGTTTACTCAACTCGATGTTGAGCTGAGTTTTGCGACAACCGAACAGGTCTACAAGCTTATCGAGGGACTATTTCAGAGAGTCTTTCGGTTGATTGGAGCAGAGCTGGCCGTGCCGTTTCCGCGACTTAGCTACGCCGAAGCGATGAGACGGTATGGTTCCGACAAGCCTGACCTGCGAATTGAAGGAATGGAACTACAAGATCTCTCGGCGGCGCTGGCGGGAACTGATTTCGCGCCTTATGCCTCGGCGCTAGCCGCCGGTGGCGAGGTAAGAGGAATTGTAGTTAAGGGACTGCATAACCTGTCACGTAAGTCTCTTGACTCGCTACAGGAGTACGCTAAACGCTACGGAGCTACTGCGCTAGCGTGGATAAAAATTCCCTTTGATCACGATTCAGAGGCCTTTAAGCAATTCCCTGAAGAAAGTCTTTCTTCGTCACTCATGAAAGCGCTGGGTCAGGATAAGGTAATACAGTTGGCCGAAGCTGCTGGAGCAAGCAAGGGCGATTTGGTGCTTATCGTCGGAGACAAGTCAAAGATTGTTTCTGCTAGCCTTGGTGCGCTGCGAAATGAAATTGCCAAGCGCGAAAAGCTGATCCCGGAAAACGTATTTGCGCCTTTGTGGGTCACAGAGTTTCCCATGTTTGAATACCATGAGGATGACGGACGCTACTACTCAATGCATCATCCCTTCACGTCTCCGGTAGATGACGACCTCCCGCTACTCCAGCGTGCGGTCCAGAGTAATGAGACCAAACTCTTTGGCGACATCAGGGCCAAAGCCTACGACGCGGTGATTAACGGAGTGGAGGTTGCCGGAGGTTCAATCCGAATACACCGGCGCGACGTTCAGGATCTCGCTTTCAAAGCGCTGGGAATGACACCGGAAGTTGCTCGCGCGCGTTTCGGATTCTTCCTGGACGCACTTGGCTACGGAACACCACCGCACGGCGGCATCGCGTCAGGCATCGAACGACTGATGATGGTGTTGGTACCGACAGATAACATTCGCGATGTGATGGCTTTCCCGAAGACAGCGTCGGCGACCGACTTGATGATCGATGCGCCTGGTGAGGTTGATCCGAAGCAATTGGAAGAGTTACATCTTCGAGTGGTTAACGATGATTAGAGTTGATCTATGGGCGCAACACGCGATCCAGACAGGGACGATCCACTAACAGACACTAAGCAACACTAATCTTCTTCGTGAGGGTTCGTGTAACTTCGTGGATCGTTCCTTAAACAATCTTAAGAAGGGACCTAAAAACGTAACCCGACCCGGCCCACACGGTTTTATCGCGCAAGCCGAATGATCACTCTGAACAATCGCCAGTTAGAAGGAATCTTTGCACATGCTAAGGAGGCGGCTCCTTCCGAATGTTGCGGCCTGATTGGCGGCACCGAAGATCAACTCGCCAGAACGATTTATCAGCTAAACAACATAGCGCCAAACTCAAACATAGCGTATGAAGCTGCACCCGAAGATCTCTTTGCCGCCCAGCGGCAAATGCGCGAGCGGGGCGAACACCTTCTCGGCATCTACCATTCACATCCACGCTCCGTCGAACCCTTCCCTTCGGAAACAGACGTGCGCCTTGCCTACTACCCTCTGGCCTTCTACTTCATCGTAGGTTTGGCCGGTCCCAAGCCTGTTATGAGCGCTTTTCGTATCTCTGAACGTGACGAAAGCTGGGAACAGGTTGAGTATGCTATTGCGGGCGAGTAAGATTAACCTCAATTGTTGAGACCAGCTATGGAGCCGAAGAAGAGTAAATACGACACAAATCCCCTCGACCCCGACTTCGTGAAAAACACTGAAGAACTCTGGGGTGAGGCCGACAGTGGGCCTGCAACTCAAGAGGTTCGAGGAGCGACCCGCGAAATCGGAGCGTCAGGAAATGAAGACGCAAGGCGTAACGTGTATTCCGAAGCTCCTACGCGACGATACGACAACGTGCCGCTGGAGTCGCCTTACCCTTCGGTATTTATTCCGCCGGCCCACCCGCAACCTGCACCTTATCAACCATTGGTTGCACCGTTCCGGGACTCAACTCAGAAGCCGACGTCGAGAACTGTTGCGGGGATTGGCTTGCCTGAAAAGTGGGCCATAATGATGCCCTACGCTCCATACATCGGCGTTGTCGCCTCGCTGCTCGAGTTGTTCCTGGTTCCCAAAAGTGAACCCAGAGTCCGTTTTCACGCTTCCCAGGGCCTGGCGCTTCATGTAGCGATCCTGGTGGTCCAGACGCTTTTCAGGGTGATCGAAGCAGTTACGGATTCCGGTATCGGGGGTTCGCTCTTCTGGCTGGCGTCTACTATATTTCTAATCATATCGATGGTTCGTGTTTGGAAGGGTGAACCCCACCACATCGGGCCGCTTGATGAACCGGCCAAATGGTTTAACGACCACATCAAGCGAAACAATTCTTAACAAGTCGGGTGGACTGGCACTCACCTTGCAGTAACGACGGGCTGGAGGGTTTGCACAACTGCTTGCCGCATCTACGGACTGAAATCATGCTTAGGGACGCAAACGATGTTGCGTTTTGGTTCAGCTTTGGCTTTCGGTTTGCAACATTTTGGCAACAGAAATCAGGCAAACGCTCCCTTTCAGTCACTCATCAAATACGAGCCAGGCCAAAGGCTCTCTTCCCCAAACGGCCTGAGTGTGATGAGAAAGATAAGTTCCGGGGAGGATGAAGCGATCGACGATTTAGAGCGGCAATCCTTTCGGAGTAGCCGCTCTTTATTTTTGTGGTGCTCCAGGGCCACACCTTAGTATTAGTTTCGACTAGCGTCGAACGGAGGAGAAAGATGATGAGAAAGAATTACAACACAAGACAGCGACTGATGGCGGCGCTGGCACTAGTCGTAATTGTTGCGATGCCTGTTTCAGTTCTCCCGCAAACAAAGATAGCGCTACATAGCAATAAATATAAGGTTGCTGACGACGTAAAGCTCGGCCGGCAAGCCGCGGCGGAAGCGGAGCAGCAGTTTCCAATTCTGAACGACTCGGAGGTGACTGGATATGTGTCGCGCGTCGGCCAGCGGCTCGTGAACTCGATTCCATCCGAATTTCAACATCCGGGGTTTAGTTATTACTTTAAGGTGGTGAACGCACGTGACATTAATGCGTTCGCGTTGCCGGGTGGGCCAATGTACGTCAACCGTGGCATGATCGAGGCTGCAAGGAATGAAGGCGAAATGGCCGGTGTGATGGCCCACGAGTTGAGCCACGTCGCCTTACGCCACGGTACGGCGCAGGCTTCGAAAGCCCAAAAGTATGGGTTGCTCGCAGGGATTCTGGGTATTGGCGGCGCAATTCTCGGCGGTCCTGCAGGCGCTGCCGCGCAGATCGCGGGGCAGGGAGTTGGCGTCTACTTCCTTAAGTTCAGCCGCGAGTATGAAACCGAAGCTGACATTCTGGGGGCCCAGATTATGGCTCGTGCCGGATACGATCCAATGGATTTAGCGAATATGTTTCGCACTATTGAGCAGCAGGGTGGAGGGAGCAGTGGAGGGTTTTTGAGCAGTCACCCAAGCCCGGCAAACCGTTACGCTCGAATTCAAGAGGAAGCGCGGTCCCTGCGCATGGAGAACCCAATTCGTGACACCCGAGACTTCTCGCGCATTCAAGCCCGTTTGCGTAGCGGGGGTCGCGCGCCTTCAATGGAAGAAATCGCCCGGAGTGGACAGCGAAATCCAACTGGCGAGAATACGGGAAACTATCCTACCAACGCGCCACGCGGGCGAGTTGATTACCCATCAACGCGATATCAAACGCACGACGTTTTTGGCGGAGGCTTGCGGGTAAGCGTGCCTAGCAACTGGCGTGAGATTCCCAGCGGCGATTCTGCCTGGTTCGCGCCTGAAGGGGCATATGGTCAGTATCAGGGTCAGGCGGTGTTTACACACGGCGTCAACTTTGGCGTGGGCCAAACGCAAAGCCGCAATCTTCAACAGGCAACGAATGAATTCCTGAGTGGCCTGATCCAGGGCAATGGAAACATGCGACAGCGTACCGGCTTGCAGCGAACTACTCTGTCCGGCCGCTCTGCGTATACCACGTCGTTTACCAACATCAACGAAGCCACCGGACAAGCTGAGACTGTTACCGTGGTCACAACGCAACTGCGCGACGGTCGACTGCTTTATATGATTGCCGTCGCACCTCAAAATGAAGCGGGTGTCTTTCAGAACGCATTTCGCAATGTCTTGCGGTCTGTACAAATCAACGGTTAGTGGGGAGTGCCACACCGCTTTGGTTCCAGAAGGCCCGCTTTCGAAGCGGGCCTTTTGCTATGCGGGCTTTCGCGATAAGCTACAGCCGAAGTGGAAAAGACAGCCAATGCAAGACAAATCTGGCTGAAGTGGACCTTGATCGCCGCCGGCTGGTCGCTCTTTGCTGTTTTCTTTGCGAGCGAGTCAGTGGTAGGCAGGGCCTATTTCAGCCGCCCCCTTCATTTGGGGGAGACACTTCTTTCCTGGTTGATCTGCGCCTGTGTGTGGCTTGGCGCTACGCCCTTTGTTCTGGCCCTCTCCCGTAGATTTCCACTGGAACGGCGGAGTTGGTTGACGAACCTCTTTATTCACCTCGGCGCAAGCTGTGTCTTCGCTTTTCTGCTGCTGGCGATTTACGTGGCCGTAGCTTCATGGGTGGGACTTGAAATTGGCAAGCTTCCTTTTTCTCAAGCTTTCAGAAACCAGTTCATCGCCAGCTTCCACGCCGAGATCTTGACGTATTGGGCCGTGATTGGTCTCACTCACGCGGTTGATTACTACCGAAAGTATCGAGAGCGTGAAGTTCGAGCGTCACAACTTGAAGCCCAACTGGCCCGTGCTCAACTCGACGCGCTCAAGATGCAGCTTCAGCCTCACTTTCTTTTCAATACGCTAAATACCATTTCGGTGCTGATGACGGAAGATGTTGCGCTCGCGAATCGTGTGTTGCTGCGCTTGAGCGACCTGCTTCGCCTCGCTCTGAAAAACACTGAGTTGCACGAAGTTTCGTTACGAGAGGAGTTGGAGTTTTTGCGCAATTATCTCGAGATCGAACAAACGCGTTTTCACGATCGTCTGACAGTTCGGATTGATATCGAGGACGATGCGGCTGAGGCTCAAGTGCCAAACCTCATCCTCCAGCCTCTGGTTGAGAACGCCATTAGACATGCCGTTGCGCCGCGGGCGACCAGGAGCTTGCTGGAGATTCGAGCAACGAGGCGAAACGGCGATGTCGAACTTCTGGTGCGTGACGATGGTCCAGGTATTCATTCAGAAGTAGTTAGCACAAACGGCATCGGGCTTCGGAACACACGGGCGCGGCTGGAGAAGCTTTATGGACCAGCCCACTCTTTCCATCTCACGCCCGCTGAGGGAGGCGGTTTGCAAGTGACAATCATTATTCCTTTTCATACCGCAGATGGCCACGGAGTAAGTCTAAATGGAAAAGATCCGCGCGCTCATCGTTGACGACGAACCGATCGCGCGTCGGGGCATCCGTCAGCAGCTGGCGTCGGAGCCAGACGTCGAGATAATCGGTGAGTGCACTAATGGTCGAGAAGCGGTTGCCGCAATCAGGAGACAAGCACCCGATCTTGTTTTTCTGGACGTGCAAATGCCGTTGCTGAGCGGGTTCGAAGTTGTCGAAGCTATCGGGGTGGAAAACTTACCCGCCGTTGTCTTTGTTACTGCGCACGACGAACACGCGATTCGAGCCTTTGAAGTTAATGCCCTCGACTACCTCCTCAAGCCCATAGACAGGGACCGATTTCGAAAGACTCTACTCCGAGTGCGTGACCAACTTAGCAGCGAAAACGGTAAGCAACTTCAACAGAAGCTGTCGGCGTTGTTGCGTCGTTGGGACGAATCGAAAGAGAAAACGCCGCGGATCCCGTTCATCGAACGGCTGGCGATTAAAGAATCAGGACGCGTTGTTTTTCTCAACGTGGATGACATTGATTGGATTGCAGCGCAGGGCAACTACGTGCAAATCAATACCCGGGGCAAAACACATCTAATGCGCGAAACCATGGACGGTATCGAACAAAAGCTTGACCCAGGCAAGTTTCTCCGTCTGCGCCGCTCAACGATCGCACGCATCGAACGGATCAAGGAATTGCAGCCGCTGTTCAACGGCGAGTATGCCCTGACTTTGAAAGATGGCACGCAGCTGACTTCGAGTCGACGTTACCGAAAAAACCTGGACATCTTGCTCAAGAATTAGTTGCTGGGACCGCGGGCGTCTCGCCCGCCTGGCGCTCTCGTTCTGCTCTCACTGGGACCGCGGGCGTCCCGCCCGCCTGGCGCTCTCGTTCTGCTCTCACTGGGACCGCGGGCGTCCCGCCCGCCTCTCCGCTTCCACTTAGTTCGGATCTACCCAGCCGTTCGCCCTTCGCGCTCATTGCGGGCGAGACGCCCGCGGTCCCAGTGTCTTCAGGCTCCGGCTTTCACCGGAATACAACCGCCTATCACAAATGTGTTGTCGCATGACCGGAATGAAGGTATTTCTTTGCGCGCACGCGACGAAAGTGAAATCAGAGGACCTTGATTATGAAACTGACTAAACTGCTCTTTTTGTTTTTAGTAGCCATAGTGATGCCGGCTACTGCTTTCTCGCAAAGTAATAACGCTCGCGAGGTACAGGACCTGGAGCGTTCCTGGCTAAACGCTTACGAGCAGCGTGACGAAAAGGCGATGAATGCGATCGTCGCGGACGACTTCTTGATCACGTTTCCCAATGGCTCGAGTCAAACTAAGCCGCAGGTGGTTTCGTCACTCAACGCGCCGGGTGGTAACAGTGGAACATCGATGAAGTTTCACACGGAAGACGTGAAGGCACGGGTTTATGGCGATACCGTAATTCTTACGGGAAGAGTTGTAGCGGAGTGGCAGCGCGACGGTAAACCGCTCGGCAAAGAGAGATCGCGTTACACAGACACTTACATCAAGCGCCAGGGACGGTGGCAAGTGGTCGCATCCCACTTGTCGAACGACTCTGCGGCAGCGAAGCGTAATTAGCCAGTTGTAACGCAAACTGTTAGTTTGCGGACCGCTGCCAGGGAAGGTCCGAACTGAAAGGAAACTGGAGATGAGAAAAATTACTTTGTTGGCAGTTATTGCTGTTGCTTTTAGTGCTGCGCAGGTCCAGGCACAGACGCCGGTGTCCGATGTCGATAAAGCGGCAATCACTCAAACAGCGCTCGACTACCTGGAAGGTTGGTATGCAGGCGACGCGGAACGCATGGATCGCGCCGTTCATCCGGAATTGGCGAAACGAATTGTGCGCACCAATCCGCAAGGTCAAAGCCGGCTCGACCAAATGAGCGCGATGAGCCTCGTGCAGATAACGCGTCGTGGTGGTGGCAAGAACACGCCGAAGGAGAAGCAGCAGAAGGATGTTGTGATTCTCGATGTTTTCGAGAACGCTGCCAGTGTGAAGGCAATCGCTTCTGATTGGATCGACTACCTGCACGTCGCGAAAGTCAATGGTAAGTGGGTGATCGTCAACGTGCTGTGGGAACTGAAGCCTAGGAAATAATAAATACTGGCTTTTGTTCGTTCAAGTTAGTTAACACCTCATCGCACCATATTCTATACAGAGACGTTCTTATTTTTAATATGGCTTTTTGATTGGTTCGCTGAATTCATTCAATTCGCAAAAAAGATTGATTTTCGGTAGATATAAGAAATTTTTCATAAACCGAAAGCCACTAAAACTATTTGAATAAAAATACTGCCGTAGGTATAGTAACTCGCCAATAAGTCTTGATTAGCGCTGTTCGAGAAATAACTCAAATAATTAAGTGTTGGAATCCAAGAATATTAACCATCGCCCCGTGGTTAAATGTGAAATAGCTGAAGATCGCCTCATAACGCTCTCAAAAGTAAAGAACCTAGATGAAGAAATCTATTCAGGAATAAGAGATTTTCTTCTCGAATCGGAGTCTATATACCCTTCCATAGGGGATTGGTGGAAAACTCGAGTTGTGCCTGGTTTGAAGATTGGAGAAAGACTGTGCGAGGCTATGATCATAAATGGTGAAATAGCCGCTTTGAGCATTGTTAAGTACTCTGGAAAATCCTCTAAGTTATGTACTCTCAGAGTTCGCGAAAATTATCGTTCGTTAGGATATGGTCAGCGATTATTGCGACGAACCTTTGAGAATCTCCTAGCTAATAAATGTAAAGATGTTCATTACACCATTAGCGAAGAAGTTTTGGGTTATTGTGGAGAGTTTTTTGCTCCATATGGTTTTTATCTAGCCACTTGGAATAAGGATAGATATGTAAAAGGGAAAGATGAGCTTCTCTTCTCTGTTAAGTCGGAGTACCTCTTCAATAGATTAAAGGTTGCGAATCTTATAGAGGCCACAAATAAGAAAGCAGTTTTGTTTTCAATTAAACCTGAATATGCAGATTTGATTGAGCGAGGACAAAAACGCGTGGAGTTCCGTCGCAAGTTTAGTGAAAACTTGAATTCTACACTCGTGTTCTTCTATGTGACTTCACCTGTCAAAAAAATTAGATTTGTTGCGCGAATAGCACAAACTATCAAATCGGAGCCCTCAAAACTTTGGAATCAATTCAAAGACCAAGGAGGAGTAGACCATCAGGCGTTTTGTAAGTATTTTGAGGGCGCGGTGGAAGGAACGGCGATTGTCTTGTCGGACGTTCAAAGCCTTCCAAAGCCATTAGGTTTAGGCGAACTACATTCAGATGGGCTCGCCTTCACCCCTCCTCAATCCTATAAGCTTCTTAGCGATAGTGATCCTCTTTGTATTCATCTAAAGGCGAAAACTGGCTAATTGTGGAGTTTCTTGAATGTCTGCAGGTGTTCTAAACCAAGACGAAATTCAATCACTCATTGATGATGATCCACCTCGCATAAAGTCCACGACGGCTATCACAGTCAAAGCTGACCCATCTTCGATCGATTTGCCAATCGGTGACACATATTATGAAATGCGAGCCAGTTGCAGGCCCAGCCCGGACTACAGCGTTGCCGACTTGATTCGCAGATATCATGTTGGTCGGCACGAATTAGAACCTGGAACCATCTTTCACTCCACGAAGGTTTATCTGGTATCTGTGCCATGGAGCTTGGAATTACCCGCAAAGGTTGGGGCTAGAAGCACGGCCAGGAGTTCGATTGGTCGTTTGGACACGTTAGTGCGACTTATTGCAGATCACCAACCAGAATTTGACCGAATTAGTGCCGGTAGTACGACTTCGCTATATCTTGAAGTGGCGCCGATTACTTTCCCATTGAAAGTTTCTCCCGCCATGCCTTTATCGCAAATTCGATTTATTAAAGGTGCCGAGGAGTTGTGTATTTTACCTGCGGCTGCCCTAGAGTTTGAGGACACGCCAGTTTTGGTTGATGAGGCAAGAAATCGCGTAAAGCCAAAGTCTGCCCAAGGCGATCCGTACGCTGTATTGCTTAGTCTTGATCTTTCTGATGACCCGAAACTCGGGTTTGTGGGATTTGCTGCGAAGCAGGGCGAAATGGAGCCCGTAGATCCCTCGGTAAGAAAGGAGGCGGGTGAAGATCTCCGTTATCCTCCGGAAAGCTTTTGGGAACCTGTGCGTGCGGATGCCGAAACGCGAACAATCACAATAGAGAAGGATCGTTTTTACATTTTCAGATCAAAAGAACGGTTCAGAATTCCCTCAAATCTATGTGTTGAGTGCCAGGCCTACTCAGAAAGTCTAGGTGATATCCGAATACACTATGCAGGTTTCGCACATCCATTTTTTGGTTTGAAGCGGGCGGAAGGAACTCCTTTGATCTTTGAAGTTCGTGGCCACAGTGTTAATACCATCCTTCGAGATGGTGATTCTCTGGCAAAAGTGTATTTCTATAGGATGACAAATCCTGCAACGGAAGATAAGGAGCAGATTTATAACAATCAGGAGTTACAACTTTCAGGATGTTTTAAAGAGTGGCCCGCTTGACGATCCAGTGCTAGTACACTGATTCAATCTTCATCCATTAGAATCTATCTCACGCTCTTTAGCTTCTTGCCAAATGTCTTCCAATTCGGTGACTGTTACTGATTCGAATGTCTTTGTTCTTTCAACAAGAGTCTTCTCAATGTAACCAAAGCGCTGCCGAAACTTTCGGTTGGTTAACTTCAATGCCGACTCGGGTTCAACCTTAAGGTGACGCGCAATATTGGTGACTGCGAATAACAGATCGCCAATCTCTTCCCTCACGAGCGCATGATCCGCTTCGCTGTTTGAAGTCGTGTGGTTTTCGATGGCGACGCGCAACTCTCCAATTTCTTCCTGTAGCTTATCGAAGATGTCCTGGACCTGTTTCCAGTCAAAACCGACACGAGCTGCCTTCGTCGAAAGTTGATGCGCTTCCATCAACGCCGGAGCCTTCGAAGAAACTCCATCAAGTAGTGAGCCCACGCGCTCATTCTTCCCGGAAGCCCGACGCTCTTCAGCTTTCATGGTTTCCCAGTTGCGCAAAACTGTGGCTGAGTCTTCCGCAGAGGTGTCCGCGAAGACGTGCGGATGCCGGCGCACCATCTTCGAGTGAATAGCCTCCGTAATGTCGTTGATTGAGAAATCGCCTTTCTCTTTTGCAACCTGAGCGTAGAAGACAATCTGAAACAGCAGATCGCCGAGTTCATCGCGCAACTCCCTGGGATGGCCTTCGCGCGCTGCTTCCACGGCTTCAAACGCTTCATAGGCCTCTTCCAGCAGCATCGGCGCAAGGGTCGCGTAGTTTTGTTCGCGATCCCAGGGACAACCCTCCGGGGACCGTAGTTTGTTCATTAGTTCAACGAGGTCTTCGAAAGTGGCAGCCATGGCGAGTAGTCTAAAGTCCAAAGCTAAAAGTCCAAAGTCGAGGCGCCAGCAGGTACTGATGCAGTTTGATTATTTCGGCTGAAGCGCAAATCAGGTACAGAACCCAGCGCGGTAGCGCGGGATGCTTCAGGAACCTGAGTATTAAGAAGCATTGCCGACCTTAAGGCTAAGTTGCCTCCGGGATCCCGCGCTACCGCGCTGGGTTCTGTAATTAGATGCATTGCTCCAAACTGCATCAGTACCCGCGTCAGCAGCCATTTCAGTGCCTTGGAATGTTCTTTGCTGTCTAATAAATACCCGAACTACATTTGTTCGGAATTAGAGCATTGGAGTATTTAACCATGGGAAGTCGAGACGGGTTGACGCTGCGGCAACGGGCCCTCGAGGGTTTAGAGAGATCGACGAAAATGCTTGAGGTCGCGGTCAAATTAATAAAGCAAGGTAATCAAGTTGAGGCCGACAGGGTGAGAAACGAGGCACGAACGCAACGTACTATTTCGAATCTCCTGATGGCAGAAGCGAACAAACTCGACATGCGCAAAACCGTGCGGCATTCGGATAGCGGCCACCTTTTATGGCGTTAGTGTTGTTTTTATTATGATTTTGTCTAGTATCTCTTCGGCAGATTCGAGTGCGGGCAGGATTATCCGGTATACAACAACCTGGCCGGCCATCACAGAACCGAGCGCGGTCCGGGGTCCCCATCGAGGCAGCTCCGAAGGGGTGGGGATGCGCCGGATGCTAGATTCTGCTTTGTGTTAGTTTTAGGTAACGAAACCCCTCTTAGAGAGTTGCTTTTCGGATCCGGCCCTACCGCGCTCGGTTCCGTAAGCAAGCGGCCAAACTACCCCACCACCCAAAACACCGCTGTCTTGCGACCGTAACGTCCGGGTGCTACCATCGGCTCCATACAGAATATTAAGCATTCCGACAGCCGAGCTGCCTTCACTGAATAGCGTCTAAAGGTGGGGAAATGAGCGAAGAACAAACGAGTTATAAAGTTACCGACCGCCGACTTTTCAATCCGGACGGGAGTCCTCGCGAGGTACCTCCGGAGGAAAAGCCTGAACCGGCACCAATCCCCTTAGAGGTGGCTGCTGCTGCTGAGCCGGTTGCTGAACCTGCTGCCGAGCCGGAACCCAGGGAAGCGGTCACTCCAAAGACAGAAGCGACGAGCTCTGAGCCACAATCTCCGGAGCTTCAAGAGGAAGATTTGCCGGGCACAGAGTCAGAATTGCCGGGCGCAGATGATCCGGCAAGCTTTGCCAGCTTCATGATGTCAATAGCCTCAAATGCAGCCTCTTCGTTAGGGATGATGGAACATCCGGTAACCGGCAAGCGCGAGGTAGACCTTGAACTAGGAAAACACTGGATAGATATCCTCGGCATGCTACAGAAAAAGACGCGCGGAAATCTTTTGCCTCAGGAACAGCAAATCCTCGAAGGTCTACTCGCCGATTTGCGCATGCAGTATGTTTCGCTTACCAACTCCACCCCGCCGCAGGCGCGCACCTTTTCCGGCCGCGATATCACCGGAGGATAACGACGGGTAAATAGTGAATGATGAATCGTAAATGGAAATAGTCCTTCGTTAGACCATTCATCATTTACCATTTACTATTTCCCAGATGAAGCTGACCTTCCTTGGCACAGGCACTTCCACAGGAGTTCCATCAATCGGCTGCGAGTGCGAGACCTGCACGTCTGAAGATCCACGCGACAAGCGTCTACGAGTTTCGGTTCTAATCGAGCACGGCGACCAGTCAGTGCTCGTGGATACCTCGTCAGACTTCCGTCAGCAAGCATTGCGTTATGGATTGAAACGGCTCGATGCTGTCTTGATTACGCATTGCCACGCGGACCACATCTTTGGTCTCGACGATATTCGCCCGCTCAATTTTCGCTATGGCGCACTGGGCCTCTATGCCAACGAGCGGGCCTGGATCGATATTCGACGCATCTTCAAATATATCTTCGAGCCTTCGCATTTTGGTGGAGGCTTGCCGCAGGTAATTCCCCACACTGTCTTGCCGGGAGCATCGTTTTGTTTAGGCGGCGATCTTGAAATAACACCGCTTGAAGTTATTCACGGCCGCCTCCCGGTCATGGCTTACCGCTTCAACGATTTTGCCTACGCAACTGACCTAAGTGAAATCCCAGCAGCTACCATGGACGCCTTGCGCGACCTCGATGTGCTAGCCCTCGATTGTCTGCGTTTTGCTAAACATCCCACTCATCTTTGGGTTGAGAAGGCACTTGAGTACATCGAGAAACTGAAGCCGAAGCGAACTTACCTGACCCACGTCGCGCACGATGTGATGCACGCGCGCGATTCCGCAAAGCTGCCTGACGGTGTGGAGTGGGCGTACGACGGACTGGCGGTAGAAGGATGAAGTTCAGAGTTCAAGCTTTATTAGCTTGTTTCTTTGGCGACCGCAGCCTAAAGGCTGAACTCTAAACTACATGCGTTTATTCCACGGGACTGACAACGCCGAGATTCAACGACCGACAGTATTAACGCTCGGCGTGTTTGACGGCTTGCACCTGGGCCATCAACTCATCATGCGCACGGTCGTAGAAAGGGCCGGCGCAGTCGGTGCGGTGCCGACGGTCATCACTTTCGATCCACACCCGCGCGCCGTTCTGCATTCAGAATCTGCGCCGCCGCTCTTACAAACCCTCGATCAGAAAGTAGAAGGTTTCGGCGTCCTCGGCATCGAGCAGACGATCGTGGTGCGTTTTACTCCGGAGTTTTCACAGATCAGAGCAGAAGACTTTCTTCGCGACGTAGTAAGGGAACGGCTGAACGCAAAAGAGGTTTACCTCGGGCGCGGCTTCGCTTTCGGTCACGATCGGGAAGGCAATATCGAATTACTTCGACGAGTCAGCCAGGATCTCGGATTTCTCGCTGAGGAGGTGCCCGAAGTTCGGCTGCGTAACCAACGGGTCAGTTCCAGCAAAATTCGCGAGCTGTTGGCTGCGGGCAAGGTAAATTTAGCGCGGCGGCTTCTTGGCCGGCCCTACGGCGTTGAGGGTCGAGTCGAGCGGGGCACCGAGCGGGGCCAGGTTCTGGGCTTTCCAACGGCCAACTTGCGTCCCAAAAATCGCGTCATACCCCGGCATGGCGTTTATGTCACGGGAGCCCTGATTGAGGGCAAATGGAGACGGAGCGTTACAAACATTGGGGTACGCCCCACTTTTGGGGCCGACGCGGAACCTTCTGTGGAGACATTCGTAATGGATTGGGCGGGGGATCTATATGGCGACGTGATTCGAGTCCGTTTTCTGCACCGCCTCCGCGACGAGCGTAAGTTCGGTTCCATTGATGAGTTGAAAGCGCAAATTGGGCAGGACATCAGAAGCGCGCAAAGTTACTTTGAGCGAGGCGGTTCGCGGCACACGCTCTCGATGGTTTGACTAGGACCGCGGGCGCCCGGATAGTGGGACCGGGGGCGTCTCGCCCGCAATGAGCGCAAAGCGCGAACAACGCTCCGTTAAACGAAATCTACGAGGCAACGACCGCGTTGCGGGCGAGACGCCCGCGGTCCCAGTATTCGCGTTCAAGGGATAACGAAATCGTAAGCAAGTAATTCGTCAGCTAATGAATACTAACCAAGCACTAGTTCCTTTCTCAGCCATAGCGACGCCGCGGCGTGAGGCCACGTCCGGCATTCAGAAGCCTATCGACAAAGCCAACTCGCCTCCTCCAAAGCCATCCCCTGAGCCCGAGCCGCTGACTGATGAAACCGTAGCGGCCATCCTCTCGGGTCGTGGCTTGCGCGGCTGGTTGCGTGTCGCGAGAGTGGCCCGAGTGCTTGGGTTGTTTACCTTGTACCTTTTTCTGGACACCTACGACATCCGCGCCACCTTCAATCATCGGATGGCAGCTCGGCGAAGGCATGAGATCGAAGGCGCTTCCTGGACCACGCGGCTGAAGGGTTTTTTCCAGGACATTCTTCAGACTAGTTTAGACAAGATGATTCGCCTCGTCAGGTTTATAGTCTTTCGTGGCGCAGACGGTTCCAACAACAAAGAAAAGCGTCTCGGAAAGCAGGCAGTGTGGCTCCGAAATAGCTTGGTTGGACTGGGACCGACGTTTATTAAGATCGGCCAAACGTTGGGGACGCGGGCCGATCTTTTGCCGCTCGCTTATGTGAAAGAATTATCGACTCTTCAGGATCAAGTCCCGGCCTTTTCGACCACCGAAGCCTACGCACAGATTGAAGCCGAACTCGGTCGAAGTTTGCAGGAGTCTTTTGCTGAGATCGATAGCGCTCCAATAGCATCCGCTTCGTTGGGCCAGGTATATCGTGCGCGCCTACATTCAGGCGAGGAAGTGGCAGTGAAGGTTCAACGGCCCGACCTGGAACGAAGCATTAGTTTCGACGTCGCGGTTCTTTACAAAATCGTAAAGCTGACAAACCGCTTCTTTCCAAGGGCCAATGAAAACGCAGACTGGGAAGGAATGCTGCGCGAATTTCACGTGACCATTTTTGAAGAGATGGACTACGTGAAGGAAGGCCGAAATGCTGACCGATTCCGCTACAACTTTAAAGCCTGGCGCGCGATTCGAGTTCCTAAGATTTACTGGTCCCATACCCACCGTCGCGTGCTGACGCTGGAGTTTATTCGCGGCACCAAGGTGACCGACGTCGAAGGCCTGCGCGCGCGTCGCATCTCTGCGGTGAAGGTCAATCGACTGTTGGTTCGTACCTATCTCAAGCAACTTCTTGAAGATGGTTTTTTCCACGCCGACCCGCATCCGGGAAATCTTCTGGTGATGGATTCGGGTCATCTCGCCTTTTTCGATTTTGGAATGGTGGGACGGATCACGCCGAAGTTGCAGTCGCAGATGATTGACGCGTTCTTCCACGTGGTTGGGCGTGACGTGCAGGGCCTGGGCCAGGACATCATTAATCTCAACTTCCTTAAGCCCGGCGTCGATCCGGAAACTGTGCGACCGGTAGTTGAAAAGTTATTCACGGTGTACCTCAATCTCAAGCTGGGCGAGATCAAGTTTAAAGAGTTGACCTACGATCTCGCGGAAGTGATCTACGAGTATCCATTCCGGCTGCCCGCAAACTTCACCTATGTGATGCGGGCGCTGATGACGCTGGAGGGTATCGGCATCGTCACCGATCCAGGATTCAGCTTCTTCGACACCGCGAAGCCTTATGCGAAGGAGTTCATGCTCAAACGCGAGGGCCACGCTTTTCGCAAACTCATCCTGGACAAGATGACTGGCCGGGAAAACGGCAGTGGCCGTATTGAGTGGTCACGAGTTTGGAAACTCACGAAGATGGCCGCACAGATGTACCTCGAGAAGTAACGCCTGACTCGCTAACTCGTCTGCCATTTCGCTGAACCCAATACTGGGACTGCGGGCTCCCTGGCCCGCAATACACCGTTAGGTCGCATCTTGTCAGAAATGGGAAGTTTCAGAAACCGACGGGCAGTGCGATCCACGAAAACACACAAATCGGCACGAAAAGAGGTCTTAGTTCGAGTCATTTCGTGTGCTTTCGTGGACCGTCTTTTCTAGTCTAAGAGTAGCTAGTCCCATTTTAGAAGCCGACTAATCTGTCTTGATTTTATAGATCATCGTTTTTCTCGCTGAGTCTATTCATTGGCAGATGAAGATGAGTTAGTTTCGTTGGAGGGATTTGCAAATCTGAGTGATCCAAGGATGGCTACTAGAATCGTGACTGTTCCAATTAGGCGGATTGCGCCGGCGATCGTCGCTGTTGACTGAAGGAGATTTAAGCTATTCAGCAAAAAATGCCAGTCGTGAGTTGCATCCTGTCCACCGAGGAGAGGCAGTTCCAACGTCAGGGAGTCCCCCGCGTACACAGATACATTCAGGATGCTTTGCCCAACCCAGAAGAGTAGGAACGCAGCTGAATAATATTTGCCGTGATACCAAAAATAGCCGACGAAGAGTGCCGGCATGATCACCTGGAAGAGCGAGCCCCCAGCGATTGTCATGAATTCCCCGAAAGGACTGAAGATGAGGTGGCCTGCTTCGTGAATGACGAGATTCACTCCGTCGATAAGATGCCATTGGTAGGGATCGTAGGCGCACCAGAGGAAATAGAGAGTGGCAATCACGGCCACCGCTAGCTTCGGGCGGGAGACTCCCGGCGAATCATTATTTGCCATTGATTGCGTTGAAGAAGAGCGGATAGGTCGCGAGCGACTGGCCGCGGTATTGTGGTCGAAATCCGAAGAGAATTATTCGGCCTTTGCCTAGTCCGACTTCCACGAGCGCAGCTTTACCCTTCAAGCGATCCGCCCCCAACAACCAGCCTGACAGCAGCGGATTCTTATCTGAGGGATAGCGCGCGATTACGCGCACTCGTTGCTGAGATGAAGTTCCAGTCTCACCCATAATTTCAAAGACCGGCGAATCCTCGACCCAGGCAATACTCTCTCGTGGCATTCCCCTCGAGATCGGATGCGACACGTCGAGCTCAATGCGCAGAATTGAGCCTGGTACAAAGAATTCTTTTTCAGAAACGCCGGCGACTACATCGCGCACGGGAAGCTTGAATTGTTCGATCGCAAAGGCGGACGCACGATTCAAGCAAACCAGCGTGCCACCTTGTTCGACAAATTCACGCAAGGCCTTGACACCTTCCGCACCCAATCCGCCGGCAAATTCAGGTGGCATGATGCCAATGCGGTGACCGCTAAGAATTGTCCGCGTTGGCTGGTCGGGCACAATAATCGTTTTGTATTTCGTTTCTTTCTGAGGCAGAGGGTTGCGATACTTTTGATTAAACCTTCTCTGCTGAATCTCGCGATCACTTATGTTTTCATACTCAACACACCTGCCGAGAACCCATCGTGTCCACCCTTCATCCATCGATGGCACACTCGACCGATAGAGCGCGATGTCCTTGTTTCCATTTCGTACGCAATCCGGCCTGCCAACGCTTAAGTGAAGGCGCGACCGAAAATTCTCTCGAAAGGGTGCAAATATCGGATTAACCTCAACGTTCATCAAAAGGGGCAAGGTATGGGCCGTGACGTCGTAAGGTGATATAGGATGACCGCTTGAATCTCGCAAGTCCGGGTAGCGTTGTTGTTCCAGCAGCGACTTTGCAAACGCTCCGTAGGGCTGTGCCAGAGGAACAATTGCCTTTCTTCCAGGGAAACCGGCTGTCCCTCCCAGATAAGAATTAATTGGCACCTCTATTGGCTTGTCGTTGCTTAGCCAGCGAACCTCAACCTGAGCGTATTCCAGGATGTCGAGCAGCGGCTTGGTATTTGTGCCAACATTGATTTCGAACCCGTATAGCTCCCCGGCTCGTCGCGGTCGCACTGCCTCCTTGCCAGTTTGGTAAAACCTGGTCAACCAACGCTCGCGATTCTGCGCCGCGTGCTTCAGTAGCGTAAAAGCACCAGTGGTCATGTAGTTGGTGATGTCACGCAGCCGCCATTCGCCACCGCGCCAGAGTGGTCCAAACTTGTCCGACTCTTTCTGTGGATCGTATCCCTCGCGCGATCGCAATTCTTCAAACTTGAGGTTGATGGGCGTGGCAATGCGCGCTGAGGCCGTTTCAGAAAGGATTCGCACACCGCCGTGGTAATGCGAATACGCGCGCGCCGGTGTCCACGCGTCGTAGGTTGAACCGGTAGTGATGCCTTTGAAACCAGCCCGACGCATTTCGCCGGCCATCCAGTTCCCCAGCTCCGTGTAGCCTTCGACAATTTGTTTGGGCACATTAGGTTCTACAGGCGGCATGTAAGGCGGCAGAAATAGACGCGAACCGAATTCGCCTTGTTGATGAATGTCATGGACGATCTGCGGATGCCAGACATTGTGAATCTTCGAGACGGTAATTTTTGTTTCGACCTGCGTAAAGGCATACCAGTCGCGATTGTTATCATGGCCCACGTATTTATGGTAGAGCTCGGGCGGACTGGTTCCTTCGAATTGAGTGCCCAGAGTTTTGTCGTACCAGTTCTTCACGATGTCCACGCCGTCAGGGTTTAGGGATGGAACCAGGAGGATGATCGTGTTTTTTAAGATGTTCTGTATCTCGGGCTCATTCGACGAAGCGAGTCGGTGGGCGATGAGCATGCTCGAGAGATACGAGCCCACTTCAGTTGAATGAATACCGCAGGTAATCAACACAATCGTTTTGCCACGCCTGACTAACTCCGCCGCCTTTCGATCCCGTACTCCGGGAGCTCCGAGCTTTCTGGGATCGGCAAGCGACTCCTGGATTTTCCTGTATTCCTCCAGTTTGGCGAGATTTTCAGGCGCACTGATGGTTGCCATCGCAAACGGCAGATCCATTGTTGTCTTACCGAGTGCTTCAAACTTCACGCGATCGCTAGCCTGGTCCAGCCTGTAGAAATATGTAAGCACCTGGTTCCAGCTTGCCAGCTTGCGGTCATCGCCGGGTGTGAAGCTCAGGACTTCAAGTGGCGACGGAATGCTGTCGACTGCCGAGGTGGCAGTTGGTCGGGGCCGGGGTTGTCGTTGAGCCTGGGCTAATTCAAACGCAATGATTGGGAAGGCGGTCAAGAGCGCCAGAAAGAGCGAGAGTAATCGTGTTCGCATTGAATGGGGTAAGTTGTTTTCTTGAAGATCAAAAAGACGCTCCAGAGTGTAATAGAAAACATCGAAGTGGCACAGGCCATGACGGCAGGTGTTCACTCTTTGTCGCTTGACAGACGCAATGCCGGGGCAGTAGCCCGACCGTTAGGAAGGGCGTAAGGAGCTTGGCGGAACCATCAAGGAGAGTGTTGTGTAAGAAACGCCCTCCCTCATAGTCGGGCTACTGCCCCGTCAGTCGTCTGGGCCAGTAATGGCTTGCTCTCCTGCACTTGGGCCGTGTAAAGTAGCGGCGTTTCAACCCCCTAAGATCTCCCAGAACTAACAACTTGTCGGAGGTGAGTTTAATGTCCACTGAAGGTGTTAACTCTGCTGAGGCTGCGCGGGCACAGGAGTTTCCTGATCGGCTTGGATGGACGCCGGACAATCCTTACCTTACTAATTTCCGTCCGTTCATTCCTCCCAACGTTGTTATTCCCGAGCTTACACTTCGAGCGATCATTGTCGGAACGCTTCTCGGTATCGTCTTCGGCGCCTCGTCACTTTACCTCGTGCTAAAAGTTGGTCTTACCGTCAGCGCGTCAATTCCAGTGGCCGTGATATCAATCACTCTCTTCCGAGTGCTTTCAAAAATTGGAGTCCGCAACGCTACAATTCTCGAAAACAACATCGTTCAGACCGCCGGTTCAGCGGGTGAATCAATAGCTTTCGGATTGGGCGTCACAATGCCCGCAATCTTGATCTTGGGATTCGATCTCGACCTCACGCGGGTAATGCTGGTGGCAGTCCTCGGCGGACTACTGGGCATTCTGATGATGATTCCCCTGCGACGCGCGCTCATTGTGCAACAGCATGGCATTCTGAAATACCCTGAAGGAACGGCCTGCGCGGAAGTATTAAAAGCCGGGGCATCCGAAGAGTCGCTCGAGGCGGCTCACAAGGATCCGTTGTCCGCGAAAGTGGCAGATCAAGCCACCATCGGTGGCAAAACAATTGTTGCCGGATTCGGAATAGGCTTCGCTTTCTACGCGCTACAGCAGATTTTCAAAACCTGGAAGGAAATTCCGCAGAAGGTTTTCGGTCCTCCTTTTCAGGCGGGCTCAATTTCGATCGAGAACAATCCGGCTCTACTTGGTGTGGGCTACATCATCGGCCCGCGAATCGCCTCGATTATGTTTGGCGGCGGCGTGCTGTCGTATCTGGTGTTGATTCCCATGATCAAGTATTTCGGTGAGGGTCTTGTTGGTCCACTTCCGCCGGGTACCAAACCAATCTCCCAAATGGCCATCGATGGTAAAGACAGCATCCAAAGCACCTACATTCTTTACATTGGGGCGGGTGCGGTTGCGGCCGGAGGTATTATCAGCCTTGTGCGAAGCATGCCGATCATCTGGAGCGGCCTGAAAGGAGGCCTGGCGGATTTGCGTGGCAGTCAGGCTGCGAGGGCCTCTGCGTCCCGCACTGATCAAGATCTCTCGATGAGGTTTGTCATTGGCGGCATTATCGTAATGCTCGCTGCCATCATGCTGGCGCCACAGCTCAACCTGCGATTCAACATCCTGGGCGCGCTCCTCATTGTCGCCTTTGGTTTTCTCTTCGTAACCGTGTCCTCACGTCTAACGGGCGAGGTCGGCTCTTCGTCGAACCCGATCTCGGGTATGACGGTAGCGACGCTGCTGTTGACCTGTTTGGTGTTTCTGATAATCGGTTGGACCACGCCGCCCTATTTCGTCACGGCACTTTCGATCGGCGGTATCGTTTGCATCGCCGCGTCAAACGGAGGAACTACGTCGCAGGACTTGAAGACGGGTTTTCTCGTCGGAGCCACGCCGAAGAACCAACAGATAGCAATCCTCATCGGTGCGTTGGCTTCGGCTTTGGTGCTTGGCTACGTTCTGCTATGGCTTAACCAGGCGTCGACCGTTTATGTGCCGGCAGCTGATGCCAGGAACGTTACTCTTCCTGCCGGCCACCGTTTCGATCCGACAAAATGCGAACAGAGCGGCGGCCAACCCAAACGTGAAGATCATGCCGGCGCCAGCTACATAGTCTGTCATCAGACAGACACAAACGTTGGCACGACTGGGCGATACCTCGTCAGCGAGCAGGGCATTCCAGCGTTTCTCGTTGACCCGGGAATAAACGGAGTTATCACGACCACGCCAGAGGGTCATAGCGTCGTCAAGTACAACGCGCCCAAAGCGACGCTAATGTCCTACATCATCAAAGGGATTCTCAGTCGCGAACTTCCATGGGGGCTGGTGTTATTAGGCGTGTTTATTGCCATCGTGCTGGAGTTGGCGGGCATTCCTTCGCTCGCTTTTGCGGTTGGCGTCTACCTGCCAGTCTTTGTGTCAGCGCCAATATTTGTTGGCGGTATGGTGCGTCTCGGAGTAGACAAATATCTGCGGCGCAAGTTTGCCAGTCAAAAAATGACCGAGGAGCAGTTTGTAGCTGAAACGGATAAGAGCCCGGGAGTGTTGCTGGCATCAGGTTACATAGCGGGGGGAGCTCTCGCCGGAGTTGCGTACGCATTTCTGAATCTCAGCGAGAGTATCACTGCCAGACTAAATGGATTTGAGGATTGGTCGAAAGCGAATAATGCTTTCTACCTGGGCCCAAATGCTGGTCTCTACTCCCTTATTCCCTTGGCCATTCTAACGGTGGTGCTTTATTTGGTGGGTCGAGAAAAGTTATTAAAGG
Source organism: Acidobacteriota bacterium (assembly GCA_038040525.1). Taxonomy (GTDB): domain Bacteria; phylum Acidobacteriota; class Blastocatellia; order Pyrinomonadales; family Pyrinomonadaceae; genus PSRF01. Next base: position 45,541 of record JBBPIC010000011.1, on the reverse strand, counting down.
CGCGCAGCGATTGATTATGGCTGGTGTGTGGATAAACACTCTAGCGAGCTAGGGCTGGAAGTTGTCGTCCGCGACGTCATCCTCTACAACGTTGGGAAAGCTCTTGCAGGGGATCAGCCAATCTTAGACGCCCGCTCAGGCAACACTTTTGAGTTCTATGCCTTCTATCTATAGGCGCGCTGCTAAGCCGGGAGCGCGCCTCATATTTCGCCGGTATCCCACTAAAACAGGTAATATACTCCAATGATTTTCTATCGCGCGCTTTTGTTGCTGTGCATCATGTTCGTGCTCTCAGGCACTGTGATTTTTCAGGCTGTCGCCCAGAATCCTGAGCGCTCTCCGTCTGATACGGTCCGCCAGTTCTATAAAGGCATGCGGGAAAAGAAGTTTCGCGAGGCTTTTGGCGTGTCTATTTACAAACCGGCAATTGAGTCGCTGAAGCCTCAGGAGTTTGAAGACCTCCGTCCTGACTTCGAAAAGATGGCGGTAGCCGTGAACGAAAGGGTTCTCGAAAAGCTTGAGATCACCGGAGAACAGATTAGCGGCAACGATGCGACCGTGTTTGTGAAGTTCCTGGATAGCGATGGCAAGGAAAAGATAGAGCCCGCCTCCCTAATTAAGGTTGATGGCGTTTGGATTCTCGGGGACCGTGAGAATCAGGAGATCGTCAAAAAAGCCGGCAAGCAGTTTTTCTTCAACGCGCGGATCGACGCTCATCATAGCGACGTGCAGGACATGCTGACGCGAATTTCACTTGCCCAGGTAGTCTATAGTCAACAGCACAATGGTCAGTTTGCTGACTTACCAACCTTGGTCATCGCAGGGCTGGTGCCGAAAGATATCGAAACCACGGACTCCACTGGTTACCGTTTTCGCGTCAACGTAGTTTCCGGCGGCAAGTTATGGAACGCGGCGGCGGAACCAGCCCAGTATGGTCGCACCGGCAAGCTGTCGTTTTACCTGGATTCCTCTGGAGTCAAAAGTAGTGATATTGGCGGAAAACCTCTTACGCCCCGTGCTCAGTGATTAACGCTTTAAATCCGATCGGTATTCTTCACAAGCAATTACAACCTCGCTCCCGTAATGCGGAAAGGCGCCCAGGGTCATGCTCACAGCAGCTGAGCAAAAACAGCTCGATGTGCGCGTCCAATAGGACTAATTCCCCCGCTCCCAGCGAATTTGCATTAAATAGATAGCGTTTTGCCGACTTTTCTATTGCGCCTGAGGTTACGGATAATTAGAATTGGCCCCTGAAACTCTCCCGACCCGTTTCCCAAGTTAGCCCTCCTCAATTCTGCGGAAGTTTCGATTCGTCAGGGTCGGAGTGTTCACAGAGACCGCAAGAGAAATCGCATAGGTTCAGACCTTGAGTCCAGGAGAGACATGGAACTGGCTCGATCAATCGTGGCACGGCTGCGGCAGTTTGTCGGCGACCGACGCCGATCTGAGCGGCGAAAAGTTCGCCTGCCATTCAGCATCTCGGTGGCAGGGCCCGCTAAGACCGTCAAGGGATCTCGGCAAGTTCGGAGTCTTGAGGGGCACACGTTGGATCTGAGCCCTGCAGGAATGTCGCTGATTGTTCCCGCCATTCGTATCGGCGAGCACCACTTGGTAGGAGAGAATCGCGGGTTTGACTTAAGCCTGGAGTTGCCGGATGGCCTGGTTGAAATGCAGGTAAACCCAGTTCGTTATGAGAGTCTGGAAGACCACAAGACTGAAAGTGGTTTTTTGATAGGCGTGGAGATTACTAAAATGCCGGAACCTGATCGCGCGAGGTTTGCAGCGTTTGTTTCCGGTTTGTTGGACGGATGAGCCTTCAGATAAAAAGGACTCGTCCGAAGGCCTCTGGTACGTGAAAATTTGGTTCCGCGGTAAAGGTCGGTCGCCAAGCCAGGTAACGGTCGTTTCCCAATCCGACACAACGAAACAGGTTGGCGCGCCATTCATCGCCGATTGTTGGCTTTGGAATTGAGTCGCTCCAGGGAATACGCATGCTCACCGTTACCTGGTCCTCTGTTACCAGCGTGTCTACAGTCATCCCTGAGCGATATTCAAAATCATTCTCCCGCTTGGTGTGATTGAAACGAACCGCAAGGTCAACCCATTCGCCTGTGGGTGCCGCCTCGAATTCGAAGTAGCAATTAGGTTGTTCGGGAAAGGGTGCGATAAAAATCTCGCACACGTCTCGATTCCACAAACCTATCGTCTTTTGATCGAGCTGGGGATTCGGGCTGACTATTAGTGGCTGGTTTTGATGGCAAACGAACCGAACGTTCAGCGATTCGTCTGACCAGATGATACGAGCGTCGGCGTGACTTCCAATAGGGGCTTCGTCGCCTGACCAATACCGGGTGATGCGAACCGGATGAGCTCCGGCCCAGGCAGAATCGTCAAACTGTCGTGCATCAAAATCCCCGTCAACATGAGTCGCCAGGATCGTCTCTACTTGCTGCATCAAAAAATTCCAGGTAGTACTAGTTTCGCCGGAAGTTAATGCGGACTCGGGTTTATAGCTGCCAGACAAGCATCGAGTAGTTTCGCTGGATCATCATCATCAAAGACGCGGGCACCAGTCTCCTTCGAAAAATTTCTCAGCAAATACTGAGCTTCATCAGCGACGCCACCGGTGTTCGTGAGACATCCAATTATTTTCCCTTCATCATGAGCTATGGTGAACTCATTCAATGAACCCATGGCGCCTGCTATGAACAAGACAATATCGCAGGATCTAACCAGGACAACATTACGTCCTTTTAAGCCAAAGCCCGTGTAGACGATTAAATCACAAGCATCGAGCGGCAACTTAAAATCTTTAACGTGTTCGTCTTTATCGCCGGCAGGAGAAATCCCCAGATGAAAAACACCCGCGTCATGCGCGGTCTTACCGACCACATAAACCAACCCCGTCGTAGCACCAGTCAGCAGTAACAGACCCCGTGCAGCGATAGCGCCAGCCAGTTCAGTGGCCTTCTCAGCGAGAGAGGCTTTCACGCTCGATGGCGCCGCATCGCCGGCTGAGCCCATTACCCCAACTTTGATTTTCATTTCTTGAACAGACATTTTAGCCCGATACTTGAGCCGTTTTGGACCCACCTTCTCGGTCGGTGAATCGTGCATCTTCAACCGACTCGGGCTCTTCGAAGTCCCACCATTTTTGAGTTACGAACCAGATAACACCGGGAATCAAAAAAATAGTGCCAATACCAATCGTTACCAGCCGGGGTGATAGTCCATAACGACCGAGCAATTCGCCGGTCACGTAATTGGAGGCTGCCATGGTGAGTGTAAGCAAGGCTAACTCGGCGGCGAACACTCGGCCGCGAAAGTTATCATCCACTCCACGCTGCAGCAAGACCGTGGAAAAAACCCACAGAATGCTGCCGCCCATGTGTGCAATCCCCAAGACTATAAGCGCTACTACAAAACTTGTCGCCGCTCCAAAAGCAATATAAAACGCTCCACCAATTAGAAATGCTATTCCGATCGAGGCTTGCATCCGTTTCTTGCCTTCGCCTGCAATGCGTCGAGCGACGATGGGGCCAACGGCAGTTCCGATCCCTCGGGCAGCGAAAAGCACGCCGATACCGGTCGCCGGGCTATTTCCCACTGGGAAAACCCTTTCGCCAAACACTGCAAGCAGCGTGAGAATTCCGCCGCCAAGTCCCCAGGCTGGTTTCACCAACATCAAAGCGAGCACATTCCGCCGGCCCTTTACATACCTTGCGCCTTCAATCGTCTCCGTAATCCCCAATGCTCGATTGACCGTAAGTCTGTGTTTCTCACGCGCAGGACGTTCCGAAACCCGAACACTGGCGATTAACGCTGCCGAGAGCAGATATGTGAGCGCATCCAGGATAAACGCCACATCGGTTCCAAACAATCCTGTAACAAATCCCCCAATCGCTGCGCCTAAGGTAAGCATTGCCGACCATGTCACCGATGAAATCGCATTCGCCGCAACCAGCTCCCGATCGGAAACGAGTGAAGGGATAGCAGCGGTTTTGGCTGGTTCAAAGAAGGTCGAAAGCGCCAGTTGCAGTATGGTAAGAACGTAAATCAGCCAAAGTTGGTCAGCCCGCCGCACAAAAAGAAAACCGAGAACAACAACGGCCCGCAGTAAATCGGAGACGATCATGATCGAGCGCCGACTAAACCGATCTGCTAACACTCCGGAAAGCGAGCCGAATACAAAGCTGGGCAGAAAGCGAGCGACCATCAAGAGACCGATGTATCGGCCCGAGCCCGTTAAGTTCAGGATAATGGTGTAGATGGCGATGGTGTTGAACCAGTCGCCCATCTGACTGACAACTTGTCCCAACCAGAGTTGGCGAAAGCCGCGATTGCCGCGAAGTAGCTCTAGGTAACCAACCGGCGCAGTTGCCTCCAGAGGCATGTTATTCGAGTGTGGCAAGTGCAATAACCGACGGTAAGTTGAATGATACCTATTTAGCCGTTTGGTAGTGATCTTGTTTCAGAAAGAAGGGTGCAACGAGTAACTGATGTTGTCAACCAGCAAATTCAGAGCCCGTGGCCTGGCGTGAAAGCGTTCATTCCTAGCAGTCTGATTGAAGTTGCTCAATTTGACTAGTCAAAGTGATTTGCCAAAACACAGTCAAACCCGCGCGTCTGAAATCCACTTAAAACACTGAACACTTCTCTGTCTATCCTGGAAACACTTGCTGAACTTTCCGGCACGACGATTGAAAAGGCGAATAGCGCGGCTTAGAAGCTCAAGGCTTCACGGACTCTCCGCACGGAGTCCGAGCCGCCAATTTGAAAAGGTGAAGGCAGGAAGCGGACTGTCTCACTTTCTTGACAAGCTCTCACCCAGCAAGGCGAGCGCAAGCTCGCCGGCTTGCCCCTTTACCCAGGCCGAGGGCATAGCTGATTTGCTCCCAGCTTTGCTCTCGGCCCAAACGAATTGATAGTGCACGAGCATTGAACGAAGGACGAGATTTTTAGGTTCTCTAAATCAAATGGCGTAGTTTAGGAGTGCGGATGAACCTGCAGGACATATCTCAACACAACTCAGAATCTCAGAGAGGGTGGTCCTCCTGGAACGGGAGCCTGCCGGCTAAGCCTTATCGGCTCCTAATGCTCGCCGGCGGTGCCTTTATTGCAGCCTGGATTATTCATCAAGCATTCTCGCTTGCGCTGTTAAGCATAACCATAGTCGCAGGCGCACAACTGATTTATTTGGCTTGGCATCGACTGAGCGCTAAAACGAAAGAGTCAGAAGAACTGAGTCGCATACACTTTGCGACAGCTGAGGCTTTGGCGACAGCGATCGATGCAAAGGACCAAACGACACATTGTCACGTTCGCCGAGTGCAGATTTACGCCGCCGGTATGGGGCAAGTCCTTGGACTCTCCGGCAATGAAATCGCAGCGCTAAAAGCGGGAGCCTTACTCCATGATATTGGCAAGCTCGCTGTGCCGGCGCACATCATAAATAAACCTGGCAGGTTGAGTCCCGCCGAGTTTGAGAAAATGAAGATCCACACAACGGTGGGCGCGCAGATCTTAAGTCGAGTCGATTTCCCATATCCCGTCACTCCCATCGTGCGTCACCATCATGAGCAATGGGACGGACTTGGTTATCCAGATGGGTTGAAAGAAGAACAGATACCGATTACAGCGCGCATCATTTCAGTTGTGGACTGCTTCGACTCAGTTAGAGAAGATCGTCCTTTCCGCCGTGGCATGACACGCGACGAAGCCATTGCATTTCTGTTACGCGGGTCGGGAACACACTTTGATCCCACGGTTGTCAATCTATTTATCAAACATCTTCCACGCTTCGAGGCTATTATCGCCGCGGCAGGTTTGCCACAACAATTGCCTCCGAGTGAGGCGAGCGAACCCTTTGCCTTGAACGCAGTGGACATGGCGCAGACAAGAGAGCGTGGGTCATTTATGGCCTACGATCAGATCAAGAGCGCGCATCAGGAAGTTTATGCTTTGTATGAAATTGCCAGGACGTTTGGTTCCTCTCTCAACGTACGGAACACAGTGGAAGCTCTCGTAGACAAGGTAGGTCAAGTCGTACCCTTTGATACCTGCGCGGTTTATCTTTACGACGAGCTAAAGGGGTATGCCGTTTCGGCTCACGTCGCGGGAAGAAACGCGAACATTTTAGCGGCCAGATGCGTTGCACCTGGCGATGGTGTGACTGGATTTGCATTGTCAACTCGCAATGCCATCAATCAACTCCATCCGAGTTTGGATTTTGCCGGACTTGAAATCGAACGAGAGTATCTCGCAATGGCATCGTTGCCACTCTTCAAAGATGAAATACTGCTCGGAGCGTTGTCGGTTTATTCGACAGACCTCGAACAATATACTGACGACCACATGCGTCTTCTGGAGACGGTCACGCGACTGGCCTCAGATGCCTTGTCAAATGCAAGGCACCACGCGGAGGCGGAGTCAAACGCTCTCACCGATCCTCTGACAAGTTTGCCCAACGCGCGTTATATAGGTCTGCGTTTTGACGAGGAAGTCTCTCGAGCAAGGCGTAGCGGCCGTCCCTTTCAGGTGGTCATGCTGGACCTGGATGATTTTAAGATTGTCAACGATACATTTGGTCACAAGGTCGGTGACAAGATGTTGAGAGAAATGGGCCGGATAATTCAGGGCCAACTTCGTGAGTACGATTTTCTAGCACGATACGCTGGTGATGAGTTTGTTGCTATCGTTCAGGAGCTCGTCGGCAATCAGGTTGAAGACTTGAGACAACGCATCGAAAAAGCCGTTTCGGATTTCTCACTACACGTGCGCGGACATGGACAAGCTCGAGTAGGCATTAGCGTCGGCACAGCCACGTACGGCGTCGACGGCGAAACTCTTGACCAACTACTGGTAGCCGCCGATCAAGCGATGTACCGGGACAAATCTGCGCACAAACTCGAAAAGATAGCGAGAAAGGCAGAAGTGCCATCCCAGGGTGTAGTAGACCTTGACAGCGACGAGCTTTCATCTATCGCAGTAAACTAATAACAAATTAGAGGCTAGGCGGGCGGGGATGTTCCCCGCCCGTTTTTATTTGCAACGGCAGAAATGAAACTATAACTCGTGTTGATTACTAATCTTGACATTCTTGTCCCCATTCGCTTTCAATCGCTACTGGGTACGCACGAAATGATTCCGAGAAAGGAACATCGCGCACCCGCCAGCCCAGGGGTCAGGCACATCCGACCCGACGCTGCAGGATTGAAGCATGCCCCTTCGCAACACTCCCAAGCAAAGCGCGACCGTTCTTGTTGTTGATAACGATCGCGACGCGGGCGACAGTCTGCGTCGTACTTTCGAGAGTAACGGCTATCGCACCCTTAGCGCGGTGGACGCTCGATCCGCTATCCTCTTACTTCAAAAGGAAGCTTGTGACCTTATTGTGCTTGACTTGGATCTGCCGAGAGTTGACGGACTCAAGCTTTGCCGAGTTCTGCGTGCGCAACCCTCTACCAGCAAACTTCCGATAATCGCGCTTTCGGGCGAGGACCTTAACAGTCAGAAGAGCAAAGCATTTGCTGCGGGCGCCGATGACTTTATCGCCAAGACCTCTTCAGGGGGGGAGATAGTCTCGAGATCCGCAGCACATTTGCGTGCAGCCCAGCGGGAATGGGCGCTGATTGGCAGCAACCGCGAATTGAGATTCTTGGCGGATCTAGGCCGTGGTTTACTACGAGCGCTTGAGCCTGAACAATTAGTGCGTCGTGTTGCCGGAGCGACCTACGAAGGAACCAGCGCTACACTTTGTGCCGCTTTGGTAAAGTTAAATGACCAGGGAGAGGCAGCTTGCGTCTTTGATCGCGAAGGGAGTGCTGAAGATTCTTCCTTACTCCGAGTGGATCTTTTGCAGAGCTGGATGCGCTCATCGAGCGTCGTACCTGTCTTGCTTACCGACAAGAGCAGGTTCTTCCTGCGTGATGACGGCCACACAGCAGAATACGCAGCCCCACTTAAGTTTAGTGGTCGCGCCAATGGAGCATTGATTGTCGGTTTTGATAACCGAGAAGACTGCGATGAAACGGTGTGCCGGCTCGTCGATGCCGCAGCGCAACAAACTTCGCTTGCAGCTCATATATCGACCCTTTATCAGGCCGCGCGCCAAGTCTCGGCAGGCTTAGCAGTTGAAGTTGAACGACGTACTGCGGAGGTTGAAGCGCAACGTCGCTTCATTGTAGCTATTATCGATGGGCTTCCCCTTTCGCTGTATGCGATTGATCGCGACTACAACGTCGTGGCGTGGAATCGCAATCGCGAATTAGGGGAACTAGGCATCCCGCGTGGATCAGTAATGGGAAAGAATATTTTTAGCGTCTTAACTCGGCAAAAACGGGAGTTGCTGGAAAGTGAGTTTGCCCGTGTCTTTGAGACTGGAGAGATTCAACGTATTGAACACGAGAGCACCGCTGCTACTGGCCGGATCACCCATTGGTTGATAAGCAAGATTCCAATGTGGATTGATCGGAGCGGGGCGGTCTCTCATGTGATCACAGTCGGTGAAGACATTAGCGCAAGGGTGGAAGCAAACAGAGCGGTGGCGAGAGCAGAAAAACTCGCCGCTGTTGGCCGACTCGCTGCCGGTGTGGTTCATGAAATAAACAACCCGCTGGCGACGATTTCTGCCTGCGCCGAATCGCTCGAATCGCGGTTAAGAGAAGGTGCCCTGGCTGAGACGGGTGCGGTCGACGATTTTCGGGAATATCTCGGTTTGATCCGGAGCGAGGCCTTTCGCTGCAAGTCCATCACCAATGGTTTGCTCGATTTCAGCCGCACACGCGCGGCGGAACATTCAGCTTTAAATCTTGCCGACGTCATATCGTCAGCAACGAGGCTACTGGCTCATCAACAGCGGCGCGAAGAAATTGATTTTCACATTGAGATACCCGAGGATTTGCCGCCTGTGTCCGGAGATCCAGGACAGCTGCAGCAGGTGATAATAGCCCTTTCCACCAATGCTGTTGACGCGATGCCGGATGGAGGGGTGCTGTCTATCGCTGCCAAAATAAATGGGAACAACGTGTTGGTCGAGATCAGCGATACTGGCCTGGGGATTCCACCCGAACACCTAACAAAAATCTTTGATCCCTTCTTCACTACCAAAGAAGTTGGTAAGGGTACTGGGCTTGGCCTGGCAGTTTGTTATGGTATCTTAACCGAGCACGGCGGCGCTCTAGACGTCCAATCCGCTGTTGGAGTTGGTACGACCTTTACAATCTCACTCCCGGTCTTGGGGGTTGTTGTTGAAGAGTAGCGATGCGCGATCGTTACTGGATCGTTTTGAGTTGTAACGTAAACTACCGGTTTTCGGGTTTACGCTAAGCTTTGTTCAGACGGGAGAATCCCAGGCTTGAGCGAGCAAAAAGTAGCACGAATTCTGATCGCCGAGGACGAGGCTAATCTTCGCACGGTGTTGCAGAAGGAATTGGAGCGATTGGGTTATCGTGTGCAGGTTGCGCCGGATGGTGAAGCGGCACTGCGCAAGCTGGAAGAGAGCAATGTCGACGTCCTGCTCTGCGATATCAACATGCCGCGAATTGACGGAATGGACGTTCTCCGACGGGTTCATGAACGGCCAAATCCGCCGGAAGTGATAATGCTCACTGGCCAGGCGACGGTGGAAACAGCCATTGAAGCCATGAAGCTGGGGGCCTACGATTATCTCACCAAACCTTACATAATCGCGGAACTCGACGTACGGGTGAGACAGGCCGCAGAGAAGCGACGACTCCGCGTTGATAATCTTCGGCTGCGCGAACAACTGGCGCGACAGTCCGGATTGCCTAACATCGTCTCAGTTTCGGTGGCGATGAAGGAGGCACTGAGGCTGGTTGAGCGCGTGGCTCCGTCTGATGCCTCAGTACTGATTACTGGCGAGTCGGGTACGGGAAAAGAATTGATCGCGCAGGCCATCCATCGCCTTTCGAATCGTGCCGAAGGCTCTTTCATAGATATCAACTGTGCGGCATTTCAGGAGTCGTTGCTTGAGTCAGAACTCTTTGGATACGAAGCAGGTGCATTCTCAGGCGCCAAGGGTCGGAAGCTTGGACTAATTGAACTCGCCGATGGGGGTACTCTATTCCTCGACGAAGTTACCGAATTGCCGGCACAACTTCAGGCAAAGCTGTTGCGCGCAATTGAGACGAGAACCTTTTTCCGGGTCGGCGGTGTGCGCAAGGTTGAGGTCAATGTGCGGATCGTCGCGGCGACCAATCGCAACCTTGATTCGGTCATAACAGACGGCTCTTTCCGTTCCGATCTCCTTTATCGTATTAACGGTTTTCAGATTACGCTGTCTCCCTTGAGAGAACGGCCGGAAGACATTGAACCGCTTGCTGCATATCTCTTGAATGATATCGGAGGAACGACTCCGCCGGTGCTCGACCCCTCGGCGCTGGAGGCGCTACGATCTTATAGTTGGCCTGGAAATGTGCGGCAATTAAAGAATTGCCTCGAGAGAGCGGTGATACTTTCCAATAACGGGCGCATCACTACTGCTGAGCTTCCTCCTGAGGTTGTGCGGCCTTCGATCCCAACACCTGTTTCAGCCCTGCCATCACAAACCACGCCGGTCACCGATTTCAGCGCCAATGCGGGTTCTACTCCGACATCTTTAAGAGATGTAGAACGCCAACAAATCCTCTCGGCGCTCGAGCAAACCGGTTGGCACCGCGGCAAAACTGCTGAGATGCTGGGCATCTCGCCGTCAACTCTCTATCGTCGTCTTCGCGACTACAACCTCGAGCATCGCCCGCGTTAACCTCAGTCAGAGGCAGACAAAAATAGACCGCGCTGGCCTGCCTATCTGTCACTCTGCCTGTTGCATTCGTCCCAATTCTGGGCCGCCTCACGTCAAATCCTTCGCGCCCTCCGGCTTATTGATATAGAAAGAGTCCCGCGATTCTGCCAAACCAACTTGAGACTGCACCAATCCGGGAAATTCTGTTGAGTTTGCAGCCCTAAATTACTCTGAATAATAGGAGCATGAAGATGACGATCTTTCTTTCCCTTACTAACGTGGCCGGTGGCCATTGCCTCTCTCGTCAAGACAATTCAAACAGTTTTCACCGCATCCGAGCCGTGATGGGAATTGTCGCTTTTCTGGTACTTGCCACAGCGTCCGCCTCTGCGCAGATTCCAGGAGTCTCTACTCTCACAATCAAATCCAGTGTCCTGGGCGAAGATCGTGTGATCCTTGTGCGCCCGCCCGCCCGCTACGACACCAACAAACTTAGTTATCCGGTGTTGTATATGACTGACGGAGATGCGCACATTGCCCACACCTCCAGCAGCGCAGAGTTTCTGGCAAGAAACGGACGCATGTCAGAACTGATTGTGGTAGGCATCACCAACACTGATCGTACACGGGATCTAACTCCAACCAAGCCTAGCCAAACCGGCGCCACCGGTGCCCCGCAGTTCCCCACAGCAGGCGGGGCAGACAAGTTTCTCAAATTCATCGAAACAGAGTTGATTCCTGAGATAGAGAAGCGCTATCGCGTGAGGCCCTATCGCATCCTGGCGGGGCATTCGCTCGGTGGTCTCTTTACATTTCATGCTCTGCTTTCCCGTCCGGAGGTATTTGGTTCCTATGTGGCAGTTAGCCCGTCACTTCAATGGGACAATCAAATCCTGGTAAAACGCGCTGAGGATTTTTTCAAGACTCATAAAGAATTGAATGCCACGCTCTTTATGACGCTCGGCAACGAGCCCGGACCAATAGATGATAGCTTCCATCAAATGAAACAGGTGCTAACGCGAAACACCACAAACGGTTTCGAATGGGAGGCTCAACAGTGGCCTGATGAGGACCACGGTTCAGTTGTTCTACGCAGTCATTATTTCGGCTTGCGCCAGGTTTATGCGGGCTGGCAGATGCCACGAGACCCCGACTCCGGAGCGATTGCGGGGGGGTTGAAGGGCGCAGAGGAGCACTACAAAAAACTTTCGGAAAAGTTTCATTACTCAATCCCGGTTCCAGAGAATCTGGTTAACCAGATTGGCTATCAGCACCTTTTCGGCGATCAGACGGAACAAGCAATCGCGGTGTTCAAGACAAACGTAGAACGCTATCCCGAGTCAGCTAATGTCTACGACAGCCTGGCAGAAGCATACGAACGGAGTGGACGAATCGATCTGGCTACTCCTCTCTATGAAAAGGCCCAGGCGTTGGGTCAGCAGAACAAAGACCCAAATGCCGCACTTTTCAGGGCGAATTATGAGAGGGCCGCTGAGAAGCTAAAACAGGAAGCGGCGAAGAAAGCACAAGCTGAACCGACGAAGAAGACTGAGTAAGCAGGAGTCAGGAGCTTCGGCAGGAACTGAAAATCGGGGCGCTGCTCGTGACAAAATCAGTTATGAGCGCCGGTCTTCCTGCCGACGGCTCCTGCTCACTATTCAGGGTCTGCCTTGTGGCAAAAGTGCGGCTTTCACAATATGTCAAATCTGGTTTGCGGAAGTAGTTCACTCAGTCCACGTTAATCCCTAACCGGTCTGCGGATTTGTAAAGCGAAAGCCCCAACACACACGCGATCACCAGATTAAAGTAGAAGGTCACAGTACCGTCGATAAACTTTGCCGGAAGATTTCCGATGAACGGCAGGGCGAGAGGTGATGTCACAAAGGCGACCACTAAATTGATCACCAGCGCCACGACCTGGACCAGTAAGACCATGCCAAACGCTTTGAAGTAAGTGCCGCCCATGCGGCGTATAGTGTCCAAACCTACAAGGGGATTTATGACCGAGCCGAAACTCTGGGTATAGCCGGCAACGGCGAGCGCCATCGGGTAGTAAAAGATCGCCCAAACGATCCCGAGAAGCAGCAGGGCAGCCAGAGCAATACCTGCTCCGAGGTATGGTAGTAGCATTTGCAGCCCCGACGTTGGATCGTCTTGATGCTTTGTCTGCTCGGCTTGCCTGTTGATTTCGGCGCCCGGTCGAAGCTCATTCAGTTTCTTGTTCGCTTCTTCAAGTTTCTTGGGATCGGCGTTTGGATCCAGAAGAACCGAGAAGTCCTCATGAGTTGGGCCTGGTTGTTCTGTTGCTGCGATGTCAGGAGTGCCCAAAGGGGAAAGACGAGGAGCATTGCTGAGCACCCCAAAGAGGAGTGCAAGGAGGAGAACGATCACAGGGCCCCAGCTGACAATCGTAATGCCTATTCCCAGGACGATCGGCTGAACTAGATCATCCAACACCGAGAACTCGCTGAAATCGGGCATAAAGCTACGGCTTAATCTTCCCCAGGCTACCTGGCTAATTGCATGAGACATGCAGCCAAACATGATTACGTAAGCAATGATCCCCGTACGCATACCCCCTAGCAACAGCAATCCGTAGACAAACGCTCCGCATACCAAAGCTACCTTGTGCTGAAACGGGTAACGGATAGCTCGCGCGAAATCTGAGAAACCAAATTGCGAGGTCTGAAATTCTTGACTGACGGCCTTCGCCATTACTTGTTCATAAGGTTTGCAGAGATCGCCGCACAGTGGGCACAACCTAATACTCCTCACAACTTTTGTGCACTCTTTACAAAAAACCTCGCTGCATATTCGGCAAACGTATTCGGGTGGCTTATCGGGATGGTTGTGACAGGAAGGGTCTGCGAACGCCTGCTCCGAAGCACTTGCAACCACCGGAGCAAAGGTGTTGACCATCGGTTCAGCCTGCTCGGGATCAACGTCCGGCCCAATAGTAGTTGTCTGGGTCATCACCGGCGGACCTGGAGATGGTAATGAAGGCTTTGGAGGAGGAACCGCAGCCAACTCAACTCGGTCGCCGCTGAAGGCACCCTTCAACATAGGGGCCTGACCGGCGTCGATCCAATTAAGGTTACCTTTGCTTACTTTATCTGTCGGCAGTACACAGCCTTCAGCTATCCACTGCTTCAGCGTTTCCAGATTGGCTTCAAACACTCCGTCGGCCGTACTGACACGCCACAGTTCAACTTGTGCACTCATAATGTTATTTCCTATTCGGAAGGTGATTGAGGTTGGTTGCGAGCTAGCATCCGGGACGGGATGCCACTCGGTCGTGGGCGGGGTCACGTCGCCGGAAGGGGTTGTTGCCCGGCACGTTCGATAAATACTAGTCGCCTGGATTTAGCCCGTCAATAGTCTCATTGGGGCGCTGAGCGGCTTCAGGCAGGCACTGGATTGGTTTTAGGAGGAAGTCGGACTGCGTCATTCGGAGGGGGTTTTGACATTTTCATTGACAATCCCTCCCTGTCCGTCCTTTAATCCGTCTCGGCCCATCCTCGGAGTCTTAACTTTATTCTCAGCCCTCACAATACAAACATCGATGTTGTAAGCCGGAAACCCGGCCAGCTACGCCGACTACAGTCGCCGAACCCAACCGTAACTCAACCCTGGTGACCAATATGAAAATCGCTAGCATGCTTCTTACCTCGCTCTTATTCGTTGGTTCAATCGCGCCGGCAAATGCTGTGGTGTTACGCGGGATGGTAACCCAAGTTCGTGACGGCCGAACCGTAGTCGTGTTCAGCGGGGGGCGAAACTTCACCGTCTGCCTCGTCGGAGTGGATGCCCCGGAACTGCAGCAGGACTTCGGTGATGCATCCCGCCAGCATCTTGCCTACCTGGTTCTCGACAAGGCCGTGGAAGTCGAGTTTAGTCAACTGCAGGGCGACCATGTGGTTGGGAAAGTGATCTCTAACAAGCTGGATATCGGTCTGCAGGTCATTCGTGATGGTGCAGCCTGGAACGACAAAACGAGCGGTCTTAGCCTCTCTGAGATAGAACGCAACGTTTACGCTGAAGCCGAACAACTTGCGCGAAACGAACTGCGAGGCCTTTGGCAGGATGGAACACCTATGCCACCGTGGGAATGGCGACGAGCGCAGGCAGCGAAGCATGCGCCGCAGACTACATACAAAAGTGGTAGTGGGCGCGGGCTCCAGACGGAAGATCTGGTATTGGCCAGACGCGCGCCTGTCGGCCAAACGACACTTGATTCAAAGGGTGTACGTTCGTTAGCGAAACCAACTGCTAAGCCTTTTAATACGCCCGGCCATGATGCTGATTTTCGTGCCTACCTGAAGCAGGACCGAATCAGCATCGTTTACTTTTACGCTAACTGGTGTCCAGCTTGTCGAAGGCTCACGCCAATTATGGATGAGGTCAATGCCCGAGTCCCAGATATGCAGGTCGTGTTTATGGACATTGACGACTGGAATACGCCCGTTGCGCAACAACATGGAATCAGCTTCGTTCCGTATTTGAAAATTTATGACAAGAACGGCAATCTCGTCGCTGACGGAAAGACTGCGAAGGCCTGGCTTCAGCAGTCGATGTCCGAGCGCAAATAGGAATTCAATCTGTCAAAAAGGTCGACTAGATGATGCGCCTGGGTTTCAAGGCGTTTGGCCCGCTCCTTAAGGTACCAGCAAAAGTTTGCCTGTAGTTTTCCGTGCCTCAAGATCGCGGTGGGCCGCGGCAGCTTCCGCCAGTGCGTACGTTTTGTGTATTCGCAGTTTGAGGTCGCCACGAGCGACCATTTCCAGGACTTCGCTGGATCGCTTTTCAAGTTCTTCGCGGGTGTGAATGTAATGATGGAGGCTGGGTCGCGTGAGAAAGAGCGACCCCTTCTTATTTAGAACCATGGGATCGAAGGGTGGGACGGCCCCACTCGAACCTCCATACAAGACCAGGTAGCCCCGCAGACGAAGGACGTTGAGATCTTTTTCAAAAGTCGCCAGCCCGACACCGTCATAAACTACCTCTACGCCCTTGCCACTCGTTAGCCGGTTTGTTTCAGTTTCAAAGTCCTGCGTCGTATAAATAATTACTTCGTCAGCGCCAGCCTCATGCGCAAGTCGTGCTTTTGCTTCCGAGCCTGCTGTGCCAATCACACGTGCACCTAGATGCTTAGCCATCTGAACGAGCAGTAAGCCCACACCACCTGCTGCAGCATGAATTAGTACAGTGTCGCCGGGCTTGATCGCATAGGTGCTGTGACTCAGGTAGTGCGCGGTCATTCCCTGCAGCATGGCGGCGGCTGCCTGATTGAAGTCCAGGCCCGATGGAATCTTCACCAGTCGATCTGCGGGCACGGCAGCATATTCAGCGTAGCTTCCCAGCACGCCTGTGTAAGCCACCCGATCTCCAACTTTCAAATCTTTTACTTCAGACCCGACAGCTCTAACGACCCCTGAGCCCTCCTGCCCAACAGTGAAGGGAGCTGGCGCTGGATAACGTCCCTCGCGGTAATAGACGTCGATGAAGTTAACGCCCGCTACTTCGATTTTGACGACCGCTTCATCTGGTTTTGGAGATGGGATCGGAAGATCAACCACGGTGAGCACTTCCGGACCACCGGGATGGAAAACTTGAATAGCTTTCATATGACTGAATGGTAAATCGTAACAGCCGAATCGTAAACTAAGGATAGGCTGAGGATTGAGTGACCTGAATGCCTGGTAAATATGAGCCTAATCGCCAAGGGTGAAATTGACCATTGACTGCGTTCTCAACAGCTACGACCCGTAAAAGGGGCGTGCTTCGTTGTATGGGAATTGCAAAAACGACTGATGTTTGAAGGGCGGGCCGGATAAATTCTGGGAAGACTGATACAATTGGTTCGCCGCCATAAACTGAATGATTTTGGCTGGTTATCGTTAAAGAACTGGGGAGGACAAGATGAGCTGGAACCAACATTCCTGGAATAGAAATTCTCCGGGTGAATCTCAAGTTTTGCCGGTAGACGTGAGGGACGAGCGAGTCGGCGCGTTTCTGAGCAAAGTTTATGGTTGGATGTTTGTCGGCTTGCTGATCACGGCGGTCACGGCTTATGCAGTAGCCTCATCGCCTGCGATCATCGAAGCTGTAATCGTAAATCGTCTGGTGTTTTGGGTCTTGATATTTGCCCAGCTTGGCCTGGTCCTTTATCTTTCGTCGCGGGTAGAGCATATGGCGCCCACAACAGCGGCCGCGCTCTTCATGCTGTATTCCGCACTCGTAGGTGTCACCTCTTCTGTGATTTTGCTGGTGTATACCGGAACCTCGATCGCTTCCACCTTCATTATTACAGCCGGCATGTTTGGAGCCATGGCGTTCTTCGGCACTGTGACGAAGAGGAGTTTGGCCGGGCTGGGCCAGTTTCTTTTTATGGGCTTGATCGGACTGATCATTGCCATGATCGTAGGCTTCTTCTGGCAGAACGACGCCATGCAATTCGTTATTTCGGTCGTGGGAGTTTTAATTTTTACCGGACTAACGGCCTGGGACGCGCAACGCCTGAAGCAGATGGCGGTCTCACTGCCTGACGGACGCGTGGGAGCTTTCGCGGTGGTCGGAGCGCTCTCGCTTTACCTGGACTTCATAAACCTCTTCTTTTTCCTGCTGCGGTTGACGGGGAGCCGGCGCGACTGAGTAACGCAAACTGTTAGTTTGCGAGCTTGGAGGACAAGCCCGGCTCGATTAACTAGATATGCATGAAGGGTGACCTCCGCAAACTAACAGTTTGCGTTACCGTTGCCGCAGCTTTTTGCGATCTATTTTGCCGCGGTCGTTTTTTGGAAGTGATGCGACAAACTCGATCCGGCGCGGATATTTGTAAACAGCAAGATGCGACTTCACGAAGTCTTTTAGTTCTTCAGCAAGCGCATCTGTTGACCCAACCTCCTCACGCAGCACCACAAAAGCTTTCGGTTTGATAAGGCCGTCACCGGCATCGGCGCCGATCACTGCACACTCGCGCACGGATTCGTGTTGAAGCATGCAATTCTCGATTTCTGCCGGCGCGACAAAGATGCCAGAGACTTTCAACATATCGTCAGTGCGACCGTGATACCAATAGTAACCCTCATCGTCGACGTGGAACTGGTCTCCCGTGGTACACCAATCTCCCGCGAAGGTTTCTTTCGATTTCTCGTGGGCGTTCCAGTAGCAGAGCGCCGCAGAGTCGCCCTTGATTCTCAGCGTGCCCATTTCTCCTGTAGAAACCTGCCCGCCGTCTGCGTCAACGATTCTTGCTTCATAGCCATTTACAACCTTGCCAAGGCTTCCAGGTTTCACATCGCCCGGCCTATTGGAAATATAGATATGAAACATCTCGGCCGACCCGATTCCATCGTAAATTTCCACGCCAATAGTCTTCATCCAGCGCTCATAAAGCTCGATTGGCAGGGCTTCTCCGGCTGAATAACAGAATCGCAAACTCGATAAATCATGCTGGCTAATGTCGCCGGCGTTGAGCATGGAATTGATCATAGTCGGCACAGTGGTCAGGATTGTCGGACGATAACGCCCGATCAATTCAAACAGCTTTTCCGGGGTGGATCTTTCAGCAAATAGCGCGGTTGCGCCGCCAACCGAAAATGGAAAGAGCAGGTTTGTGCCTGTAGCATAGCCGAAGAAAAGTTTAGGCACGGCCAGCGTAAGATCGTCCTTGTTTACTCCAATCGTGCCTTTGGCAAAGACCTCGGCGTTGAATGGGAGATCGTGTTGCAAATGCACGGCGCCTTTCGGATGTCCCGTCGAACCGGAAGTGAATAGCCAGATTGCGATGTCGTCACGATGGGTGTCTGCAGGCAGGCATTCGTCGGACTGGGCCTCGACAATCTCCTTAAAAGAAACCCACTTAGTGTCTCGCCCCGAGCCACTGGCCTTGCTTTCCTTTTCGGGGTGGGCGGCTTGATAGTGAGGCAGAGATGCGGCGTCATCTCCACTGTCCACCACCAGAACCGCTTTCAAATGTTGAGAACTACCGGTAGCTTCACGAAAACTCTCCGCGAGGGTCTGGGGAATGACCGCTAGTCGCGCGCGTGTGTAGTCGAGATAGTATTTGTAATCCTCCGCCGGCAGCAGCGGATTCACCATTGTAATTACCGCGCCGGTGCGCGCTGCGCCAAACCAGGTCCAAACGAATTCGGGACAGTCCGGCAGGACGATGAGAACACGATCTTCAATCTCTACTCCCAATTCCCGCAGCGCATTTCCCACACGATTCGACATGCCCGCCGTGTCGCCATAAGTAAACTTCTTGTCTTCGAAATACAGGCAGACCTTGTTCTCCCGCCCTTCCTCCAAATTGTGGTAGAGGAAGTAATCAGCCATGTTGAAGCGATCAGGGAAGATGATAGCCATTCTTTTGTATAGCTAAACCTCTTAGCCGTCGACCTGGAACCTAAGTTGCGTCAGCCAACGCTTGCCGCACAAATCTTTCAAGAAGTTCACTCTCTTCAGCTTCCATTGTCGTAAACTGGACCGCAAACCCAATCTCACTTGCTTCTTCAACCACTTCAGCCCATGGATAGATCTGTGTTCCGTCGGGAAATGTTATTTCCAGTCGAATACGCTCTCTGGCCTCAACCGACCCGCCGGTGAGAACAAAACAACCAGTCACGCTTAAGCTGGTGATACTAGCCTCCTGTTGCGTTGCAGAGCCCTCCCACCACGCAGCCAGGTCGACGGTAACTCGCGGAGCTCGTCTTTGTTCGCGTCCCATATGCAGCTATTTCAAATCTGAGGGTCGATCTGAAGGTAACACTTCACTCTTTGGCAAACGGACATCCCGCTTCGCCGTGTTTGGTATCAAGGTAGGTGCGCGCTTCCCAGAGTTCGGGGAAGAACTTTTTATCCAATGTGGTACGCAGATATCCTACCCCTTCCGATCCGCCTGTGCCGCGCTTCGTGCCCACCATGCGTTCCACCATCTTGATGTGATGTGAGCGCCAGAGAGAAAAGTACTCATCATGCTCCAGCAGGGCTTCCGCCAAGTGAAACTCTTCGAAGCGTTCCTCGAAGTGAGTCAGTATTTCCAGTACGGCTCGAGTTCGCTTGCCATATCGTTTTTTTCGTTCCTGCTCATCCAACGATTCATCGAGCGCCGGCGCATCGAAACCACGCTTTGCCAGCGCGGCGAAAAACGCGTCAGCTAACGTTGGCTTTTCAAAACGGGCGCGCAAACGGGTGTAAGCAAATTCGTCTTCACGAAATTCCTGCAAGAGCTTCTCGTGCTTTTGTCCAGAGGCAAACTCAATCTCACGAAACTGCATCGACTGAAAACCGCTCGCCGGATTGAGTTCGTCGCGGAACCCAAGGAAACTTATCGGGGTCATGGTTTCCAGGATGTGGATCTGGGTAATCAACAGTTTCTCAATTTCGACTATTCGTCGCACAGCATAATCCGCCGCTGCCAGACGACCATCGCTCATTAAGCTGATGGCCGCATCGATCTCATGAAGTATTTGTTTGAACCAGAGCTCGTAAGCCTGATGGACCGTGATAAACAAGAGTTCGTCATGATGTTGTGGATCGGAGAGACACTGCTGGAGGCCAATCAAATCCTGCACTTTTAGGTATGAGTTGTAGGAAAGCAGGGAATTCTTGCCGTAGTCGTTAGACATATGATCGGTTAAATGGGGAATCCGGAGATTTCGCGAACTCGTCTTGCCTGGGCTAAATGTCTCCAGCCATGAACTATGGTAACCACGAAAGCGTCGGCGAGACTGTAACGCATGAATGGAGTAACTGGAGATCGCAATCTAGTCTTATTGTAATCGACCGCCTCCGCCTCACGAACAAAATGGAGAAATTCGTTTTGCTGCTTCAGAAACTTTTCGAGTGCTCCTTCAACCACGGGTGACTGAGACGGTCTGAATACCTTCGGCGCCGGCACCTTTCTGGTCGTTTCAGGAACAACCTGCTTGATGAGCCAGCCGCCAATCCGGGTTGGTTTGTAGGGAATAGCGGAAGTAATTGGCCATTTGTCGCGTCCGCGGTTAATAGCCTCCGTGAAGTAGGTATTAAATTCTCTGCTGGTTACCGCCAGGTGGTCTAGACACTGCGCGATGCTCCATCGATCCGGCGATGAAGTCCAACTCATCTGACCCACGCTGAGGTCGCTAACCAGTCGCTGCGCTTCCTGGCTGTTTCTATTGGCCTCTTCGACCACGGTCTGCAAGAGATTTTGAGATTCGAGGAATTGCTTCACCGGCGTCCTCACTGGATTTCAAAAGGCAGCGCCAACTTTTCCCGTGTACTCATAGGATTTCGTGTCGCGGATCTTTTTCATCTCGTTGATCACCACCTCCATCTCTTCATCGGTGTTGTAGAAATGAGGCGAAATACGCACCCCAGCTCCCGGCCGGTAATCTACAATAATTTCGCGTTTGATCAGTTCCTTTGTGATTGCTCCTGCGTCCGGATGTCCGACAGTGATTGTCCCGCCCCGGTCCGCCGCATTCTTTGGACTCGTCACCTCAAAACCTGCTTCCTGGGCGAGTTCAATCAGTCGCGTCGTTTGTCTCACACTCTTACGCCGGATGTTCTCGACCCCTACCTTATTGATGACGTGATACCCCGAATGGGCGGCGTAAAGGGCCGGAATCGCCGGCGAGCCATGCAGAAAACGCCTGATGCCTGACGCATACCGGAGGTCAGTATCGAATGCAAACGGTTGTTCATGGGCCATCCAGCCGGTGGTTTTAGGCTCCAGTTGATCGTGAAGATCCGGACGCACGTAAAGATACCCGGCACCAGGACCGCCACACAGCCACTTCACGGAGCCGCCGGTCGCGAAATCAACATTTAGGTCTTTGACACTGAAAGGCACCGTCCCGGCTGACTGATAGCAATCAAGCACTACCATCGCGCCGACTTCATGAGCTCGTTCGGTGATCGCCTTTGCGTTTTGCAGAAAACCACTCTTGAAAAGCACGTGCGAGAAGGGAACCAGCAACGTTTCTTCGTCAATGGCTTCCAGGAACCGGTCGAGAGGCACCGTAATACCGTCATCGGACTTGACCGTCTCAATCCGCAATCTTCCGCCGCGAGCGTGGGCTTCGTAGACATACATTACTGATGGAAAATTTAACTCCGAGTAGACGATCTTGTTTCTCTTTGGCGTGGGCTCAAAGCAGGAAAGTATGAGGGATTGGCAAACGGAAACATTCTGATGCATGACTACCGTGTCAGGGTCCGCGCCAATGATCCGAGCAACTTCATTGCCGGTGGTAACGGGCATGTCCCACCAGCCTTCGGCCCACGCCCTCACGCCGCGAGTGGCCCAGGTTTCGGCATATTCAGTGAGCAGACTAAAGGTTTCACGCGGCATTGCACCGAGACTGTGCGAGATTAGATAGACAGTCTTTCCCAGAATTGGGAACTCCAGGCGCCACTTAAGAAGCTCGTCACTCAAATTCCTTGCACTCCACTAATGTTTTGAAACTCTGACTCAATTTACCACAGAGAGGTGAGTTAAAGCAGGTTTCATCAGTGTGTTGGCAAAGCGAGGCTTGCCCGCGTAGCGTTTTTCTAGTAGTGGTAGAGTCAATCACCATGTGGAAATTCAAGAATCCGATCCGGCACCAGATTCCTGACGCGCACTGGCCCACCGCCGAAGAGGCGGCAGCGTCAGATCTCTTTCAATCAATCAAGATAGGTCCAGAGGAGGTTGAAAGCCGAACATGGGTGCCGGCGATGGTGCCATGGCGGGCGACAGCCGACGGGTTTGTCACTCAGGAAAACCTCGATTGGTATCGACGTTTTGCTGAAGGGCAGCCGGGAGTTCTGGTGGTAGAAGCAACCGGTGTTCGAGATATTCCCAGCGGACCTCTCCTGCGCATTGGGCACGATCGCTTCATTCCCGGCTTGAGAAAGTTGGTGGAAACTGTTCGCAATGCAAGCGGCGGACATACCAGGCTTTTTATACAGATCATCGATTTTCTGGCCGTCAAGCGGCGTCCAGAGAGAGTCAGGTACTTCGAACGTTTCCTGCAGGTGGAAGATCGGCATCGACGGGCGCTGGCTGATTTGACCAGCGACTCCGCATGGCTCAATGCCGTGGAATCCGCTGTAAGGCAGTTTCTTGAAGGCGCTCCGGATGAGGTTGTGGAAAAGATACTTAACGATCGGGAGATGGAAGCTTTGCAATTCGGTTATCGCGAGTCTGTAACCGACACCGACCTGCCGCACATTCACGAACTTCCGTTAGTGCTACCTGGGATTTTTGCTGAAGCTGCAGGTCGCGCGCGCGAAGCCGGTTTCGACGGCGTCGAGCTTCACTACGCACACGCATATACCATGGCTGGTTTTCTCAGCGCGCTGAATGATCGCAGGGATGGCTACGGCGGCCCGCTTGAAAATCGCGTGCGCCTGCCGCTGGAGGTTTATCGAGCGGTTCGGGAAAAAGTCGGCAAAGACTATGTTGTGGGTGTGCGCTTTTTGGGTGACGAAGTGATCGCCGGAGGTAATCGGGTGGCTGACGCAGTTTATTTCGGCGTTGAGTTTGCCCGGGCCGGTTTCGACTTTCTCTCGATTTCAAAGGGCGGAAAATTTGAAGATGCGCAGCAGCCAAAAGTAGGGCAGGCTGTTTACCCATATACGGGCCAGAGCGGTTATGAATGCATGCCCACCGTGCTTTCGGACGAGACTGGACCTTTTATGCGCAGCGTGCCACTCGTGGCGACGATAAAGCAGGCTGTAAACGATGCGGGGTTTCAAACGCCGGTTGTTGCCGCCGGCGGCATAAGCACTTTTGAACAAGCAGAGTCGATTTTGTGGAGTGGTTACGCGGACCTCGTGGGTCTGGCACGGCAGGCATTAGCAGATCCGGACTGGTTTGTGAAGGTAAAACTCGGGCGCGGAGACGCAGTCAGACGTTGCACATATACGAACTACTGCGAGGCGCTGGATCAGGCGCATCGACCGGTCACGTGCAAGCTTTGGGACCGCGCTGAGTTAGATGAACCCCGGATTGCTACGGTTGATGATGGTCGGCGGCGTCTGTTAGCACCGGAGTGGAAGAGGTAGGAGTCAGGCAGTGTTTTTTCTTCCTTTAGTGGCGGTTTGATGTTCCAGGCCTCTCTTGCACTGGGACCGCGGGCGTCTCGCCCGCCGAACGTGCGCCTCCACGTTTCACGCCTTCTGCTTAAAGTTACGCTCGCGCTACGCGCTCTCGGCGGGCGAGACGCCCGCGGTCCCGGTGCTTAGTGCCTTCTGCCTCCTGCCTTCTTCATATGCGGCAATAAAGGCCGGGTCACGCCGCTTCAAATCTTCATAGTCAACGCGTCCGCTTCGGGTCATCAACGCATAAGCCAACTCAATCGGACTCAGCTTCATAAACTGACGAGCATTTTCGAACCAGCGCATGCTTTCATAAGCGGCAGCCTGATACGCCTCAATAACGGGCTTACGAATTGCCTCAAAGTCAGCCAGCGCGGTGGGGACCTCCGGGGTCCTCTGAAAACATCCGTGTAGGGCGATGGCATCCTCAATCGCGAGCTTGGTCCCAGATCCAATCGAGAAGTGAGCGGTGTGTAATGCATCGCCGAGCAACACGACGGTCTCGAAACTCCACTGCCCGTTTTTCACCAGCAGAAAATTGATCCATTTCGAGTTGTTTGAGAGTAGCGGCTGGTCATCGAGGTCCCGAGCAAAGACCTTTTCGATATGCGCTCGCGTTTGTTCGTCATCGAGACTAGCAAAACCGGCCCGGTCCCAGGTTTCCTGATCGCATTCGACAATGAACGTGCTGGTAGTTTTACTGAATTTGTAAGAGTGGGCCGCGAAAACGCCTGCGTCGTTTTGTCTGAAGGTCAGGGTCAGACCATGGAAGAGTTTGTGTGTGCCATACCAAATATACCGATTGGGACGAAAATCCAGTGTCGGTGCGAACTCGGCAGCGTATTGCTTCCTGACTGTGCTGTTGACTCCATCTGCTGCAACCAACAAATCGCAGCTTTCGCGCAACGCATTGATATCAGAAATCTCGGTATGGAAAATGAGAGCAATGCCTAACTGTTCGCAGCGTCGCTGCAGAATCTCGAGCAGGTTGAGGCGGGCGATGCCGGAAAAACTATTCCCGTGAACGGAAATCTTCTCGTCTCGATGGACTACCTCAACATTGTCCCAGGCCTCGAAACTCCTGGTGATCTCCGCATGTGATTCCTCATCTGCTGCACGAAGGTTACTGAGTGTCTTCCCAGAAAATACAACACCCCATCCGAAGGTGTCGTCCGGTCCATTGCGCTCATAAATGGTGATCTCATGCGAGGGGTCGGTCTTCTTCATCAGGATTGCAAAATACATCCCTGCCGGTCCGCCGCCGATAATGCTGATTTTCATGGGCCGTCTTTAGTTTGCTTCCTCGATGGCTTTCTCCAGTAAATCAGAGACGCCTAGCTTTTCCGACCACTCACGCAGATAGAGTACGTCCAACGACTCGTCGGCTGCCCCAATCATTCCCACAACGTCTGACCATTGGATCTTCGAAACCTCGTGGCCTTTCCGATACCAACGCAATTTTGCCAGAATAGTGTCTTCAGCGGTGGCGACATAAATCTTTTGATCGATGTCAGATGATATGCTTCTAAGTTGTTTTCGCTCGAGTTGCATTTTCGCGAAGTCGTCCGCCCTTGGAATAAAAATATCAACCTTAAAAACAGAGTCAAAGTGGATAGCGTTGAAGGAGCTGCGCCGGTCAATAGCTTCGCGAATCGCGTGCTCATCGACATAAAAACTATCCTGTAAAGCTTTCAATAAAGGGTACACCTGTTCTCGTTTCACATCGGCAAGGATGTCGATATCGGCCGTAGACCGATACATACCGTGCATTGAGCTGGCTAAAGAACCCACCAAGACGTAGGTAACGCCCTGTTGCTCCAGAATGCTTGCGACTTGGGCCAATACCAACAGGGGTCTTTCCATATGGGTGTTCACTTGCGCTCGTCCTGAGGATCAAAACCGTAGACGCGGATCACATCATCACGTGGCAAAACCCTCGCAATAAACCGTCGACGGATCTCTTCGTCGTCAGCCTTGGGATACCGATGTTTCAAATCGGCTAAAACCAAGTGACGAGTTGTTTGAGTGAGTTCAAGAGCCAGGCTGAGACGTTTACTCGCTGGAACTCCGCGCATCAGCTCAAAATGCACGCGCTGCATTTCGGGGGACGTGTCTGAGGAAAGAGGTTTCATTTTTCGAGAAATCTGTAGCGTTCGCTACCCGGTCGATTGCACCAACCCAAACGGGTCTGTCGGGAAAATAGGTAACCTTTTTTCTCCGTGCATCCTTAGTGTCCTCTGTGCCTCTGTGGTGGGCTTTTGTTTGGTAAATCACCACAGAGACATGGAGTTCACAGAGATCGGACAGAGAGGCAAAGGTTATCGGGACAGAACCAAATGGGCTGCCCGGTTGCGGAGCCAAGCCCGTTCACACTTCTGATATCGACGAGCGCGCACAGACAACAAGTTACTGCTTCAATAGCTGGCTCGCGATAATCAGTTTCTGAATCTCAGAAGTGCCTTCATAAATGCGCAGCGCGCGGACGTCTCTATACAGTCGCTCCACGACACTGCCACGCACCAGTCCCGCGCCCCCATGGATCTGTACTGCCTGGTCGATGATCCGGCCGGCTGCTTCAGTAGCAAAAAGTTTCGCTTCGCTTGACTCGCGAGTTACTCGGCTTGAGACAGTATCTTTTAAGAAAGCAGCGCGGTACACAAGCAGGCGGGCGGCGTCCAGCTCAGTTATCATGTCCGCAAGTTTTTCCTGGATGAGCTGATGCTCTGCGAGGATACGCCCAAATTGTTTGCGGCTAGTCGCATAGCTGACTGCTTCGTCAAGAGCACGTCGGGCCAAACCACAGGCCGCTGCGCCCACGGTGGGTCGGAACCGGTCCAAGGTGCGCATGGCCAATAAGAATCCTTCGCCTTCAGCCCCGACCATGTCTTCCGCAGGTACCCGACAGTCTTTGAATTCAATTTGTCCGATCGGATGTTCAGCGATCATCGGCGTGCGCTCGACAACTCGGAACCCCGGAATCTTTGCGCCCACTACAAACGCCGACAATGAAGCTCGGCCGGTGTCCTCGGTTCCGGTTTTGGCAAACACCGTATAGAAGTCAGCGACACCGGCGTTGGAAATAAAACGCTTGGTGCCGTTGATCACGTACGTGTCACCATCACGCTGTGCAGTAGTCTTGATGGCAGACACGTCAGACCCGGCCTCGGGTTCGGTTAGGGCGAAGGCTGCAATTGCTTTGCCCTCCGCGGCGCGCGAAAGCCAGAAATCGCGAACATGTTCAGGTGCCGCGCGGCTGATAGCGTAGGTCCCCAACCCCTGCATTACGAAAGCCAGGTCTGCGAGCGCGGAAGAATAAGAAAGTGTTTCGCGGATCAGACAAATGGCCCGCACGTCGAGTTTCCTGCCGGCCGAGGCGACCACATATTCCAACACGCCTGCATTTCCTAAACTACCAACATATTCGCGAAGTCTGGCGTCAACATCGCGCTCGTCGATCGCAGTCGTCTCAATTTCCTGTTCTATAAAAGTGGTAACGCCGGCCACCAGATTACGATGCTCGGCAGTGAGGAAGGGAAGGTGTTCGATGAATTTATCCATGGTATATTTCCAATTGCCGAATGCTGATTGAGAATTAGTGTTTGTACCCGCGTTTCGAAAGATCTGATCAGTTTGATGATTTGGCAATGGCAGTCGGCAATTCGCAATCACTCAAACCTGGGCTCACGCTTCGCGACAAATGCTTCGTATGCTTCGCGATAATCCGGATGTTGCATACAGATCGCCTGCGCCTGCGCTTCACATTCGAGCGCAGCCGGCAAATTCATGTCCAACTCCCGGTTAAGCATCTCCTTCGTTTTAGCCAGGGCAAACGCCGGACCGCATGCCAACCGCTCCGCTAGTTCACGCGTGGTTACTGTCAAATGCTCAGCTGCTACGACGCGATTGTACAGTCCTATTCGTTCCGCCTCTGAAGCCGTAATAAAATCACCCGTGTAGAGCAATTCCGTTGCCTTGGCGAGGCCAACCACTCGGGGCAACAAATACGCTGCGCCCATGTCGGCGCCCGAAAGCCCAACCTTCACGAATAAAAAAGCAATCTTTGCTTCCTCACTGGCAATGCGAATGTCGGCTGCAAGAGCAATGCATGCGCCGGCGCCGGCGGTCGTTCCGTTAAGACTGGCAATCACGGGTTTTGGGAGCTCACGTATATTTTGTATTAGCTCGCACGTCATCCTGGTAAATTCCAGTAGGCCCTCCATATTGCGACTGAAGAGCTCGCCAATGATGTCGTGCACATCACCACCTGAGCAGAAGGCCCGCCCAGCGCCAGTTATCACAATCACGCGCACGTCAGTTTCATCGCGCAATTCTTCGAAGAGATTGGTTAGTTCGCGGTAGACTTCGAATGTTAATGCGTTGAGTCGCTGGGGCCGATTGAGCGTAATAGTGGCTACGCCATCCGGGGCCTTTTCATAGAGGAAACTTTTAGGAGTAAACATCAGGCTTGAGGTAGGTTTTACGATCTCACGACTGCGATTGCTTCAATTTCTACTTTCGCAGCAGGGTCGAGCAGCCCCTTCACCTCCAACAGCGCCATTGCGGGGAAGTGTTTTCCCATGCGCGAACGATAGCGCTCGCCAACGGCGCGACTGTGCTCGATATACTCGAGCTTATTGGTGACGTAAACAACCATTCGAGCTATCTCGCCGGGATGCCCGCCGGCTTCCCGTACCACCGCCAGCACATTCGCAAGCGCTTGATCGAATTGTTCGACGAAGTCTTCGCTGACAATCCTTTGCTTTTGGTCCCAGCCAATTTGGCCGGCCACAAACAGCAATCTGCCACCCGGCTCTGACAAAACTCCGTTTGAATACCCCCGCGGCGCGCCCAATAATTGCGGGTTGATAAGCTTGAAAGGCATAGGTCTTGGTTGCGGCAAATTTCGTAAGCACGTTATTAGATTCTGTCTCGCGGGGCAAGTGAAAGATGTACTTTACAGAACCGAGCGCGGTAGCGCCGGATGCTGGAAGCTTCCCCAGCATCGACTGTGCGTTCGTCCCATTTAGTAGCTGTGATCAGCGCATCGTGCTGCGACGTGCTGCAACCGAGGTCGCCTTAAGCATCCACCCCATCGGGGCTGCCCCGATGGGGACCCCGGTCCGCGCTCGGTTCTGAAAAGCATGCAGTCTTCGTTGATGGCAAGCTGATCCACTGTTTGCGTTGGTTTCAAAGAGAGAGTGGAAGCGCACCACCGCAAACTAACAGTTTGCTCTACTACAGAGAAAAGGGCCGCCTCGCAAAAGGCGGCCCCGAAGATTTTCCCTGGCTGAAGTTTTAATCGAGGACTTTGTCCAGACGAGAAGCTAGTTGACCAGCCAGATTGCCGTTGGGATCAAGACCGCCGATTGGGTCTCCCACAGGATCGCCGTTCTTGTCCAGGATTACTATTGACGGCAATTGGTCGACACCAAATTTCTTTGATACTGCGCCATCAGGGTCCCGCAGCACTGTTACTTTTAGTCCATACTTCTGAGCAAACGCTCGAAGTTGTTCGTCGCTCGCGTGGTTCTTCGACTTTGGATCGTCCGACTCTGTACTGACCCAATAAACAACCACTCCCCGGTTGGAGTATTCGTCGGCAAGTTTTCGGATTCCCTGCAACTG
The DNA here is from genome assembly GCA_038040525.1 of Acidobacteriota bacterium. Lineage (GTDB taxonomy): Bacteria > Acidobacteriota > Blastocatellia > Pyrinomonadales > Pyrinomonadaceae > PSRF01. Next base: position 16,104 of record JBBPIC010000011.1, on the reverse strand, counting down.
CGTCTTCGAGAGCGGCAACCAGGAAGCGCCGAACGCCAGCACCACGACCTCGCCTCGCAGGCTGTCAGAAGTTATCGTCTGGCCATCGACCGAGCGCAGTGAAAAGGCTACTGGACCGCGATCCTGGGCCAATCCGAGGGATGAACCCAGGGTCAGAACCAGAGCTAAGAAGGGGATGCGATATTTTAGGGCCATTTCTCTCCTTTGCCCATACTCAGGGGAGTGGGGCAGTGCTTTAGATGAGTAGCGCAACCTTTTAGTTGGTCTCGATTACGGCCCTCTTGGGCGGCGAAGCAGCAGCCTTAGGCTGAACTTTGAACTACAAGCCCGAAGTTTAGAGTTCAAGCTTTAGCTTGCGGTGCTTTGGCTTTCGAGGCCGGGACCTCGGGTGGCACGCCAAAAACCTCCCTATGCAAAGCGGCGTAATCATCCCACGTGTCCAGGTCGCGCGCAATGTAAGTCGAATCGACGGCGAGGCGTTTCACCTGGTCCGCATGACTACCAAAGAGCGCCTTCAAACCACGATTTGGGTCCAGGTGAAGTAGTTCGTCTCTAAAACTCAAGTCAACGACAACCGGGTGCCCGCCCCGACCTTCCCAGGTCGGCTTTACAAGCAGATGGCCTTTCTTCCATTCGTCCAGGAGCTGGGTCACGATCTCAGATGGGACTGCCGGCTGATCAACAGGTGCGATAATGACGGCCTTCGCTTGTTGGGGCAGCGCACGCACGCCTGACGCGATTGACGAACTCATCTCGCCGTCGGGATCAGGATTGACAGCAAACAGGGCACCAGAGTCTCGGAGATGTTCCCTTAGTTCCTCAGCGCGATGGCCCAGGACGACAACGACAGTTTGAACGCCACCAGCGCTCAAATGCTCAATACAGGAGTCGACAACGGTGGTGGCACCGAAGGGAAGCAAAGGTTTGAATGCGCCCATGCGTTGAGAGCGCCCGGCAGCGAGAATAATAGCGGCGACGCCATCGCCCTGAGCCCCGTGGTGGATGTTCTTTGTCATTAGAGTCGGAGTACTGCGATCCACGAATTACACGAAATCACTCTAACAGAGACTTTTTCGTGCCGCTTCGTGTGTTTTCGTGGATCGTTTTTAGTGTTTCAGCCGTCAGCTATGACCGGATTAACTTATTGGATCTACCAATTCCTGAAGAGCGCGAAGCGTGTATTGCCGGGCCATTTGCTTGCGCCAATTCATGACGAAGTCGGTATTGTCGAGAGGGCGGGCGCGGACGTAGGCTGCTTCGGCTGCTGCTTGAATGGTTTCTTGATCGAGTGGTTGGCCTATCAATGCCTGTCCGGCTTCGGCGATGTTCAGTGGTGATGGAGCAATACCGCCGAGGACTATGCGGGCGTCCTTGACCCGGTCGCTAGTATTGCCGTTGCCCTGCGCTTCCATCTGCACATAGGCAGCCACTCCCAGGACTGGAAAATCAAATGCGCCGCGGCGTCGGAGCTTCCGATACGAAGCTCTCCAACCGTTGACCGGAGGCAGGTGAATGTCCACCAGCAATTCGTCTGGCCGTTTCTTCAGGTAGTCGATGCCGTCGTCGTTGTAGAAACCCGCTGCGTCAATCATTCGTTCACCCAGGGTTGATGCCAGGCGAAACTTCGCGCCGATTGCTACCATTACCGGAACGAGATCTGAAGACTGCACTGCCCAGCACTTCGAACTTCCCGGCGCCACCCAACAAACGTCACCGTCTTTCTTCAGACAAAAATTGATGCCTTTGCGCCACTCGTAGTTCTGATCGTAATAGTTGCAACGCGTGTCGAGCAGCAGGTTGCCGCCGACAGTTCCCATGTTCCGAAGAATGGGTGTCGAGATCGTTCGCGCGGCGTAGGCGATAACCGGATAGTCGCGATTAATTAAGGGATGCTCGACGATGTCTGTCAGCGTCACCGAAGCGCCAATGCGAATTCCCGACTTGCCGTCACCGCTGATCTGATTCAACTCCGGCACACGCATCACGGAGATGACAGTCTTCGGCATCTGCTGCCGCCGCTTCATGTTGGGATACAGATCTGTTCCGCCGGCAACGAACTGCCCTTCTGGACCAGTGCCGGCCATGATCTTCACCGCCTCCGCGATCTCTCGCGGCACACGGTATTCAAATTTGGGAAGACGCATCATTGAGGTTACAGCTCTGCTCTCATTTTCGAAATTGACTTCCAGAAAAACTGTTGCCAAACCGAGGCAAGACGATCCACGAAATCACACGAAGTGACACCAAAACCCGTTTCGAGTAATTTCGTGTTCATTCGTGGATCGTGCTTAACCTCTCAGGAATGCACAGCCACGCGCGGCATCTCTTTGCCGTCGCCGCCTTCCGCTGGTGTCAACACACGCAACGGCTCGGGCCATTCGACCGAAGGAACCGAGGTTGGGCCGTAATGTCCATCTCGGCCCTTTGCCTTCTCGCGCAATGCTTTCAAAACCTTCTCGGGAGTGATTGGAACCTCGTCGATGCGCACCCCAACCGCATCGTAAACCGCGTTCGCGACCGCCGGTGGCACCGGCAACAGCGGTCCCTGTCCAACTTCCTTTGCGCCGTAAGGTCCATTTGGATCAGGGTCTTCGATTAGATACGTCTTGACGTCGCACATCTCCATCGTCGTCGGGCTCTTGTATTCAAGCAGCGAGGGGAACTTGTGCACCACGTTGCGATTGGCCCTGTAGACCATCTCCTCCATCAGGATCTCTCCAAGGCCCATGTAGACGCTGCCCTCAACCTGGCCCATCACCAGCATCGGATTGATTGACTTGCCGATGTCGTGTGCAATCCATACGCGTTCGACTACCACAATACCTGTGTCGGGATCGACATCCACTTCTGCGACCGCCGCCGAATAACTGTAAGCAGGTGATGGTCCAACGCCGGCGCCTTTGTATCTGCCGGGTGAACGAGGCGGCGAGTAGGAACCAACAGTACCTATCGTTCCAAATTTAGATTCCGCCAATACCACGGCCTCGGCAAAGGAAACGCCCACCTCCGGATTCTCGACATCAAAGACGCGCCGCTCGGCGAGTGAAATGTTTTCAATTGGCGCGCCAATCTTCTCAGCCACAGCCACGACCAGCAGTTCGCGCGCACGCTCAGCAGCCTGAATCGCGGCATTGCCGGTCATCAGGGTCACGCGGCTCGAGTAGCTGCCCAGATCAACCGGAGTCAGGTCCGTGTCTGCGGTGACCACGCGAATATCGAACGGATCTATTCCCAAAACTTCCGCCACAATGTACGCCAGAATAGAATCGGAGCCCTGGCCAATGTCAGTCGAACCACACATCACACAGACTCCGCCCTGGCGATCCAGGCGAAGCTGGACGCCGGATTGCGGCATGTTGTTCCAGTAAATCGGTAGGCCTGCGCCGCATATGTAGGAGCTACAGGCGATTCCAATTCCTTTGCCGTAGGGAAGCTTCGGGTGGTTCTGGTCCCAACCTGAGAACCTCTTTTTCCAGTTGGAGCCTTCGACTACTTTGTCGATGCATTGGCCCAAACCCATGCTGCCGATGCGCAGGTAGTTTGCGGTGACGGTGTTGGGTTGGACCAGATTTGCCCTGCGCATTGCCGCCGGATCCAATTTCAATTGCTCGGCAATCTTGTCCAGATGAACTTCGAGAGCGTAACGAGGCTGCGGAGTTCCATGCCCTCGTTTTGGCCCACACGGCGGCTTATTGGTGAAGGCCCGCAATCCCTGAAACTTGTACCGGGGCACGTCATAAGTAACCGTTTGCAGAGCGCCCGTGTAGAAAGTGCTGGCGACTCCGTAGCTGCCATAGGCGCCTCCATCAAGGAACGACTGAAAATGCATGCCGGTGATCGCACCGTCTTTCGTAACGCCGGTCTTCACCTTCATGAGCACCGGATGTCGCCCGCGGTGGCAATAGAAAACTTCTTCTCGCGTGAGTGTGACCTTTACTGGCCGTCCCGTCATCATCGACAGTTTGCATACCACTACCTCGTGGTTGAAAGGATCACTTTTGCCGCCAAAGCCGCCGCCGTTTGGAGTGGCAATCACGCGAATATGGCTGGCAGGCATCTCCAGGACCTTCGCGAGCGCGCGATGTACATAGTGAGGCGTCTGGGTCGAACTCCAGAGTGTTAGCTTGTGGTCCGAATCGAAATTTCCGACTGCCGCGTGTTGCTCCATTGGCAGGTGAGTGTTGCCTTCGTAGAAGAAGACGTCTTCACGCACAAGATCTGCCAAAGCAAAACCATCTTCGACGTTGCCGAATTCCAGTGACACTTTCTTGTGAATGTTTCCTTCATCGCCGTATTCGTGGATACGAGGTTCTTCAATGAGGATGGCCTCATCAATGGAAGAAATGGTGTTCAGTGGTTCATATTCGACCTCGATGAGGTTCATTGCATCGAAGGCAGTGTCTTCGTCAATCGCCGCCACAGCTGCTACCGGATCGCCAATGAAACGAACTTTGTCGATGCACAGTGCGTGTTCGTCCTGACTGACGGGCAGGATACCGTAAGAGATAGGCAGGTCTTTCCCTGTGATCACTGCAATCACGCCCGGTAAAGCGACCGCCTTCGACACGTCTACACTTTTTACGAGTGCATGCGGCAGGTGACTGCGAAGTATTTTGCAGAACAGCATCCGCGGCAGAACGATGTCGTCGGCAAACTTCGTCTGACCGACACACTTCGCCCGCGCATCAACTTTGCGAAATGGTTTGCCCACGACGTTGAGTGGCTTGCCGTTTTTGTTGTTCCCGTTCTTCTTAGTCATTGGACTTCAAAACAAGCTCTTTGTTCGTGTAGTTTCGTGTGTTTTCGTGGATCGTACTTAATCTAACGGAAGGAAGCGATCCACGAACAGACACGAAATAACACGAATTCAAGCCCCAGAGATATGATCCTGGACTCTCGGGCACACGGTTTTATTCCAACCCATAAACACTCTCACGCGGCAGTTCGGCTTCTTCTCCGCGCATGCGCGCTGCCGCCAGCTCGACAGCCTCGTAGATTTTTATATAGCCGGTGCAACGGCAAAGATTCCCAGACAGCGCTTCCTTAATGACTTCCCGTGAAGGGTTTGGATCTTTCTTCAGCAGCTCCTCAGCCACCAGCAAAAACCCGGGCGTACAGTATCCACACTGGGCAGCGCCCGTATCAGCAAACGTTTCCTGCAACGGATGAAGCATGGCACCCTCAGCCATGCCCTCGATTGTCTTAACGACCTGGCCCTCAGCGTCGAGGCCGAGCATCAGGCAAGAGAGAATCGATCGTCCGTTAACCAGCACCGCGCAAGTTCCACACTCGCCCAGTTCGCAGCCGTGCTTGGTTCCGGTCAAACCAAGATCTTCGCGCAACACTTCGAGCAGCGTCTTGTGCGGCGCAAAAGCGACTTCCGCCGCTTCACCGTTCAGAATAAACCGGATATGATTCTTCTCTCTCTTCATCACCAATTACAATCTCAGCTCACATCCCATGGTGCTGCTCCTCGCCCAGGGAGATCTCTTGCTCCGTGAATCACTGAAAGCACTTCGATACGGTTACTCGTTACACGATAGATTATGCGATAGTTTTGATAAAGAAGTTCGCGGACAGTTTCATTGCTTGATTCCGGCACCACGCGTCCCATTTCAGCGTGATCCGCTAGTCTTTCGGTTGCCGAGATTATTCGTTCCACAAATCCACTGGCATACAACTCGGAGTCTCTGGCTATGTAGGCGTGTAATTCGCGAAGGTCTTCAACGGCAGGCTCAGTCCAGACAATCTTCATTCTAGTGCAAAGAGCTCTTTCACTTCATCGTGAGAAACAATGCGGCCCTCTTCCGCCGCCTTGATACCATCCTCAATCTTACTTTTCACATAGAGTCGATACATGATGTCTTCCCAGGTTACCTCGTCAGGCAACCTCGAAATCAACTCCAGTGCATCTGCTTTTGTAGTGCTCATATGACCTGGTCGTAATCTGTGAAGTCAGAAATATAGCACAAAATCTCGTGGGATTACGCTTTCGGCACGCCCGAATCCTTCTTCACTTTATTCAACATAGTGTTGTCGATCAGGCGCGTCTTCCCGACATAAGCGGCGACTGCGATTAGCATCGGGCGATCGTCGAGTTTGTCCAGCTTCTGGAGTGTGTCGGCGTCCACGACGCTCACGTAATCGACACGCACGCGAGGCTCGGATTCAATAGTTGCGCGGACAATCTCTTCAAGTTTGGCGGCATGCCGTTCGCCCTTCTTGAAGACCTCCTTTGCTTTACTCAGCCCCCGATGAATCACCGAGGCTGATTGCTGCTCTTCAGGGTTCAAGTAAAGATTGCGTGAAGAAATTGCGAGACCCGAATCCTCGCGAACGGTGGGCAAGACAACTATCTCAGTCTCGAAAGCCAGATCTTTGACCATTCGCTTGATGATCACAGCCTGTTGCGCATCCTTCTGACCGAAAAAGGCAAAGTCTGGACGCACTGTATTCAGGAGAATTGCAACTACGGTGGCGACGCCGCGAAAGTGACCTGGCCGCGTTTCGCCCTCGAGTGGCTTCGAGAGTCCGCTGACATTTACATAACTGGAAAAATCCTTTGGATAGATTTCTTCCGCTGAAGGAGCAAAAATATAGTCAACGTTGTAGTCGGTCAGGAGCGCCGTGTCTTTAGTTAGATCGCGTGGGTAGTGTTCGTAATCTTCGGCGGGCCCAAATTGCGCCGGGTTTACAAAAACAGAAACCACCACGACATCACACATGCGTCGCGCCTCTCTGACGAGGCTTAGGTGACCTTCATGCAGTGCGCCCATCGTCGGCACCAATCCGATCGTTCGATCCTGGTCGCGACGGATTTTGCGCGCGACGGAGCTCATGCGCTGACGGCGGTTGATAATTTCCATAAGTTATCGGGGAGATTCAGGACTTTCCGGTCCCGGGCTCTTTGGCTGGTGCGGTGATCTTCAATTCCTCCGCCGCTTCCGCAGGCAGTGCGTACGATTCGTCGTCCGATGGGTACGTGCCGTTTCGGACATCGTCGGCGTAGCGTGTAACTGCTTCCGTCATAACGTCATGAATGTTCGCGTAGGGTCGAACGAAGCGCGCGAGTTTGCCAACCGACAATCCCAGCATGTCATGTAGGACGAGGACCTGAATGTCGCAGTGCACGCCTGCACCGATCCCAATGGTAGGAATACTGACGCTTTCAGTGATCAGCCGGGCAATCTCACGAGGCACAACTTCCAAAACAATTGCGAACGCGCCTGCGTCTTCGAGGGCCCGCGCATCATCGAGCAACTGACGCGCAGCCGCGGCCGTCTTTCCCTGCACACGGTAAGCACCGAGCTTGTTGATTGACTGAGGTGTCAGGCCGATGTGGCCCATCACGGCAATTTCTTCGTCTACCAGACGTTTCACGAGCTGCACGCGCTTGTGCCCACCCTCGAGTTTGACGGCCTCCGCGCCACCCTCCTTTACCAGCCGCAAGGCATTTCTGACCGCGTCGTCAGCGCCGGTATGAAACGAACCATATGGCATATCGGCCACCAGCAGTGCTCGCTGGACCGCCCTCCGCACTGCCTTCAGATGTATCAGGATTTCCTCGAGGGTTACCGGTACGGTGTTGCCGTAACCCAAAACCACATTACCGAGGCTGTCGCCAACAAGGATAATGTCGATGCCGGCCTCGTCGACAATACGCGCAGTGGGGAAATCATAGGCCGTCAGACATACCAGCCGCTCGCCGCGTTGTTTGCTTGCCTTTAGCGACGGGGCATTAACCTTTTCCGGACGTTCGGGCTTCAGATAGGGCATTTTTTCGGCTCTCTGGCCGCGCGCTTAGCGGCGGCTAATTGGATCGGCAGTTATCGATCTAAACGCAAAGTTCAATTTGCGTTGGGAACAAATAGACTGGAAATGTGTAAGGCGCTTTAGCAAGTGCGGCCATTATAACGGCAAAACGAAAACAAGTGTAAAGCAATCCCAGGATAAATAGCGGCGTGGCGCCGCTATCCTACAGAACCGAGCGCGGTAGCGCCGGATCCAAAGGTGAGCCCGGGTAGGCGAGTCGCGGTAACCTGCTTGAGGTCGAAGTTGACTTCAGCATCCGGTGCTACCCGCGCTCGGTTCTGTAGTTATCGCCTCCTCGCCGAAGTTGAGTACATCTCACGGCGTCCAAACTTTGACTTCCGATGCGTCATCGAGTGATGCAAGGAGTTCACTCACTGTGCGGTTAAGCGTCGGATGAACCAACAGGGGCGCAAGCTCAGCCAAAGGGGCAAGTACAAACCTTCGACGATGAAAACGCGGATGGGGCAATTTCAGGAGCTCAGAGTCGCGGGTCTCATTGCTGTAAAGAAGTAAGTCAAGGTCGATTGAACGAGGACCCCCGGTAATCTCCCGAGTCCTCCCCAGGGAATGTTCCACTCTCAGCAACCGGGCCATTACTTTTTCAGGTCCGGGCATTATGCTGCTGCGCATCTCCGCGACCATGTTGAGATAAGCCGGCTGCGAAAAAGTCTCGAACGGCTCGGTTTCATAGATACGGGAAAGACGGCCTACCTCGAGCCCTAAGTCGATCATGCTCCGGACCGCCAATAACAAATTGCCGGCTCGATCCCCGAGATTGGATCCGAGGCCAATGTATGCGTTCATAAGCACTGAGAGAAAACGGTAAACAGCAAACAGCAAACAGCAATCAGCAATGCAGTCAGCCAGAATCGCGGCAGTGAGTATAGAATGAAAGGGTGAACAGCACGAACCATAGAACGGATTGTTAATCTGAATCGTATTTTGCTGTTTGCTGTTTGCTGTTTGCTGTTTGCTGTTTCTGATTCCTGATTGCTGATTGCTGATTGCTGATTGCTGACTGCCTTGTCTCAACTACACACACTTATCTGGCTTAAGTGGACGCTGTTTCGGAATTCACTTCGTTCATCCAAAGCAGTCGTGAATCGTATTGCGTCGGCCCTTGCGATGCTAATGGCTGTAGCGCTTTCTCTCTTAATGGCCCTGGGTTTGGGGTTCGCAGCCTATGCGTTGACATCACCAGATTTTGGTTTACAGGCCCTTCAAGCCAAGGCCGCTCCTGGGACCAGGGCAATACCATCCGCGGAGTTTATCTTCTTTTCTATTCTCTCAATGGCCTACCTTATCTGGGCGACGCTGCCCGTCAGCATTGGCAACACCAGACAGTTTGATCCTGGCCATCTGCTTCTGTACCCAATCAGTTTACGCAGGCTTTTCGCAGTAGATCTGCTTAGCGAAATCGCGAGCATCCCTTCCATTTTTGCCATTCCTTCCATCCTCGCCATAGGGATCGGCGCCGGCCTGGCGCGCGGACAAGTGGCCGCCGGAATTCTGATTGCTTTGTGTGCGGTGGCATTCGGAATCGTGTTATCGAAGTGGGTTTCAACTTCTACCAATTCATTATTCAAGAAAAAGCAAAGCCGGGGTGAAAGTTTGCTGGCTTTGATTGGGACGTTAGCCGGGCTTTCCATCCTCTTGTTCGCGCAAGTCGGTCCACTTATCTTCCATCGTCTTGAATCAATCTCCGCGTTGCGCTGGACGCCGCCGGGTGCAATAGCATTTGCTTTAGCCCGCGGATTGCAGCCAGGCGGCGGTTCGCGATACCTGCTCGCCTTGGCGATCATTAGTGCCTACACATCGGGCTTCGTAGTCGTTACTTATTGGTTGGCACGTCGCGCAGTTCTAGGATCTGGCGGAAGCGGACGACGGCGCAGACTCTCAACAAAAAGCATTGAACTCCCGGCTTATACTGGATGGAAAATACCTCTTGCGTCTCGACAGGTCTCATCTGTCATTGAAAAGGAGTTGCGCTATGTAATGCGTAATGCGCAACTTCGCATGATGGCCGCTATGCCATTGATCCTCATAGTATTCCGACTGGTAAATCGGCGAAGCATTGGATCCGCAAACATTGAATCGGGCAGTAGTTTCGTTAAAGATATGATCATTTACGGCGAAGGCGCGATGGCGGCTGTTGGCGTCCTCTACGTCTTCCTGATTCTTTCCGGAATCTCTTGCAATCTATTTGCATTTGAGAGTGCAGGAATGCGTACGTTAATTCTGTGTCCGACAAACCGCAGTCGTATCCTCCTGGGTAAAAACATTGCCAACGCGATCGTGACGGTCATCTTTTGCGCGGCCCTGTTGATTGTTAATGAGTTAGTGTTTCGAGATGTGACCTGGGGAGCCTTGCTCTTTGCGAGCTTGAGTTTTCTTGTCTACGCTCCGCTGATGTTTGTGATGGGAAACTGGTTGTCGATACGTTTTCCAAAGCGCATGAAGTTTGGTACTCGGTTCAATGTTTCGGGCGCGGTCGGTCTACTGCTGCTCCCGATGATCATCATCCTTGCGATGCCTCCCGCGGCAGCAGTGGCAGCAGGCTTTGTCGCGCAGAGTTTGATTGTCGAATATGCTACACTCGCGCTCCTTGCAGTTCTTTCTATCGGACTCTATCTGCTGATGATCAGGGCCCAGGGTGAGTTACTTGAGCAGAAGGAACTGGAAATACTCGAGGCTGTAACCGATCCAGGCAACGAGTGATAGAGTCGTGAAACTGTTCTAACGAAACCTATTCCAGCGATGTCCAGCACAGTTTTGGACATCCGGGCGGGCAAAGGAGAGCGGCCCGCCAACACAAAAATGGCTCGCAGAAGATTTCGTAGCAACCAGCGGCACGAACCCGCCACTGAGCGTTCCTTTCAAGAGTATTTTCTTTCCACCCCAGCTCCACAAACCTCAAGGACTGAACTCCTTCGCTTAATCCGAGGCGGCGAAGATACATTTCTCGAGCTAAAGGTAAAACTCTCAAATACCGAAAAAATCGCGCAGGAAATCGTAGCCCTGGCTAACACCGGCGGCGGAGTGATGGTATTTGGCGTCAACGATCAGTTACGCATCGAAGGGGTCGATGATCCGGAAAGCGTTCAGGAGGAACTAGTCAGAATTTGCCGCGAGGATGTCGAGCCCGCCCTGTTCCCATTTGTCGACCGGATCGCTTTCGACAATGGGCGGCGAATCGTAGCTCTCGACATTGAGGCAAAACGCCGTCCTTATCGAACGCGTGATGGGCGGTTTTACCTGCGTTTTGGTTCGGAAAAGCGCGAGGCGACAGCTGAGGAAATCGCTTCATTGTTCGATGACACGCGGTCTACCCGAATGGAAAACCTTCCAGCGCTGGGGGCGACAATTGCAGACATAGACGAGGCACACTTGTGGAGCTTCCTGCGCGAGTTTGAAGTCGACGCGTTTGATAACGCAGGCGCGAGTGGGTATCCCACGGCAGCCGTCCTGCAACGCGATCTTCTTCTGGCTACGGAGTACAAAGGCGAGGTAGTGCCCACGGTGGCCGGGTTGCTTCTTTTTGGCCGGGACGAACGTGTAGCGGCGCTCTTTCCTCGCTCATCAATAACCGCCACGAGGTTTGCGGGGGAGACAGTGCAGTCTCCGGTCATTGAACGGCTTATTCTTGAGGGTAATTTCTTGACTCTGTACGAAGCGGCGCTTCGCTTTATTGGACGCTACTGTGATTTCTGGGACACACGGCCTCGAAAATTTCCGGCCGCAGGAGAGGATAGTCCGATTGCGGCCCGGGCAAACTATCATCGTGGCTCTATTATCGAGGCGGTATGTAATCTGATGGTCCATCGCGACCTGGCCCTTCGCGAGCAGACCACACGACTACATATCTTCGATCATTCCCTCGAACTAATTAATCCGCGCCGCACCTCCGGTTTTTCACCGGTGGCGCAGAAAGCAATTCGTTACGGAGTGCCCCAGCGATTAAACCCCCAGTTGACTGCGATATTCACCAATGAAGGTTATGGCGTGAAACTGAAACCGGGCGGTTTGCCGATGTTGCTGCGTGAAGCAAGACTTTTTTCGGATCGCCGTCCGGAGATCGCGGCATTCAATGAGGAGTTTCGATTGCGGATTCACGGCGCATAACGTAGAGGTGTATAGAGTCCAAGCTTTAGCTTGCGCGTTGGGAGAAGCTAGCCAGGGTTTAAAGGAAATAGCCAGCGGGCTTGGTGGCAAAGAAGCAACCTGAAGGTTGTACTCTGAACACCTGTTAGCCGGCTACACGTCCTGGCCAGCCGCGTAACCCGATGCCCAGGCCCACTGAAAGTTGTAACCTCCGAGGTGGCCAGTCACGTCCACGACTTCTCCAATAAAATAAAGGCCAGGAACTTTCTTAGCCTCCATCGTGTGGGAATAAAGCTCACTCGTAGAAACACCTCCAGCCGTGACCTCTGCTTTCTTGTAGCCTTCAGTTCCTGAGGGGATGACCTTCCACTGATTGAGTTTTTCGCCAATTTCGGCAAGCTCAGCAGGTGTGTAACGCTTGAGCGATTGTGAGGGTGCGTTAAGATCACACCAGGCCTGGGCAAACCGCCGCGGCAAAAAACGGCTCAGTAAGTTTGCGAGCGTAAGTTCTCTCGTCCTTTGGTCGCTCAGAATTTGCAGCGCATCCTGGTCCGGCAGCAGATTGATAACAACTGCCAGTCCAGGACGCCAATATGATGAGATTTGCAGAATCGCGGGACCGCTCAAGCCGCGATGAGTGATGAGAATATTTTCCTGGAATTGATGGCCATCGCAACTAACGATGGCGTCAATAGAGATTCCGCTTAACGGCGTCAATTCCTGTTGGAGGTGGCGCGGAAGAGTGAACGGAACCAGCGCCGGCCAGGGCTCCCGAATTTTTAGACCAAACTGGTTCGCGATCCGGTAGCCGAAATCGGTCGCTCCGAGAGGAGGAATCGACAGGCCTCCCGTGGCTATAACAAGGGACTGCGCGACTATGGTTCCCCGGTTGGTTTCAACTTCAAATCTTTCTTTTTTGGCAACGCTTTGCACAAGCGACTGGCAAGCGATCTCAACATCCGCATCCCTGCATTCCGTTAACAACATTTCAATAATTTGTTTTGAACCCTCGTTGCAGAACAGTTGGCCCAGTTTCTTCTCGTGATAGCGAATACCATGTTTCTCTACCAGCAAAATGAAATCGGGAGGTGTGTAGCGGGCCAGGGCAGATTTACAGAAGTGTGGATTCTCCGAAAGAAAATTCTCAGCGCTGGCGTGGAGATTGGTGAAATTGCAACGTCCGCCTCCGGAAATCGCAATCTTTTTGCCGATACGCTCTGAATGGTCCAGAACCAGGGCCTTGCGCCCTCGTTTTCCGGCTTCAATCGCGCAAAAGAGACCTGCTGCGCCACCGCCGATTATCAGCACATCTGTTTCTCGCACGGTGTAAAGCCTAACACCGATTAGCGTAAACGAAACTCTTCGCCACGCCGCAAAAGCTTGGACTCTATTCGCCGCAATGTCTCGCTAACAGGAGTTCGGAGTACAACCTTCAGGTTGCATCGTCGCGACCTGCGGCTCTGCCGCCGCACACTGCGGAAAGGCTGCGCCTTTCCGGGCCAGTCCCAGCCCCCTTTTCCTGAGGCTCAGCCTCAGGAAAGAATTTGAAGGGGGCCTCATGCGGTAAGGCAGAGCCTTACCGCAGTGTGCGGCGGCAAGCCGCAGTCTAGACAGGACAACTTCACCAACGCTCTGAACCCTTAAGTCGGATTTTAGCAGCACCAGACAGACCAAAGGCGGCGAAGTTTTATTCGCCGCCTTCGGTAGTAACCCTGCTGAGGTTACCGGACTACTTAGCCATGGTGCCGTCAGGCTTCGGCGCGTTGTAAAACTGCCGCGCCTGAATAACGTACTCCTTGTCGTCATAAGTGCCGTCGCCGTTCACATCAATGCTGAGCTTCAATTTATGTTGCTTGCCATCACGCACTTCACCTGGATTAAACGCCAGACTGTATTGATTACGCAGCAGGGAATTGATTGATGAGAGCACCTTGGGCAATTCACCTTCAAACGTTACCGGGTAGTAAGCTCCGCCGGTTTCATTTGCGAATGTCTTGAGGGTGTTCTGGGCCTGGAGAAAAGTCATTCGTCCCGGCATACCACTTATGCTATCCGTCGCTTCAAGCTGGCTCTCGAATTTCTTGTAGAACAGATTGGCGATTCCAATTATGTAAATAGGAATCCCGGCATTCTGAGCTATTTTGCGAGCGTTGCCATAGTTGATCTTGCTGAAGGTATCGATGCCGGAGGCGATCAGGATTACCGCCCGGCGGCGGCCTTGTATGCTCACCATTCCAGAGTAATCGGAATCTGGTTTCTCTGAATTGTCCAGCACGACTGAGTCGCCACGTCCACCTATGAGGGTAAACTTCAGAGCATCAAAAAGATTCGTCTCGCGGAAGGCCGGAGAATTCCGAAGCAGCAGGGTAATCACCTGACTTATACGCGCGGGATCGTTAGTAAAATCCGTAAGAGGAGTCGGACGAATGTCGAACGCTACTACCGAAACATAATCGTCGGGTGGCTTGATAAACTGCTGGAGAAACATCGCCGTCGGACGAATCACTTCGTATGTTCCCGGGTCGTATCCGCCGCTGCCGAAGTAGCCGAACATCTCAGTCCATTTACTGTATTCCACAACCATTGCCACTGTGATGGGCGCTTCAGGAGTAGAGAAGTTTGTAATGACTTGCTGGGCACCGTCGGCGTAGATCGCGAAATTGTCCTTCTTCAGGCCGGTAACAATCTGTCCACTCTTCTTGTGATAAACGACTGCGTCGATGTTGACGATTTGGGTGGAGACCGTGATCTTGTCGGCCTCCTGGATCTTGCCGGTCAGATCGGGCGGCAACGGTTCCTCTTCCGGTTTCTGCCCCGGCTCGGGTCGCTTGTTTTTCTTCTCATTACTGGTAGGAGGCTGACGGCGCGACTGTCCCAGGGCGAAGCTCAAGGTTAAGCCGGCAAGTAGACTCGACGCCACTATCAAAACAAAAAAGGACCGAGCCAAGCTGGAGAGTTTCATGAAAATCACCTGCGTAGGATAAGGACGAAAATGAAATGAGGACTGGCTTTCCCGTCCACGCTTTCACAGTTGCCGGATGCTTCGAGTGAGATGCCAATAGCCAAACGAAGTTTGCCTGAACTACCTGGGGGGGCCGCCCGCCTCAGCCTCAATCACCACGTCATACGTACCGGTGTTGTCATTCAGATTTCCTTCGTTTACGCCCAGAAACAAGACTCCATCCCGTTGGGCTACAAAATCGCGCCGGGTGCCTATGAGAAGAAAATCGTCGTTGTCGTCCCCGATTACGGCGATCACCGCTCCGGTGGCTTCGTTGCGCATTAATTTGTCGTTGTCGGTGCCCCCTATGCCATTGGGTGTGGAGAACCTGCCACCCCCGAGGGAAACACGACCGGTTGAGCTGATCCGCAGCCTCTGACCTTTGCGCACTACCAGACCGGTGTTTGTCCAGCCATTATTTGCGTTATCAGCGCGAACCGCCACCTTGATAGTGAAAAATGTAGGCGCGCTGGCGGTGGAAGGCTGGCTCGGGTTGGGGCGCACCGGCTGGTTTGATCGGGGCGGTTGATAGTCAGGGGTGGTTGTGTTGTCCGCTACCGGACGGTCTTCGTTCGCTGACCCAGGGGCAGCTGCGGAAGTCGCAGAATCAAACTCAATCGACTCGACATCCTCGACGTAAATAAGAGTGCGGCTGCGCCGACCCTGGGCGCCAGAACCAATCAGCACTGTGAACTGCTGATCTTTGAATCCAACTACCTGGCCTCGAATTACGCTGCCGTCTTTTAAACGAATTGTGTCTGCGGCAATCGAGACCGCCAGGGCCAGTATTAGCGCCAGGGAATAAAAGGTGTGTCGAGTAGTTTTCATTATTATCTCCAGTACGGGCATTTCATCACGAGGTTTAGCAATAGTCTATTACTTTTGCAAGCGGGAGAGGAAAGCGGCAGATGTCCGATGCCACTGAAGATAGAAAGGTTGTGGGTAAGAGTAACGCGACCCTGCGCGGCCTTATCCGGGCAAGCGGATTATTCTGGAAGAAGCCACAAGGGCGTAGTTATTTCCAGATTTGTGTCAAAAGTGTGGATTGGAGAATAATTTCTGTGAGACAACCCGGTTAGACATGATTGGTGTTTTAGCTGATTGCCAATCCGGGAATTGCGCGATATAGTATGCCCAACTAGATGGTTGGTGAATCCTTCCATCCACGTGGTTGCTGGGGTGAGGACAGT
>JBBPIC010000179.1:0-1776 GCA_038040525.1 Acidobacteriota bacterium | reverse complement strand
GGTAGCCCCGGCTGAAACTGATCCAAAAACCACAGCCGCTCCTGCGCATACGACAACGGATAGGTCCGGGAAGTTCTAATCCTGTTCTGAAGAAGACTCCCAAGAAGCGCACGCTTTTCTTCATCGGAAAGCTTGCTAATACTATTCAACATATGTCTCTGTTCTCTTCAGCCTAAAAGTTCTGTTATGAGTGACTCCACGGTTTGATCTGAAAGCTGATCAAGATCTTCTAACAATTCTTCGAAGGTGCTTTGAGGGCTAGCGATGTCTATCTGGTTCACACCATCCGTGGGCTGAGAAGTTTCAATTACCAGCAATGCACTATCAGCCTGGTCGACCTCGCTCAGCAACTCTATTAGTAAGGCGTCCACCTGAGCGCTTGAGAGCTTCGGCAGATTTGCTAACAGCTCACCCATATCTCTTTGTTTGGGGTTACCGCCGTGCATGTTATTCACGCGTTGTCCTTGTTGGAATTCTGTCACGATGTGAGCCAGCGTTGCAATTGTAGGAGCTCTAAAGATCCAGGACACAGGCAAATTAATCTGAGACATCTTGCCAATTTTCACTACCACTTGCGTTGCGCTCAGCGAATGACCTCCCAAGTCAAAGAAATTAGCATTAACGCTGATCTGCTTGATGCCCAGCACTTCTATCCAGATGCGGGCTAAAGCCTCCTCTGTAGGATCACGAGGAAGAACAAACGGCTCTTTCGATTCGGAGTGGGAAAAATCAGCTACAGGGAGCTTCTTGACATCCACTTTGCCATTGGGGGTCCGTGGCAGCCGATCCAGCGAGATTAGAGCAGCCGGTACCATATATTCAGGTAACTGCTTTCGCAGAAAGTCGCGAATATCGCCGATCGTCATGGCTGCCCAAGGCTGCCGAAGAATTACATACCCAACCAGACGCTCATCGCCGAGACTATCCTCGCCAGCCATAACGAGACAATCCTGGATTGCCTCGTGACGTTGCAGTACCGTCTCGATCTCTTTCAGCTCGACACGGATACCCTGAATCTTAACTTGACTATCAAGACGACCGAGAAAATCAATGTCGCCGGTTGGCAGGATTCGCGCGCAATCCCCTGACTTAAGAAGACGGGCGCCTGGTTTCTTACTGAAGGGATCAGGAATAAAGTACTCTGCTGTGAGGTCAGGCCGGTTGATATAGCCGCGGGCCAACCCAACCCCTCCGATATATAACTCACCGGGTACTCCGATTGGCGCTGGCCGCAGATGTGAATCCAATACGAAAACTTTGGTATTTGCGATCGGACGACCAATTACCGGCCGACGAGCTCCTCCTTGGCATTCTGCGAGCGTTGCAGCCACTGAAGCTTCGGTGGGTCCGTACACATTGAAAAATCGGTGATGCTTACTCCATGAGCTAGCTAGCTCTCGTGAACAACGCTCGCCCCCCGCAATCACTAGCCGCGCTTTTGGTAACGAATCGGCAGGTAACGTGGCCAGCTGGGAGGGCAACAAGGATATGGCGGTTATGCCCTGATGGCGCAAATACTCGGCTAGAGCGGAGCTCGAAAGCCGCATCTGATCTTGCGCGATGTGCAATGTTGCCCCTACGGGCAACGCCAATAAGAACTCCCAAATCCACGCGTCAAAGTTAATTGAGAAGAATTGAAGTACATGATCTTTCAAGCCGACTCCGAACATTTTGGCCTGGAATGCCGCCAGATTGCAGAGTCCTCTGTGCTCGACCATGATGCCTTTGGGCGAACCAGTAGAGCCTGAAGTGTAAATCACATAAGCCAGGTTATGA
>JBBPIC010000178.1:0-1808 GCA_038040525.1 Acidobacteriota bacterium | reverse complement strand
GCCCCGGCTGAAACTGATCCAAAAACCACAGCCGCTCCTGCGCATACGACAGCGGCACTTGCTGGCTGCTCCTTTTTATGAGCTTCACGGCAGACGAAGAATCCAAGCGCCCTTCCAGAAGAAGCGCTTCAAGCAACGCACGCTTATTTGATGACAAATTGAAACTATCTTTATGCGAGGAACTCATCGCTTACCCCTAGTTCTTCAAGGCGCTTTTCTCCTGCAGCCAACCTTCTGCTTCCTCATCTGTAAGCCGAGCGATCTTCAGCAGAATGGACGCTCGAGCTTCCATATCCGAGCGCTTACCCGATTCCTGGAGCATCCATTCTGATAGTTCTGCCACAGTTGGATACTCGAAGATACGACGCACCGGCAGCTCAACTTGTAAAGCGTTCTGTATACGGGAGACTACCTGGGTAGCCAACAACGAATGCCCTCCCAGTTCGAAGAAGTTGTCATGGATACCAACTCGTTCGAGATTGAGAACGCCACTCCATATGCCAGCCAACACTTCTTCCACAGAGTTACGCGGTCCGACGAAGTCAGATACCTGCACCGGTCTAAAATCATCAGGCACTGGGAGCACATCGCGATCCACTTTGCCATTCGGAGACAGCGGCAATTTGTCAATGATGATAAGCGCGGCAGGAACCATGTGTTCAGGAAGTCTTTCTTTGAGATAACGGCGCAGATCAGAGACTTCGATTCGTTGGTCCTTCACCGTGACAACGTAGCCAACTAAACTTTTATCCCCGAGTATAATTTCTCGTGCGACTACAATGGAATCCAGCACCGCCGGGTGCTGGTTGAGTACAGCCTCAATCTCGCCTGGTTCGATCCGGATGCCGCGAATCTTGACTTGATAGTCAATTCTGCCAAGAAACTGAAGCTGACCCGTCGGCAGCCATTTCACGCGATCCCCGGTTCGATAAAATCGCTCTCCTGTAGCGAAGGGATTCGGCATGAATTTTTCTGCGGTCAGCTCGGGTTTGCTTAGATAGCCTCTCGACAAACTTAAGCCCGAGATACATAGCTCGCCGACTACTCCTATGGGCTGTAGGTTTAGATTCTTGTCAATTACGTGAACGCGCACATTATTAATAGGTGCTCCGATGGGCAAATCAGCCAGCACGTTAATCTCCTCGATGTTCGGCCTATACGCTGTAGTCACGTCGGAACATTCGGAAGGGCCATAGTTGTGCACCAACCGGCAGTTGCAGTTCTTATGGTTAAGCCATGGTCTCAGTTTTGAGACTTCGGTTGGCTCTCCTCCGAAGAAAATTGCTCTCAAGCTGGACAGATCCCGGTAGTCAGTGCTTTTTGCAAAATCAAGGAGTGAGTAAAGAAGGCTGGGAGTAATAAAGGTATTAGACACCGCTTGCTTCTTAATGGTCTTCAACAGTTTTCCAGCATCGTATGCATCGGCACTAGCCAATACGAGCACGCCTCCAATTAGGAGCGGAGTGACGATGACCTTGAATGAAGCATCGAAACTGAACGGAGTCATCAGCAATATTCTTGGTTTATCTGCTGTCAAACACTCCGTGCCAAACCAATCAAACACATTTAGGAAACCCTGAGCTTGAAGCAATGTGCCCTTGGGCTTTCCGGTAGACCCGGAGGTGTAAATGACGGCAATGAGGTTTTCTGCGACTACCTCTTTGACGGGGTCTTCACTAGACTCTTGAGAAAAAAGTTCCCAGTCTGAGTCCAGACAAACGACTTCGTTAGTATCTTCTCGCAGACTTGCCCCAAGATGTTCTTGGGTTAACAACACGCGCACTTGGGCATCGTCGAGAATGTAAGCC
>JBBPIC010000085.1:0-21623 GCA_038040525.1 Acidobacteriota bacterium | reverse complement strand
CGTTGTAAACCGGATTGCCGGGCTCTAATTGATCCAGAAACCACAATCGCTGCTGCCCATACGAGAGCGGGCAATAATTGAGATCGCCGCCTTCTTCCTGAAGCAGCATCTCAAGAAGTTCAAGCTTCTCTGGGGAGAGATCAGCAATGTTGTTACCGACATCAACCATGTTCGATCTCTTTTTGTTGTAACGTCTTTCTCTCTCGAAGCATTTTTTTCGCTTCCTGCTCAGAGAGATTGTTGAGTTTTGCAAGAAGACTAGACCTTCTGTTGTGGCGGGGAGCAGGCGCTAGTTTTCGAACATTTTTGTTCTTTGGCTGAGCTGCGCTTTGCTCGATCAATTGGGCCAGTGTAGCCACAGTCGGCGACTCAAACATGCTGCGCAAGGCTATCTCGACTTGAAAGCGTTCTTTGACGCGCGACATCAACTGGGTAGCCAGCAGCGAGTGTCCGCCAAGCTCAAAGAAGTTGTCGTAAATACCGACTCGCTCGAGCTTTAAGATCTGTGCCCATAAAGAACAGACCAACGCCTCTGTCTCAGTGCGAGGCCCGACATAACTATCTGACAGCTCCGGTCGACCCGGCTCCGGCACCGGCAATGCTCTGCGGTTGACCTTGCCACTTGCCGTCAGCGGCAGTTCTGAAAGAAAGATGAAAGCAGCCGGCACCATGTAGTCCGGCAACCGCTGCTTCAGAAATGCTCGCAGTTCAGCCGTTGCAGGAGGCTCGCTTTGCCGGGTAACCACATATGCCACCAGCCTCTTCCCACCGGCATCAGCTTCCCAGGCTGCGACCACCGCCTGCTTGATCTTCTCGTGCTGCTTTAATAGCGTCTCGACTTCACCGACTTCGACGCGGAAGCCGCGTATCTTCACCTGTTCGTCTAACCTTCCCAGAAACTCTATGTTGCCATCTGCCAGGTAGCGCGCCTGGTCTCCTGTCTTGTAGAGCCGCTCCCCTCCCTCTTCAGAGAAGGGATCGGGAATAAATTGTGAGGACGTCAAATCCGCCCGATTAAGATAGCCGCGAGCTAGACCTGCTCCGCCCACGTATAGCTCTCCGGCCACGCCGACCGGAACGAGTTGCATTCCCGCGTCAAGCACATATACCTGCAGATCATTAAGTCGCCGGCCGATAGGACTCCCCGTAGTTTCTCGCGCGTCCGTTGCTTGCAGAGGGCGGTAGGTGACATGCACTGTGGTCTCCGTTATGCCGTACATGTTTACCAAGCGGGTTCGTACATCCCCATGACGATCGAACCACCGCTTCAAGTTCTGCACCTCCAGCGCTTCGCCGCCGAAGATAACCAGCCGCAAGGCCAAAGCTTCCGGTAGTCCATCCGCTTCCTCTTCAGCATCCATCAATTGATAAAAGGCCATCGGCGTCTGATTCAGCACCGTGACCTGTTCTCTTTGCAGCAACTCATAGAAGGCGGACGGGCTGCGGCTCACTAAATACGGAACGATTATTAGGCGGCCACCGTAGAGCAATGCTCCCCAGATTTCCCACACTGAGAAGTCGAAAGCGTAGGAATGAAATAGTACCGAGACGTCGTGCTGGCTAAAGCCATACAACTCCTCGGTAGCGGTAAACAGTCGTGCGACATTCGCGTGAGTAACTACAACACCTTTGGGGAGTCCGGTTGAGCCGGAGGTGTAGATCACATAGACCAGATTGTCAGCAGCAACTGAAGTGACGAGATTCTCCTCGCTCTCCATGCTCATGGCTTGCCAATCCCGGTCCAGGCAGATCACCTGAGCTTTACTTTCCGGCACTGTCCCGAGCTTCGCCTGCTGCGTCAGCAGCAGCGGCGCTTGCGCATCGGCCAGCATGAATGACAAACGCTCACTCGGGTAATCCGGATCCAGCGGTAGATAGGCTGCCCCAGCTTTGAGAATGCCCAGCAGCGCGACGAGCATCTCAAGGGAACGCTCCATCAACACGCCGACCAGCACCTCCGGTCCCACTCCTAATCTCCGCAGATGATGCGCCAGTTGATTGGCCCGCTGGTTCAACTCACCGTAGCTGAGTTGCTGCTCTTCGAAGATCACCGCTACGGCCTCTGGCGTGCGCTCCACCTGCTCCTCAAATAGTTGGTGTAAACATTTGTCGGAAGCGTAAGCGGCAGTGTCGTTCCATTGTATGAGCGCCTGCTGTCGTTCGGCTGGCGTCAAGAGCGGCAAGCTTGACAGGTGCGCGGCGGGGTTGGCCGTGATTGCTTCGAGCAAGACTTGAAAATGGCCGACCATCCGTTCGATAGTCGCCGCATCAAAAAGATCCTTGTTGTACTCCAGCGTTGCCGCCAGTCCCTTCTGCGTCTCCGTGACGTTCAGCGTCAAATCAAACTGTGCGATACGCTGCGGCAGCGACAGTGACTCGACGGAAAGCCCCCCAAGTTCCATGCGCGCACCCGCTTCACCCAGCGCAAATGAAGCTAAACCTTCGTCCTTCAGCACGCTCGTCTTCTGAAAAACGAACATCGTTTGAAAGACAGGAGATCGGCTCGGGTCTCTCTGCGGCTGCAGTTTTTCGACTAACAGAGCGAATGGATAGTCTTGATGCTCGAAGGCGGTGAGCACGGTTTGGCGCACCTGATCTAGAAACTCTCCAAAGATCGGGTCGCCTGAAAAGTCCGCGCGCAAGACTACGGGGTTGACGAAGTAGCCTACCAATCCAGCAAGCTCAGCAAAGCTCCTGCCCGCTGTGGGAGAGCCGACGAGAATCCTTTCCTGGCCCGTATCGCGATGCAGCAACGTTTGAAAAGCTGCCAGCAGGGTCATGTAAAGCGTAGCTCCGTGAGCTTCGGAGAGTTCTTTGAGTCGCTGAGTCAATTCCGCACTCAACTCAAAGGGGCGTGAAGCGCCTTGATAGGTTTGCAGCGAAGGGCGCGGGCGGTCCGTCGGCAGGTTCAGAACAGGCAACTCGCCCGGCAGCTGCTTTTCCCAGTAGCTCCAGAGCCGCTCGCTTCTTGGGCCAGCCAGCAACTCCGTTTGCCAGCGCGAATAGTCGCTGTACTGCAAGGCCAGCGGCGGCAGCGTAACCTGCGTCCCGACGCTCTCTGCGAGGTAGAGTATGCCCAGCTCGTTGACCAGCACAGACAGAGACCAAAGATCGGTTATCACGTGATGCAAGACCAGGAGCAAAATGTATTCCTGGTCCGAGCGCCTTAAAAGCTTGATGCGCAGCAATGGCCCGTGCTCAAGATCGAAGGGGTGGTGAACGTCCTCTTCAAAATAATTGTTCAAGTCGGCCGCGTTCCACGCGGCCACGTTCTCTTCCTGAAAGCTGACGTCAAGTTGCTCGTGGACTCGCTGCAGCGGTTCTCCTGCCTCCGTCACGCCAAAAGTGGTGCGCAGGCTTTCATGCCTGTCAACCAGAGCTTGAAACGAGCGGCGCAGGGCCGAGACATTCAAATCCGACTTGATCCGCACAAGGCTGGCGATATTGTAGGCCGCACTCTCCGGCGCTAGTTGATGCAAGAACCACAACGCGCGCTGATTATAGGAGAGCGGGTGCTCACTCATTCTCTCTCTGGCCGGGGTGAGAATCGCTTCGTCGCCAGACGGAGCGGCGATCAACTGGCTCGCCGCTTTGACGGCAAGTTGGGCGATACTTGGGCTTTGAAGAAAGCTGATGACGGGAAGGACAATGCCCAGTCTGGCCTCGACGCTGTGCGTCAACTCAATCGCCAGCAAAGAATCAACACCATAGCGAGCAATGGGCTGATTGACATCTACCTGAGAGGCATCCAATTTCAGTTTGATAGCCAACAGCGCGACCAGCCAGGCTTCGATGGCTACCGCATCCTGAAGCGAAGCAGTAGCGATGTCGACCGGCAACTCTTCACTTTCCGGGGCCGCAGACGCGCGCCATTCAGACACGACATTAAGGCCCCCCTGCTGAAACTTGCTGCGACAAGCAAAGCGTTGAATCTTGCCGCTTGACGTCTTGGCGATAGTGCCGGGTTTTACCAGGACGATGGCGAACGCTTGAACCTCATGCTCCTCCGCTACGTTCTGACGAATGGTCTCGATTACCTCTGTGAAATCAAGCTGCTGCTTGCGAGACTCAACTTCTTGAACGACCACCAATCGCTCTTCGCCTTCAGCTTCGATAGAAAATGCCGCGCCGCCCCCCGGCCTGAGTGCCGGATGGCTGCGCTCAACCGTCAACTCTATATCCTGCGGATAATGGTTGCGCCCGCGAATCACGATCAGATCTTTGAAGCGGCCTGTGATGAACAACTGGCTGTTGTTCAAGAAGCCCAGATCTCCTGTCCGCAGAAAGGGCCCTTCGCCCGTGTCCGCCAGATATGCGCCGAAGGTCTGCGCCGTCTCTTCAGGCCGCCCCCAGTAGCCCCGGGTCACGCTTGGGCTTGAGAGCCAAATCTCTCCGACTTCATCGGGTGGGCACAAAGTCGAAGAGGCTGGCTCAGCGATCACCACCTTTTGATCAAGCAGAGCACACCCGCAACTAACCAGCGTGCGTGTCAACTCATTCTTGGTGGGGGCAGCGATCACCTTGTTTCGCTCAAGCCCCGAAGCCTCGACCGTGTAGGTGACGACTGAGCCTGTTTTGATATCGCCAGAGACCAGCAAGGTCGCTTCAGCCAGACCGTAGCAAGGCGAGAACGCTTCTCGCCGGAAGCCGGACGGTTCGAAGGCTGCGGCGAATCTCTCCAGAGTCTCTTCACGGATGGGTTCAGCCCCGTTAAAAGCGGTCGTCCAACTGCTCAAGTCCAGGCTTGTACGCTGCGCCGGAGAAATCTTGCGGACGCAGAGGTCGTAAGCGAAGTTTGGACCGCCGCTCGTCGTGGCCCGATAGCCTGAAATCGCTTGAAGCCAGCGGAAAGGGTTGACCAAAAATGCGGTCGGCGACATCAGGATGCAGGACGCCCCTAGATATAAAGGCTGAAGAATATTTCCGATTAGGCCCATGTCATGGTAGAGCGGCAACCAGCCCACGATGACAGAGCGCTCGGTCTGCTGAAACGCCAACTTGATCAACTGCTCGTTATGCAAAAGATTTTCATGGGTGACTATCACGCCTTTCGGAGTCGCAGTCGAACCGGAGGTGTATTGAAGAAAGGCCACCATGTTCCCGCTCAGCGTTGGCTCTCGCCACTGTTCCCCTAAGTCGTCTTCAAGCTGGTCTGTAGCTATCCAACGCATCTCTTGCAGATCTGGATTCTGTATAACGTTCGACTTCAACATGTACAAAAGTGATGAGCTGGTCAGGGCTATCGACGGTTGAGAATCATTGACAATAGCTCCGATTCTCGGCAGGTTGCGAGTGATACGCGATGGATGCGGCGGGTAGGCAGGAACGGCGATGACTCCCGCGTATAAGCATCCGAAGAAGGCGGCAATGTAATCCAAACCTGATGGATAAAGCAGCAACGCACGTTGGCCGCTAGTTTCGAACATTTGTAGCCAGGCGCCGATAGCGCGCGCTCTACGGTCTAATTCGGCGTAAGTCTGCCGCTCGCCTTCCGTCTCTCCGTCCGCCAGAAAGGTGTAGGCTAATTGATCCGGCTGGTTGAGGGCGCGGTGACGCAGCAGCTCCGTGACGGTGTTGAGCCGGCCGCGCACTGTCTCAAAGCTATCGGAAGAGGCTGTGGTCCGCTCCCGCAACAACGCTGTCTTAGGCATGATTGATCTCTAAGCGATAGAGCAAGGTTCGTTCATGCGCGAATGTAGAACTTCAGCGAAACACTGGCAGCACCCCTCGTCTCGCTCGCTGTCAGAATTGAATCTCTAGTCGAGATTGGAAGTTTGTTGTACGGAGCTTAATCGTCACTCGCAAGTCGCCCGGCCGCGCTCGTTTCGAGCTCCGTCCGGCCAGGTCTGCAAGGACGTGTTTGGTGCGCCACAGGAAGCCTTCCGTAAAGCAGCCAGCACGGCGAAGTGAGGCGTGAGTGGACCGAGCAGCAGCACCATTGCTCCCGCGATGGCGATCAAAGTTCCTAATGAATCTAAGGTTAGTGCAACTGCGGTGAGGTAAATGAGAGGACTGAATAGAATAATTCCTGGCACGGCACAAGCCAGATGCATCATCAGGTGTTTGCTGGAAAAGTTCTCGCGCCGCTTCCTCGCCAGCCCAAAACCGAGCGCGCCGAGATTAAATAACAAGGGCCAGGTAAACAGGTAAGAACCGCCCTTCAAGAACAAGCTGGTCAGCGCCAGCAAAATCAACGACCAGAGATAACCGCCGACTATTAAGTTTAAAATGCCCACCTTATGACCAAGCTTAGCGCTGACGACCAGGACCACACAGAAGGTGACGACGATAAAGAGCACCAGGTCGAACGTGTTTTCTTCCGGCGAGACGGCCATCCAATAATCGTGCAGTACTTTCAACAGCCCCTTCATCGGGATCAGAATCAGGAGTGTGCCCATGACGCTCAGCGGAACGGCGATGAAGCCGACGGCGAGCCCATAGCCGGTGAGATGCTTGTTTTTGAAACCGAACACTACAAGCCCGACAAAGCTCGAACAGACCAGAAGCGACAAAGGCATGACCCACTGCTCGGAGTAGAAGATGATCGCGGAGTTCAAGAGGTCAAAATAAACTTCATCCTCGTGGGCCATGCTTGTTAAATTCAGATTGCCGAAATGGCGCGTCAAAGCGAGCGCGGTTGAGCCTTGATGCTGAAGACTGCGATGATCTATGTTGGTCAGATTGTCGAGCGGCGTGTGATAATAATTGAGGCCTATAATGTAAGCGAAATTGAGTCCAGCAAAGCCCGCTTCCTTGAAAACGGTCAAGTCCGTGTTGTTTGGCAGCAGCTCGTAAATAGCGGGCGCGAGCGAATTTGCCGCCGGGTGTGGAGCAGCTTTGGCAAACTCTTTGATGAGCCAGCCATTTTTGTCGCTAGTTTCAAACATAATCGCCGGACCGCTAGTGCCGCGCGCCTCAAAGTTGAGAACAACTCCAACATCTCTGGCCCAAGGATGCTGGTATACAAAAGCTTTAGCTCCGAGACTCCCGACCTCTTCACCATCGGAGAAGAGAGCGATGACATCATTCCTCAAAGGCCGACTCGATTTTAAGGCTCGTAAAGTTTCCAGTATCCCCACGACTGCCGAGCCGTCATCACTGGCGCCGGGGCTTGTCGGCACGGTATCGTAATGGCCCACAAGCAAGATGGCTTTCTCATCAGACGTTCCTTTTAACCGGACAAGGATATTCGTGGCGGTTGACGTTCGTTGGACCTCCGGGCTGAGTCCTAAGGCGGCCAGCTCGTTCTGGATGTAATTGCAGACCGCCGAGTGCTCAGCAGTACCGACAGGATGCGGTCTCTGAGCGATGACTATCAAATGCTTTAAGGCCCGCTCGGCAGAGAACTCGGTAGGGGGTACGCTGACTGCCGCCGGCCGGGGAGGATGCAGTTGATAAACTGCCAAAAGCGCTGCGACGACGACGAACATGATGCTCGCCGTGCTCAAAACATAATCGGAATGGATCCGACGTAAGATAGAAACAGCCTGCGTCTTGTCAGGCACGTTCGGTTGGCACATCAGCGTTTCACTATGCTTCTGGGCTTTGCGAAGCATCAATCGCTCCGAGACAGTTGATTCACTTCTGTCGAAGAACCTATAAGTTGCATGTTAGGTGAGATTGAGATGTTAGGTAATGAGCGATGTACGATCCGCATCACGCATTGCAATCGGTTCTTATAGAGACCCGGCGTGTAAACAAAGCTACCGCTGTCGAGTGTGCGAAACTCGAAATTTAACTGCAAAAGGATCTCGTTGAAAGAGTCAGTGCCGCTCTACACTGGTCACTTTTTTCACAGTGTCTCTTTCAACAACGGCGCGTCCCTGATAACTGATGGCCGAAAGGAGCACCATCACTCTATCTGTGCCCTCAATCTCTCGTTCGAATATGGCAACTAAGTTTTTAAGCGGGCCGTCTTCTATGATTACTTTATCGCCTGACCGGAGCTTTTCTCCGATCCGCACAAACCCATCTTCTCTTACTTGCGTTTGTAGCAGTGCAACAATTTGATCATCAATCGGAACTGGGTCGCCGCCAAAATTAACCACAGAATGTACGCCTCTGGTTAGGCGGATTTTTGTGAATAACCTATCTGCATGGAATCGAGCAAAAATGTATTGCGGAAACAATGACTTCGTCAGACGTATTAGATTGCCTGTGTACCGATGGTGGCGTTGCACTCTCAACTTCGGATGGAAAGTCTCTATCTTCCAAGCCATTAAGTTGGTTTCAGCACGATCTTCCTGCCTGTGGTGGGTATGAATGGCATACCACCGAAGGGTGTCGTCCAATCTCCCGTAACCCATGAGAATCTCCCGCTCTTGATAAGATCCTAATCTCCTTGGAAGGGCATCTTTCTCAGTCCTGGCATAACGTTGGAGGAGTCCATACAAACAGAAACGATTGTGCAGTTGCCGAAGCCGAACTCTTGAAAGCGTGCGGTGCTACGCAAGCGACCAAAACACTAGTAGTTAGCGGCCAAGATGGACCGCAGTGGTAGGGAGCCAAACTCTGACGGAGGAAAGCAGAAGAAAGACAACCGTAGACAGGGTTGCGCATATATGCAGGGCTCCCGGAAAATAAGCAATTGAGCCTCCGCCTTATTTGCGCTAAGATGCGGGCTGGCTGGCTGTTGCAGCTTTTGCGCAGAAATGCGGCAAAGGTGGCACTGTCACCAAGGCCCCGTCACTATTGCTGTAGTGATGGGGCCTGTCTCTAGGATTTGCTATCGATTAAGACTTGGAGACAGTGAGGCGAGGAACATGGTAACTCCTTTTTCACTAACTACCGGACCCAAACTAAAATGATGCCTAATATGGTGTTAAGGGAGAGTGTAAAAAACCTTTCTATTCCTGTCGAATTTATAGGCCATTTGACGATTGATGTCAATTGCTAATTTCGTTGCAAATTACAGATATTCGGAAACTATTTTGCGAACACAGAGACATTCAAGATTCGCTGGGTTTGGTGTCCCTTCGCTTTTGATGGGCTGAATGCATTTGCGACCTGAAGAGAAAATGGCTGAAGAGGGCATAATCCGGACGAAACTAAGCACTGCCCAAAAAGACAACCAAACAAGGTGCGGTGTGAGTATAGCTTAGTTAAAACACAGCCCGCTTAGCGATCATGTAGGGCACATCGGTTGGGGACTTTTGGGGACCGCCCTTTGAGTTTCCCTTTTGGTCACTCCCTATTCAAATTAGATACAAGCTGTAAGAATATTCTTTTTATAGCAAGTATCTTTTCCCTGATTCTCTAATCGATCAACACCTGAAGAAACTACGTAGACTGGTTCCCAACTATCGCCTCACTTGATTCGACGAACACGTCAAGCCCATACTGGTGCTAAGTAGGTTAACAATCTCATAGAACAGCAAAAACAACTTCTCGATCCGCAAGGTTTGACAAAACATCTCTCCGTGGCAAGAAAAGGCTGTGTGAATTCTTGCACCCAAACCGCGAGGAAGATGACGTATGCTACCCCAATAACCTGGATAAGACTTAGGAAACGACAAGCTGAAGAACATGAATACTCTTACCGCTGTTCAGCAGGATTTCTCGCCATCGCCACCCAAGCGACTTATTGTGAAGGACAATGATGTACACATCTGGTGTGCATCTTTGGACCAAGACCCATCGGTTCTGGCAGAGTTGCTTAGTACGCTGACAGCTGATGAACGAGAGAAGGCGGCCAGATTCCATTTTCAGAAAGATCGGGATCATTACATCATCGCTCGTGGAGCACTGAGGGATATCCTGGGACGCTATCTGGTCGTCTCAGCGCGTCAGCTGCGCTTCCTCTATACAAAGTTTGGCAAACCATCACTGGAGCAGAAGACTAATAGCGAACACTTGCATTTCAATCTCTCTCACTCGCATGGAACTGCGCTTTATGCAGTCTCCAAAAACCGCGAGGTCGGCATTGACCTCGAGTACATACGTGAGGATTTCGCATCATTAGAGATTGCAGAGCGTTTCTTTTCGCCAGACGAGGTCGCGATGCTGAGATCTCTTCCGGCAAATCTTAGGACCAGGGGATTCTTCAACTGCTGGACGCGCAAAGAGGCGTACATTAAAGGATTGGGAGAAGGTCTATCGCATCGATTAGATAGCTTTACCGTGTCGCTGATTCCGGGTGAGCAGACATCGCTGCACATTGGTGATGATCCCAATGATGTTTCTCATTGGGCATTAGTTCCCATATCGTTTAACCACAGTTATATCGCGGCCCTGGCGGTCGAGGGTACTATCTCGACGACCCATTTCTGGGAATGGTTTCCTTCTTTCGTGACTGGCGAAACCTAGCAACAATTAGGTGGACGGGGAGGAATCACGGGCAGGGATCATATAAGATGCGACATTCGCGATGGGAATTTGCGGCTGCGCCCATCTCCCAATAACCCGCCCACATTATTGCAATAAAGAGTTATCGCCCGCTTGCCTCAGTAATTGAGCGCACTCATCCAAACTGCTCTTCTAAAAGACTTGCCGAACCACTGAAAATGCATGGGGGACTTTTTGGGGACGTGCCTTCTTTGAGTCTCTCTTGATTCTTATCCTCGCTAGAGAAGTCACTCTTACGCTTCATAGATTGAGTGGTTTAGCGGCCCTTCAACTGTCTGAATCAAGCGCAAACAATAACGGAGGAAATACGGTGTCTTTTCGGACGCTGTATGGAAGGCTTGGCCCATGCTCTTGGCACATAAGTGGTAGAACCAGAGAAAAATAAGAAGCGGAAGGTGCTACTCGCATCAAAGAACCATAAGAACAGGAACATAAATGAGATTTTCACTCGGACTACTCGTTGGCTATTGCATGCGAGGAAAACGACAACTGCTGAGCACAATCCTTGCGATCACTACTTTCATCGTCTTCGTAATTTTGCCGGCTGTTGCGCTTACCGGTCTTGCTATCTCCGTCCAAGACCGTCGCCACTCAAGACCAGCACAAACTCGCGTGCCCTACATAGAAGGTCTCGAATACGAGACCGCCTCCGCCAGACTTCGTTCTTCAAATTTGAAAATTCAGGTCTTGGCAACCAGGTCTGACCTGCGCCTCGAACCGGGAATAATCGTCAATCAAGTACCGCAACCAGGCCAAGAGGTATCCTCCGGATATATTGTCGGCGTTACGCTGAGCGCAGCCGATTTACGAGGGCCAAGCCCAATAACCTTCGCTGACAATCAATGACCCTCTTACGACTCATGATTGCCGTTGGGGGACTTCTTGGGAACCTTTGCGGAAATGGCGAGCAAGGAACAGGGGAGCGACTCCGAGCCTATCTAAACTCGCGTCTTTCACTAAGAAGCGACATCACATAGACCTTACATTAGATCGGCATGCCGCTTACGCAGTAGTTGGGCCAACCCATGCAAACTACTTCTTAAAAGACTACCGCACCGACGGAAATGCAGCCGGGGACTTGTGGGGAATACCACCAAAAGACAGACATCGCCCGAGGTGCTAACAACTTTTATCACTCGGCATACGCTTAGTCTCCGATATCATCGGCAAATCTACCGACGACCCGACCAGCACTATTCAATTTTTACCCCCTCGTAATAGATTTCAGGTTACGGCTTTATCTCGCTCATGATGCTGCTCTAATTCCCAAGGACGGATGGTGTTCCCGTAACACACGAATGAGATGATCCTTGGTGACGTGTGTGTATCTTTGGGTCGTAGCGATCGAAGCATGGCCCAGGAACTCCTGCACGATTCGGATATCCACACCATTGCGTAGTAGAAGAGTCGCTACAGTGTGGCGGAGCATATGGGGAGTGATGTGGCGCTCTATTCCTGCTTCCTTGCGAAACTGCGCAATGATGTTTGCAATTCCTTGGGTAGAGAGACGTTCGCCCGAAGCATTTAGAAACAACGCAGGGCTATCGGAGGTCAGTCGTGAACGTGCTTCAATGTGCTCTCTCTGTATTTGAACTGTCTGTTCGTCTACAACGAACGCCAGCCGATCTCTACCTCCCTTGCCCCTAACTTTGAAAACTGATTCGGCTACGGCAAAGTCGCTAAGGTTAAGTGCCGACACCTCTCCCACGCGCATACCTGTGGCGAAGAGCAAATCGACGACTGCCAGATTGCGAAGCGCACGATACGGCTTAGCCGAGGCTCCCGGGACTTTACTCTTAGCTAATGCGGAGCCTTTACGGGGGACCGCAGCGGCGCAGTGGTTCAGTCGGGCTTGGGCCAAGAGGTCGCGCATTTCCGATTTAGTTAGAGCCCGCGGCAGCTGCAATATTCTTCCGAAGCTGAGCTTGACTCTCCAGAAGGGCGATTCCGAAAGGACGCCTTTCCGAACCCAGTAGGAACAAAACACTTTGAGGACGACCATCTTGCGTCGCATTGACGCAGGAGCATAAGACTTGGTCCTCAAGTCAGCGGCCCAGCTTTCGATGAGCGCTGCGTCAAGTGAAAACAAAGAGCACTCTTTCGGCGCATACGCTGCTAGCTGCTCCAAATCTGATTTGTATGCCACCTCGGTCTTCTTGCTTCTGTCATGGGTGGAAAAGTAGCCAATAAAAAACTCGGTGATTGCCTGATCTAGTTGCATAGTATGCACTCCCGCAAACGAGTCCGGGGGCGGACCCTAGTTAAAATTGAAGAGCTTTTTGATTCGTCTTAGTGGGTAGGAAAAACCGGCGCTGAGTTTACTCAGGCAGCTATCAGGTTTCAAGGAACCCGCGACAATGGTTCCTCTTCCCTTCGCTCCGACCTGCACCAGTATAGACTCTATCCATTCTGGTCATGATGCTGTGCCTCAGAATCAGGATTGGGTAGGATAATTAGTTTTCTGTCGTGGTGAAGCAAATCAATTTACGTTCGTTTCTTGAAACTTCCCGGCATGTGTAGCACTCTATTGTGTTTACTGAAGGAATTTTTGCTGGGGGTTTATCGGATCCGCAAGTGCGTTATCTTTGGTCACTGTTGGCCCTCCTCACCTAGTGAAAGTTGAGTCGCATAACGCGTCACGCGGCCTCCAGCCCGCTGAATAAGCAAATTCCCGGCGCACCAGCGTAGGTCGTAGAATGACCCTTTTCGCTTGCGTGTAAAACGGTCGGAAAGCAATTTTCAGACACAGCCAGATCTCGGAGATTATTGGAGACTTGAACACCGTGGGCAAGATTCTCTTTGGACTATTCAAGCAAATAGCGGCCAATTGCGGCCAATAGAATTACCAGGATCAATAGGCTAGTAGTTATGATGATCCAGAAAACGGCTCGCGCGCGGTCAAAAAATCGGTGCAGTCCCAGCTGAGAGAAGGTCTCGGGCGATAACTTTTCTTGTGCAGACTGTAAATCTCGCACGCCTGTCCACAATCCCCAACTCACCGCTCCAACGGCGATTGTGAATAGCATCGTAATAGTCATGACCATCCAAAAAGCAATGATCCGAAGCGATGGCGCAAGGGGATGATAGAGAACATAGCCTAGGATCGCTGCCGCAATTGCTAAGTAGAAGGTGATAGCCTT
The DNA here is from genome assembly GCA_038040525.1 of Acidobacteriota bacterium. Lineage (GTDB taxonomy): Bacteria > Acidobacteriota > Blastocatellia > Pyrinomonadales > Pyrinomonadaceae > PSRF01. Next base: position 8,139 of record JBBPIC010000085.1, on the reverse strand, counting down.
CATCAATAAATTTGCCGTTTCCTTTAGAGCCTGCCAAAGGAATTCGATTTCGGTGGAGAGAGCTTGTCGGTTTGAAGAATTTCCGTCGGGGGCATCTTGTTGTGCTGGACTTTCGGCGATCATAGGAGCCTCTAATTGCGGGTCAATTGGCCCACATAATACCCCCATTAGTCGATTTTAAACAGAATTCGAATTGATCCAAGTCCTTCCGGCGGTCGCTAAATGACTGTTTGATGATTCCTTCTTGCTAATCGGACTGAAACTGACGCGAATTGAAACGACGGAGCAAACCATCATTGAACTGAGGGACCTTTTCTATTGTTTCGACAAAACTTTGGAGCGATAATACACCGAGACCTCAATTCCGCAAGTTTTTCAAGGCTGGATCGTACTCAACCTGTTTGGATAACAAGGAATTATCTTTACAATTCCTGAGACAGGAATCAGCGCCCTTAGCCTTTTAATCAAGTGATTAGGCGGCACCGTGTAAGTCCTCATCGGTGTCTCTGTTGTGGAGACCAATTCACCATGCTCCTTAGTCAGGATACGTTCGAGCGCCTCAAACAAATCACCGACGGAAACCTTCCCGCGAACATGACCGAGGAAAAGGTTGTCATGGTGAACGAACGGGACGAGGCAATAGGAATAGAAGACAAAACCCAAGCCCACCTGCTGGGAGTGCTACACCGAGCATTTTCCGTGTTTGTTATTAATGCCGCAGGACAACTGCTGGTGCAGAGGAGGGCGTTGACGAAATACCATTCGCGCGGACTCTGGTCGAATACCTGTTGCGGTCATCCACGCCCGGACGAAGCGATTGAAAAAGCCGCCAGACGAAGACTTAGAGAGGAAATGGGGGTCGACTCGGATCTGAGCGAAGTCTTTGACTTCGTCTATCGCGCCAACCTCGAAGATGGGTTCATTGAAAATGAATATGATCACGTTCTTATCGGATCATTCGAAGGAGTTCCTAGGCCTGACCCCGCCGAAATCGAAGAGTGGAGGTGGGTGGACATGGCAGTGCTAAGCGCGGATCTGAAGGAGCACCCCAAGAGGTATACCTATTGGTTCCGGATTTCCTTTGACCGAGTTCTTCAGGCGGGTACGCCCGTGGAATCTAACCTGTCAGTCGGCGCTGCCAGTTCCATCGCTCAGGACTTTGATTAGAACTGGTACGAGGTGATTCCAATCAGGGTCTCATTAGGAAATGGCAATGGCATTACTTCTTAACGGCGCTCTTCATGATTCTGTCTCACATTGTTGCTGCTGTTAGCGCCTTCTTGCGCTCGGTCCAATACGCAGGAGTTCTTGGAATCTCTCAAGCTGAGCGTGTTCGTTACGTCAAAAAATCAATTCGTCTAGGGCTATGTTATGCGGGATTTGGAACTCCCTGGAACTTAATGGAAGCTTGGAAGGCTGGGCAGGCAGCGTTTTTATCGTGCGCCTACGACGTGGTAACCGATTGGCGACAGTTCGACAAGAAAGCACGAAACGCTTTTGAGATCATCTTGAATGACTTGTCACAACTCGAGCTTCGGGAATTAGCTCTGACGTTATATGACAAAGACTCAAACAACCAACTCTCCGGGGATGGGCTTGAACGCGGGGCAGTAGCGCTGCGATTCATCCTCAAGACGATGGGGTGTGAAAAGCAACGTGAGTTGTCATGGGGTGACTTAGACGATCTAGGACAACTCTTGCAGATTGTGGATGATGTGTTTGATTTTGAGGATGATGCGGTTGCGGGCGCGCAGAATTGTCTAATTACGGCGGGTAGGGATGTGTATTTAGCTCGACTTTTGGAAGGGCTAAACAGGGAAAACACTCACCGATTTTTTGGTAGCGCACGTTCTGTATTAGTTCTCGCCATTGCCCACGCTAGAAAGAAGGGAACAAAGTTGCTGTTGAAACCCCGATAGAAAAACTCCATTACCTCAGTGGACGGATCCTGTTTTTGTTCACTGACCGGCGCAGAAACTCTAACACGCCGCGCACATTCCAATGGTCCGCCGGGTCAAGCTTCATAATCAGGTTGTTTGCCGACCGCTCGAGCTCGTCCAACTTTTGCCAATTGCTCTTGGCGTGGGCTATCTCTGCAGCGGCCGCGACCCTCAGCAACTTTACGACCGGGCATGTGCGGGCATCGAGGCTTTTCAGAATTCGCTGCGCCGTTTTCATTAGGTCCGCGCGCCGGCTTTGGATGCCAAGGGTGTTCAACGCGCAGGCGGTTCCCGCTGTTTCTTGAATTCCCTCGGCACCGAACACACCATCGTTGATGGTCCTGAGAATTACCCTTTTTTGTAGGCGGCTCAATGGATTCTCGGCGAGCGTAGTTTGGAGCCTGGTCCGGCTTATAGCTTAGCCACTTCACCGACTCCGCGCGTGTCTCATTCTCGATTAGCGGCACGACGTCAAAGCTATCGGAGGCCGAGTATCCAATCACGATCAATTGCCTGCCGGCGGTTATGCGGCGGAACCAGTCTCTAAATTCCGGGAATCGTTCGAACCCGAGTCCCAGCTTTCCGATCTGTGTCAGCGTTGCGTACGGAGTCACGTTTCGCCCGCGTTTCCAGGGGAAGCTTCCATGAAGCTTGATTAGGCGATCAGATGGAGCCGGGGCGCGTCGAGTTGCGGAAAGGACAAATGTGGGTAACTCTGCTTCGCCGGCTGCCTGTTCGATCCGAGTATCGAAATTCGTCGTCAGAATTGTCGCCCCTCAAGCGCCATCCTAGCCAACAAGCGATGATTACGATTAGGAGCGCCATATACCTGGGTGGCCTCCAGGAATTGGAATACATTCGGATCTATGGCAGCGATCGCCTGAATAAGACCTTCAAACCGTAGGAACTGGTAAGGATTGAACTGACTGCCCGGTGTCATTCGGCGAGCTAATTCCGATCGAAGCGAGCGGTTGGAAGTTATCCATCGCAGCAGCGCTTCAGACAATCCCCAAGCAGCCGGAATTCCTGAGGGCTCTTCAACACTAATGCCCGCTCCCGCAAGCACTACTGTTTCGGGTGGATCGCGTTGAATTAGTTGTGACACTTTCAGGTTGTTTGGATTGCCAGACAGCACCACCAAGGCAAGGTTGGTACGGCACTGTCATCAGACAGAGAATTCACGATGAAAGCAAGGTCCGCAACTTTTCTTTCAGCACCGCCTCTTTCGGCGTCCTTACTCCACGTTGCAACCACTCCAGGACTTTTGTAACGGTAAGAGTATGCTTAACTGAACTGCGAACCTCAACCTCCAATTGAGTCAGCCCGCCGGGGCTGAAGTTCGTGTTTTCCAAAGGCACACAAGCCTAACACTGAAGTTCGTATAAACCTTCTGCCTCGACTTCTACCGAATGGCGGATTCATCCGAACCGAAAATGACACAATGCAGGCCGCCTTGCGACATTGGCGGCATTCTTGCGGGCAATCGGAAAGTGATTTTGTCGAATCACTGCCACAAAGGATCGCCGGCGGCGAGGACAGACGAGCACTTCGGGCAATGTGGATTCTTCTTTACCACAACCTCTGAAACCGCGCCACTGAGGGCATCAAACTGCTTCCGCACGGCTATCGTTGAGGCGTAGTCGAGACTCAATTGCAGAACATCGCTGGCAGCTAAACTTGCCAATACTCCATTGAAGCTTGCGACATATGCCGCTGAATTCTGCCGGCTACGCGCAAGCTTAGTCCGCAAATAAGATCTGTCGCCGCCCGCTTCAAGCTGAATCTTCTCATCGCTGAGAAACCCCGTGCACCACAAGCACGCTCCTCCAGGGAGGGCTACAAAGAGGTTGCCACTGATGGCGCCAATCTCCGAAAGCTCATCATTCGGGTTGAGCGGGTAAAGGCCCAGCCCTACATCCACGTACGGGATACAATACCGCCATGCGATTTCCTGCAGGTCCGCACGCGCATTCAGATTGTTGACACAACCAACGATGAGGTCTGCCCGCTTGAGCGCCGCAATGGTCGGCGGCTCTGGTACAAAAGCATTCACAGCCGTAAAGCGGACGTGCCGATTGATCCACCACACCTGCGACCTGACGACGGATGTCTTTCGTCGACGCAGGAGGATATCTAGCCAGCCGAACTCGCCTGTCGCTAGTAAGTTATCTCGCGTGACGCGCTGGGCGTCTATGCCAATCAGCTCTCCCACACCCTGGCAGGCGAGGTGTCTTGCGACCTGTGTACCACCTCCGCTGAGTCCAACTACTGCTACGACCAGGTTAGCGAGCTTTGACCGCGTCACTTTACCTTCGAGAAGTGGTTGGCTCTGATGCGAAAGCAAGTCCGCCGCATTCGCCGCTAAAATAGGAAACGTCGTCATCTCGTCGCTGAAAAACCGAAGGCGGAAGTTTTTCGAAATACGGGATGTTCCAGGCACTAGAATCAAACCGCCGGCAGAGCAGTCACCCAAGACGACGGAACCGTGGGGCCTCCCTGGGGCCACCATCTGAAATGCGGATAGAAGCTGACGCGCGCTCGTCTTGTCGTCCTCTGACATCCTCACCTGCGCGGTTCCTGAGTGGTAGTGGAAAATCAATATCCCCAGCCCGCGCTCTAAGGCTTCGTTCAAGAGAGAGATGTTGTAAGCTCCCGTCCACTTGGCCCCATGCGCTTTGGACTCTACAAACGCGGTCGTGGGTGGAACTATGACATCACGGACCAGTAGCAAGGTTCTGTTCAGGGTCTGAGCGTGCGATACCAAACCAAAAACTACCGGCTCACGGGGACCGGGCCGCCGAACTTCCTCCCACAGACGTCCCCAAAGATGACCCGGAATTCGAACTTCAATGCCAGTAGTCACGCGAACCTCCGCAGCATGCCCCCAACGAACTGGTCGGCCGTATGTTCTTCAGTCCAGCCAAGGTTGTAAGAGAACGTGTACCAGTTCTCCCCCGCGACGAGTGCATTCCCGTGCTGAGGCTGAGTACCGCGGACGGCAGGTATTACTTTCAGGTAGAAATCTGGTTTCGCCTTCGAAGGGTCAAAGGCCACCAGAGCAGCGGCGGATGCCGGCTCACAGCCGGGCGGAAAGTGAACCTCAGGTAGCAGAACCAACGTTACACCGCCGTCCTTCGCCGTCACCGCGCCCTCATAGTTATCCTTCAATTCCGTTGTCAGGCGTTCAATAATGTCCGTAGTCATCGGTGACCCTCGTTAGCTGATGGTTCCGGGCGGCAACGCAACGAATTGGTCGCCGTTCTTTATCTCGACCGTCTGCTCGTTTGTGACCAATTCGAGCTTCTGGCCGTGACGGCGAGCCAAATCGTACTCGGCGGACACGCCGGCGCGTTCCTTAATCTGAAGGCCGGTTACGTCGTCGGTATCGAATTCGACCTTCTTTTTGTCATTCTTATTAAGCTCTACGAAAATGTGGATTTTCGTGGCGGCGCTCACTGTGCTCATTATCTTGTCCTCGCTCCTTGTCATTACGTTTCATCATCCGGAAGCAGCCTTAGCAAGCCCCGCTCGCTCCGCAGTTGTATCTGCTCTGCTCCCACTAATCAGTGCCGGATGAAAAGCCACTTTTGCCGTTGGTCATGAAAAAAGAACCGTCGGGTCTCTCATCTCTCCGGGTACTGCCACCGAAGTGTTCAGATTCGCCAAGATGCCGCCTTGCTCCCGAACTTGGCGTGTGCTTAATTGAGCCGAAACCTAATAGGCGCTGCCGGAAGCTGCCGCGCAGCAAAAAGTGATCGACTATCAGGTCCAAAAAGTCTGCCAGTAACATTCGTTGCACTGACACGCGGCAAAAAACTGATTCGTCCCGGCATAACTATCTGGAGTACGGTGAGTGATGAACAGGAAGGCTAACGAAGCGGTCTGCCGGATCTCAACTGACGAGTGGCGCGGCATCGCACTAGAGTTAGAGCGGTACGCGCTCAGTGTTAGCCGTAATTTGCGTTGGCGCACGCGGAATCCCGTGGAACTGCCTGGCGGCGAGACCATAGACTCTATCGTTTCCAAAGCTGTCGAAAAACTTTTCTCTGGCGATCGTGAGTGGGACCTGACAAAGAGCCGGACATCAGGAAATACTTGAGAGGGGTTATCGACAGTCTTCTCAATCACCTCGCCGAAAGTAAGGAGAACACGTTACTAGCACCAGCGCCGGAGCCTAAATCACCGGACGCTCCAGCGTGGGAGGGTGGCTCGGAGAAACGCGATCCGGCTGCTGACTGGCTGGTACCGGCACGTCCTTCGCCTCTGAGTGTCCTCATCAAGCAGGAAGACGCACCTCTAGAAGATCGAGCTCTTGGTTTGCTTATCGATGAATGTACGGATGACGAGATTGTGATCAACGTGCTTGAGGCCAAGATGGACGGCGCAGATACACCCGCCGAAATCTCGAAAGCGAAGGGCATATCTATTAAGGACGTATACAACGCGACCAAACGGCTGGATCGTAAACTGGAAAGAGTGCGACAGCGCATTGCCAGTGAACAGAATCCGCCGACGCCCGGAGGGATGGGCTATGAACGGAAAGAAATTGGAGACTAATGATCTCTTTCGTTGGATTTCAAAGCTGAGCAGCGAAGCCGACTGGACACCAGAAGAGACGCGCGAGGCGCTGTCAGAAGCAGGACTTCATCCTGATGCAGTCGCTGGCCACATCCTGCAACTCGTCACCCGTCTCAAAAAGGAGACGCCATACTCCTGGAAGGCCAGTGCGCATGCGATGCGGACCGAACTGCTGGAGAAGATCCGGCGAAGAGTTACTTCCGAGACGATTGGCTTGACACGGCCGCAGCTTTTGAAGCGATTAAATGAGGCGATAAGCCGATTACCCGGCCCGGTCGCTGCGCAGTATGGAGTGGCATTTCGGAAGTTCGAGGAGGCTGCTGAGGAAGATCTTCGCTCGATGCTTGAAGAAATTGCGATAATTGAGGACCTTGAGCAGGGTGAAAGCCGAATATGAGTCTGGATGTCATTCGAGAACGGGCTGCCGAACGGCGTGCCGATCAAGTGATTTCCGAATTGGAGATCAGCGATGTTGGCGAGATCGATATTGAAGCTATCGCTATGACCCAGCGGGCGCTGGTGATTGATGGCGGCCTCGCCGGGGCAGAAGCGCGGCTCTCACGCTCGCCAAAATTGAACTTCATTCGGGTTAACGACATGATTCGAGAACCGGGCCGCCGACGTTTCGCGATAGCACACGAACTGGGCCATTTGCTGTTGCAGGAGAGTTCACAATTTGCTTTGTGTGAGGATAAAGATCTATTGCCCTTCTATACAAACAGCCCAGATGAACTTGAAGCGAGCGCTTTTGCAGCTGCCTTGTTGATGCCTGCAAAAATGTTCGAACCGTTATGTCAGTCTGCAAGACCTTCGCTCAAATATGTGGGCGAAATGGCAGACCGCTTCCAGGTAACACTCACTGCCGCTTCGTCGCGATACATTCAGTTTTGCCCTCATCGTTGCTGTTTGGTCGTCAGCAAGGACGGTAAGATTCGCTACCATCGAAAAACCAAAGATTTCGACTATTTCATCACTCCGCGGCAGGACTTGAGTTCGGGCACATACGCTGCAGACTTTTTCAAAGGCAACCGGCTTCCTGAACATATGCGCGAAGTGGCGGCGCCGGCCTGGCTCGAGGGCGAGCGTATTGATTCGAGCAAAACGATCCAAGAAGAGTCTATTGCGATGCCGTCCTACCGGTCAGTGTTGACGCTGCTATGGATCGATAAGGATATTGACCATTACGTTACAGGTGAGGATGAGTACGATGCCGAAGAGCGTGAATCGGAGAGCCATTGGTCTTGGAATCGATATCGCGATCGCGAGTAAGTGATTCTCTTGCATTTTAGCAATGCTTACTCTGCAAGTGCTGGACAGTCCTAAAAAACAAACACCTTGATGCATTGATACTCACCGGAATAGTGATTCCTCCATCTTCCAAACATAACTCAGGTTGCAAGCCCAAACCTTCCCGTGGGTGACTGGGTGCCGATGCGCGCTGACGCGCACTCCAGTTCAATTAAGGCCTCGTTGATTTAGTTTCCCCGTCGTTAGCCAGGGTATATGCTCTGTGGAGTATATGAAGAGAGGTGGAATCTGTGATCGGCTGGAGCGCAATGTTAGATGCTTCTCACAGTTTTCTTGCAAAAACAAACGCATTGCGCTGTGAGTCAGCTTCGAT
>JBBPIC010000010.1:139249-141986 GCA_038040525.1 Acidobacteriota bacterium | reverse complement strand
GCGCTTTGGTCCAACCGTAGGATGCCTCGACCTTCAACGAAGCATTGGTGCGAACCGAAGCGGCGCCGGGCCGCCGCGGACCAAAGCGCCGACAGGTCGGACGCACTCCAAAGAGGCGCCCTACTGCAGGGCGCGTTGACCGATTGTGGGGCGAAGGCTTAGGATCAGCCCAAATAAACTACCGCGTTCTAAAGACAGACTGGAAAGTCTGTCCTACTTCATTCTGGAGATCAACTAAATGTCGCAGGCAATGTCCCAAAAATACGAGACGCTTTTATTTGAAAAGCGAGGCCGCGTCGGTATTATCACAATCAATCGACCGGACAAGAGAAATGCCCTGAACATAAAGACACGCGAAGAAGGCGCGGCGCTTTTGGAAGGGCTTCGCAACGACAACTCTATCGGCGTGGTAGTGATCACGGGCGCCGGAGACAAGGCATTCATCGCCGGGGCGGATATCGCCGAGTTTGCCGGACGTACGGCGATGATGCAGCGCGACGTGATGACCGCCCGGTCGCTGTTTACCGCAATCGACACTTTTCCCAAGCCTGTTATTGCAATGATAAATGGCTATTGCCTTGGCGGCGGTTGTGAGCTGGCGTTGGCCTGCGACCTTCGCATTGCCAGCGAGACAGCATCGTTTGGACAACCGGAGATCAACCTCGGGATCATTCCCGGTGGCGGCGGCACACAACGTTTGACGCGTCTGATAGGCGAAGGCAAGGCCATGGAAATGATCCTGACAGGAGAGATCGTTGACGCGAGGACTGCATTTACTATCGGTCTGGTGAATCATGTGGTGCCCGCAGCGGAGTTGGAAGCGAAGACCATGGAGATTGCCAATCGCATTGCAGAGAAAAGTCCGGTCGCCCTCAGCCTGGCCAAGGAAGCGGTGAAGGTCGCGTCGCGTTCAACTTTGGACGAAGGTCTGCGCCGCGAGGTGGATCTGTTTGCGCTGTGTTTCTCGACCGAGGACAAGGATGAAGGAGTGAACGCGTTTTTAGAGAAGCGGAAGCCGGCTTTCAAAGGGAAGTAGGACAGACATTCCTGTCTGTCTGTCGTTTTTGCTAAGTCCGTTGACCTGTAAAGCAAACTGTTAGTTTGCGAACCGTTGGAATTACATTCAGCGTTGTTTCCAGCGAACGATCCGCAAACTAACAGTTTGCGTTACGTCGGATGGTGGTACTGACTTCAGCGCCACGATGCTGGCTTGGTTCCGTGGAAGTACAAAGAACTAAGTACAAAATACAAAGATCAGAGCCCAGTATTTGTTGAGATATCTCGCAATCATATTCGGAATCGTTATTGCGGCTGTCGGTGGCGTGATTGCTTACCGCGCCTACTTCCTTGAGCCAACCGCAGCAGTCGTCATCACCAGTACAGATGTGAAGGAACTGCCGGATTACTTTCGTATATTGACCGGCCTTGTACTCTTAATTGTTGGCGCCGCGATAGCATATACCGCGGCGGTGAGAAAAAAGTAGGACAGGCATTCCTGCCTGTCGTTCGTGGCAATCAGGTCTGTTTTGGTTAAGATGAAGTCAATACCATTACGCGGTAGCGGGTGGCTCTTACATTGCCAATTGGCGATTTCCGATTGCCGATTGGCCTTTACCGAGACAGCCAATCGGCATTCGGCAATTGGCAATCGACAATGCGAACGGCCCACCCGCTACCCGCGTGGTGGCACTGACTTCATTGCCACGATGGCCCCCATCCTTGCGATGAGTATTTCGTCCCAACGCGCTTGTTGGGTAAGAGAGACAGACAGGAATGTCTGTCCTACCTAAGACTTCGGCACAGTGACCGCGCGATTGAGAATCACACCAAACTCTGTTCCGGACTTCACATCAGCCTCCTTCTCCTTCTCGTAAACTCTCGCGCCGGTGCCTAGTGCTCCGCCGAGGAGGGCGCCGATAGCTGCACCTTTACCTCCGCCGGCAATCGCACCGATCAGCGCTCCACCGGCCGCGCCACCCCCGATAAACACCGCGTCACGTTTCTTGTTGCTGCTACCCTTCACCGTGCCTTCGTTGTCGGAATTTACATCGTCTGCTTCCAGGGAGGTCAGAGAACCATTGATGGGATAACTCTTCCCATTGGGTAGCTGAACCGACGTGAAGCCGACTGTGATGTTGCCCGGTGTGCGACGTCCCGCGGGTCTCACTGACGACACGCGGCCCCAAATCCTGCTGCCTACATGAATGGCCTGTTCGCCGCCTGGAGCATAGACCGGCTCGGTGACGTTTGTGGAAAAGCGGTCGCCGACGCGAGCAGTTTTGGAATTGAGATGCTCGTTCATGCGCACGCGAATCACGGTGTTCGCAGGCACGGTGTAATACACGATCCTGGGCGCCGCCGGAGCTCGCCGCCGTGTGCGACGTCGCTGTGGGCTGCCAAATGACGGAACACTGCCGGCGACAAGGGCAATAAGAATTAACAGACCCGCAGCGCGCTGCAGTTTGAAATTAGTCTTCATGACTCTTCACTTCCTCCAGTAGTTTGGTGGTCAAACTCCGTTAATCATTTCCTCATCCGTCAGAAGTCTTTTCGACCCATCGAGGGAGCGGGGAGAACGGGAAACTGAAACGGGGCCGTTGTCAGGGGGTTGATGCCTCTTTAATTACGCGCTTTGCGGCCAGGTTGCAAGCTCTGCGGGGAGGTAGGACAGACATTCCTGTCTGTCTTTGTTGCCAAAACGGCCTTGCGGTGAGCAGCGGACAGGCAGGAATGCCTA
>JBBPIC010000010.1:1532-139149 GCA_038040525.1 Acidobacteriota bacterium | reverse complement strand
TCCTACCAAACGTTTATTCACTGTCTGTCTCTGTTGCCCAACAGGCTTGAAGGGAGCAGCGGACAGGCAGGAATGCCTATCCTACCAAACGTTTATTCACTGTCTGTCTCTGTTGCCCAACAGGCTTGAAGGGAAGCAGCGGACAGGCAGGAATGCCTATCCTACCTAACGGAAGTTGGTGAGTGTGACGATGTCGCTGGTGACGGTGCCGCGCGCGTATGCGAGTTGGCGTCCATCACGAGACCAGTCAAAGATGAAGATGCGGCCGGCCGTGAAGTTTGTTAATTGCTTTGCTGGACCACCTGCGAGAGCCAGGCCCCAGATATTGGAAACACCATTTCGCCAATCGTTATACGCGATCATCTTTCCGTCAGGACTCCATTTAAGACGCACCGGAAAAAGGACTGTGGAGGGAATAACAAAAGTCTGTATTGGTGGCCCGCCATTTAGCGGTATTACGGCGATCTTCCAGGGTGCCTTAGTCTCCTCACGATAGTTAGCCGCAATCATTTTCCCGTCAGGGGAAACCACCGGCCAAATCACGCTCTTGTCACTGAGTTGTACCGGGTTAGTGCCGTCGGCCGCCATTTTCCAAAGGGTGGTTTTCCCCGACGCAGACGAAGAGTAAATAATCCAGCGGCCATCCGGCGAAGCTTGTGCGTATCCCTCGTTCCCGTGGCTAACTTGCTTCAGTTCACCGCCTTCAAGCTCCAGTCGCCAGATATTGTTGCCGGGAGTGATGTCGGAGACGAAATAAACGTAACGCCCATCGTTGGGAACGGTAGGCCACCAATAAGTACTGCCGCGATCGTTTAACTGTTGAGGCACGCCTCCCGAAGCTTTTACTATCCACAGACTTTCCTCTCCCCCGACGTTCGACGTGTAGACGATGCGCTTGTTATCCGGCAGCCAGACAACTCCGTCCAATCCGTCATACTTGCTCGAAGTAAGTTGTCTGGCCGTTTCCGGGTTATCCATCGACGCATGCCAAATGCTGGCGACTCGCTCGCCTTGCAAGCTGACGATCGTGTCTGAAGTTTTCGGCATGCTAACGCCGTTGTAGCTGCTGAGGTCGTTGGTAACTCGCTGTGCCTCGCCATTGGGATAAGGGATATACCACAACTGCAAAACGGCATTTGCCGATTGATCGATGGCATTCACCATTAAGCCACTGCTGTCGCTCAGCCAGGCGACCTGGGCTATTGATATCCAATTCCGCGAGGTAATTCTTCGTTCGCTTCCGTCATTTACGTCAACTTCGACCACGCTCATCGCCGCCGGGGTACGCGTGCCCGCGCCGCAGGCGATCGTCTTGCCATCGGGCGACCACGCTGGCCCACCGAAAACATAGAATTCATTGCCGCTGCGCGTTCTTACTTCCCGCTCGCCTGTGCCATCGGAGTTCGCAATCATCAGCGTCCGTTCGCCATCGCTGGTCCCGCGAAGAAAAGCAAATTGCGCAGCGTCCGGTGAAAACGTTACCGGGCTATCTATATCAGTCACTAACCTCGTCGGCGTGCCGCCCAGCACCGCCACCTTATACAAGCGGCCGATGGAATCGTTCCTTTGCTTGATGACGTAGTAGATGAAGTTTCCATCCGGGGAAAAAGTCAACCCGATATAACGCACGTCTGCGGCCGGAACGATCTCCTGCAAATTGCTCGAAGTAGCAGTTTGTCCAATCCAAAGGCCCTGCTGGCTGCCCACCTCGACGCCGTGGGCCACATATTTGCCATCGAGCGAAATCACTGCAATCCTTGCCTCGCCATTCGCGGCAGTCAGGCGAGTTACTTTCATCGTACTGATGGAGATGGCAGGACGATGCGGGAATAGACGGGGATACCACTTATAACCGGCGAACACGGCTGCAGCGATCAACAGGAAGAGCGCCAGGAGCGCCTTATGGTTTCTGATCCAGGAGTTGCCGCTGGTGGAGGTTGTGCGTGCCGTTAACGCGCCGAGGGTTCGGCCCGCGTCCTCCTGCGTGGTCGTTCTTGTGTGCAGCGTGTCACCTAAATGCGGTGCGACGGAGTGCTTGTGTGGATCGCCAACCCCGAGCGCGTGCTGAAAGCTCCGCAAGTCTGTGAGTAAATCTTTCGTCGTTTGATAACGCAACTCCCGGTCCTTGCGAAGCGCCTTGGCGAGAATGAACTCCAACTCGGCAGGCGCGTCTTGTATGTAGCGGTCAAGTGATGGCGGGTCTCTATCAAGGATGGCAACCAAAACGTCAGTCTTCGTCGCCCCGTGAAAGGGCATGCGTCCGGTAACCATCTCGTAAAGCACTACGCCAATGCTCCAGATATCTGTGCGCTCGTCGATGGGAAGGCCGCGCGCCTGCTCGGGCGACTGATACTCGGCGGTGCCGATGCGCTTGCCTGGTTCGGTTTTAAATAGAGCTTCTGTCGCCGCGTCCGGATCGACCGCAACCTCGTTGGCAACGAGTTTTGCAATGCCGAAGTCCAGCACCTTAACAATGCCGTCAGGGCGGACCATGATGTTCTCGGGCTTTATGTCGCGATGAACAATTCCCGCCGCGTGGGCCGCAACCAGAGCAGAAGCGACTTGAATAATTATTTCAATCGCTTCACTCAATTTCAATGGCGTCGCGATCAAGTGCTGACGCAGCGTCAGGCCGTCTACAAACTCTGTGGCGATGAAATGGATTGAATCCGTTTGCCCGAATTCGTAAACGGTAAAAATATTCGGATGATTGAGTGCCGAAGCCGCGCGCGCCTCCTGTTCGAAGCGGAGCCGGCGTTGCTCATCGTTGGTAAACGAGGCCGGCAACAACTTGAGCGCGACCGGGCGCTGCAGCTGCAGGTCCTGTGCAAGGTAAACGTCACCCATTCCGCCGGCGCCGATATGGGAGCGAATCTCGTAACGACCGAATTTGGTGTTGGGGGGAAGTGGCATGGCGAAAGTTAATTTCTCCACGAATGTATTACAGGCCGTGGAGAAATCAAAGTGGGTTGTGGTTTCTCAGAATGGGCGATCCACGAAACCTCACTAACTGACGCGAAATAACTTCGTGTTTCTTTGTGTGTGTTCGTGGATCGTATCTTCTCTTACTTGTTTTAGCGGATACCCCTGGGGCGGAAAGCGTCGCGGAAGCAGGATGAAGAACCAGACGTTCAGCCCGCCGCCACGACGGGACTCGTGAAGCCGCTCTACGGCTAGGGGTGTAAGGCTAGTTTAGAAGCTTCGTCGTTGCTTGGAATGCTGCCTTAAACATGTTGAAGAGAACACGGCCGCGTTCGGTATCCACGCTCAGGTTGACTGCGATGCTCATGACGACCGAGACAGCGACTCCGTTCCAGTCGAAGCGGTTCAGCCTTTCAACTGCCCTGCAGAGGTAGTCCAAGCGTTCTTTGATGAACTCCGACTGCTCGGGTGTCGGCTCGAATTCATCGGCGATCATAGCCCTGAACTGCTTGACGGCGTCGCGCACTTCCGCCTTCGCTTCCTCGGTAAACTCACTGTCCTTCCCCTCAGGAATGTCAGGGTAGATCTGTGAACCGTACATCTTCAGCTGAGACCAGTAGTCGGGTAGGTTATTGTCTTCGATGTACTTCTTGGCAACATGCTCAAGCCATTCTTTAAATTCGGCGAGCACTTCAGCTGCGGGTTTGTCCCTGTACCAGAAGCCAGATATAAACGTTGGAGCAAAAAAAGTTGATCTGTAATCGACCTTATGGAAGCTTGTGTCCACTTCTCTAACCAAGAATTTAATAGGAGAGTTCCTGAGCCGAATAAACAAAATCGGTTGGTTGACCTCTTCGTTTGGGTAGAGGGGATCGTCAGGTTCGTTTTCGCCCTCTTCTGCCTCGAACATGCTGGGGTCGAGGCCGGCTTCATGTATAGCGATTAGAAACTCATTTTTGTACTTTTTGAGCATAGGCTTCGTTAGATAGAGGATGTGGGGACAACGCTATAGCACACCGCCGCTTTCACTTGCAACGACCGACCCTTGTTGACAAGCATCATTCCGCTATACTTCCGGCAATCAGCTCCATCGGCAGACAATTGAGCTAAAAGTCATATGCATTACAGAACCGAGCGCGGTAGCGCCGGATGCTAGAGTCAAGCTGGCGCCGAACAACTGCCCGCTCATGGTTTTTGATCTACTCGCCATTTGCCCACGGATATCACCAAAGTTGACTCTAGCATCCGGCGCTACCGCGCTCGGTTCTGTAATAACCTCAATTACTCGAAATCGACCCACGGCTGGAAAGCGTCCCTGCTTGACGGTGTTTTCGTAGCGGGCTACTCTTTCAAGTCTCGACACTTAGTTTGTCGCTAATCAAATGGGGCCGTAGCTCAGCTGGGAGAGCGCATGACTGGCAGTCATGAGGTCAGGGGTTCGATCCCCCTCGGCTCCACCAATATCCAAACTAAAAGGCATCCCTCGACGGATGCCTTTTTGACTTACGCCTGCTTCACACTCGGCTGTTAAACGTTGACCGGCCCATCCATGCGCAGGTTATGCTAACAACGACCCCGACCGTAGTTCTCCTCAAAGAACAAAACTGCTCCAATTTGTTATAGCAGGGCTCCCCCAGGCAATCGAGGTTTTCTTGAGAACAAGCGCCCAGAAACAGAAACCGGCCGACATAACGTCGCGCGATCAGGGCCGTGTGCTTTTGATTACAGACGAGGCTGATGTCTCCTATGGCGGCGTGCTCGAGTCGGCAGGTCTCAAGATCGTAGGCGTGACGGCTGGCGCTCGCGCGCTAGTTTCTCTACATCGCACTCGTCCTCATATCGTAGTCGCAGACACATCATCGAAGGGTGTCTCAATTAAGGAACTCGGCCGCATTCTAGGTCAAACTCAAGATGGCGTGCCCTTAATCCTGGTTGGCTATGAAAGCTCGACATTGAAGTTGCGGCAGGAAGCTATTTCAGTGGGCGCCTTTGACTATTTCGAAGTACCGGCAGAAGCCGAACTACTTGCTTTACGCGTTACTCAATTGGTCCAACTGCGGCAGACAATGGACGGGCTGCGTCAGGAAGCCGACTTCGATCAGCTGACCGGATTGGCCAACCGGAGGCGATTCCGTGTGGCGCTGACTCGCGAAGTCGAAAGGTGGCGTCGATACGGTGTACCCTGCGCGCTGCTGTTGCTTGACATCGACTATATGAAGGCGATTAACGATAAATATGGCCACCCGTTTGGCGATGTCGTGATTCGGAGCATTGCGAACACTCTGGCCAGGGTCTCTCGTGATAATGACACGTCCGCGCGGTTGGGTGGTGAAGAGTTCGCATTGTTATTTGCCGGAATCGACGCGGCGAAGGCGGAGTTAGCAGCCACGCGTTTGCTGGCAATTTTCAATGAGCAATCAGTTGAAGGAGTCGAAAACATCACCGTAAGTATAGGGCTTGCCGCCTGCCCGGCCCACGCTAATTCCGAAAGGACGCTCTACACCGCGAGTGACCGCGCTCTGTATGTAGCCAAGAATAACGGCAGAAACCGAGTGGCGGTGGCCCCTCTGATGCAGGAAAATCTGCCTGGAGTTTGATCAATCTGAAGATAATTAAACGATCCACTAAATCACACTAAGCAACACGAAATCTTCTTCGTGAAATTTCGTGTAACTTCGTGGATCGTTCTTACAATGCCTTAAAGACCCACACGGCCCCACCCAAGATTTTCTCCGGCCAGATCGTTACTTTTCGCCTTCTGATGTTAATAAGAAGGTGGAAATAGAGTGTTCCCCCTTCAAGGCAACTTGCTTTAAATGACCAATCCCCGCGACCACATCAGGCTGATTAAGAAAAGCTCCCACGGAGACGAAGCTGCTTTCAGCCAGTTATATGACCTCTACCGTGATCGTGTGTTTGGCTTTGCGCTGCGCATGCTGGGAGATCATGAGACGGCTGAAGATGTGACGCACGAGGCGTTTATCGCCCTGATCGAACACCCGGAAAGATATGCGCCGGAACGGGGGTCACTTTTAACTTTCCTGTGTGGAGTGGCCCGTAACCATATTCTCTTACATTGGCGCCGTCGAGGTTATCGACTTGAAGAACAGATGGCAGACGATTGGCAAATAGCGGCTCCCTGCGCGGCTGCGCAGAATCCGCTCAATAACGTGCTGGGCCGTGAGCGCGAAGCGACCGTGGCTGCCGCGGTTGCAGGGTTACCAGTATTACAAAGGGAAGCGCTGGTACTAAGAGAATATCAGGAACTTAGTTATGCAGAGATAGCGTCCGTCACCAGCACGACGGTTGATGTTATCAAGATGCGTTTGAGTCGCGCGCGTCAATCTTTAACCTCGCGGCTTTCAGCATATTTGAATTCAGAGGAAGGTCCACATGAACTGCACCGAAGCACAACAAAATCTAGAACCTGCGCTTGATGGCGTCCTCGACAAGACAGGCCGACAGCTCCTTCATGAACACGTGTCCACCTGCGCATTGTGTAAGGAAAAACTCGCACAGCTCGAAGGAGTTCGGGCGTTACTTCGCGAGGCTGGGCCAACACAGCCTTCACAATCGCTCGACGCGCGTGTCATGGGCTCGTTTCGTAAGCACCATGCGGCGAGTTCAGGTGGGGCGGCCGCTCCGTCGCGGTTGCGTGATTTATTCCTCGGTTCGCTGCGAGTGCCGGTGCCAATCATGGCGATCTTATTACTGGCGGTGACTGCGATGGTGTTCGTGGCGTACCGAACAGGTAAACAAAACGCGCAGTACATTGTTGGCGGTCCGGTGGCGGTTGTTGGCATTCCAGAGGCGCCGCCTGAGACACCGAGCGTTAGCTATACCCCTCTCGTGGTCGACAAGACCGTTCCCGTCCAGGCGCCATCGAGAATAGTTCAAGTAGCAAGTCGTCATCGGAGAAACAAGTCTTCGGCCGGTATCAAAAACGAAGTAACAGAACAGCCGTTAAAGAGCTCGACGGTGATTACGTCAAACAGCACCAGCTATTCGACGGTCGCGGTCCTGAAGGGCTTTGAGCCACTACCAACCGCGACGGCGCGCATTATCAAAGGAGAACAGCGATGAAATCACGACGCTATCTTTGGAGGGTCCTAACGTTTCCAGTGTTGACTGCTTTCATGACCCTGGCGGTAGCTGGCCAGGATCGACCCGTCTGGCAGGGCGGTGTCAGTTTCCGCGATGGCACGGTAATCAAAATGGGGGTTGGAGTCGTCCCAGCCGGGGCCCTGGATCTCGGGCCCGTTAGCCCCGGTGTTGTGGTCGGGAAGATGGCGCCCAATGAACTGGATGTCAATCCGTTCATCAGAATGCTCAAGTTGGGGGATGGGCGGGTGGCAATTTACCAGGTGCGAGTCAAGCCATTGAAGGACAGACGCAGCTTCGAAGTGACGTTGCGTTCGGTAGTGCCAACCGCGCAGGAAGCCAAAGAGTGGAGCGTTGATACGACGCGAATCGAGTCGAGTTTTCTCCGGAACTACGAGAAACCGATCATAGTTGATAACGGTGACACGCTGGCGATCGAAGTGATGGGCAATCCCCGCACAGGCGTGAAGCTCGTGGACTACTTCCTGATTTCAGACGGTCCTGTTCCCGAGGTCGAGAGTAATCGCGACACCCTGGCACGGCAGGCGAAGATGCTGGCGATGGAAGACATCGAGTTGAGCGTTTTCAGTTTTGACATCCGCAAGAATGGTAAATCGATCTTCAAGAGCCAGGGCGGAGTCCGTGGCCGTTTTATCTGGCTGGACATCCCAGGTGTGGGACGCTTTCTTTTTTCCCTGACGCCCCGCTCTGAGGAAGGCGGTTTCGTAAAAACGGCTTATGTTACCGGACAGCAAATCAGCTTTAGTCACGGTCCTGACCAGTATGAAGTGGTAACCAATCAACCGATCGTTCATGCTTCGGGGGTTTACAACTTATGGATGTTATTTGATCCGACGTATAGCGCTCCGACAATCAATCCCTTTAGAGGACAAGGTGACGCATTTAGTGTCGGAGCCGCTGACGATTTTCCGGGGGTTAGTGGCGCCGGGAGTTGGTGAAGCTACGATCGTCGACAACGTAAAGCAAACTGTTAGTTTGCTTGGCCTTGCACAAGAAGTCTGGGCTCAGACCCATCACTGCCGTTCGCGACCGTTTGTGCAAAGCCAGTTTGCTTGTCGGCGGCGACAATTCCGCCGGTAATAAACTTGCTGCTATCCCATCAACAGCAAACTAACAGTTTGCTTTACGACCACCGGCTACTATCTGCCAGCCTGCCAGCCTGAATCCGCTCGGAGCGCGAGTGCCTAATTACTGCCAGCACTTTGAAACCGGATCGCGATCTGATTTAACTTATTCTGCAGTTCCGCTTCAGGGAGCCAGTTGCCTTGGACCATCACGCCTGCGCGTCTTTCTGTTGCGCTGATATCTTCCAGCGGGCCGCCCTTTTTAGAAATCGCCGGCCCGGGGATGAATCACAAAAGAATTACGATCCACGAACACACACGAAGAAACACTAAAAACCCTTTCGTAATTGTTCGTGTAGTTTCGTGGATCGTTTTCGCGACCTTTGCTCGTCCACTATGATAAAAAGGTAAGAGTCCAGAATCTGGCGCTTATCTTATTGTTCATCCTGTTTCTCTCTGTCTCCACTTATGTTTGACCCGGTGCTGCTTCGTTCTTGTTGCTCAGGAGCCAAAGGCGAAAGAAAACACAATCCACGAATTCACACGACGTTCCACGAAGAACGCGAGAGTTAATCAAACTTATGGTGAATGACGAAGGTTCCAGTGACGAACGGGCCGAGATCAGTGACGAACACGAGCATTTCGAGCGCAAACCCTCAGTTAGCGGAGCGTGTAAAGCAAACTGTTAGTTTGCTGGGACGGTCGCCAGGATCAAGCCTGCACTAAGTCGTGTCTATCCCATCAACAGCAAACTAACAGGTTGCTTTACAACTACGCGACTGACTTCATCAGACGAAACAGAGGGTAACTGATAGCCAGAAGCAGGATGGCGTAGACGCTGTTTCCGGTGCCGCTGGATATCGCGTCGCTGGCAATTGCTCCCACCAAAAACAGAATTGATCCTGCGAGCGCCAGCCCGGTGGTCCATGGATATCCCCAGGCCCGATAAGGCCGCTCCTTGTCAGGTTCGCGACGACGCAACACAAAGACCGAAATAAATGAAAGCGTGTAGTTGGCCACAAAGAAAAATGCCAGGACAGCGATTACCCTCTCAAAGGTCTGCCCAAAGAGAATGACGAGAACCGCAACCGCCGCGCTCATGAACAAAGCAACGGTGGGCGTGCCGCCTTCATTTACTGTAGACGCCCGCCTGGTGAAGAGTCCGTCACGGCTAATGGCAAACATGACGCGTGTTGCCATCAAGTGATATGCATTGATCGCGCTCAGCATGGAGACGATTGTCAAAGACCGGAAAACCGCATCGCCGTGACGGCCGAAGATCACCTGCGCTGCGGCACCGGCGGCAAAGTTCGTTCCGGCAATGTGCGAAAGTGGCATGACGTAGAGCAGCGCCACGTTTACCAGCAAATAGATCGCGATGACGAGAAGCACCCCGCCAAATAACGCTCGGGGAATATCCCGCCCAGGATTTTTTACTTCTTCGGAGAAGTAGATTACGCCCGCCCAACCGTCGTAGGTATAGATGACACCTTGTAGCGCCAGCATGATGGCTGCGAGCAAGGTCAAGCCCGCGGGTAAGTTAGTGGTCCCTGAAGACGTGAATGAACCTTGCCCGCCCAGAATGAACGCAGCGGCAATCAGGGTGAGGAAAGCGAGCGCCTTGAGCAGACTGGTGAGGTTCTGTGTGGTGCTGCCCCAGGCTATCCCCCGCCATTGCAAGACAGCGAAGAGGATCGCCACTGTGACTGCGATGGTCACAGCTCTTCCGTTAAGAGCGGGAAAAAGCGCGCCGGCGAATTCACCGATGACCAGCGAAACTGCCGCAGCAGAGCCGCAAGTTGAAATCCAATCACTCCAACCAACGATGAAACCCGCATACTCACCCAACGCATAACGCGCGAAAACGTATTGCCCACCCGATCTCGGAATCATCGCCCCCAGCTCTGCTATGGAGACAGCACCGAGCAAAGCGTAGCAACCGCCAAGGATCCAAACTCCCAGGAACAACCATGGATGAGGGAGCTGTTCGGCTATTTGGCCAGGCGTGCGAAAGATTCCGGCGCCAATTGTGTTGCCGATGATTACGGCGAGTCCGAAACCGACACCAAGCACTCGCAGCAATCTGCCGCGTTGTTCACGAGGGTGGGAGGATTCTTTCATCGCTTTTGGTAACGCAAACTGTTAGTTTGCGATTAGTCTGTCAGCCCGGGTTACCATGCGGCTATGCCGCCGCACACTGCGGAAAGGCTCTGCCTTTCCGAGAGGTTGTTTTTTCTTTTCCTGAGGCTGAGCCTCAGGAAAAAGAGAGGCTGCGGTCACGGAAAGCCATAGGCTTTCCGCACTGTGCGGCGGCAGAGCCGCAAGGTCCCTTCCCGCATCCTGGTCCCATAGTCCGTGCACTTTATCATTCCTTCATGCACTTTGAGTTATATTACGTCACCTCGCAATTGTGCCGCGTACATCTCGCAAACTAACAGTTTGCCTTACTTCCCTGAGGAGCGCTTGACCATGAAAAATTCATTGCGTCTATTGGCCACATTCTTCCTTGCGGTTTCCCTCGTAACGACTGGGGCACTCGCGCAGAGCGAGTCGAGTGAAAAGATCATGCCCGGCGACAATCTTGTGGTGGAAGGAATCCCTGCGATACCCGCGTCGATTGGTGAAGACGTGGCGCGCTATACGGAGTTTCGTTCCGCCTCAATTGCGAGTTGGCATCCCACACGACGCCAGATGCTCATCAGCACGCGCTTCGGAGATACTAACCAGGTCCACCTGGTGAAAATGCCTGGCGGGGCGCGCACTCAGCTGACTTTCTCACGTGAACGTGCCGGCGGAGCTTCATACCGCCCAAAGACCGGCGACTTTTTCGTTTTCAACAAAGACATCGGCGGCAACGAATTTTTCCAATACTACCGCTACGATCTGGCTGACGGCGTCACTACACTTTTAACCGACGGCAAATCCCGGAATACAGGATGGAACTGGTCTAACGCGGGTGACCGTGCGGTTTACACTTCAACGCGCCGCAACGGCAAAGACACAGATCTCTATATCATCAATCCTTCGGAGCCGAAGAGCGATCGTCTGCTGCTTCAGCTTGAAGGAGGTGGCTGGGGTGTAAGCGATTGGTCACCCGATGATAGCAAGCTTCTTCTTGGTGAATTTGTCTCGGCCAATGAAACTTATGGTTGGATTGTTGACGTTGCTACGGGCACGAAGACCCTGCTCACACCAAAAGGCAGCATTGAGAAGATCGCGTATAGCGGGGCCCAATTCAGCAAGGACGGTCGCGGCGCTTACCTCGCCACCGACAAAGATTCAGAGTTCATGCGTCTTGCCTATATCGATCTGGCAACGAAGCAACACACGTATCTGACTAGTCACATCAAGTGGGATGTCGATTCGGTTCAGCTATCCCCTGACGGTAAAACCATAGCCTTCATTACCAACGAAGAGGGCGTGGGACGTCTTCGTTTACTTGACACAGTCACACGAAAAGAAAAGCCTGCACCAAAGCTGCCCCTCGGCATAATCAGTGGCATCCGTTGGCATGACAATGGCCGCGACCTTGGTTTCAACTTATCGTCCGCCCGCTCGCCGGCTGATGTGTTCTCCTTGAACGTGCGCACAGGCATGGTGGACCGCTGGACAGAGAGCGAGACCGGCGGGCTCAATACCGCAAACTTTTCCGAGGCAGAGCTGGTACGCTGGAAGACTTTCGATGGCCGAACCATCAGCGGGTTTCTTTACATGCCTCACGCGCGCTTTACGGGCCCGCGTCCCGTAGTCATCAATATCCACGGCGGCCCTGAAGGCCAATCGAGACCGAGCTTCCTGGGACGCAGCAACTACTATCTAAACGAACTCGGCGTCGCCATGATCTATCCGAATGTGCGGGGCTCTTCAGGTTTTGGTAAGACCTTCCTGAAGCTCGACAACGGTTTTCTGCGCGAAGACACGTACAAGGACATTGGCACACTGCTGGACTGGATTGCGACTCAACCGCGTCTCGACGCCAGGCATGTAATGGTCACGGGAGGTTCCTACGGAGGTCACATGGCGTTTGCAGTGGCCACGCGTTACAACGATCGCATTACTGCCTCGCTGCCGGTGGTGGGAATCTCGAACCTGGTTTCATTTCTTGAGCGAACCGAATCCTACCGCCGGGATCTCCGGCGGATGGAGTATGGCGACGAACGCGATCCAAAAATGCGTGAATTCATGTTGCGGACGGCGCCCTTGAATCACGCGGCCAAAATAACGAAGCCGATTTTTGTGGTGCAGGGTGGAAATGACCCGAGGGTGCCGCTGAATGAGGCCCAGCAAATGGTTAAGACCGTGCGCGGGAACAAAGCGCCCGTTTGGTACTTAATGGCAAAAGACGAAGGCCACGGATTCAACAAGAAGAAGAACCAGGACTTCCAATTTTACGCGACGGTAATGTTTATGAAGGAGTATTTGTTGAAGTAGGCGCAAGATAACGCAAGCCGTTAGTTTGCGGTGAACGTGGTCTCAACTTTTCCTTACGTTCAGTTCCGCGGCTTGCCGCCTTCCGTGCGGAAAGGCTCTGCCTTTCCGGTGGACTTTGATCGTCTTTGAGGCTAGGCCTCACAATCGGAGGCGTAGCCTCCGAGGATCTTGCTAGGCCGTGCGGTAAGGCAGAGCCTCACCGCACGGAAGGCGGCGAAGCCGCATTGATTCCTCTCGCCAAATCCGCATGCAGCAGCCTGTGAAACAGATGCTCGCCCGCTTCCCGCCGCACTGAAAGCCGTCCCGCCTGGTATGCTCGAGAGTTGAGCCCACTCTGCACTGACTTGCAGATGGCCACATCCTCATCCTGAATCCTTTGGCCCACCTCGATGCTGGCGAGGTTCCTTTCGCGAGCGCTTTCGGAGACGTCGGGAAAGTAGAAATCAAAGATGACTTCCGTCTTGTCTACTCCACGCGGTATTACCAGGTTCGTATCCATCGCACCGTCATACCAGTTGATCATGAAGTTTGGATAGATCCAATAGTAAAGAGCCCGTTCGCCTTTTCGCACCGCGCCGGTTTGTGCTTCCGCTCCCTCCGTTACGATGGGACTCGACTGCAGGCAGAACCGTTCACCGTTCTCGATCATGTAGTTGCTGTAGTCGAGCACGCTGTCGAGCCCTTTATGAAGGTGGGGCACGTGGTAACCGCCGTCGAGATAGTTATCGACAAAGACTTTCCAGTTGCAATCAAATGCGTAGTGACGGCGCTCCAGCCAATGAAGATTTTGGAGATCCAGAGGACGCATTTGAGTGATTAGATCCTTCCCAAGGTAATCCTCCAGTTTGAGTTGTTCCTCTGGTTTGTCTGCCGCCGGCCGGTCTGGGGAGTTGATTTTGACAAACACCCAGTTTTCCCAAACCGTGGTGTTCACAGGCACCAGACCATTCGCAGCCCGATCAAAGTCGCACACGCCCGCGAAATCCGGCGTTCCCTTTAGTTCGCCTTCGAGTGAATAGGTCCAACCGTGATATGGGCAGCGGAGATGAGGAGCGCTCCCATCTGGCGCGGTCATCACGGCCGCGGCATGATGGCGACAGACATTAAAGAAGCCACGGATTATGTCGTCATTGCCTCTAACAACGACGATAGGCTCGCCGGCAATATCCGTAGTGACGTACTGTCCGGGTTTGATTAACTGATCGACTCTACAAACCATCAGCCAGGAATTGGCGAAGACGGTTCGAAGCTCCAGTTGGTGGATGCGTTCGTCCCTGTACCAAGTCGCCGGAATGGTAAGCGCCTGCTCGAGTGGCGCGTTCGGATCGTAGCTATCGATGATTTCTTTAATGGAAGAACGCACGGTTTGGGAGTAAAGGCTATCCCCAGATTACGCAGATTGCACAGCCGGCTAAACGCTGCAAAGAACGACGAGTACACACGATCCACGAACATTCACGAAAGGACACTAACGTCTTTCGCGTCAGTTCGTGTCGTTTCGTGGATCGCACTTTCTTCCTCAAAAAACAAGAACTTGGACGTTTGTTATACACCTTTCGATTAATCTGCGTAATCTGCGGATAGCCTATTCAGACAATCGGGGTGGCGGTCTTGCGCCTGGGATTGAAGAAAGGCGTCTTCACCACCTTAGCGCCGACGCGATGACGCTTTGCTTCGACCGTGATCTCAAACTGAAGTCGTGTTCCTGGTCGAGTGTATTCGCTCTTCACCGTCGCCAGGGCGATCATTCGTTTCAAAGTCGGTGACCAGGTGCTCGACGTTGCCTTACCAACCTGCTGGCCATTCATGAATACGGGAACCGCAACCCTGGAGGCAATCGCCGAAACCGCTGGAGGCAAACCCACCGCTTCATAAAGACTCTCAACTTCCGGCCAGTCGATTTCCAGTCCGACAATCTCGCGCGCCGGCCCTCGCTTCTTTTCGGCAATCAATGCCGCTTGGCCAATAAACCTGTTTTTGTCGACACTGACCAACCTTCCGAGACCCATTTCAAAGGGCGAGTATTTTTGCTCTTCAATTAACGCTTTCTTGCTGCTGTTAAAATCTACCTCGATCAGTAACAGGCCCGCTTCAATTCGTGACACATCCAGAGCCAGCATACCTGCCGGATGAATATCGAAAGCGCGGCCCGCTGCCATCAATGCGTCCCAGACCTTCACCGCATCGTCTGTGGAAACCCAAATTTCATAACCGAGATCGCCTGTGTACCCGGTGCGGGAAACCCCAACCGGAACACTGTTGATCGTTCCGGTTGTTACGCGGAAGTATTTCAGGTTGTCAATGTCCGCATTCTTCACCAAACTCTTCAGCAACCGTCCCGCAGTTGGCCCTTGCAGGGCCAGGGCTGCCACCGTCTCCGAGATGTCTTCGATCTGCACATCCATCCCGGAGGCATTTTGTGTGAACCAACGCAAACTCGGATCGGCTGCGGTCCAACGATAGGTATTTTCCTCGAGACGCGAAACGGTGCCGTCGTCAATAACTTTGCCCTGCTCATCGCACCAGGGCGTGTAGATGACCTGGCCCACCGAGACCTTGCGCAGGTCGCGAGTAATGATTCGATCAACCAGCCGCGTCGCATCCTTGCCGGTCAGTTTGTATTTAAACAGTGGCGAAATGTCGATCAACGCAGCCGCATTGCGAATCGCGTTGTATTCATGCTCATGATGCGGCTCGTATGAACTGACAGCGTAATAACCTGACCACTCCCGGTAGTTCAGGCTCTCGCACAGTTGAAATGTTCGTTCGTGAAAGGCGGTTCCAATGGGCATTTGTTAGTGTGGAATGCAGCAGGCGTTGAATTTTAGTCGAACTCACTATCCTCGTCGGGAGAGCTTATATCCTGGGCCACTAACTCTCGCCAATCGTTCATTACTTCTTTTTTCGCTCCCAACGCTTGCAGTGCTTCGGAAACTGGGCCTGATGTACTCTTGAACTCTGGGAAAGTCAGCAGAAGCATCGCAAGGTCGCGCCAGTCGGTTCCAGCTTTCGGTTTTCCACGGCGCCCATTATAAGAAATAACTTTATGTGCTATGAGGTCGGGAGGATTCAATATGCGTATGTCTTCAATCGTTTGTGACCCCGGCAAAGACTCAACAGGCCGAACATCCACCAAATGACGATTGCCGGTCTTTTGAATTTGAAACAAACGATAGCCTTTCGCTTCGCCGATTATGCGTACACGCACAGCGATGTGGAATAGTTCGCTGAGATGGGATCGGAGCTCTTCGGCAAGTTCTGGAGCACGTGTTGACATCAGATCGATGTCCTGCGTCATGCGGGGCTCATCAACATATGCGTTGACAGCGGTGGCTCCGAACACAACCACGTCATGGCGCCCGCGCAAAAACTCGAGCACGGCTTGGTGAATGGTCGCCAGCGGCAGTGGCTCGCGCATGGCAAACTCCTTAAATGTGAGCACTCCTGCGTTCAGCATCTCTTAAATCTCAGACCTGTGTTTTCGACTCGCCGCTATTCAGTTATTAACTCAGGGACATGCTCCAATTCATATGCCCCTACAAGCACGCCCATTATTTCCATTAGGGAGGCGAGCGGTTGCGCTTCGTCTTCTCTGAGGCACGCACGTCAAAGGCGTGTTTGTAAGGGCGAGCGATTATAAGTATCCTAACGAATCTTCAGCAAACTTAATTTCAAGGGAGACGAGCCGATCCACGAAAGCACACGAAATGACTCGAACTAAGAGTCTCTTTTCGTGACACTTAGTGTGATTTCGTGGATCGTTTATCTTTCGAGATTAAATGAAAAAATACGACGTCATCGTCATTGGCGGTGGACATAACGGTCTGGTCAACGCCGCATATCTTGCACGCGCAGGAAAAAAGGTGCTCGTGCTCGAGCGGCGGCATGTGCTCGGCGGCGCGGCGGTGACGGAAGAGGTGTTTCCGGGATTCAAGTTTTCCGTCTGCTCCTACGTTGTCTCACTATTGCGGCCCGAGATCATTCGCGAGCTAGATCTCTCGCGACACGGACTGGAAATCCTGCCGCTCGACGGCACGTTTACGCCGATGCCCAACGGCGATTACTTATGGCGCGTTAACGATCATGCCAAGACGCGCCGCGAGATTGCCCGCCACTCAAGACTCGACGCCGAAGCTTACGACGAATATGGCAAGGCAATGCTCGAGATGGCCCACTTTGTGAAGCCCATCATGAGCATGACGCCGCCGGATCCCACCTCACTGAATCCAAAGGGACTCAAGGACTTGTTGTTCCTGGGCCGGCGATTTCAGAAGCTCTCAGATGAAGACAAATACAACCAGGTGCAGTTGATGACCATGAGCGCAGTCGATTTTCTCGATCAGTGGTTCGAGACTGACGTACTCAAGGCGACGATGTCTGCGTCTGGAATCATCGGCACATTTCTTGGCGTGCGTTCGCCGGGTACGGCTTACGTTTTATTGCATCACTACATGGGGGAGATTGACGGCGCTTTTCGTTCGTGGGGATTGTCGCGCGGCGGCACGGGCGCCATCTCGAATGCCATAGCCGACGCGGCGCGCGAAGCAGGGGTGGAAATTCGCACGGAGGCGCCTATCGCCAGGATCCTTCTGAAGAACGGTCAGGCGAAAGGTGTTGTGCTCGCGAATGGCGACGAGATCTATGCGGACTTCGTTTCCTCAAGCGTCGATCCTCGTCTGACCTTCATGAAAATGATTGGCGAAGAGCACTTGCCGGACGATTTCACCGACGATCTGAAGCGTTACAAATACCGAGGCTCTTCGGGAAAAGTGAATCTGGCGCTGGACGGTTTGCCTGATTTCAAAGTGAAGCCCGGCGCGGGGGCGCATCTGCGCGGCGCCATGTCTATCTCGCCCAGCGTGGAGTACATGGAGCGTGCGTATGATGAAGCCAAATACGGCCGCTTCTCAAGGCGACCATATATCGACATCGTTATTCCGAGTTTGACTGATCCTTCGGTGGCGCCGCCGGGCAAGCACGTGATGTCGTGCTTTGTGCAGTATGCGCCTTACAACCTGAAAGAAGGATCATGGGATGAAAAAAAGGAAGAGTTTGGCGACACGGTGATTGATACGATCGCCGAGCACGCACCCAACATCAAAGACTTGATTCTGCACCGGCAGGTTGTCACGCCACTGGATCTTGAGCGCGATTTTGGTTTGTCGGAAGGGAATATTTTCCAGGGCGAACTTACGCTCGAACAGCTTTTCTTCCTCAGGCCGGCGCCGGGTTGGGCGCAGTATCGAACGCCCATCAGAAATCTGTACATGTGCGGATCGGCAACGCATCCAGGGGGCGGCATCATGGGCGCGCCGGGACGAAATGCCGCGATGCAGATGCTGAAGGATTTCTAAGACAATAAGCCGCGGATTTACGCGGATAGACGCGGATCAGAAGTAGCACTATTTAGGTCGGACTTGTTTGCGGCTCTGCCGCCTTCCGTGCGGTAAGGCTATGCCGGCTATGCCTTACCGGGAGTCTCATCAAACTAAGAGGCTACGCCTCCGATCTGAGGCGGAGCCTCGAAATAAGAAAACCAATCGGAAAGGCATAGCCTTTCCGCACGGACTGCGGCAGAGCCGCTAAGCAAGAATTGAAATCCTACGACATCATCATCATCGGCGGCGGCCACAATGGGTTGGTGGCAGCCTGCTACCTGGCTAAGGCAGGACTAAAAACGCTTGTGCTGGAGCGTCGTGAAGTTGTCGGTGGCGCTTCGGTCACCGAGGAGATTCATCCTGGCTTTCGTTGCTCAACCCTGGCCCATGCCGCCGGGCCACTGCTGCCTCAAGTTACAAAAGATCTCGGTCTGGAAGGTCACGGGTTGGAAACTATCAAGCCGGAAACTCGTGTGTTGGCGTTAACACCCGACGCTGGTTCAATCTGCATCTACAACGATACGGCCCGCACTGTCAGTGAAATAGAAAAGATCTCTCCAACCGACGCCAAAAGCTACCCTGAATTCGTGCGGAGTTTCGCACGTATCGGTAAGGTGCTGGCGGCGTTGGTGACGATGACCCCGCCCGCAATTGATAACCCATCTGCGGGTGAACTGTTCAACCTGGGCAAGTTAGGTTTGTCGTTTCGAGGATTGGGCAAGAAGGACGCTTATCGATTGCTTCGGTGGGGGCCGATGGCGGTGGCTGACCTGGTGGCAGAATGGTTTGAAACGGAAACCTTGCGAGCCACAGTAGCGGCGCGCGGTCTGTTCGGCGCTTTTGCAGGGCCATGGTCGGCAGGGACCAGCACAGGACTTCTCTGGCAGGCCGCGATGGATGGACACGCGATCGCCCCGTCTTCGTTTGTTAAAGGTGGAATGGGTGCGGTAACTGAAAGCCTGGCCAAAGCTGCGCAGAGCCTGGGGGTTGAAATAAGAACCGCAGCCGCAGTTGAACGAATTGAGACAACTCAGGAAAGGGTATCGAAGGTTCTGCTGCAGAGCGGTGAAGAGGTTACCGCGCGAGCAGTTGTTTCCAATGCTGACCCACGCACAACACTCCTGAAGCTCGTGGATCCCGTCGAGCTCGATCCAACTTTTCTCGCAAAGATTCGCAACTACCGGGCGCTCGGAATCTCGGCCAAGATTAATTTGGCGCTGTCCGCTTTGCCATCGTTCCCTTCGGCCAATGTAGACAAGGGCGACAATTCAAAACTTTCAGGCCGGATTCATATTGGACCAGACATCGACTATCTCGAACGCGCCTTTGATGCAGCCAAGTATGGCGATTACTCACCGGAGCCATACATGGACATCACCATCCCCTCACTCACAGATCCCTCACTCGCTCCGAAGGACGCGCATGTGATGTCGATCTACGTTCAGTACGCGCCCTACAATCTGAAAGACGGCGATTGGAACTCGCGTCGTGAAGAGTTTGCCGACAGTGTGCTAAGCGTATTGGCAAACTACGCACCAGATTTAAGAAGACTAATCGTCGCCAGACAAGTGATTACGCCTCTGGATTTGGAGCAGACATTTGGGCTCAGCGGCGGACATATTCATCACGGCGAGCAATCCCTTGATCAGTTCTTTACTTTCCGTCCCTTAATTGGCTGGGCACAGTATCGCACTCCCATCAAAGGCCTGTATTTGTGCGGAGCAGGAACGCACCCGGGTGGAGGTGTTACCGGCGGCCCGGGCTCGAATGCAGCCAGGGAAATAATTAAGGACTTCAAAGGCGGAAGGAATTAGCTGCCTAACAGGCTGCTGAAAAACCAGAACGATCCACGAAATGACACCAAGCAGCACGAAAAAAGACCTCCTTGTTCGAGTAATTTCGTGTGCTTTCGTGGATCGTCTTTCTTGGGCTCTCATGGAGCCGGGAAGTGCGGGATGCGCATGAAACCAAGACGCAGTTTTGCCAGCGACAACAACGCCGGAGTTCATCCGAAAGTGATGGCAGCCATGGCAGCTGCCAACGACGGCCATGTCATCGCCTACGGAGATGACCCATTCACAGCGCGCGCGGTAAAGAAGTTTCGCGAGCATTTTGGCAAAGACACGGAAGTCTATTTTGTTTTCGGTGGGACAGGCGCAAACGTCCTCGGCTTGAAAGCAGCGACTGAGTCGCATCACGCAATCATTTGCGCTGAAACCGCGCACATTAACGTTGACGAATGCGGCGCGCCGGAAAAATTCACCGGATGCAAACTGCTTCCCGTATCCACACCCGACGGCAAGCTCAAACCGGAACAGCTCAAGCCTTTGCTTCATGAAGTTGGCTTTGAACATCACGTGCAGCCACGTGTTATTTCGATTTCGCAAGCGACCGAAATGGGCACAGTCTACACACCGCGCGAGTTAAAGAGCCTGGCAAGTTTTGCGCATGACAACGGCATGCTGTTGCACATGGATGGCGCACGCGTATCGAATGCGGCCGCGCGTCTGCAGGTCAAGCTCAAAGCAATAACCAAAGACGTTGGTGTCGATGTGCTCTCTTTCGGGGGCGCCAAGAATGGAATGATGTATGGCGAGGCAGTCGTGTTCTTTAATACCGACCTGGCAAAGGATTTCAAGTACACGCGCAAGCAAGGTACTCATCTGCCATCAAAGATGCGTTTTATCTCGTCCCAGTTTGAGACCCTGTTGACAAACGATCTGTGGCGTCAGAATGCGGAGCATGCGAACCGAATGGCCCAACTGCTGGCCCGTGAGATGCAGGCGCTGCCCCAGATAGAGATAACCCAAAAGGTTGAGGCCAACGGGGTGTTTGCTCGAATTCCGGAACAGCATATTCCTACTCTTCAAAGTCAATACTTCTTTTACGTCTGGAACGAAGAAATCTCCGAGGTCAGGTTTATGACGTCCTTTGATACGACCGAAGACGATATCAATGATTTCGTAGCCTTACTGAAGAAGACGATGAAATAAGCTACTCCTTGGAGTGCGCCGGCCTGGCGGCGCTTTGGCCCCGCGGCGGCCTGGCGCCGCTCTGGTCTAGCCCCACGTGCGACGTTTATTGCTGAAGCTTGTGACGACCATTGTAACTTCATGCTCCCCACAAAGCGGCGCCAGGCCGCCGCGGGCCAAAGCGCCGACAAGGCGGCGCACTCCAAGGAGGCGCCCCGGACAACATTTGCCTATTCATATGCGTCTGAACGATACTTACCTCTTCAGAGGTCCCTCCCAGCACTATCCCCCCGGGCAAACACAATAGGAGTTTGTAATGAGAAAAGTTTTATTTGCAGCATTGTCCCTGTCCTTCTCAGTAGTGGCGGAGAGGTACATCAATGCCCAAACCCCACAAACCCCTGCTTCGCAGACCGCGGCGGCCCAGAGTCGCGTGGTTGGCGTGGTTACTGCAGTTGACCAGGCCACTAATCAGTTGACGATCAAGTCAGATACCGGCGAAAGCATCACGATTAATACTAATGATAAGTCTGCCGTTTTGCGTCTGCCGCCTGGTGAAACGTCGGCGCAAAATGCTGCCAAGATCGCGCTGGCAGACATTGCTGTCGGCGATCGATTGTTTGCCAGGGGCGCAACTGCAGCTGACGGAAAATCAATTGAAGCGCGTCAGGTGGTTGTGATGGGAGGAGCGGTTGTAGCCGGAGGTCCACAGGACCAGCAGCGCCAACGTGAAGAATTTCGTCAGCGGGGCTTAGTGGGTCGCATTTCCGCGGTTGACGCAGGTAAGAAGGAAGTCACCGTGCAATCGCGTTCACGAGAAGGCACGGGCCCTATCATCGTTGCCGTGTCAGATTCGGCAAAGCTCTTTCGTTATGCCCCCGACTCTCTCAATATCAAAGACGCGTCGCGAACCACGTTTTCCGATTTGAAGATTGGCGATCAATTGCGGGCGCTCGGGGAAAGAAGCACCGATGGCGCGCGGTTCACCGCGGAAGAGATCATTGCAGGCTCGATGACCAGGACGGGCGGACAGGTAGTCGCGGTTAATCCGGCGAAGAATGAGGTCACCATCAAGAACGTCCAGGGACAGAGTGTGACAGTTGCTGTCGGCCCGCGTTCATCGCTTCGTCGCGTGACTCCGGAAATGGCCGCGTCTTTTGAAGCCAATAGACCGCAGCGCCAGGGTGCAGGCGCTTCAGGTGCGGGGGCTGCGGAAGCTCGGCAAGGGCAAAATAACCAGGAGAGAAGGCCACGTGAAAGACGCGAAGGAAGTCCAGCTACCGGTGGCGAAGAGAGACGCCCGCGTGGTGGCAGGGGTTTCCAGGATATGCTTGAAGGCCTGCCGGCGATCACTGTTGCGGATTTGAAGAAGGGCGACTCGGTCTTCGTGTCAGGCTCCGAAGGTGCTGACGCGTCGCGAGTGACGGCAATCATGTTGGTGACCGGAGAACCGGCGTTCATGAGCCGATTTCTACAGCAGGGCCCGAATCGTGGGCCGCAGAGTCCCGGCCTTCCCGGAGACGTGATTGGTGGTGGCGTGGGTCCTGCAGAGCGGCCAACAAGTCCGTAAGCGGGCTGTAAAGCAAACTGTTAGTTTGCGGTGACTCCAGACGGAGTGGAAACCGATCACCGCAAACTAACAGTTTGCTTTACGGAGCTGCATCTACCAAGACCGCGGGCGTATCCCCCTGAAACGGTTTTCCCCCTAAAGTCAGCAAATCGGTACCAAGCCATGTTTTTCCGCCTAGCCTGGTGCTGGTTTGTTTAGGAAAGAACATAGTCGATGGGAACCAGTTCAATGCGCTGGACGAAGTGGGCGGCGGCGTTGGTGATGATGATTTTCTGCGTCGCTATCGCACACGGGCAACAGTCGTCGGGGACACTTCGAGGTCAGGTATCGGATGAATTCGGTGGTTTGATTATTGGCGCTACGGTGACCGTCGCAGATCAAAACGGGGTGGAGAAAACGGCAACTACCGACGCTCAAGGCAACTATGCGTTTCCCTCGCTCCCTCCAGGGCGATATACCCTTCGCGCTACTGCGCCAGGCTTTGCCACGTTTGAAAACACTGATGTGGAAGTCACTGCCGGACGAACAATCCCGCTCGACGTCACTCTAAACGTCGCCATCGAACAAGCTGAAGTTACGATAACCGCAGAATCGCCGATCAGTACCGAACCGGAAAATAATGCCGGTGCTCTCGTGCTCAGAGGTGAAGATCTGGAAGCACTGCCTGACGATCCGGACGATCTCTCCGATGCTTTGCAAGCGCTGGCTGGCCCATCGGCGGGATTAAATGGAGGCGACACTTTCATTGATGGGTTTAGCGGCGGCCGACTGCCACCTAAGGAGTCAATCCGCGAGATTCGCATCAATCGCAATCCGTTTTCCGCGGAATACGATCGGCTCGGTTTCGGTCGAATCGAGATCTTCACCAAACCCGGCACCGACAAACTACGCGGTGAAGCATCATTCAATTTCGGGGATGAGATGCTGAATTCGCGCAATCCCTTTGCACCAGTGCGTGCTCCGTATCAAACTCGACGTTACGGCGGAAACTTGAGTGGTCCACTCAGCTCAAAGCGCGCATCCTTCTTTATCGACGTCGAACGCCGCGAAGTCGATGATAATCAAACTATCAAAGCAGTCATTCTCGATCCCGCTTTCAACCCTATACCGTTCAGTGAGGTGGTCCTGGCGCCTTCACGTCGCACGACCCTGAGTCCTCGGTTGGATTATCAGTTGAACGACGACAACACAGTGGTCGCTCGTTACACCTATACGCGTTCCACCGGTGAGAATGCCGGGGTTGGTGATTTCAATCTCTTGTCTCGGGCGTACAACACCTCAAATCAGGAACACACCCTGCAACTGACGGAGACGGCGCTAATTAATCAGAAGATAATCAACGAAACAAGGTTCCAATACATAAGGCGGCGAAATAAGCAGGAGAGCCAAAACTTTTCCGTAATCACCCGGGTATCAGAAGCTTTCACGGATGGCGGAGCGCAAGTTGGTTTGTCGTCCAATGATGAGGATCGCTTTGAGCTGCAAAACTTTACTTCGTGGAGCGCCGGACAACATTCCTTGAAAGCTGGAATACGTGTTCGTGGTGTTTGGATTACGGATCGGTCGCCGCAGAACTTCTCCGGGACATTTACATTCGCGGGCGGTCTAGCGCCGCAACTCGACGCAAATAATGAGATCGTTAACCATCCTGTGACCGGGCTGCCGGTGCTTATACAGATCACCAGTATCGAGCGTTACCGTCGCACCTTGCTGTTGGCTGATCGAGGATTCACCCCGGCTGAGGTTCGTCTGCGAGGCGGCGGGGCCACACAGTTTTCTATTACTGGAGGAAATCCGGAAGCCAGTGTTTCACAACTCGATTTCGGCCCGTTTATTCAGGACGATTGGAGAATCCGGCCTAATTTTACTCTGAGCCTTGGGCTTCGTTACGAAACGCAGACAAACATTCATGACCGCACCGATTTTGCCCCCCGAATTGCGTTTGCATGGTCGCCGGGTGTGGCTGCGCAGGGGCGGCAGCAGCGAATGGTGATTCGCGGAGGTTTCGGCATTTTTTACGATCGCTTTCGCGAGAACCTGACCCTGCAAGCCAATCGATTCAACGGCATTAATCAGCAGCAGTTTGTCGTCGCGGTTAACCAACCAAACGGGCCCGCGATCCTTGATCGTTTTCCGGATGCACCCTCAGTTGCGGCACTTACCGCGTTTAATGTTCCGCAGACGATTCGCCGTGTAGCCCCGAATCTGCAATCACCATACACAATAGAAACTTCATTGAGCGTAGAGCGGCAGTTGGTGTCTAACGTTACGCTTTCTGTGAGTTACATCGGGGCCCGGACCCTTCACGTCCTGCGCTCCCGCAACATCAATGCGCCGATAAACGGCATCCGGCCCCAACCCAACGTCGGAAACATCTTTCAATACGAATCAAGCGGGCGCTTCAACCAGAACCAGTTGATCGTCAACTTCAATAATCGTCTTAGTCGAAAGTTTTCGCTGTTTTCCACCTACGTCCTGAACTATGCCAACGGTGACACCGACGGTGCTAACACGTTTCCGGCAAACCAATATGACCTGAGCAGCGAATATGGCCGTTCATCAGTTGATGTGAGGCATCGTCTCTCGCTCGGGGGATCGATCAATGCGTTACCCTGGCGGATTCGGCTTAATCCGTTTCTTAACTGGAACTCAGGACGGCCTTTCAATATTACGACTGGTCGCGACATAAATTTCGATACCTTGTTTACCGATCGACCTGCGCTGGCTACCGACACCTCGCAGCCAGGTGTAATCCTCACACGCTACGGGGCCTTCAACCCCAGCCCCACGCCGGGGCAGGTGATTATTCCGCGAAACTTCGCCGGCGGTCCCAGTTTCTTCGCGGTCAACCTTCGGATTAGCAAAGCGATCGGTTTTGGGCCTGAAATAGTCAGCACTCCCCGAGGAGGCGGTGCCGGGGGTCGAGGCGGCGGGGGTCGAGGCGGCGGCGGCAGAGGCGGCGGTGGAAGGGGTGGAGGCGGTGGAGGCTTCGGCGGCGGAGGCGACGGAGATGCGCCCACGAGACGCTACAACCTGACGTTGTCAGCAAACATTCAGAACCTGCTAAACCACACAAACCTGGGAACTCCGATTGGAAATCTCAGTTCACCGTTGTTTGGGCAATCAAATACGGCGGCAGGAGGATTCGGCGCAGGCGGAGCAAATCAATCGGCTGGCAACCGGCGCATCGAGCTACAGGCCCGGTTCACATTCTAAGTAACGCGAACTGTTAGTTTGCGGATTAGTAGGACAGACATTCCTGTCTGTCTTTCTGAACGGCGAATTCTGCCTTATCGTGAAATGTCTCTTTGCTACACAGTGACAGGCTGGAAAGCCTGTCCTACCTAAGTCCGCAAACTAACAGTTTGCGTTACGAATCAATCCAACAGAAACTTCAACAAGCCTCGGGCCGATGCGATGCCGCTCACGCGATGGTCGTCTGAGAGTCCAATACCTAAACTTGATGATTGCCGCGTATCCAGGGCAAGTTGTTCCTGGCGCAATCGTTCGCGCTCCTCGGCAATTTCTATCCGCTCTTTCGCACGGGCCGAGTTCATGCCGCCTCCGCGGATGAATTCCACAATCGAGCTGAGTTCGTCGCGGTCAAACCAGGTTCCGTGACGTTTGCAAACGTCCACGACCACACCAGAACAGCGCGCAAAGTTGACTCGATTCATCAGCTGCGCACATTCGGGACACGGTACGTATCGCACCTTGTTGGACTTACCAGCTGCATCCTGGGGCATGGTCGACGCAGCCCCCAACACAGCCGACTGCTGTTCGCGATCAGCGCAGATTTTTTCAAATGACCGCACGTCGACCCACAGCCCATCACATTTGAGGCACTGCCGTAGATTTGCCGCCCCGATAACAACTGAGTTCATTTCAGTGCGGCACCGTGGGCACAGGCGTGGTTCTGCATCAGTGGTTTCGGCAATCGCGGCGGCCGCTCCACAACGAGGACAATGCCGGCTGCCAATGAACATCATGCCAAAGCACGAAGGACATGCGACGGTGGCCAGACGAGAAGCGCAAAACTGACATTGCGAAGCATTGCTGGAACTCGCAGCACCACAGTTTGGGCAATGAAGTGTTTCTGCTTGCATCAGCCACATTTTAGCAGTTGCCGCGAAAGGTGGACTACGAAATTAGCCTATGCGATCCTTTCGGCCATTGAGGTTACGTAACGCAAACTGTTAGTTTGCGGACCGTGTGGTTATCCTGAACCCGGAAGTGTAAGCAACTGCGTTTTAGCCTGGAGGGCTGTCAGATAGTAGCCGGTGGTCGCAGCGTAGCGCAGACCACCGGTAGACGCGCAAAAAGAATTCAGCAACCCGGAGGGTTGCCAGAAATTCTGACACCCTTTCAGGGTGTGGAATCTTTTTTGTTTGCTTTCCGGTGGTCTGCGCTACGCTGCGACCACCGGCTACTATCTGACAGCCCTCCGGGCTGGGACAAAAAAAAGAAATGAGCAATGTGCTGGACGACGTTCTGGAAGGATTTGAGCCGTCGCCCGAACTACTTTCGGTAATTGCCGGATCAACAACGCCGGTGCTGCTCGCACTCGACATTGGGACTTCGGGTGTGCGCGCTGCGCTTTTTGATGAGCGTGGCGGTGAAGTGGCGGGGCAAAGTATTCGAATAGATTCGACGGCCACGAGCCTCGCCGATTTCGGATCAATAGATGCAGAAGTCTTACTCGAGCAAGTTGCGGAGGCCATTGACGCGCTGTTTGCGAACTTTTACGAGACGAATAATCGCATTGAGTGGATCGCTGTTTCGTGTTTTTGGCACAGCCTGGTTGGGGTAGATGACGACGGCCAGGCCACCACGCCAGTATTTGGTTGGTCTGATCGTCGTGCTGCGCAGGCAACTCGTCAACTGAGAGCCGAACATGATGAAGCTACCTTTCACGCGCGCACCGGATGTCGTTTTCACCCCAGTTACTGGCCGGCAAAGTTGCTCAGACTGAAAATTGAAGAACCAGAAGCCTTTGGTTCAACAAGTCGATGGTTTTCCTTTGCTGAATACCTGACCTGGCATTTCTTTGGCGAAACAGCTACCAGCGTTTCCATGGCTTCCGGCAGCGGCCTGATGGACCAGCGGACCTGCGAATGGGACCTGGAACTATTGACGGCCCTCGGCATCAGCGAAGATAAGCTGCCCGAGATCGCTTCTGACTATCGCACCTTTAAGAAGCTAGCCTCCGCGTATGCCCACCGCTGGCCGCAACTCAGCGAGGCACGGATGTTTCCGGCAATCGGCGATGGTGCGGCAAACAATATCGGCGCCGGGTGCAGTACGCGTGAGAAGGTTGCGCTCATGATCGGGACCTCCGGCGCAATGCGGATGCTCTTTGAAGGCCTGCCGCCGGCGCAAATTCCGTCAGAGCTATGGTGCTACCGGGCGGATCGAAGACGCGTCGTGGTCGGCGGAGCTCTGTCGGATGGCGGCTCGCTTTACAGATGGATTAGAGAATCATTGCTATCCCATGAAGACGCTGAGTCGATCGAGGATCAGTTGGACCGGCTGGGCGAGGATGCACACGGCCTGACGTTGTTTCCGTTTTGGTCGGGCGAACGAAGCACCGGATGGAATCCGGATGCGCGCGGCGCAATTTTGGGACTCACCTTGCAAACGCGTCCGATCGAAATCCTTCGCGCCGCGATGGAAGCTGTTGCCTATCGTTTCGCCTTAATCGCACAAGCCCTCGAGCCATTGGCGCCGGGCGCGAGCGTCATGGTCTCGGGTCATGCATTACGCTCTTCTCCCGTTTGGGTACAGATTCTTGCGGACGTGCTTGGCCATCGCTTGAACGTTTCTGCACGTGCTGAGGCATCAACGCGCGGCGCCGCCTTGCTTGCGCTCGAAGCGGCGGGCAAAATACGGAGTATCGAAGATTTTTCGGTTCCCGTTGAAGCGGTATTCGAACCCGACATGTCGCGTCATGCGCGATATCGAGTTGGGCTTGAACGCCAGCAGCGAATTTACGGGCAAGTAATCACTGATAATCCAATCTAGAATCAGGACGGTGAAATGAGCGCTTCAGTGCCGAAAGAAAACACCACCCCTACTCCCGACCTCGACCAACTTTGCATTAATACAATTCGCACGCTTTCACTGGACGCGGTGCAAAAGGCGGAATCTGGACACCCTGGTTTGCCCCTGGGCGCGGCTCCGATGGCCTACGTGCTTTGGACGCGCTTTCTGCGGCATAACCCGCGGAACCCCAAATGGGAGAATCGAGATCGGTTCCTGCTGTCGGCGGGCCATGGCTCGATGCTGCTTTATTCGCTGTTGTATTTGACCGGATATGATCTTCCGCTCGAGGAGATCAAAAACTTTCGCCAGTGGGGATCGAAGACTCCGGGTCATCCGGAGTATGGCCTGACTCCGGGCGTGGAAATTACAACCGGACCGCTGGGCCAGGGATTTGCCAATGGTGTCGGCATGGCGATGGGGGCGGCGCATCTGGGCGCGAAGTTCAACCAGAAGGATTTTTCACTAATCGATCATTACGTTTATGCAATTGTTTCTGACGGCGACCTGATGGAAGGTGTGGCTTCGGAAGCCGCTTCTTTGGCGGGCCATCTCAAACTCGGCAAGCTCATCTACCTTTACGACGACAACAAGGTAACTATCGAAGGTTTTACGGATCTTGCTTTCAGCGAAGATGTGCCCAAACGTTTCGAAGCTTACGGCTGGCACACTTTGACCGTTGAAGATGGTAACGATCTCGATGCGATCGAGAGTGCGATCCGCGAGGCTCAATCAGTCCCGATTAAGCCTTCTTTGATTTCAGTCAAGACCATAATTGGATACGGTATGCCGACTGCCGGCACGCGCAAAGCACATAGCGATGCCCCCGGCGAAGAAGCTGTACGCGAAACGAAACGGCATCTTGGGTGGCCCGAAGACAAGCAGTTTTACGTTCCCGATGAGGCGTTGTCGCACTTCCGCGAGGCCGTCGAGCGGGGCTCGAAGCTGGAAGAGGAGTGGAATGAACTCGTCGGGAAATATACAGAGACCCATCCCGAACTCGGTAGCAAGTGGCGTGCGATGATGAAGGGCGACTTACCCGCGGACTGGGAAAAGCACCTGCCCAGGTTTGAAGATGCGAAGCCAGTGGCCACGCGAGTTGCGAGTGGTGAAGTCATAAACGCGCTGGCGCCACATTTGCCGCTCATTGGCGGCTCGGCTGATCTCGGCGTCTCTAACAATACTGACATCAAAGGAGGCGGCGATTTTGAAGCGGGCTCTTACGATGGTCGGATCATTCACTTCGGCGTGCGCGAACATGCTATGGGTTCCACACTCACGGGTATTTCCCTTAATGGCGGGTTGATTCCTTACGGTGGAACATTTCTCACCTTCTCTGACTACATGCGGCCGGCAATCCGGCTCGCCGCGCTTTCAGAAGTGCAGGTCATTTACGTTTTTACACACGACTCGATCGGACTTGGTGAAGACGGTCCCACTCACCAGCCTGTCGAACACCTCGCGGCGTTGCGAGCAATACCACACCTGTTTGTAATTCGTCCCGCGGATCCTGCGGAGGTGAGTGAGGCCTGGCGCATTGCCATTCTGCGAAAGCATGCACCGACGGCTTTGGCTCTCACACGTCAGAAAGTTGGTGTAATTGATCGAAAACGTTTTGCTTCTGCGGAGGGTTTGCGTCGTGGCGCATATATTCTCGCGGAGGCTGAGGCGACCGGTGACGGGGCAGTAGCCCGACCGTTAGGAAGGGCGCAAACTGATGCCGCAAGCGTTACACCTCAATTGATCATCATCGCTACCGGCTCGGAAGTATCCCTTGCCCTCGACGCCCGCGAAAAACTTCAAACCGAGGGCATTGCGACGCGCGTGGTTTCGATGCCCTGCGTTGAGCTTTTTGAGCAACAGCCGGAGGACTATCGAAACGAGGTGCTTCCTCCAGCGGTCACCAAACGCCTGGCTGTTGAAGCAGGGGTCCCGCAGGGTTGGGACCGCTATGTTGGACCAGCCGGCCATGTAATTGGTCTTGATCGCTTTGGTGGTTCCGCGCCGGGCGACGTGGCGATGCGCGAATTGGGATTCAACGTCGAGAATGTGTTGAGGCACGCAAAAGAAGCTGTTGTAGACGTGACGTGAGCGGCACACGCTGACAATTTAGTTCGAAGTTTCGGTCACATGCCCGCGGACGTACAAATCAAACAGTTTCAGTTGCCGGATCAGGAAGCGGTCCTCGCTTTCCTTCGCGAGGCTTATGCCGACGATCCGCGCAAAAGTGATCCCGCATTTTGGAAATGGCACTACCTCGAGAATCCTTACACTGCTTCGGACAACGTACCGCTCTGGATTGTCAAGGATGGCGACCGCGTGGTGGGCCAGGCAGCCACTATCCTGGTCGAAATAAAGGTGCTGGACGAGGTTCGGCGCGCTGTTTGGATTTTGGATTTTATTCTCGCACCCGAATACCGAGGACAGAAGTTGGGCAAGCGCTTGCTATTGCTGGCCCGCGAGACCTATCCCACGATGCTGGCTTTGGGCTATAACGATCAATCAGGAAATGTGCTGCGCAGTCTCGAGTGGGTCGAGATGGGCTCAATCAACCGCTATCAGAAGCTACTGTTTCCCGGATACGGCCTACGAGAGACGGCGGCTTTCGCGCCCCTGCGCGGACTCGTAAACCTTTGCTACGCGCCGTTCCGTCCGGGTGAACGAAAAATCGCGGCAAGCGATCGTTACACGATAAAGGAAATTACTACTTTTGATCGCGAGTTTGACGATCTCTGGCAGAGGGTTTCCGCTTCATTTCCGTGCGCGATTGTGCGCAGCTCTGCCTTCCTTGAATGGCAGTTTGTGCGCCAACCGGGCAAAAAATTTGTGGTGCTCGGGGTTTACCGAGATGGGCGCCTGGCCGGTTACGTTGTCCTTTTTTTCAGAAAGCCGGAATATAAGAATGCGCCTCCCAAAGCCGCCATCACTGATATTTGCTACGATCCACAGCATGCTGAAGAAACGATTGACGAATTACTGAAGGCGTCATTGCGATTGAGTCTCCTCAAACGCGCAGGCAGTTTGGTTACAGACGTACGCGAGCCGCCCCTTGAAGCACGGCTCACACGGCTCGGCTTCTGGCGAATTAAAAAATCGCCGCCCTTCATGATCTATTCCCCGACGCGCAGGGACGTAATGTATCAACCTGCCAATTGGTTTCTTACGCGAGCGGATTCCGATGTCAGTATTTTTGAAGATCCAAACTTGTGAGGCGCGTAACTAATGCGCATCCCAGTACTTCTCTATCACAAGATCAGCGAGCCCCGCCTTGACACGCGCATACGTGGCGCCTTTACTGCGCCGCCCAGGTTCCGCAAACAGATGTCTTACCTGAAGAGCCAGGGTTTTGTGTTCTATACGGCGTCTGACCTGATCAAGCATTTTGAAGAGCGCGGAGAGTTTCCCAAACGCGGCGTAGCCCTCACTTTCGATGATGGCTGGAAAGACAACTACACCAACGCGTTTCCCGTCCTGAAGGAGTTTGGAATCAAGGCCACGATTTTCATCATTCCTTCGAGCATAGGGCAGATGTCATCGGGCGCGACTGCCGACGGCGAAAAGCCACATGCGCACCTGTCGCAGGACGAAATTTTGGAAATGTCGCGCGAGGGAATCGAGTTTGGATCCCACACAATGACTCACAAGCTGCTAAACAAGATCCCGGAGTCTGAAGTCACTGCTGAAATTGAAGAAGCCAAACGTGAAATCGAAAATCTGGTGCAGAAACCTTGCTGGACGTTTGCTTATCCAGCAGGCTTTCTTTCGGACACGGCGCAACGGGTTGTCGCCCAAGCCGGCCATATCGGCGCTTTTTCGACGGTGTATGGACCGGAAGATAGAGTGGACCTGTTTGCTTTAAACCGTATTGAAGTTTTGCGACGCGTTCGATTTACGTTTCAATTTGCGCGCAAGGTAGCGCCGCTACGATAAGGAGATAACCAGAATATGGGAACCAGCATCGCTATTGCCGCCGACCACGCAGGCTATCCGCTCAACGAGCGGGTTATTGCACAACTGAGTAAAGCCGGGTACGAGATCATCGACTTAGGCACCCACGTTGGTACGGTCGAGGATGATTATCCTGATTATGCCCTTGAGGTGGGCCGCGCGATTCAGGGTGGCGAAGCTGAAATCGG
Organism: Acidobacteriota bacterium; assembly: GCA_038040525.1. Taxonomy (GTDB): domain Bacteria; phylum Acidobacteriota; class Blastocatellia; order Pyrinomonadales; family Pyrinomonadaceae; genus PSRF01. The sequence goes on along the minus strand of JBBPIC010000010.1, from coordinate 106,515 downwards.
GATCTTGATTTGCGGCAGCGGGGTTGGCGCGTCGGTAGCCGCTAACAAGATGACGGGAATTCGCGCAGCCCTTTGTGGCGACACGTATTCGGCGCACCAGTCGCGCGAACATGACGATTGCAATGTCCTTTGCCTGGGAGCACGCGTCACTGGACCGGAGCTTGCGCTGGAGATTGTGCACGCGTTTGTCGCCGCTCGATTTACGGGCGAAGAACGACATCAGCGACGCCTGGCAAAGATTTCGGCGATGGAAAACTCGAGGGAATGATTGCGATGCACTAAGTCACACGAAGCAACACTAATCGTTTTCGTGAAATTTCGTGTGGGTTCGGGGATCGCCCACTCTGTTTATCTTGTAAATCCAACAAACCGCAGCGCCTGTGGCATTACTCGAAACTCCACCGGCGTAACGCCGCGTAAGTTCCCATCCGCTTCAATTGGCATCGCATCCTCAGCCGCAAAAGTTTCAATGAGTACCTTGGCCCCTTGAGTGATGCGGACCTTTGGATTCGAGACGTGTCCGCCCTTATGTATCCTCGCCAGTTCGCGGATCACCTGCGCCCGACTTAGACCAGACGCAGTGACCACGTCCAGTTGCCCGTCGTCAATTGTGGCTTTCGGCGCGAGCATCATGCCGCCCCCGGCATAAAGAGCATTGGCAACCGCCGCCAGGTTCATTGGGCCTTCATGAACTTCACGGTCGCCAATCGTCACCCGCACACGACGCTCTCTCCATTTTGCCAGCGCCAACATCGCCGCGGATGCGAACCGCGCTTCGCCTGAAAAACGACGCATGAAGTTTCCCTGGGCTGCTACGCGGGCTGCCGCCTCACCGCCAATCCCCATTGTCGAAGCGTTTAAGCAAATAAACGGGGTCTGGTATTGGTCGCATCGTCCGTAGAGGACATCGACCAGGGGCGTATCGCCCCTGGGGTTTCTGTAATAGGAGATCAGTAGTTCGATCCAATGCTCGAGTGGCGCGCGAATACCATTGGTTAGACCACGAGCAAAGTCATCACCGGTTCCGGCTGGAAGGATCGCCAGCGAAGCGCGCGAGTTAGTCTGGGTGGGAAGCTCTTCAAGATTTTCTTTAAAGTCGAAAAAGCCTTCCGCTGCTTCGCTGAGTGTGCCATCGCCGCCTACCACCGCAATCAGGGTCACGCCGCTTTTGAGCGCTTCGCGAACTCGGATGGTGGCGTCGCCAGGCTGGGTGGTTTCGTAAGCATGAAAGTCGAAGCTACCGCGTTCCAATTGCTCGCGAACAATGGGCCACTGACGTCGGGCTTTAGCGGCGGCGTGGTTGATTATGATGAGAGGCTTGTTCATCGAGGGCGGGTAAATGGTAAATGGTAAATCGTAAATGGTGAATGGTAAACGCTGTAGGTCCGTAGAACGAAACCCATTTTCCATATATCATTTTTCATTTCTCATTTGCCATTGTATGCCATTGCTTATTTGCAGTTCAGGTCAAGTCGAAAGGGACTGGTGCCTATTCCGGCAATGAAAAATGAGAAATGAAAAATGATATATGGAGAATGGGTTTCACTCTCCTGATGGCGCATTGCTTACCCACCCGCTAACCGCGAGGTAGTACTGACCTGTGGCGCTACATTTACCATTTACCATTCACCATTTACCATTCACTCCATGAAGGCAGTAGTCATCACCACTTACGGCGGCATTGAAGTCCTGGAAGTCCGCGAAGTTGAAACACCCGCGCCACCTACGGCCGACCGCGTGCGTGTGCGCGTCCGCGCTAGTTCGTTGAATCGCGCCGACATATTGCAGCGCTTAGGCCATTACCCTGCGCCGCCCGGCGCGCCGAAGGACATTCCCGGACTGGAGTTTGCCGGCGAAGTAGATCTGGTGGGCGAAGAAGTCCAGACCTGGAAAAAGGGTCAGCGTGTCTTCGGCATAACCGGCGGGGGAGCACAAGCGGAGTTTGTCACGGTACCGGAGAATCACCTGGCCGAAATTCCCTCGAACCTGGATTGGGCGGAAGCAGCTGCGGTGCCGGAGGTTTTCATTACCGCCCACGACGCGTTGTTCACCCGAGCAAATTTGCGTTCGGGCGAAACCATGTTGGTTCATGCGGCAGGCTCGGGTGTAGGCAGTGCGGCTGTTCAACTGGCACGAGCGGCAGGGGCCCGCACTTTTGGCACATCCCGAACTGCGGACAAACTCGAACGGGCGAAGCAGTATGGATTAAGCGAATCAGTGGTGGTGAGTGAGACACCGGAGAGTTTTGTGACGGCTACTCAAGAGTGGACCAACGGCCGTGGGGTTAACGTCATAATTGATTTAGTCGGCGCGCCCTATCTGGAAGCTAATCTTAAGGCACTGGCCACGTTGGGACGAATGGTTTTAGTCGGAACCACTGCAGGCGCGAAAGCGACGCTTGATTTCGGATTGATGTTGCGAAAGCGCGCCAGCGTGATCGGCACTGTACTGCGCGCCCGCACGACGGAAGAAAAAGCGACAGCCACGAGACTATTTGCGAATCACGTGGTGCCGCTGCTTGCTGATGGAAGCGTTCGGGCAGTGGTCGACCGAGTTTATAGATTGCAAGAGGTACGCGAGGCCCACACCCGAATGGAGTCCAACGAAAGCTTTGGCAAGATCGTGTTGATGATTGATTGATCGGGGGTCATCCTGAAGGGCGTAGCGCAGACCACCGAGACAAAAAGAAAAGCCCCCAGTACCCCTGTATCTAACGTTCAGGTTCGTGTTTCTTGAGCAAAAAAGAACGATCCACGAAAAGACACGAACTCACTTGAAAGAATTTAGTGTTCCTTTAGTGTATGTTCGTGGATCGTCTTTCCTCGTTGTTCTTTGCAGCGCCGCGGTCTGAGATCTGACAGCCCTTCAGGCTGAAAAAAAGGACAGGCACGAATGCCTGTCCTTTTTCATTACCGCATGATAGCGGAGCCATAGAATAGACAGGCAGGAATGCCTGTTCTACCTGATTAAGTGCGTGCTCGCGCGCGTCTGGCAGCCTGGGCCAATTCTCGCGCCCGTGGCATTGCATCCACTGCCCGCGCGATTTGCGGGTCCTTCTCATTAATCACCTGCAAGGCGGTCGTCGTGCCATAGGCCGCGGTCGTCAGGTCGTAACGCAGTTGTCGCTCGACAAAAGGACGAGCCTTATCCAGCTGTTCCGGAGTCACTTTGAAAAGAGGTTTCGCCGTCACGAATCGTTTGAATTCTTTTACCAGGGCTTCGGTGACAGGAAAGTCTGTCGGCTGGAGGTCATGGCCATAGTCGATGCCGCGCTGAACTTTGTAGCTTTCAAAACCTGCCACGCGTCCGTTCGTTAACTCCAGCGCAAACGCAAAAATCGAATCACTCAGTCTGACTTCAGCAGGGGTAATTTTCCCCGCCTTCACAACTTCATCCGGAGCTATGCCGCCACCACCATAAACAGCTCGGCCCATGTCAGTATGGCTTTCGGGACCGGCCGGTGTAGCCGGCGCTTGCTCTCGGTTGGCGGAAATTCCGCCGCGCGTGTAGTAGTCGTAGGTGCTGTTTGAGTAGTCGCGCTGAATCAGCCGGCCCGAAGGCGTGAAGTACTTGGCGATCGTCAACAGCAGAGCGGAATCGTATTCGAGTTGGATTGGGAGTTGCACGAGGCCTTTGCCAAACGTGTTCTCGCCGACAATTAGTGCGCGATCGTGATCCTGCAGTGCGCCGGCCACGATCTCGGCAGCTGACGCCGATTCACCGTTTACCAGAACCACCAAAGGAATCGGATCGGGTGAGTCGTTCAGCGCCTTGAACTCGTCCATCGCGCCCCTGATTCTTCCTTCCTGCCTCACGATTAATTGGTCGCGCTGCAGAAACGTATTTGCTATTTTTACTGCCTGGATCAAAAGACCGCCGCGATTTCCGCGCAAGTCGAGAACCAGCATGTTCATTCCCTTGGCATGAAGGTCCTCGAGCGCAGTTTGAAACTCTGCAGCCGTCGTCAGGTTGAAACCGCCAGTCATAGCTACATAGCCTACGCCTGACTTTAGCATGTAGGCTTGTGGTATCGACGGCAAAGATACTGCGTCGCGAGTGATCGTGACAGTCTCACTTTCACCGGTCGCCGTATGCTCAACCGTGACTTTGACGACCGTGCCCCTGGCTCCAAGCAAAAATTTGCGCACTTCCGGATAAGCCTTGCCCTTCATCGACTGCCCATCGACGGCCGTTATGCGATCGCCAAAGCGTAAACCTGCGCGCTGAGCCGGCGCGCCCTCAAATGTTGCGCGAATGAACGTGCTCACTTGATCGCCCTGGCGCAGGTCGCCGATTGTGGCGCCGATACCAAAGTATTCCGAGCGTTGCTCAGTTTTGAACGACGCATATTCAATCGGGTCAAAATAGGTCGAATGCGGGTCGAGGGAGTTCAGCATTCCGCCGATCGAGGACTTGAAGACCGAGTTGTAATCCAGCTTCTTACCGTCGATGTGATTGCTCTCGATTACCCCAAGAGCCTCCGAAACGTCGGTTTTCACAATTGCGCTGTTCACACGCGAACTGGAAGCGGGGACTTTCGACGCTGGTGAACGCTCGGAAGATGTCGGCGGTTGCCGGCGTGCTGAACCATTCTGTTGCGCGTAAATAATTGCGGGGAGCGAAATTGACAAAAGAAAGAATATGACACCCGGCAAGTAACGTTTTCTCACGAAAGCCTCCTAAAAGTCTGGTTCCGACCCTCTGATCTCAAAGTCCCGCTAGCCTAAGAGGCGAAGCGGGTTTGCCAGAATAGCACGAAGACCCAAGTAGTTGAACGCCGGACTGCAGGTACAGGAAGTGCGCTTAGCGGCAGTTTTCCGGAAACTTTTCTGCAAACGCATCTCAAGCCGCATGTCCAACCTGATCTTTTTGTGGAAATCCGGTGAATTCCACGAAAGAATCGCCCTCTCAATTCTGATGAGTTAGTGAGTCAAGATTTGGAAAACGTTGCCTTGGAGGTCCTGTGTAGGACAGGCATTCCTGCCTGTCCCTGGTTTGATAAAGGCCCTGCGTGATCTCGCAAGGCTTCTTACTAGTCTTCGACAGGCAGGAATGCCTGTCCTACTCAAGTCGCCTTTAGCGCGGGCCGCGCATCTTGTACACTATCCGCTCGCAATTAGATTTCGCTTTAGGTTTGCGGGGCAGGATTACCAACACCGGCCCGAGGACTATAAACATGCCTGGCAAACCGGCCTTAGATCAAAGGGACTAAATTCCGAGTCGGAGGATTGACCGAAATGGCGAACGCCCTACTAAATCGAGATCAATTATTCTCATTTGCCGGCACTCATCGCGAAGAATACGAAGCATTACTTAAACGTTTCGTTGAAACTCCAACCGTTTCCGTGGACCCCGCGCACGCGGAAGACATACGTGCAGGGGTAGATCTCACTGTGGAAACTCTTCGAGGTTTTGGCGGTAAGGTTGATGTTTACAAGATCGACAAAGGGAATCCGGTGGTTCATGGCGTCTTCGGTTCGTCCAGGAACGTTCCTACGGTAACTGTTTATAACCACATCGATGTGCAGCCCGCCTCGAAGGAGACTGAACCGTGGGACACGGAACCCTTCGTGATGACCCGAAAGGGCGACAGCTATTTTGGGCGCGGTACGACAGATGACAAGGGGCCGGCCCTGGCCGCGCTTTACGGAGCTCGCGCGGCTCTTGAACTCGACGTGCCGGTCAACATTCGTTTCCTGTGGGAATTTGAAGAAGAGATCGGCTCACCGAATTTCGAGAAAATTATTTCCAAAGCAGCGCCCAACCTCCGCACTGATTCAGTTGTGGTTTCTGATACTGTCTGGGTGTCGCGAAAGAGACCGGCAAACTCCGCGGGTCTTAGAGGCCTGATGGGCTTCCTGCTTACCTTGGAGACCGGCACAACGGACACACACTCGGGCGAAGTCGGCGGCGCCGCACGTAATCCATTAGGCGAGTTGATGAGAGTCGTTTGCGATCTCTACGATCCGGTCACTGGTCGTGTGAAGGTCAAGGGTTTTTATGACGATATGATTCCGCCCTCTAAGAAGGAGCTCGAAGACTGGGCCAACTGTGGTTTCAGCGCGAGCGCCTTCAAGAAAGCACATCATCTCAAGAAGATGCGCACCGAAGATCCGCTCGAAGTGATGAAACGCATCTGGGGGATGCCGACGATGGAAGTGCACGGCGTAAGGGGTGGGTATCAGGGGCCTGGGTTGAAATCGATTGTGCCACCGCGCGGTGAAGTTAAGCTCTCTTGCCGCCTGGTGCCCGGCCAGGACCCGAAGAAGATCGCGGCCCTGGTGAAGGCGGAGGTGAAGAAGCGAAACCCGGACGTCGAGATTCACTTTGAATCGATGGCGCCGGCATTTCGGACCAAGGTGGAAGGCCCGCTGCCTGAGGCATTGAAGCGTGCAGTCAAGTTTGCTTTTAATCGAGACGCAGTGTTCGTTCGCGATGGCGGCACCATCGGTGCGATGACCAGTATCGAAAAAGTGCTGAAGTGTCCAATCCTATTTCTGGGTCTATCGCTGCCCGAGCACGGCTACCATGCGCCGAATGAGAATTTCGATTGGCAACAAGCTTCGGGTGGGATGGTAGCTTTCGCGAAGTACTTTGAGGAAATTTCTAAGCTGCCGATGACGAAGAATTAGCCGCGGAGTGGGCGAAGATTAGCCGCGGATTTGCGCGGATGAACGCGGATCGGAAAAGAAGAAGGCAGCAGGCAGCAGGCAGCAGGCAGTTCGGCGACTGTTTTTCTGCCTTTTGCTTTCTGCCTACTGCCTTAGATTACGCACGCGAGCCGTTCCTCACGCAGCGCTATAAATCCCAGATTTTCGTAAAAGTGTCGAGCTTCAGGATTATCGACGTGCACGGCAACATCTATTCGCGCCACGGATTCCGTCCTCAACTGCACTTTCAGTTGCTCCAGCAAAGCCGTGCCGATCCCCTTCCCTTGCCGGTCACTTTTGACGGATACATCGTCGAGTTTTGCCACGACCTCGCCCATCGATGTGGAGATGGCATAGGAAATCACGCAAATTGCCGCCGCGCCATCATCGTCGTAAGCCATCCAAACAAATCCCAGTTCGGGCTGCTCCAGAAACAGATCCAGGGCGTCGTTGAGTCCCTGAAACCCCCGATCGCCATAAGCCTTGCTGCTGGCGAGGTAATGCTCGTCTTCGGCGAGAAACGTCCTCAGCATTGCGAAAGCCTCAGAGACATCGGCGGCAGTCATCTTGCGGCATGTAATCAAGGAATCTCCTTTCATGAGTCGTAACGCAAACTGTTAGTTTGCGGGTTGGTCGAATACAGTGACGGCCGGATTCGCAAGAGGGCTTGACTCCAAAGGCCAGCAAACTAACAGTTTGCTTTACACCCGTTTTATCATGCCATACAACTTTCAGGATGCTATAATGCGCCTTCCGCATTCCAGGCAAGTTTACCAGTTAAGCAATTCCATCTCTCCGAAACGTAGGTTCAAAACTATGAAGAAAACCTTACTGTCTGCTTTGACCCTGATCCTTGCTGTCTCGTCGTTTGCCATTGCCCGCGAGGCCCGTCTCGTACGTTATCCCCATTATCACAATGGGCGTGTTGTTTTCAGCTACCTTGGCGACGTGTGGACCGCGGATGAAAACGGCCAGAACATCCAGCGTCTGACGGTGAACCGCGCGCGCGATGTTTATGCGCGCTTTTCGCCCGATGGAAAGTGGATTGCCTTTTCCAGCGATCGTAACGGCAATCTCGATGTTTTCATCATTCCTTCCGAGGGCGGTGCGGCCAGGCAGGTGACCGCTCATTCATCCGACGACACCGTGCTCGGCTGGGCGCCCGACTCGCGGGCCGTGCTTTTTAGCAGCAACCGCGGCGAGGAATTCACGGCGCAGCTTTATCTGGTAAGCACTGAAGGCGGCATGCCCTGGAAGGCGGGCACTGACATGGGCGTGCAGGCCTCATACTCACCCGACGGTAAACGCCTGGCCTACAATCCCAAGTCACAAGCCTACTGGCGCAAGTTTTATCGCGGTTCGAGTCAAAGCGATGTAGTGATGATGGACGTGGCCACCAAAAAATTCACCCAGCTGACGGATTTCGATGGTCACGATTCGTGGCCGATGTGGGCCCAGGACGGCTTCATCTATTTCGTCAGCGACCGTGAGGGCAACGGCCTGACAAATATCTGGCGAGTCTCAGACAACGGAGGTCGTGCGGAGCGTATTACCTCCTTCAAGAGCGGCGACGTGCGCTGGCCTTCGATTGGATCGGATGGCCGGGTAATAGTTTTTGAGCACGACTTCGGTATTTGGAAGCTCGACGTGGCCGGCAAGAAGGTGAGTCCAATCAAGCTCGACATTGCAGCCGAGACTCAGGAGAATTTGACTGAGATGCAGGCGTTTAGCTCGCAAGCTGACGACTACGATCTCGCCCCTTCGGCGCGCAGAATTGTCTTCTCGATTCACGGTGAGATTTTCACCGCACCCGTTGAAGAAGGCGACATCAAGCAGATTACTGAAAATGCGGCCCGCGACCGCTTCGTGACCTACTCACCCGACGGGAAGACCATAGCCTTTGTTTCCGATCAGAGCGGTCGAGAAGAGATCTATGTCCTTCCAGCCGATGGTTCCGGCCAACCCGAAAAACTCACAGACATCGACGCGTTGAAATCTGCTTATAACTGGTCGCCTGATTCCAAAGAGATAGCTTTTACCGCATCAGACGACAAACTGCGCAAGCTGACGGTTGCTACCAGGCAAATCACGGTGCTGGATTCGTCTCGTTACGGCGGAATAGGTACTCCGGTTTGGTCTCCAGACGGCAAATGGATCGCTTATTCAAAGTCCGACATTTCGCGAACTGGCGACATTTACGTAGTCGCATCTTCTGGACAGGAATCCGAGCCTCACAAAGTGACGTTTGATTCAAACACGGATACCAACCCTTCGTTTGGCGCTGATGGACGCAAACTGTTCTTTCAGCGTATTGAAGGTACTTCCGGCAACACTCCCGTTTCAGTACAGATCTACTCGGTAGTACTGGAGCGTCTGGAGCGCGATCCTGATGATCCGGAAGAGCGAGCGGAAACGGAAGCTGCGCCAAGGGGCGAAGGTGGTGAAGGCGGCGAAGGTATGCCAGGAGCCGGAGGCGCGCGCCGCGGACCACCCGCCGACCGTCGCCAGCCGCCGCGTGAAATCAAGATGGACTGGGCCGGCTTGAAGCGACGCACGCGTCAGGTGACCCGTATGCCTTTTCCAGTTTCAAATTACACAGTCGCTCCCGATAGTCGCACGATAGTCTTCGTCACAACTGAGCCCGCCGGCCCGGCAAGCGTTCCCGTGATCTACTCAATTCAGGACGATGGCAAAAGGCTTACACGCCTGTCGTCGGGGCTGCCTCCAAGCGAAGATGGAGATGGTCCAGGTGGCGGGGGAGGTTTTGGAGGCGGAATTGCAGAGCTCAACGTGGCCCGCGATGGCCGGACGCTTTTTTTCCGCGAACGTGACGGCGTCTACTCGATCTCACTTCCGGCCGGTGGTGCAGCAGCAGCAGCAGCCGGCGTCGCGGCGGGCGCCGGGCGCGGTGGGGCTGGAGGCGATAGCGCCCGCCGAAAGCTCGCGTTCAATGTAAGGGTTCGCGTGGATCGTCCATCGGAATGGGCGCAGATGTTTGATGATGGATGGCGCACCATGAAGTATCGTTTCTACGATCCACAAATGCATGGGTTTGACTGGGACGCCGCGCGAGCGAAGTATCGACCGCTGGTGGAGTATGTAGGAGATCGTCAGGAGTTGCTCAACATCCTGAACGAGATGATTGGTGAGCTAAACGCTTCTCATACCGGCAGCGCTCCACCTCCGCGCGGACGCGACAATGCCGGAGTTTCCACGGCTCATCTTGGACTGGAGTTGCAGCCTGATACCGCTGCCGGACGTTATCGTGTGACCCATATTTACGAAAATGGACCAGCGGACAAGGATTGGGTCAGGGTCAAGGTCGGTGACTACCTGCTGGCCATCAATGGGAAACCGGTGAAAGCCGGCGACGAATACTGGCAACTTCTCAACAACCGGCTCAATCGGAAGGTTGAAGCCCAATTCAACAGCAAACCTGCGGACGATGGCTCCTGGAAAACGCGAATTGAAGCCATCACGACCAACGCTTACAGCCAGCTGCGCTATGAACGTTGGGTAAGTGAGCGGCGCAAGAAAGTTGATGAGCTTTCAAAAGGTCGCATTGGCTATTTGCACATTCAGGCGATGAACCAACCCTCGTTGCGCAAGTTTGAAAAAGAGATTCGCGAATTCCGCAACAAGGAAGCAATGGTGATCGACCAGCGTTGGAATGGCGGCGGCAACATCGAACAGGAGTTGCTGGCTATCCTGGTGCAGCGCCAGTATCAAGTGTGGCAGCCACGTGGTACCGAGCCGATGGGCCGTCCGTTCGCAGGTTTTTTTGGACCGAAGGTAGTACTTCAAAACTGGCGATCGGGCTCGAACGCTGAGATGTTTCCTGCGGGCTTCCGCGCTCTTGGCTTGGGCAAGGTAATCGGCACGCCCACCGCGGGCGCAGTCATTGGGACCGGGAGTTATAGCTTGATTGACGGCTCAACTGTTCGCACACCTGGTGTGGGCGTTTTCCTCGCCGACACGAAGCGCACCAACATGGAAAACTATGGCGTGCAGCCGGACATGCTGATTGAGAACACGCCGGAAGACAGTCTTGCCGGTCGCGATCGGCAACTGGAGGCTGCCGTTGAAGAGCTCTTGAAGCAGCTTCAGATGCCGCGGAAAAACGTGGCCAGCACCGAGTAGCGTGGCCATCACCTCCAAAAGCAAAGGCGCCTTCGAAGAGTCGAAAGGCGCCTTTTTTCTTGAAGTTTTGCCGCGGATTAACGCGGATAAACGCGGATCAGAAAGAAGCAGACGGCGGACGGCGAAAGCAGGAGGCAGGAGGCAGGAGGCAGAAGGCAGGCGGCAGAAGGCAGGCGGCGGATGAAAGCTTTTATCAGACCCGCGTTTCTCCGCGTGTATCCGCGGCCACGTGTCTCAGCCTGAAGGATCGACAGATACCAGGTGGCGCAGCCAGCGTAGACCACCGGATCACGAGCAGTTCGGCAGCAGCCCGGCCAGTCTGTCGGGATAACCCTTAAGTCTGTGTGTAACAAACCGACAACTTCTTGTTTTTTGAGCAAGAAAGTACGATCCACGAAAAGACACGAAACTGAGGCGAAAGACGTTAGTGTTCCTTTCGTGTGTGTTCGTGGATCGTCTCTCTCGTCGTTCTTCGCGCAAGTCGAAGCGTCGAGTCCGTTCTGCTATAGCCGGGGACAACGGCGCAAGGGGCCGCCGGCATCAGTTTACTAACGCCAATATCAAACGACGATCAAAGGCATAACCCGAATGACTCTCAAGTCCGCGCTTTCGCTCCTCCTTATTTGGATCACAATCATCACAATCCTTCCGTTGACGGCTGCCCGGAGTGTATCTGCGCAGGAGCCGATCACAATAAATGACGAAGCTGATGGCTTGCGGTTTCGCTTGAGTGAAGGCACCGAGAAGGTCGAAGCACCGAAGCCAAACCCGGTCGTGACCGCTACCGTTTTGCCTGTGGCCGAAACCAAAAGGCTTCTGGCGCGATTGCCTGCCATTCAAACGGAAGCCGGCGATACCATGAATTTTAGATTGCGCGAAAATTCATTGGCCCCGCCGCGCGCCGGAGCAACTATTGCCGCAGCCTTCGCGCCGCCCGGAAGTAACGCCCAGCCTCCTGCCCACACCATTATCCCACTGGAAGTCTCCCGGTTTGCTCCCGAAGGCGAAGTATCGTTAGCTCCGACGTTGAGTATTACTTTTTCACAACCCATGGTCGCTGTCTCGTCGCAAGACGAAGCCGCTTCGAGTGTGCCGGTCACGCTCTCGCCGCAGCCCACCGGTAAGTGGCGTTGGCTTGGCACGCAGACCCTGATTTTCCAGCCGGACTCCGAAGGCGGCAGACTTCCGATGGCCACCAGTTACACGGTCAACATTCCGGCGGGCACAAAATCAGCACTTGGCAATACACTTCGGGAAACCAAAACCTTCACTTTCGCCACCCCGCCGCCGACACTGAAAAACTCATATCCGCAAGGCGAAAGTACGCCGCGCGATGCGCTAATGTTCCTGGAGTTTGATCAGCGCATCGATGCTCATCGCATGCTCGAACACCTGAAGCTTCTGCCCTCCAATCCGAATACTCGTTTGCGCCTGGCAACCCCAGAGGAAATCGCCGCGGACAATGTTATTAGCGGCCTGGTCAAGCGTGCGCTGGAAGGACGCTGGGCTGTCGTGCGGGCCTTCTCTCTAAGCGGTGCGACCAGGGACGTACTTCCATCTGAGACGAAGATCCAGGTCGTTATTCCTCCGGGAATGCCCTCAGTGGAAGGCCCTCGCGCTACGGTTAAGGAACAAAGTTTTACGTTCAAGACTTATGGGCCACTGCGCGTTACAGCCACGCATTGCGGACATGAAAAGCGCTGCACTCCTTTTGATCCTTTTAATCTGATCCTGAGCAATCAGCTCGACGCTGAAAATTTTCAACTCTCGCAAATCAAAATCACGCCAGATATACCAGATGTAAAGATCAGCCCGTCGTACAACGGGATCTATATTGCAGGAATGAAGCGCAGCAACACCACCTATACAGTGACGCTCGACCGCGCAATCAAAGACGTGTTCGGTCAAACTCTTACCGGCGACAACCAGTTCACTTTCAAAGTTAACACTGCCGATCCCCGGCTCTTCGCGACCGGAGGCGGATTGGTCGTACTCGACCCGGCCGGCCGGCGTACTTATACGGTTTACAGTGTGAACTACGCTCAACTGAAAGTTTCAGTTTACAAGGTCACGCCTGACGACTGGCTACAGTTTCGACGCTATCAAGGAACGCGTTACAGCAACCCCAAAGAGATGCCGTTACCGCCAGGACGGATCGTTTTCGATAAGGTTACTGATATCAATGCTGAGCCGGACCAGCTTACTGAAACGGCCATCGATCTTTCCCCATTCCTCGATGAAGGTTATGGCCAACTCTTGGTGAAGGTTGAACCCGTTCATCGTCCGGAGACGCCCGTCAACGTATATGCGCGCCGGCAGAACATGGCGGAAGCCTGGGTGCAGGCGACCGAGATCAGCCTGGAGGCTTTCGCTGACCGCCGCGAACTTATTGCCTGGGCGAATTCATTGAAGGACGGTCGTCCACTTCCCGGCGTCGAGTTGAGAGTGGATCCCGATGATCTCTCCGGGGTGACCGGAGCTGACGGCCTCACCCGACTCGCCTTCAAGGCACCGGCAAATAAAAAACAAAACCAGCCGTCGCTACTCATAGCGCGTCGCGGCAAAGATGTGGCGATCCTTCCGCAAACCAGTTTTTCTCCTTACTACTACTCGGCCGATGGCGAGAGTCGCTCCTGGCGACGCGATGACGCTCAAACCTCGCTCAGTTGGTATGTGTTTGACGACCGCAAGCTTTACCGGCCCGGCGAAGAAGTGAACATCAAAGGCTGGATTCGCAGAATCGACCACACACCCACCGGCGGTACCGAGATGTTTGCATTCGATCCAGCAGAGAGTGTCAAGTACGTTTTGCAGGATTCGCAGAACAACGAGATCACCAAGGGCAGCGTGAAACTAAACGCACTGGCTGGTTTCGATTTCAAGATGCAACTCCCCAGGACAATGAATCTGGGTGGCGCGCATCTCAAGCTGGAACTCGAAGAGGACGGGCACGAGCACACCCACAATTTTCAGGTCCAGGAATTCCGCCGGCCCGAGTTTGAGATCACGACAAGGGCATCGGAAGCCCCGCACTTTGTCGGCGAATTTGCGACGGTGACGACCACTGCTGCCTACTACGCAGGTGGTGGGCTCGCGGGCACCGATGTCGATTGGACAGTGCTTTCGAGACCAACCAACTACACACCGCCCAATCGCGACGACTTTACCTTCGGAAAGTTTTACGCCTGGTGGCGGCATGATAATGAGAATACCGAGACCAGAGAGCAGGCATTCAAAGGCCGCACCGACGCGGAGGGTAATCACACGCTGAGGATAGATTTCGACGGTGTGAAACCCCCGCGACCGTCGAGTGTTACGGCGCAGGCGCGTGTGCAGGATGTGAATCGTCAAACACTCGCGGGATCAGCGACGTTACTGGTCCATCCGGCGGACGTTTACGTTGGTTTGAAAACAGCGCGCAATTTCGTGCAAAAGGGAGAAGCGTTTGATGTGGGAATAATCGTCACCGATCTGGACGGCAAGGCATTGGCCGGCCGCGACGTAAGTTTGCGGTTTGTACGACTGGACTATGTTTATGACAAGGGCGTGTGGAAGCAGCAGGAACGTGACGTCCAGGAAGCCAATGTGAAGAGCGGCCCAGACGCTGTCAGCGCTCGTTTACAGACAAACGAAGGTGGGATGTATCGCCTGACTGCACATGTGCGTGACGATCGGGAACGTCTGAATGAGAGTGAGTTGTCACTTTGGGTTGCCGGGGGCAAGTTGCCCCCAAAGCGCGAGGTCGAGAAGGAGGAAGTTCAACTCATTCCCGATCGGCGGAAATATGCCGGTGGTGACGTGGCGGAGATTCTGGTGCAATCACCTTTTGCTTCGGCGGAGGGGGTGGTCACGATACGACGCTCGGGACTACTCAGTACCGAGCGCTTCACGATGAGTGAGAGTTCGTACACGCTGCGACTGCCGCTGGTCGAAGCGATGGTGCCAAATGTTTATGTCCAGGTAGATCTTGTGGGAGCAGCGCCCCGTGTTGATGATCAGGGAAACGCGTTACCAGCTTTGCCGAAACGGCCTGCCTTCGCCTCAGGCGAAATCAAGTTAGAGATCCCGCCGACAACTCGTCGCCTTCACGTTAAGGCCACACCCGTCGAAACCGTACTTGAACCCGGGGCGGTGACGTTTGTCGATGTAGAAGTGAAAGACGCAAGCGGTCGGAGCGTAGCGGGAACAGACACGGCAGTCATCGTGGTTGACGAAGCAGTCCTCGCGCTGACGAGCTACCGGCTAGAGGATCCTTTAAGTCGTTTTTATGCAGAGCGCAGCCAAAGTGTAAGTGACTACCACCTGCGCGAGCGGGTCAAGCTGGCGAATCCCGAAGAAGTAAGGCATGTTCTTGAAAATGAACAAAATGCCACGGTAAGCGGGCGACGAATTCAGAGTTTGCCCCTCAATGCAAGGGCTTACGATAGCCTGAAGTTTGGAGCCGCTGAAACGGTTGAGGTGACTTCGAACATGTCCGGCAGCGGCAGCAGCACATCCGAACCTGGAATATCTCTGCGCCAAAACTTCAATGCCCTGGCGGTCTTCGCGGCCTCGTTGCCAACGGACGCGCATGGGCGGGCGCGGGTGAGAGTCAAACTTCCCGACAACCTGACTCGGTATCGCGTGATGGCGGTCTCCGTTGCCGGCGGAAAATTCGCCGGCTCAGGGGAATCAGCAATCACCGCTCGCAAACAACTGATGGCGCGCCCGTCGGCGCCGCGCTTCCTCAACTACGGCGATAGAGCGGAACTTCCCGTCGTCCTGCAGAATCAAACTAACCAGGCGATGAATGTTAACGTCGCGGTGCGGGCCTCCAACGCGGAGTTGACCGAAGGCGGGGGTCGTCGCGTCACCGTGCCGGCCAACAATCGCGTCGAGGTGCGTTTTCCGATCGCCGCGGTTAAACCGGGAACTGCTCGTTTCCAGATCGCCGCCACCTCCGGCATCAAAGTAGACGCCGCTGAAGTTTCGTTTCCCGTTTACACACCCGCTACCACGGAAGCTTTCGCAACTTATGGTGTGATCGACAACGGCAGCATCGCCCAGCCTGTGAAGGCGCCGGCCGATGCCGTTAAAGCCTTCGGTGGACTCGAGATCACTACTGCTTCAACTCAACTCCAGGAACTCACCGACGCGGTTATCTACCTTTTCAATTATCCATTCGGGTGCACCGAACAGATTGCATCCCGGGTGATGGGAATCGCCGCCCTCAAAGATGTCCTCGCCGCCTTCAAAGCGAAGGACCTACCCGCGCCGCAGGCGATGCGTGATTCAGTGGCCGCCGATATAAAAGTACTGCGAGGTCTGCAAAACAACGATGGAGGATTTGCTTTCTGGCGTCGGGGCGACCCTTCTTTTCCATACGTCTCCGTCCATGTTGCACACGCTCTCGTACGTGCTCAGAGCAAGGATTTCGCAGTGCCACCAGAGATGTTGCGGAATTCTCAGAACTACCTGCAGCAGATCGAGCAGAGAATCCCCGATTACTACAGCGTCGAGTCGCGACGTGCGATTCAAGCCTACGCGCTTTATGTGCGATTCCTGATGAAGGACCGAGATGTTGCCAAAGCCCGCAAGCAGTTGGGCGAAGCTGGTGGGGTCGCAAAATTCTCAATGGAATCACTCGGCTGGCTCTTACCTGTGCTGTCTGGCGACTCGGCATCGGCGAAGGAAGTGGAAATGATCCGACGCCACCTGAACAGCCGTGTCACTGAGACGGCCGGCGCCGCACACTTTGCCGATTCCTATAGCGATGGCGCCTTCACCATCCTTCACTCAAACCGCCGCGCCGACGGAGTGATTCTTGATGCAATGATCGGTGACCAACCGCAAAGTGATTTAATCCCGAAACTGGTGCGCGGCCTGCTCTCCGGGCGCAACCGCGGTCGCTGGACCAACACCCAGGAGAACGTTTTTATTCTCCTCGCGCTCGACCGCTACTTCGCAACTTACGAAAGTGCGACTCCTGATTTCGTGGCCCGCGTTTGGCTTGGCAACGGTTATGCCGGCGAACAGATTTTTAAAGGACGTTCGATTGATCGACAACAACTGAATCTACCTATGCCTTTGCTTGCCGAGCGAACAGCAGATGCTCCAGAGAATCTCACGATCGCTAAAGAAGGCGCCGGGCGGCTCTATTTCCGCATCGGGACGAATTACGCGCCGGCGAATCTAAAGCTCGCGGCAGCAGATTATGGTTTCGTGGTCCAGCGTAAGTATGAAGCGATTGACGATCCTGCCGATGTAAGCCGGGATCCCGATGGCCTGTGGTCCATCAAAGCCGGGGCGCGCGTCCGAGTGCGACTGACCCTGTCAAATCAGGCTCGACGCTATCACGTGGCCCTCGTCGATCCTCTGCCGGCCGGACTTGAGGCGCTCAACCCTGAACTCGCGACCACGGAAAGACTGCCCGACGGTTCGACCGAAGCAGGCATCAACCGCAGCGGTCGTGGAATTTATGATTACTACTCACACTGGCGCGGAACCTGGTATGAACACCAAAACATGCGGGATGAGCGCGCCGAAGCCTTCACCTCGCTGCTATGGGAAGGTGTGCATGAGTACACTTATTTTGCGCGGGCCACGACGCCAGGGTTGTTTATAGTTCCGCCAACGAAGGCGGAGGAAATGTATGCGCCTGAAACGTTTGGCAGAGGACAGAGCGACCGCGTGCGCGTGAGGTAAGAAACAGGCGCTCGAAAGTTTAAAAGAACTTTGAGTATCTCGTGGTTGGGAAGGCGGGCTTGCCCCCGCTCCGAATCGTGGTGTTCCACGAGCGGGGGTAGAGGCGGGGTCCCCAGCGAGTCTGTCGGGAAAATAGATAATCGTCTTTCTCTGTGCATCCTCAGTGTTCTCTGTGTCTCTGTGGTGGCTGTTTTTCCTGGTAAATCCACCACAGAGACACAGAGTTCACAGAGATCGCACAGAGAGTTAAAGGTTATCCCGACAGACCCCTGTGGGGTGCCAGTCCACCCCTTCCCGACCTCGAACCATTCAGAGTCAACCTTGATCCATTCAGAAGTTGCCCTCAACGATGTTTATTACTTGGGCATCAAGACCGAATCCACCACATGGATCACACCGTTGGATTGATTGACGTTTCCAATGGTAACGCGCGAAGTGCCGCCCTTTTCATCGCGCAGGACCAGTTCGTTGCCATTCATTGAAGCCGTCAGCGTGTCGCCACTCACAGTCTTAAACTGCGCCCGGCCGCGGCCCTTGAGGATCTTTTTGGCAATAGCGTTTGAGTCAAACTTCCCCGCCAGGACGTGGTAGGTGAGAATCTTCGTCAGCATTGCTTTGTTTTCGGCTTTGACCAGAGTGTCGACAGTGCCGGCGGGGAGCTTATCGAACGCCTCGTTGGTTGGGGCAAACACGGTGAAAGGGCCGGCGCTCGCCAGGGTATCGACCAGCCCCGCGGCTTTAACGGCAGCTACGAGCGTGGTGTGGTCTGCCGAATTCACCGCGTTCTCAACGATGTTTCTTGTCTTGTACATGGCGGCGCCGCCGACCATGGGATTCGAATCACTCATCATTTGTGCATTAGCACTTTGGTTCGCCATTGTGAGCGCGCACACTGCTACCAGCAGCATAAGAAAAACTTTCTTCACTGTTTTTGTTCCTTCCTGAAATGAGACTTAAATTTTTCGAACTCGTGGAATATACGGAAGGGGTTACGTCACCGGATTGCCCTGTTTAAGGCAAACACAAAACTGTGAGACGAAGGCGGCCTTGTAAAGCAAACTGTTAGTTTGCGGCGCGTTGCGAAGAGGCTTCTTTCAGTCTTGGGATGTTGGTGGCTAAGGCCCGCAAACTAACAGTTTGCGTTACGGTTCCGGGGTTAATCTAAAGTCACTCGGAACAAACTCAATCGACTTCGTGACCCCGGCGATTTGGGCTCGCGCTTCCACGGGACGAACGTAGGTTACAACCACATTATTTCCCGCCATCCGTGGGCCACAGGTAATCTCCCTGCCAGCATCAGCGCTGAAGCTCTTAAAGTTCAGGTTCCTGAAGCCCACGGTTCTCAAACTCATTACTCGGGCGCCAACTTTGACGAGCAGTGTAAAGCCTTTGTCGTCGCAATCGATGCGGACCAGTGTTCCCTGAACCTGTGTTTCACCGTCCCCCGGTTTTCGGAGCGCTGCTCTCAAGTAGATCGAAGGATCAACATTCTCGACGGCTTCCGGCGCCGGTACAACATGATCGGTTTGCTCCGTTCTTTCCTGTCCCTCGGCATTTACAGCCTCTTTCCCTCCGTGAAAGCGAGCCAGAGCTTCTTCAATCGAAGTAATCTGACCTAGCAGGTCTCGCACCCGTCCAGGTAATCGAGCGTCGTTATTATTTTGTTTGACCGTACTGAGAATCTGACGGGCAGCCTGGTAATTCTCCTGACGCATATATACCTGTGCCAGCATAAACACCAGATCATTTCTTCCTGGCGAGCGGACGAGTGAGCGCTCGAGGATTTTGACGGCCTCATCAAGTTGCTCTCCTGCTACCAGGTTCACGAAGGCCAGCAGATTATAGGCTTCGCGAAAATCAGGCTTAAGTTCGAAGGTCTTCTTAAGCTCCGCACGCATTGTGGCTATCGTCTCCGGAGCGAAACCCAGGACCATGTCTTTGTCAGTGGCTCCTGTGCGGCTCAGTACGAATGCGTAGTAATAGTGGACCAGGTAATTTTCTGGATCTGCCATTACTGCTCGTTCAAGGCTGAGTCGCGCTTCCTGCGACTTTCCCTGGCGTGATCTGAGCATACCCAAAGAGGCGTGGGCCATTGCGAGATTGGGGTCAAGGGCCAACGCCTTTTGTATATAGGCTTCACCGTCGCTGCGATTCCCATGCAGCATTAAATCGCCCAGGTAGGCCTGCGCTTCCGCCTCATTCAGGCGGGCAGCACGCATATTGGTATCAACGTCGAGCTGGTTTTCAATTACGCCCAACAGCGTCGGATAGTGATTGCGCCGGACATACGCTCGCAATTTGTTTTCCATACTCTCAAAACTCATAGCGAAGCTTTGTTGAAAGGCTTGCTCTGCCGGTACGTTGGCAGACATCAGGTCCACAAACTTCCCCAGTTGAGTCGCCCATCGACCGTTCTCACTTGCAATCAGGTAATGCATCAGCGCCCACGACTGTGCATAGAAGACACCCTGCTTGTTCGTCTCATTGTAATAAGGCGATTGGCGATTGACCTCAAAAAGCGTCTTCAAAGGAAGCATCTGATTCTGGTGAAGTCGGAAAACGTGACTCGCGATTGGTCTCCCCAGCACCAGCTTCTGATCGTCGGTTATTTCAACAGTGCTGTAATACTCGGCCAGGCCTTCGTCAAACCAGGTCGGCATATTGGCATTGATGGTATTTACCAGCAGGTGAGTGTATTCGTGATACACCACTGTGTAGGGATCCTGCCCGCCATGGGCTTCCGTAGTTAGCGTAATGTAATTGATGTGCGGGTTTGACTGAAAAAATCCGGCGGTGTTGGGTTTAGGTTTGAATGGCCGGTATGATTCGTGGCTATTGAAAATAATTACCGTGACAGGCGAATGGGAATCCAGATTTGTTTTGCCAAACAGTCGGGCGAAAGCTGCCCGAAACTGTTCGAGCCTGACGCCAACCCGCCGTATTTGTTTCTCACTGGCGTTTCCAACTAACAGAAAGTTCTGAGAGCGCACACTTACCCACTCCTCTTTCCCGAACGCGGGCACAGGAATAACCGCTGCAAGAAGCAGCAGGCTCGCGAGAGAAAGAGTTACTCGCCTCATGATAGGGATACGTTACAGAATCTTACTTAGCGCGAACCGGCGCTGGATATGTCAAGCGTAATCACTCACGGACCGAAGATTGATGAATCAGAGAGGCGAAAAACGTATTCGACGGTCAACCATTGAGCCACCGCCTGCCCGTCCTTCATTGCCGGCTTAAACTTGATCTTGCACGCAGCGCGAATCGCGTTTTCTGTCAGTCCGGCCGGCAGTCCTTTTACTACTCTGACTCGAGAAATCTCGCCCTCGGCTGATAAAAGAGTCTTCAGAACAACAAACCCCTGGACACCGAGACGACGCGCTTCCTTCGTGTATGAAGGAGGAGGTTTCGAACTGATGACGACTCTTGAGTCTACCTTTTTCGACGGGAGGACTTCTGGCTCGCCTTGTTCCGTGTCGAGGATTCTTGCGAGGCTACCATCGTCAGTGCAGCGATAGTCCTGGTTTCTCTCGGCCGTCACGGGAGGGGCTTGATGTTCCGCAGCTTTTGGCTTCGCTTCAGTGACTTCCTCAGCAGGAGGAGGCACCGGCACAATAATTTCTCGTGCTCGTCTTCCGGACTGCGCGTTTCCCAAAGCACTTAAAGCAAGAATCGCAATAACAGAAAAAAACAACTTCATAACTCGAGAACCCGACGAATCGTTTCAGGAGACATTCTACGCGAGCAGTCCGCGGGATTGAAGTGTAGCTTGTGTTTCGTGCCGTTTCGTGTGATTTCGTGGATCGTATTTATTTGAGCGATAGGGCGATCCACTAAATCACACGAAACAGCCCGAAAAAGCTCTTTCTGAGCCGCTGCCTTCTGGTCGACTCAGTCTCGCTAGCCAACCCACTGTGGCAGCTCATCAAGATATTCTTTGTTGACGCCTTTGAGCCACACAAACTTGTCGTCGATTTTGGACGGGGTGACGATTCGCACAGCGACCAATCCGAAAATAAGTGCACCGAAGAGTGCCACCGTCCCGAAGAGCAGGTAAGTTGGGTCTTCCGTGGTGATTGCGAGGATAAAACCGCCCACACCCAGCACAAATAAAACCCACGTAATCAGGATGTTGCGGCGTCGTTTGGCCCGGTGCTCATCACAGATGCCGATATCAACCGTGGCAGTCTTGCGAAGAATAAGCGCGACGATAAGGTAGATGAGTATAGCGAAGAGGACGATTATGTAGATCGCGGGGTGGTGCCAGCTGAGTTTGCGTTTGAGCCGGCCCGGAGTCGGAACGTTACACTTCACGCACCGGTCAGGCAGGAGGGCATCCTTGCTCATCACGAGCGTTGCCTTGTGGCGCCAAACTCCAGGCATCCCCAGGCTGGGAGGAGGAGGCAAAACGTAACCATCCTCCAGAACAATGCCCAGCGGCGTGGAGCTGACGACGCTCGGTAGGCTGGCGACACCGGACACACCGGAGACACTGGAGACACTGGACATAAGCGGCGCTCGGCATCGCTTACACGTCGTGTCGGTAGCGAAGTTTACCAGGCCACATTGCGCGCATTTGAGAGCTGACACCGATTCCTCCTTGAGGAGCGCAATTACTTTTCAGGAGCGAGGCTCTGGTGAATCTTACTCTTCTGGACCGGTACAACTTGGTCCATGCAGGGCGGGTATTTTTTGACTGATTACGGGATACTTCGGAGCTTCGTCAATATTGATCTGGGTCCAGTGAGCGTAGTTTTCGGGCACATTAGTGTCGGCGAAGATTGCTTCTACCGGACACTCCGGCACGCAGGCATCGCAATCGATGCACGTATCAGCATTAATGTAGAGACGGTCAGACAGTTCATGAAATGCTTCGACGGGGCACACAGCGGCACAGTCGGTATATTTGCAGTCAACGCATAACTCAACAACTACATAGGTCATCGGGTGGATAAGCTCCTTTCAAACTGACAAATAGTTATTCAGTAATGAGTGTAATGTCAACAGAAAAAAATCGCGAACGCCGGAAGGAAAAACTTCAGCGTTGCGACCGTGATAGATCGCTCGATTAAAAGAAAAGCTGCAACCGGTCACCGCGCGTTCAGCTAAGATCCCGTTGTCTCTTTTTTCGAAACGCTGCCTGGTCCATTCACGGTCTTATTCACCACCGGGTGACCCGTGTATACCACAGACGAAGGGCCAGAGACTGTGACGTCGAGTTGATCTACGGCATAGACTTCCACTCTTGAAACGCCTTTTGACTCGACAACCGCTCGCGTGGCCCGGAGCTTATTCGTATCGATCTTTCCCGCTCCGTTTGTGTCGATATTCAGAAGTTGTGTTTCACCAGAAACCTTTATTGCGGACGCCCCGTTGAGGCCAATCTTAAATTTCTCGTTGTTCAACCCGGCCACATCGAACTTACCGGCTCCATTGGAGGAGATGCCTTCCAAATTGGGAACGGTGATTCTAATAATTATCGGCTCCGAGACCGAGTAACTCTGACTCGATTTGATATGCAGAACGTTATTGGAGACTTCTGTGCTGATCAGCGGCAACACGTTGTCGTCCCCTTCAATTTCGAGGCCGACGGGCTTTTGCGCGATGACGTCGATATGAAAGGCGCCTTCGGTAGAGATTGAATTAAACGAAGCCACTTCGCGCTTCTGTTTTTGTCTATTGCCGGAGCCCGATACCTGATTCAACATCCCGTGATGGCAACCGGCCACCAACGACACCAGCGCCATTAGCAATATGAGTTTCTTCACCTTTATTACCTCCACTTTGTATTTCGCTGATTACCTTCCAGGGTCATTGCGCGAGTATTCAAGTGTGCGAGTTGTGTTTTCGGTAACACTCGGAACATGCTCAGCAAGTGGTTGCGGATCACCGGGATGAAGTTGATTCGGGGCAACGAACTGCTGAGGGAACTGTCGAGGAGCGTCGATCGTTTTTCGTTCCGGTGGATTGGTAAGCTTCGATAATTGCCTGACTAATAAGACTTCGGTGATGATCACGATAAGAAACGTGAAGAGCATGAAAAATCCGATTAGCTCTTCGGCCAGATTGGCCTCTCTCCTCAGTGTCATCGTCCCCCCGAGCATAATACCCAAACCGATTAAACCGATCAGAGTAATAGCTGTTAAGAACGCGGTTATCGGCAAGGCTTTAGACTCGCTGCGTTCCTTCAAAGACGTACCGCAGCGATTACAATAACTAAGACCTGGCGCCAGAGGCGTCCCGCAGGCAATGCAGAACATTGGAGGGTTTCCTTCCGCTTAACAACAATAGGAATTCAGGAAAGAGTCGCACAAGAAGAAAACGGTGGCAACGGTAGCCATGTTCCAGAGATTTTGCTTTGCTGACGCCTGGCGGAACAATACTTATTCGTGTGGCTGGTGTTTGTTCCTGGATAGTTCGCTTTGACTGCCAATACCCTCGAACCTACAGGAAAACACAAGAACATTAGCTCAGGGCAGGAACACCTCTAGGCAAACCACTCGGCTTCGATCATCAAACGCAGCCATTCACGTTGCTCAGTTTCGAGCACAAGTTCACACATCCAGAGGTCGCCGTAGATTGCTTCCGCCAGCGCCGCATCCGCCTGTTCGCCCGAGTCCAGCTGGGCCAACTTGTCGCGGTGTAGTTCGAGACTTTCTTCCAGTTTCGACAAGGCATTGTACTTGGCGCGAAAGCGGAGGGTATGACGAGAAAACTCGAAAGCAGCGCGCGCCGTGCGTATGCCTCCTCCGCAGACGGGCAAGATAGCGGCCGCGGCTATTAAGACTACGGCAATAATCGATTCCTGATGCTGTACAGCATCCCCCTCGTGACCCAATTTTGTGACGCCTTCGATCACGACATGCAACAACGCGAAAAAGACACTCACAAAAAAGAATATTGGAGCGGGCAGTCGCGTATACGAGTTACTCTTGTCGTGACGTCGAGCCTGCTGACCGAAATAACGCTTCTGAATTCTCAAACGCTTTTGGAGGTAGTAGTCGATTAGTGCCCGAATGCCCTCCTGGCTAACGTCGATTTCGTTAATGCCCGGTGGCCGGTCGTGCGGGTCTTCTTCAACCGCCCAATCGTCGGCCGAGCTTCTTGCTATCTCGGCCATAGCGGCGATTAGCCGCGCTTTCCATGCGGATGCCTCCTGATGGCCCACACCAGGTATCGCCGGTTTAATCAAAGCAGCGAATTTTAGTAATCGGTAGCGTTCGGCTCGATGCCGATAGTCAAGCCACTTATGATGAACGTGAGCGAATGTTCCCCAGCATACTGCGCCCGCTGCCAACAATACCGACACACCCTCCGAGACCATGAGCCACAAACTGATTTCGTTTTCATGACCCGACTCGAGATAGAGGTGAGAGAGGGTCAGTTGTAGGATCGCGAGAATTATTGCCAGAGTTCCGAAAATGGCGGCAACTGCAACTATTCGTTTATGACGACGTTGGTAAGCGCCGGCGACTTCGTCAACTTCGAGATACTTCTGTTCGATGAGACGGCATCCCTCGAGCGCCTCGCTGAGCAGCGGATAAGAACGCAGGTCCTTTTCCGAGTCGTGCATGTCTTCAGAAATGCTGGCTGACTTTCTTTTCCGCTTCATCGTGTCAGGTCTCGAATAGTTATTTTGCTCGCCTGTCAACGGGTAGGTATCTATTCGCCAGGCTATTCGCCGTTACCTCTCACTTGATATCCCACGGCTTGAATCGCTAATCCTATAAATGGAGTGCTGAAACAGGGCCCTAGCGACTGGGAGGCCCGTCGGTGGTCCAACGGTTTATGGTAGCCACAAAGCGATCATTTTCCTTTACGAAGACCGTAAAGTCGTGACGCACCTGGGTGTACAATTGTCCACCATCCAGGTAGGAAATCTTTACGACCGAACTTAAGATATAATTACCGGCGCCTCTAGCATTCTCAACCGTAACGGTCACTTTCCGGCGATCGGGCACCCGCAAACCCTCGATCAAATTGCCGCTATCGACTTCACTCATCAATTGTTGTTTGTCTAGAATTTGATTGTCAGGACGACGAGTCTTAAAGTCCTGACGCAGCAAGCTGTCCAGGGTCTTCTTGTCGCCGCTTATTTGCGCGTCGAGAATAGCCTTCCGCGCTCTTCTCATTAATTCCGCCTCCACGGTATCCATTCGGCGGTTAATGGTCTCTCTTATATTTGGGTTTGCTGACGGGCTGGGACTGCTTGCAGGGTTGCTATTCGCGAGCGATTCGTTCGAATTCCTATTTCGCGTAACCACGACGATGATTCCTATTACCAGCACCGCCACAACTAGAAAAGAAAACGCTGCCAGCAATCCGGCGATGAGCCATGGAGTCCTGCTCGACTTGCTCGCGCGAGTGATTTGGCCGCTTGGAGGAATTGAACGAGGCGAGGGCGCTGGTTTCGGCAAGCTGCCTGTTTTCTTCAGGAGCAATCTCACCGTTTCAATCAAACGCTCCAGATGCTCCTGAGGCGGGCCTTTCAGGGCGTCAAGCCACTGCGAGGTGCTCAAATAATATTCAAGATCTGCTGAGAGTGGGACGTTTTCAATGCGAAAAGGAATTATGGGAATGCGTTTGTTGTAGGCGCGATCGATCTCGGCGACTACATGGTTCGACTCGTTCGCATGCGAAGAATAGATCACCACCATCAACGGGCTTTGAGTGATGGCGTTTATGATTGACTGCGAATACTTCGTTCCCGAGACGATATTTCTTGGCGCGATCCAGCATCTAATGCCTCGGGCCTCAAGTCCCGCGCACACGGCGTCGGCTACGGCAGCGTCCTTTGTCGAGTAACTAATAAAAACATCGTGAGCCATTTTGAAGTTCCCGGTAAGAGGCTGTGAACAGCAAGGCCTAATCCGATGTAGGCGATTGGCGGGAAGTATAATCACAACAAAGAAGACGATCCACTAAATCACACGAAAAGGCTTTGGTGTGTTTTGGTGTGATTTCGTGGATCGTATCTGCCGTCAATATCTTATGTTGAAACTGACTGGTTAATCTGCGTAATCTGCGGATAGCTCCTTTACTATTAGCAATTCAGGATTTACGATTCCTGCATGATGCGACCACAAGCCAACGAAGCCGCCCCTTATTATTTTTCGTACATCGATCTCGTGCCTGATGGTGAGATTGTCGATGTGCTTGAGACTCAATTAGAAGAGACGTCGGTGTTTCTATCAGGGATATCGGAAGAGAAGTCGCTCGAGCGTTATGCGCCGGATAAGTGGTCGCTGCGCGAGCTGCTGAATCACGTGAACGACACGGAACGCATTTTTATTTTTCGTGCGCTCTGGTTTGCCCGGGGGTTCAAGGAGCCACTTCCCAGTTTTGACCAGGAAATTGGGGTTGCAGGCGCGGGCGCCGACCGGCTTTCCTGGGCGAGTCAAGTGGAAGAGTTTCGTTCAATCCGTTTAGCGACGCTCGCCTTCTTCCGAGGCTTAGCGGAAGAAGCGTGGCAGCGAGGTGGAGTTGCGAGCGACAATCCCTTCACGGTCCGCGCCCTCGCGTATCTGACTGCCGGACATGTCAGGCACCATTCGAACGTGATTCGCGATCGCTACCTTTCCAGTGTTGCAAGCTAGAACGAGAACTTCAATGTCTCCGTAGTGGATAGCTGTTAACGATCCGGCTGAAATTGGATCCGCCGCTTCCTCGGCTGAGCATACTTCTAACTATCTCCAGTTGCGCCATCAATCGAATCTCGGGTCGCTCGAGTTGATTAGAGAGTGAGCGGGCGCCCTCGGCATCTACTCGCGCGAGCGTGCCCAGGTTTTGCTGGATGTTGTTTACCATGCTTCCCAGGTTGGTATAGCCACGCTTCATCCACTCCCCTTCTTTCAGATAACTGTTTTCAAATCCATCCAAGACCGCGGCAGCGGCCACGAGCTGATTCGCTAACGCGATAACTGACTGCAGTATCGCTACACTTTGTTGCGAATCCAACGACGAATAGCATTGCGCAAGCTGCAACTGTGCCGTCACTTTGGATGAGTTTCCGGGCATCGTGTCGAGGAGAGCTGTTGCTTCGGATAGCAAACTCGTGGCCTGTTTCTTCTCACCGCGATTGATTAAATTCGTCGCCAGGCCCAACAGGAGCTGGAAACGTTGCTCCACGCTTTTGATGCGATCCAGCGCCTGGCGAGCTTCGGCAACCTTATTTTCGGTAACTGAGGACCAAAACAGCTGGTTGTCCAGTTGCTCGAGCATCTGCCGGCGCTGGGGACCATCTGGAACAAACTCCATGATAATTTGTCGCGCGCGATTGGGATCCCCGCTCGAGCTCGCTTTGTTTGCCGCTTGTTGATAAATCTGCAGATGATGTTCTGGTCCATATTTTCCTGCGAGAGCCAGTATATCTTCGAGGGTGCCTTTTTGGGTGACCTCGTTTAATTCCTGATACATCCTCGAACCGGGATCCATGGTGCGCTTTGTCTGTTGTGACCATTGCTTCAGGGCATTAACCCGCGCCGGTGCATACTTTTGAAATTGGGCCATTTGAGCGGGAACCTGATTCGAAAAATTATGAATCACGGAGTTACCGCTGTGAACGTTTGGTTTAACTGACAACACAGCGCTTGCCAATAATTCAACCAGACTTCGATGGGCATCTTCGTTCGCCTGTGGGGGTTGAAAAGCGCCCAGTAAGTTCCAGGCGGAATTCGCGAGGTCGTTATTGTTTATCAGATCCGCGCTTTTTAGTTTATCGACTATCTCGACATGCAGTGTTCGTGCAGCGTCCGGGTTCTTTGAGGCGATGTTGAAGAGCACAGAAACCAGCGAGTAAGTTACTCCTCTCCGCAAGCTGGCTCGCGCCATTTGCAGCGCCTGTTCCGGATCCTTTTGCGCGATCAGGCCAACCAGGTACAACTCCAGATTAGCCTCGCTCAAGTAGTCGTTGTTCTGTGACGTCATCCCTGCCGGCGGGCGCGTCCCGCGCAGAAATGCCAGCGACATTTCGGGGTCGCGGCGGGCAATTCGTTCGACGATCTCGCGTCTGTGCTGCTGAATCACGCCGATGGCGTTAAGCGATCGTTGCTCAGTGGGGTCGAGACTCGCCATCACCGTACTTACCTCTTTCGTCAGCGACTCAAAGAGACTACGGGCACGTTTTTCATCCTTTGACCAAAGCATCTCGGCAACGGCCGCTGTGAGATGGATGCGATTATCGGAGCTAAGCAAACCAGGAATGCTCTCGGCAATAGAATCAAGCATCTCGAAAGCTTGTCGTTCTGCTTCCTGTTCCTTCTCAGATGCCGGCTTGATTAGCTGCTGAGAAAAAGCGAATGTGGAAAAGACTAACAATAAACAAAGAATAGAAATATGCGAGCGTAGTCGGATCATAAACCCCTTCCTCTCCGCGCGATTATGACTGGGAGCACACACGTGCCAAAGCCGCCTTTTGTTCCATTTTAGAGGCTGCCGCCGAGTGATTTCGTGCCCCGCATCACCTGCGAACAACACTTGAACGAAATGAGGAGTGCAGGCTTGCACTCGCAGTTGAGGAGACGGCTTAGACAGACTTCCGGGTTACTAGTGGTTTGAAGCGGAATCTGAGTTTTGGGTTTCCCGGTGCTCGGATCTTTTAATCAATCCGCAGATTCTAGTGCGGTTAAGTGAGTCGACAATGCGGAAGGACGCCTCCTTGGAGTGCGCCGCCTTGTCGGCGCTTTGGTCCAGCCGCGAAATGCCTCGACCTTCGACGCTTGCATGGCTGGGAACCGAAGCGGAGCCAGGCCGCGGCGGGCCAAAGCGCCGACAAGGCGGCGCACTCCAAGGAGACGCCCTACCCCAGAGCTTTCGCGATCACCGATGGACCAATACACGCTTGGCATTGGTTCAAACCGATGCAGAGATCGTTTGGCGGTCTTAACCTGGGGTTCCGCTGCTCTCCACCCCAGGCTTTACGCTGCCACCCGCTCCGCGGGCTGAGTTTAGGCTGTCTCTCTTACTGCTGCGGGGTGTGTGAAGACTGAGACGAGTGCGCATGCGCTGTTGCCAGTCCCTGCTTGTCTCGTCAACCTCTTCAATCTGTGCAAGTGCATCTGCCAGACTCTCGCCCCCAAGTTGGCGCATCTTCAAGTAAAGCAGCGCGGGCACGATTGACATCAGTGGGATGACAAAGATGTTGATGAGTCCGGTCAGTTGTTGATAAATACTATTCCTGAACTTAACCCCTTTTGTCGCCTCGGACGTTATTCCAGTTTTCACGGTCAACCGGCCGAGAAGCATATTCAGGATCAACGGAATCAGAAACTGCAGCACGGTGATGATTATCACCGTTCGCCACGACCGCGAGGCAAGCTCCCGTGCCCTACGCAGGGCGGCCTTCTTTTCCAGTCCCTCGATTAGAACAACTGGAGCGTAAAGCGCGTAGCGTATGCTCATGACGAGACCTGGAATCACCAGCAATATAAAACCAATCAGGACACGCAGAGTGACGTTGATGACAGTTTTCAGAAACGGTTTCCAACGCCGCCTTAAAACCGCGAATGCTGTCCGGAGCTCCACCGGCCGCAGCGGCGCAGCAGTCAACTGCACCACGATCACCGCGGTCATGCCAGAGATAGCTGCAGCCGCTACGAAATAAGAAGCGACTTGGAGCAGTAACACCAAGGCGACGGCAATGATTAAGACAATTCTTGCCGGCGTCATGCCCGGCGCAAGATACTCTCCCAGGATCTGCAAACCGATCAGCAGCGCTGTGCTGATGATCACGGGTATGTGAGCGATCAGCGATAGCTTGAGAAACTTCGGAAAATACTCGCTGTAAAGAGCGAATGCGCGCCGGTAAAGAGAACCAATACCTTCGGCCTGCGCTCGCAATGCGCTGGCAAAGGCAGCCGCGGTCTGCGGACGATCCGCCGGATCTTTCGCGAGTGCGCTCATCACTACGTTGGCCGCGCGCTTGGACACTTTGCCGGCGCGATCGCGCAACGGCGCAGGCGCAGTGTTTATGTGGTCCCGCATCACGTTGCCGGTCTTGCCGGCGAAGGGTGGTTCACCCGCGAGCATCTGGTATGCAATCACGCCCAAACTGTAGATATCGGAACGAGCATCCAATTTTTTTGCAGCGCATTGTTCGGGCGACATGTAGAGCGGGGTTCCCATAATCGCGCCAACTCGAGTTAGCTCACTTCCGCGGGTGATATTTGCGCTTAAATCATGTGACCGTAATGCTGATGTTTGTCGTTCATCCAACAAGAGGGTGCCGTCGTCATCCTCGCCTACGCGGGTTCGTCCTTGAGGCAGAGCAGAGGTTTTGTCGGCGACGGCAAAGGCCCCGGTGCCTTTTTCAACCAACGGACGACGTACCTTCGTAGTGTTGTTTCCGCCAATCAGAGTGGCAGCCTCAGATTCATTTTGTGACGAAATAAGCGTGTCGATCTCAAGATCCTCTGAGGTTGCGCCCGACTTGAGTGCAAACTGGTCGCTGCCCGGCAAACTTGCATTTTGTTGTTGGGCCGGCACGTTTCCTTCGCCCGCTTCGGTTTCGGCGAGTTTCGCGATGCCGAAATCGAGTACCTTCACGCGATAACCACCGAGCCGGTTTGGTTCAAGCCAGATATTTTCCGGTTTCAGGTCGCGATGGATAACTCCCTGTTGGTGAGCTTCGTGGACGGCCGAACTTACTTGTTCCAGGATGTCGACCACCCACTCCATAGGCAGACGTTCTTCCTCAGCAAGAACATCGCCGAGCGTGCAGCCATCGAGATATTCCATCACCAGGTAAGCGACGGGCTCATTACCGGCGTGAGCAAACCCGAAGTCGGTTACATCAACTACGTTTGGATGTCGCAAACGTCCCGCCGCACGAGCTTCGCGTTTAAAGCGAGCGACGAACTCCTGATTCCGCATGAACTGGGGTGTAATGAGTTTTAAAGCGACGTAGCGCTCGGTTCCCAGATGAGTAGCCAGATACACAGCGCCCATACCGCCGCGTCCGAGCAGGCGCTCCAGCTGGTACTTTTCATCAAGCACCTGCCCAAGGTAAGGATCCGGTTCAACCATTGTGTTGAATCGTAATGGGTGAAACGTGAATCGTAAAGAGTAAGGCGGCGGAAGGAAGATCCAGAACGATCCACGAAATCACACGAAGCCGCACTAAAAAGAAGCCATAGTTCGAGTCATTTCGCGTGCATTCGTGGATCGTGTGATCTTCGGTCGGCGTCAGGATCTCCAGCAGCAGGCTAGAAGTTCAGAGTTCAACCTTTAGGTCGTGTCTTTGGCCACCCGCAAGCTAAAGCTTGAACTCTGAACCTCTTTTCTGTCGCTTAGGGGCAGAGCTGCCAGGATCTGATCGCATCGATTGGAATTGTCAGCATGAGGATCTCCAGTAGCATGCTGTCTCTGATCCAGAGAAGCAGCACCAGCTCCAGAGCCACAAATACAACCAGCGCGCGGCGGAAGCCGAGCCGGGCCGCAATGAGGAAACCCACTAAACAGCAGACGATGTCGCCCCAGGAGTTGAGGACTGTGTCGCCGGTATAACCCAACGCAGCCGTGGCTGTGCGGTAACGATCGATAACGAAATTCGTATTCTCAAAAACTTCCCATGCGGCTTCAAGAGCGATAGCGATCAGTAGTTGCCAGTTTGCTTTCAGACGGGGAACTACCAGGGCAACCAGCCAGTAAAAAGCGAAGCCATGCAGCACATGGGTAAACGCATAGGGATCAAGAAAATGTTGAGAGTTGTCTGAACTGCATGTATTGCTTATCCAGAACCGAATGTGGCCGCAAGCGCAAATCCATAACCGCCCTTCCAATCGAAGCAGTAAAGCGGTAATGCCGAAGATCGCGACCAGGCCAAGAGCGAACCAGAGTTTCGCTGAC
Organism: Acidobacteriota bacterium; assembly: GCA_038040525.1. Lineage (GTDB taxonomy): Bacteria > Acidobacteriota > Blastocatellia > Pyrinomonadales > Pyrinomonadaceae > PSRF01. Next base: position 74,197 of record JBBPIC010000010.1, on the reverse strand, counting down.
CAACTACGCTTGTTCGCTGTTTCATTGGTCAACTTGTCCTCTGGTAGTTGACAACACCGCGTTTAGGAAGTCGTTTCAGCGTATTGCGTTCCGTCGTGGGGGAATCCATCCGTGAATCGTAAATGTTAAATCACGAATCGTAAATGCAAAAGAGGTCCTACAAATCCTATCTGTCCACCTCTGCCAAACGATCGACAGACAGGAATGTCTGTCCTACCCAAGGCCCATGTTCCGATTGGTGTAGTAGAATACCTGGCTTGAGTTTTTTATTGCATTCGATGTCTTCAAAGTCGAAGCCGGCGGCGCTTTTCATCTCAGCGATCGTCGCCATGCTCGTCGTCTCTACATCTGCATGCACGAATGACAAGACCGCCGAAACAGAGGCAACTCCGGTGCTGTCGGGACCACCGGCCACAACTTTTCCAATGCCTCCCCTCAAAGCAGATGCGGAACTGGGCTGGTTGCTGCCCGACAGTCGCCGACAGAAACTGGCGGATTATCGAGGCAAGGTATTGGTGCTCGACTTTTATGCTACCTGGTGTGCGCCATGTAGAGAAAGCATTCCGCAGCTGGTGCGTCTTCAAAAGCAGTTTGGCAACCAGGGACTTGAGATCATTGGGCTAAATGTTGGTGGCGCAGACGATCGAGTTAAGGTCCCTCAATTTGCGCGGGAACTCAGCGTCAATTACCCGCTAGGGTTTCCGGATAAAGCTCTGACGGATTTTTTCCTGTCGGATGATCAGACAATTCCGCAAACATTTGTTTTTGGCCGGGAGGGCCAGTTGATAAAAAGATTGATTGGGTACGAGGGATCCGCCAAAACAGAGCTGGAGAAAGCTATCACGATTGGAATCGCCACAAAGTAGGGCAAAGGGTAGATGGCAGACAATAAACAGGTGAGGAAAGCGAAGATTCTTGCGACTTTAGGACCGGCCTCGCGGGACCCCGCAGTCATTGAAAGCCTGATTCACGCCGGCGCGAATGGCGTGCGCATCAACATGTCGCACGGCACGCGAGAAGAGAAGGCCGAGGACATCAAACGTGCTCGAGCCGCAGCCGAAAAGTTAAACCGGCCTCTGGCGGTTTTGGTTGACTTGTCCGGACCCAAAATCCGTACGCGCCAACTGAAGGATGGACAACCTGTCACTCTCAACGCCGGCGATGTTTTCACCCTCACGACCAGAGACATCATCGGTGACGAGGCTCAAGTTGCTACCAACTATCCCGACCTGCCTCGAGTGGTCGAGCCGGGCACGCGACTGTTACTCGATGATGGAGCGATCGCTCTTGTCGTCGAAAGCACAACTAAGACCGAAGTCATCTGCCGGGTAATCAATGGCGGGATTTTGGGAGAACGAAAAGGCATCAATTTGCCAGGGGTATCTTTGCCGATTGATTCGCTTACCCCAAAGGACATTGAGGATCTTCACTGGGCGGTCGAGCAGAGTGTCGATTACATCGCCCTCTCCTTTGTTCGGCGGGCTGAGGATTGTTCACGGGCGAAAACTTTGATCATGGAAGCTGGTGGACGCGCACCTCTGGTGGCGAAGATTGAGAAGGCCGAGGCAATCGACCATCTCGACGAAATCATCGCCACTGCTGACGCAGTGATGGTAGCGCGAGGAGATTTGGGAGTGGAAACAAGTGTCGAGCTCGTTCCGGTTTACCAAAAGCGGATAATCGGAAAGGCGATCCGGGCGGGGAAAATGGTAATAACCGCAACCCAGATGCTTCAATCCATGGTTTCTAATCCCAGGCCCACTCGCGCCGAAGCGTCCGATGTCGCCAACGCGGTGTGGGACGGAACAGATGCCCTGATGCTGTCAAATGAAACTGCAAGTGGGAATTATCCGGTGCCCGCGGTGGAAACGATGTGCCGGATTATCGAATCGGCGGAAGCAGGAAAGGAACCCGATCAGAATAAGGTGTCGCAGTGGGTGGGCCGGCAATCTGGACGCGTCAGCCGGGCCCTTTGTGAAGCTGCGGCTTTCGCTGCAGATGAGATGGGGACGCGGGTTACTGCGGTGCTGACAGAGTCTGGGTTGATGGCCCGCAGACTCTCTGCTTTGCGGCCGGAGCAGCGGATCGTGGCACTGACCAACTCTCATGACGTGCAAAACGAGTTGGCCTTGATCTGGGGCGTAGAGTCGTTGGTTGTTCCGTCGGTAAATACTACGGAAGAAATTCTAAGAGCGGGGGAGAGGGCTCTGCTCGAAAGCGGTTTTGTTGAAAGAGGCGAGATGATTGTGGTTATGGCGGGAAGGTTGTCCGGCCTTGGTTTGTCGAGCTCTGTAACGCTGTTTACTGTGGGTGGAACACTGGGAGAAACCCGCGCATAAAAGTAACGCAAACTGTTAGTTTGCGGATCGCTGACTTCCATTATCTGAACTAGCCTGAGCGGCGGCCAACGCAAACTAACAGTTTGCTTTACTTAATTCCCGGACGGCAAGATTCCTTCTTTTCGTAGAGTTGGAGATCGGCTTTGAACTTTTCAATCACCTCGGTTTTACCCTCACGCTCGGCGATGGCAATCAGCTTGCGCAGCCACTCTGCTGCTTCGCTGCAACGCCCGAGCTCAGCCATTGCCATAGCTACGAGCGCGCCATGCTGGGGGGAGCCGGTTGCCTGATGGACGAGTTTGGCAAGTTCCAGCGCCCGGGCGCCGTTGCGCAAATCGTACTGGGGCGACGTAGCAAGTAGATAAGCAAGCGTTACAGCCGTTTGCCCTTTTTGCGGGTATCGTGCGTGGCTCTTGTCCAAAATGTCCAACGCCTGCTTGTATTGCCGATTTCTTTGCAGAAGTCTTACCTGTTCCAGCAAAGCTTCTTCATTGTTGGGATCCGCTTCCGCGACGCGCGAGAATTCCGCCAGCGCGTCTGCCGACCGGCTGGATTTTAGAAGCTCCTGGGCCAGAAGGAACCGAGCGCTGAGATCATTTGGGTCAACGCTCACAACCGACTGAAGATGAACGATTGCCTGCTCATGCTTGTTTTCATTGGCCAACAGAACCGCCAAATTGTGATGCGCAATAGTGTTTTGTGAATCAATGCGTAGCGTTTCTTCAAACTGTTCGGTGGCTCCCTTCAGATCACCGGTCTGTGTGAGCGCCGCTCCGAGGTTGATGTGAGCGGCAACACTGTCTGGTTTTGCCAGGACCGCCTTGCGAAACTCACCAACAGCTTCCGGATATCTCTTCGCCTCGAGTGCCAGCCGTCCCCTAATTAAGTGCACCCGCTCTCCCTTGATCAAATCCTGCAATCCATCCACTAGCGGATCCGCTACTCGGACACCGATCGGGCCTTGTTGTGCCAGGTGGGCCTTTGCTTTCTCCATGTTTCCCAAGCCGCGATAAGCCATGGCCAACGAATAGTGGACGCGATTCGCGTCCGGCGCCTGCGATAGTGTCTTTTCGAAGTGCCTGACTGCTGCTGCGTAGTCACGATTGGATAACGCGATCTGTCCCAGCCCGTATTGGGCGGCCGGGGTTTTTTCTTCGATCTCCAAAGCTGCCTTGAAACTAGCGCCAGCATCGTCCAGACGGTTGAGTTGCTGATAGATTTGGCCGAGGTTCACCGGCACGCCCGGATATTCAGGACGCAGCCGACCGGCCATTTCGTAGCGGCGAATGGCATCGTCGAAACGGCCTTCCTGCTGATCCACTTTTGCAAGAAGATAGATCCAACGAAAATCCTGCGGCGCCAGGCGGCTTGCGTTCAGGTAACATTCTTGCGCAGGTGTTATCAGAGAATACGCCTGATAGATTTCTCCCATGGTTCCATAGGCCTCGCTGAGCACTGCGTCGGGCGTCGCTGTATTTTTCACCAGGGCGGCTAGAGAGCCTTGCAACGATACGAGTTGTTCGCGAACATCTGGCTCCAGCTTAGAGAGGTCCGGCCAGTGCAAGGGCAAAAGGTTGGACTTTGGCGGCGTCAGAACATTCTCACTCGGCGAAATGCCTTGCGCGAAACCATCAGCCCACGCCCAGAGAACCACGAGGACCAACCCCACTGCAGCAAATGTTTTTCGGTTCGTGAATCTCATTTCTTCTCTTGCTCCGTGGCTCGGGGCAGTAGCCTCACCGTTAGGAAGGGCGTAATGCCGCTCCAACGCCCTCCCTAACGGTCGGGCTACTGCCCTGCCCCCCAACGTCCTCCCTAACGGTCGGGCTACTGCCCCGCCCCCCAACGCCCTCCCTAACGGTCGGGCTACTGCCCTGCCGCCATTAGCGAGTTGTATTGATCAATCGCCGGGTTCTTATGTTCCGTAACGCTGCCGTCCGGCCAATGCACGCGCACAACGTCTACGCGAAGGGCATTCCCTAGTCCTGCGAGTACGCGCGCGTCGTTGGCTGAGAGATAGCTTCCGTCGGTTCGCGCTCGTCGCCACAGGACCTTATCCTTAGTAATAACGATCTCTATCCTCGCTCCCAGCATATCGCGGCCGGAGTTTTTGCCGACAACTCGCAAGCCTAACCAGTGATTTCGATTACCGACCTGGTTTAACAATAGCCTCACCGGCCCGTTGCTGTTTGTTACCAGCACATCGGTATCGCCATCGTTGTCGATGTCTCCAAAGGCGGCGCCTCGGCTGACTTCCAGAAGCTGAAAGCTTGTTCCCGCTTGTTCAAACACTTCCTCAAAGCGTCCCTTTCCGGTGTTGTGAAAGAGTTGATTCGGTTGCCCAAGTGGGTAAGGGTCACCCTTGCGCATCAGCTCAGGCAAAAGTTGAACTGCGCCATTCGCGACCAGCAGATCGAGCCATCGATCGTTGTCATAGTCAAAGAAGAGCGTACCAAACCCGGTAAAGCGACGCCCGGGCATTCCCAAACCTGCCTCGCGAGTGCGGTCCTCAAAAACTGCTTTACCGAGATTCGTGAAAAGCGTGTTGGTCTCATCCATCAAATGGGTGACAAAAATGTCTTCGGTGCCACTCTGATCAAAGTCTCCGGAATCGACGCCCATGCCGGCCTCCGCCTTTCCATCCCTGTTCACCGCCGCCCCGGCCAGGAGTGCCTCATTCTTAAACGTGCCGTTCCTTTGGTTGGTCCAGAGTTGGTTCGGATCGCCATCGTTGGCAACATAGATGTCTATCCATCCGTCGCCGTCGAAATCCGAAGTAACCACTCCCAACCCATGGCCAAACTCTTTATCCATGCCGGCGCGGACCGTCGCATCTTCAAACGTTCCGTTGCCTTTGTTGTGAAACAGTCGGTTGCCGGGGGCGCGAAAAGCGCGCGGAGTGCAATAGTCTTTCGCGCTGGTTGTCGCATAGCACGTGGGACTGTTAGTAACCGAAAAATCGGCGTAGTTCACCACCATCAAATCAAGCCAGCCATCCCGGTCGTAATCGACGAAGGAGGCGCTGGTGCTCCACCGCGGATCGTCTGTTCCAGTCTTTTTCGTAACTTCTTCAAACGTGCCGTCACCTTTGTTGAGATACATCTGGTTAGAACCCAAATTCAACAGATAAAGGTCGGGTTGTCCATCGTTATTAATGTCGCCGACGGCCACGCCCATTCCGTAACCTGTGGCCGCTATTCGGCTTTTTTCAGTTACATCTGTGAATTTCAGAGTACGCGTGCCGTTTGTGCCAACCGCGAGATCGTTTCGAAAAAGTTTTCCACGCGGCGGCTCTGATCCGCGCCAGGGAAACTGGGTGCTGCCGGGCTTGCTGCCAGGTTCAAGCACGCTGCCCTGCACCAGAAAAACATCGAGATCGCCATCGTTGTCGAAATCGAACAGGGCAGCTCCCGAACCCATGATTTCCGGCAAATACAGTCTTCCAGTCATGCCGTTGTAGTGTTGAAAGTTCAAGCCGGACTCGCGAGCGACTTCCGTGAAGATGGAGAACGAAGAAATGCTGCCCTTATCGCTGGTTGATTGCGCCTGCAATTCCTGGTGCCCGCATAGGTAGATTGACACCACCGCGATGCATAAGATGCGCTGCACTTCAATGCCTCCTACAGAAAGCTCCGCGCGCTTTCGTGCCGGCCGCAAAGGATTAAGGGGAGTTGGAACCGGTAGGAACTGTTGTTGTCTTGTCGTTGGGTACCAGGTACTCCATCCAACCAATCATCATCTCGTCATAGCTGGGATCGCCCCAGCGTACTGCCTTGGTCGGATCAGGATTGTCCATATTCTTCGTCGAGTTATCGAAATGCGCCGTTACGATCATCCTGGTTCCTTTGGGAATGGTCAGCGCATCCTTCAGCCGATACACGGTCTGCCAGTTAAACTGGTAATTTGGCACCCATAACAGCGTCTGGCGCCGGCCATCGGGAAAAACAACTTCGTATTTCATGTCTTTGCCCCGCATATGCATGTGGGGCATGTAGGAGATCAATTGCACATCCCGATCAAAAGTGTAGGCAGCAGTCACGCGGTGATTCGCAGCTCCAGCGGGAATCTTGAAGAAGTGATTGGGCACCGTGAAAGTCACAGCCTTTTTCTCGGGCGGTTCTTTGGCGAAAATTAAACCTACGATGGTGCGATCCCTCTGAGGTGTCTCGATCGTGCCGTGAAAGCTCGAATAATGAATCTGGAGAACAATGATCGAGCCCGCTGGAAGGAATTTGGCTGTTCCTGGAGGATATATGTCAGGCCCTTTGCCGGGCGCGTACGAAGCCAACAGTACGCTGTAACCGGAGGTACCGTCATTGGTGCGACGATTGAACACCGAACCGCCGTTAGGCGCATTGGCACCGTCGTCAATAACCGGTGCGTCCATCCTGACACGAGATAGCGAGCCTTGTTTATAGAAGATCGTCGGCGCGTTGTCGGCCTGCGGAAACTCGGCATTGTCGCGCTTCGCCCCACTCTTGATCGACTCAGGCCTCAGCACATGAGCAATAACGTGATGGACGATTGTCCTATTGCCCGGAACAATTTCCGCTGCCTGCACCCACGTGTCCTCTTTGAATTTTGTGGGAAAGGTAACGTAGACGTAGCTATCGGGTGCGTGTGCTTCGATTGTATAGGCTTCTGACATCGCCAGCACGTAGTCCGGCTTGCCCATCCTCCAGCCCGGAAAAGACTTGGGCAGCGGTGGCATATCTTCTGGATTGCCCTCCTTTGCCCCCTGAACAACCCAGGTCGCTATCGTCTCTATCTGTTCCCGGCTGAGGCTCCTATCGTTCAAGAACCTCCCGTAACGTGAATCGGCATGCCAGGGTGGCATTTCTCGCGCACGTACGTTTTCCCGAATGGTTTCTACCCATGGCAGAACGTCTTTGTAAGTCAGCACCGAAAATGGCGCGATGTCGTTAGGTCGATGACACTCTGCGCAATGTTGATAAAAAATTCGAGCGACATCTTTGCTGAACGTGACTTCGCCCTCGCCGGAAGTGCCCGAGTTGGCGCCGCGGGCGATAACGATCAGGCTGGTAGTGGCCAAAGCCATCAATAGCGAGAAGATTATGAGCTTCTTAAGGGCCATCCTGCCGGTCTCCCTTCAGCTGCCATACGAATCCCCAGTCTAACAAAAGCCTCACAAACCTAAAGACCCGCGAAACACTATGTCGGTCGCTAGAGACTGCGCTTCGCCCATTCAATCAAACGAAGATCTCGCTCAAAGAAAGATCTCACACCCGCCGCCTCACTTCACCAAAAATCCACGAATCTACACTAAATATCACCCCAAGGCTCAGTGGTTAGTTCGTGTGGTTTCGTGGATCGTTCACTGTCTTTGCGGTTAGAAATACTCATGAGGAGCGCAATATCTATGGGGAGCTTACTCAGCGCGCAGCACTTCGTGGATAGTGTCTTTCAATGAGCTTTCTGGTCTCGTAGCACCTGGCGCCTGTTGAGGGTCGCGCCAGTTGTCCAGAATGCCCACCTGGTGAACACACTGAAGTGTGCAGGTGGGAGCGCACCACTTCTCGGTGTTGTATTCGCGATCGAAGTCCGCCATCGTGTAATCCTCGATCGGAATCCCGGGGTAACCGCGTTGCTGTGAGCACCAATGAACTAATCCCTCTTCGCAGATGTAGAGGTAACGGGCCCCGGCACGACAGCGCCATTGATAAGGTTTGCCTTCCGCGATGCTGTCCTGGAACCAGTTGAGTCGAGCATGGTCCTTGTTTCCCATCTTCTTAACTTGCTGGAAGATGTCCTTCTCTTTCGCCGAAAGCGGTTTCAAGGTCCCATCGTTATCGTGAATAACGCCCACCGTGGATGAGAAGCCCAACTCCACCGCCCGGCGCGCAACTGTTAGTGCGTCGTCGGGATTCTTGATGCCCCCGCCGATTACAGAATTGATGTTCACATGGAAGTCGGCATGCTCCGAAAGGTAGCGCAGCTTCTTATCGAGCACCCTCAGGCTCTTGCGCGAAACCTCGTCCGGCTCCACGTTGTCGATGCTGATTTGCAGATTATCGAGGCCGGCTTTGTTCAGGCGTTTGATACGCTGGGGCGTGAAGTAATACCCGTTGGAAATCAGTCCGGCAATCATGCCGCGAACTCGAATGTGATGAATGATGTCGTCGAGTTCCGGGTGCATCATGGGTTCGCCACCAGATATGGTCACGATTGATGTGCCCAGATCCGCCAGCTTGTTTAATCGTCGCTTGATAACGTCCAGAGGTACTGGAGACGAGTTATGGTCATATTCATTGCAGTAGCCGCAAGCAAGATTGCATCGACGCATGGGAATCAAGTGAGCCAATACGGGATGCCGCGAGGAGGCCAGGGCGCGGCCTATGAAGCTAAACTGACGAAGCTTTTGCGTTACAAATTTGCTTTTTCGCATAAGCGGAAACTGGAGACCAATCCAAAAGAAGGGCTATTGATTTATCTTGAAAGCGAAGGATAGGCGACATCAGCGACGAAAGGCAAATGGCCAATGCCCATTGCCGATGCCGGTAATACCGGTCGGCAAAAATGGAAAGGGGCTCTGATTCAAGACCTCAGAGCCCCCGCCTTACGATTTAGTTACCCGTTAACCTTTGACGATCTTAACGTTTGAATCAAGCTTGATTTCAAACTCGCCGCCGTTAAGCTTCAGGTTTCTTTCCAGGCTGCTCAGACGCATGGTCGTGGCATCGTCATTCTTCTCGACAATCTTTGTCTGCACCGGCATACCGGAGGAGTCGACCCAGATTTCGGCATACTTGAATCGTTCGTTACCCTTCGGAACGAGTGTCAAGTGAATCGTGCTCACGCCACCCCACAACGTCTCTTCGCGAACATCCTGAACCGGCTGGAATCGGGTTTCAAGCTGGCTGCGCGTCATGTACATCATGTCCAGGAGACCGCCCGCCTTATTCTTCTGAGACTTGGAATTGCCCTTGTAGGCCATGTTCAGCCGCGGGCGAAACAGTGTGTACTGTCCGTTTGAAACCGCCAGAATCTCATGCTGTGGTTTTTGCCATTCAATCCGCACCGATGCGTCACGTCCGCTTCCAGGCATGTACAAAAGCACGCCGCTGTAAGCATCTTTGTCACGCAATTGGGCGTTGTACTTCTCCATGCTAAGGCTCGCTTTGAGCGAGCGAAGTGACTGACGATTCCGCTCCATACGATTCAGAACAGAACTGACGAGTCCTGCGCTCTGCGCGTTGGCACTGGGGGTACTGACAAAAAAAGCGGCAGTCAACACTGCCATAAGAGCGATAGGGGAAACTAATCTTTTCATAAAAACTCCTCTAGCCCGGGGTGAATAACCTTCTTGTTCAATCGACCCCTCGATAAAACTCAATAATTATAAGGGTTGACTAGCGTATGTCAACCTGGTAACCCTTAGTCTTGCCTTCCGCATCGGTGAGTTTCCGGAGGTTAAGGACCTGAAGATCAGTACGTCCCGTCAGCTCCCGCAGGCGTTGTTCCAATTTGCCCTTATCTTCTGCGCTTTCAACAACTTCCGCGCACACCAGCAGTATTGATGCAGCCGGGCTTTGATGCAGGAATTTGCCGTTCCGTTCGCCGTATTCAAACCAGCTTTTTGGCGTCAGAAAAATGAAAATTAGTATAACTACGCACAGCGCATCCCATTGCCAGGTGTTTCTGGCGTAATTCCAAAAAAACAGCTTTCGCAGTGCGCTTAACAATTATCCTGCGCTCTCAATTACTATCTGTGGCAAGTATTGCGCCAGTTGGCGGAATTAAGCCGAGGAATTTCAAACCGCGTAAAACGCCCTGCAAAATGCCATGCCTACTGACTTACATCTGGATGCTGGTGGCTGGTTCCACGATATGACCGTCGCGCATTTGTATTATCCGTCGGCACATTGCTGCAGCCTCGGGATTGTGAGTGATCATTACAATTGTTTGATTAAACCGGTAGTTCAGCTCCTGAAACATGTTGAGTACGAGGGCTGAATTCTCAGAGTCGAGGTTGCCGGTGGGCTCGTCAGCTAACACGATCGCCGGTCGCGTCACCACTGCCCGGGCCAGGGCCACGCGCTGCTGTTCACCACCTGAGAGCTCAAGCGGCTTATGATGCAATTTGTCTTCAAGGCCGAGTAATCGCAACACCTCACGGCGTCGCTCAGGGTCATCTCCTCCGTTGCCATGGATGCGTTCGGCGAGACGCAGATTCCCTTCCGCAGTTAGGGTAGGGAACAGGTTGAACCGCTGAAACACGAACCCAATCTTCCGGCGTCGAATATCAGTCCGCTTTGCATCAGATGCCGCAGTCAAGTCTTCGCCGTCAAGAATAATTCGTCCACTCGACGGAGTGAGGAGGCCTCCAAGCAGGTGAAGCATGGTTGACTTGCCGCAACCGGAAGGGCCCATGATAGCGACGAACTCGCCCTCGTGTACTTCGAGCGAAACTCCCCGCAACGCAGGCACATCAACCTTGCCTACACGATAGACTTTTACCAGATCCTCAGCTTTTAAAATCGTTCTCATCAGAGGCGGATAATCCGATTAGTTAACCAGGATTGCACATCGTGCACTAGAGCGGTTAGCCAGGATGCTCGATGTTAATACAGCAACGGCGTTAATTGCTACTGCGGGGTAATCGGCCGGGGGGTAGCTTTGTTGCGCAGGCGTTCATCCAGATCCACTTCCGGCAGTTGCCACCTATTCTCCAGCTCAAACGCTTCGGGGTTGAATACCTTATCGATATCAACGCTGGAGGGCGACTGGTAAACGATGCGCAGCTTGTATTTGTCTCGGGGACGGGTTATCTCGATTCGCGAGGGTAGAACGCGTTGCGCTGTTTCGCCGAGGGGTTTTTCGTCCCAATAGGAAACGTCCGTGATCAGATTGCCACGATCATCGAAAGTCTGTACGCGCGCCAAACGAATACCATTTACCCGGTCAAACCAAAACCTGCGTAAAAGGCGGGCCTGTCCGCTCGCGGGTTGCGAGATCTCTTCCAGCATATAGTAGCCTCTTACAATACGAACGCCCTTCTTGGCACTCGGTCGAGTATCTGGCTCCTCTTGATAGAATTCACTGCGCACATACACGAAGTCACTATTCGCTGTGTGTGGAATTGGACTCATCAATAAGGCACCAGTCAAATGCTGTGGTCGCAGGTTGGACAGCGCGTTCATCGTCTCTTTCCCAGTCATCTCCCGCTTCTTTGGGTTCGAGGGCTGGGAGTCGGATCCGTTCATATCCAGTTGCTCGTAGGCGGCGCTATTAGTTCCCTTCACAAAGCGCCGATATTTTTGGTCGCCTTCCAACACCGCCACCCGAAACGTCTCGCCGTTTGACGTCATCTGGGCGATATCCTTCGCAATGAAGGGAACAGAAATAACCAGATAGATTCTGCCGGGCCTCTGGAGAGTCACAGTCCCATCGGCCTGCCGGTACTTCTCCGCTATTCCGACTTCCGCAAAAGAGGTGTCCTCAAATTCGATGTCAACTTTGCCGTGAATTGATTGAACAGAGGCCAGTCTATTGACCTCAGCAATCAACCGGGCTGTGTCGGCCTCTGCCAGGGGACCAAGGAGCTGCGGCACCTGAACTTTCTTGCGAGTACCAAAGAGCCCGCATCCGCTCGCAGATAAAACGATGGAAACCAGTATCAGGGAAAGAACAGACCGGGGAAGCGACAGGTGTTGAGCGGCAGTAGAATTGAGCATGAACAGGGGTCTCGGAGAGCCTCACACAAGTCGCCAGGTAGCTGAATTAGAGCTCAAGCTAACAAAGACATTTTTCCTTGTCAACGCGGCCTTTTTTCCGCCGACACGGAACAATGCAGTATTTCGACTCCAACTGCAGCGCCTTTGTATCCGCCGGAGGTTGCTCGCCCGAAACACGAAATGGAAAGCTGGATCTAATCAAGCACCAGCTCTGGCTTGCCAAACCGGCGTCTCAGCTTGTTGATAGCCTTCAATACCTGAGGTCTACTCACCAACTTGTGTTCCAGAAATTGTTTGCCCGGGAAGTCGAGCAGCATTATCCCCAGCAGGATCGTCAGGATACCCTGGCCCGGCACGCCTGGAAGTGACATCACAATGCCCAGGGCGACCAGTAAAACTCCCAGAATATTCTTTCCCGCGACGGCAAGATAACGCACAACAGGCGGGTGATTAGGCAGGACCTTTCGCGGATGGCCTTCCTTAAAATAGTCGGCCGGTATCTTGACCATAATCACAGACACGATTCCCAGACTAATACTAAACGTGACCAGGAACAGAAAAACCCCAACGAGGACTCGCTGCCAGGTAAACATTTCAAAAGCGAGGGTGAACATTTCCATTCTGTTTATACCTGAGTCTTAGTGGATTTTCTGCGAGCGTCGATTATCGAGTCCAACATTTCTTTGACGACTTCTTCGGCAGATTCAGGGAGATGGAAATTGGGGTTTTGCGCAACTTCCCAGAACTCATCAAGACCTCTGGCTCCGGAACGTTCAAGGGCATACGCCTGAATCAATAGATCGATAACATCGGCTGCTTTCACCAACCGAGCTTCAATGCTATTGCGTTGTTCATAATCCCGGTAAAGTGCTTCGTATTGCGATGCGCGTGGGCCGGCAGCCTCGACTATGTCCGCGAAGGCGCTTGCTTCAGCGTGTTTTCTTGCATCTGCTCCGAAGTAATTTGTCGCTGTTTTCGGCATGTCGCCGACGCGCGTCTCGGCCCAATCGTGCACCAGTGCCATTCTGAGGACGAGCTCGGTGTCGATGTTTATGCCGCGCATTTTGATCTCATCTGCAAGCACCATCGCCGTCACACAGACACCGAAGGAATGAGCTGCCACCGACTCAGTTCCATTCGGCAGTCCGCGTAGCGTCCAGCCGGTTCGTTCCAGTCGCTTCAAGCGCTGAAGTTCAATGAGTATTGATAACATGATTAATACTTTAACCGCTCGTATACGCGCCAACAACACCCCCTTACGATTCGGTCAAGAACAAAAACGGCTCCCGATTTCTCGTGACGCTTTAATGGCGCTTGGCCGCTAGCGAGGCCACGATGACAATGCAAAATTCTTACGAATTGTGATTACGAAAAGAGGTATTCGCCAGGGGAACGCGGAGAGTTACAAAAATGTCTGATCCAAACGTCTACTAACGACAGGCGTCGTGTTCGCAGCCGCACCCAATTTCCAACACGCCTGCTTTTTCGGCGTCCTCGCAATATTCACCGCAATACTTGCTGTCTGGTGCCGCGGGGCAGTCGCAGGCCGGGTGCTTGCATTTTGTTCCTTGATTGTCGGCCATAACCTTGCCTTCCGATGAGTTGTGTTTTCCAGCAGCCGATACTAAAACCCAAAACTTAGGGGGTCAAGTGGTTAGCGCGATGTTGAGTACAGGCTAGAGAGTACACGCTTTAGCTTGCAGGTGGCGAGGACGCAACCTGAAGGTTGTACTCTGAACACCTATCATCGAATCTACGGTGCCTGACGGACGATGATCGTGCGCTGCGAGTTTCCCAAATTCAAAACCATCGGCCGGTCTAATTGAATCGGATGTTCTTCGCCATCGACGCTTATTAACAGGTTCAAACTGGAACGATTGGCTGCTGTGGTATGGGCTGGAGCGATACTCGGAACCACTCGCGGCAGCAGGTTGGTAGCAACGATTCGCCATGTAGTGGGGGCACAACGGATGCGAATCCCCGGGGCGTCTGTCTCAAACGCTTCATCCGCCGCGAGCGCTCCTGCCTTGAAAATGCCCTCGCCGCAACGCACGCCTGCCGCATCGTAAAAAGTCACCAACCCGGTGACAAACGCGTAGGAAACTCCGCTCGTGTTTTTTATCACGACACGAATGTTCGTGACCGGTGAGTCAACAGCCCCGTTGAGCGCTGTTGTCCGCAGGCTTGCTTCAAGCGCCGCTGCTCCAGTGCCGTCGAAGGCAACAGCGGTATCAGGCAATGGCACCCGCTTTTCATCCGAACTGTTTGGTTGCTGTGCTACGGCGCACAAGCAACTTGCCATAACCACTAAGCCTAGCAAAATGATTCTCATGAGAACCCCTTTCCTAACAAACTGTTCAATTCCTGATTTCTTTGGACCTGATTCTAGTTCCGGAACCCGACACAATCAATTAAGTTGCGGTAAAAACGCGGCCCCTCTGGGCATGATGTAACCGTCCCCAACATAGCCCAGACTCTCAACTGCTTCCTTTAATGAGTGCGCCGGTCTCATCCGCATCCGAACGACGTCTGCATCGGGTAGCGTAGACACCAGGTGTAACTGATAACGCTCAGCTTTAGTCAGCAACGCCCACGCGGTTTGCCCATTGACTTCGTAATTGTGTCGTAGTTGGGTCTCTAATTCGCTCGAGTCTTGCGCGTCAAACCACTTCAAGAAATCCGCCCGCCCTAAACCGTCAGGACATTCGGCCAGCAGGATAATATCGCCGCCTTCCAGACAGGCATGAGTCGCCATGTCTAAAGCCTTATGCCCTTGAATCATGTTGGCGTCGTAAGGTGAACCTCCACAACTGACGATCACGATTTCGCGCTTTGCATCGATTATTACTGAATGCGCAGCAAGATAATAGCCACACCCTATGGCGTGGGCCACGCGCCAGTCTCCTGCGTAAATACGGGTTGCGCGCCCTCGCTCGTCCACCACGGTGTTTATGCTCAGGCTCGGCTCAACTAACCGGGCAATTTCTGCACATTCTTCATGCACGGCATTGCCTTCCAGGAGCGCAGTATCCACACCAGCCCGACGTCCGCCAGTTTCAAAGTCGAAGGCCAGCATATGCGTGGCTTCGATGGTTCTTGCCGAAGCGAGTCCGGGGCAGATGGATTTGCGACCCCCAGTGAAGCCAGCGAAGTAATGAAATCCAATAGCCCCTGTAATAATGACGCGAGAAAAGTCCCTTAGAGCTCGATTGACTTCGACCGGCGTGCCATGCTGGGTCGTTCCCAGGGAAATCATCGTTGAGGAATCGTAGGCATCGTGTTCCAGTATCTTAACGCGTTGAGCGATGAAGGGAGTAAGCAATTCGATCTTCTCTTCAGAGGTCACCGACCGATGTATACCAGTGGCGAAAATAATTGCGATATCGGCCGGAGAAACTCCTCCTTGAATCAGCCTGCGAACCAATAGATGTATGAATTGGGCGCTGGCCGTAGCACGGGTGGCATCAGACACGACAATCAATACCGAGTCGCCAGCGGAAACAAGATCATCGATAGGAGGCGAATCGATAAGACTATTCAGTGCTTCGCCGATCTCAAAATCCGTAAGAGGCTTTTCGTCAACCTGATTCCCACCAAGGACCTGATAGCGACCTTCGTCAAACTCAAAACTGACCGAACTTCTGCCGTAGCCTAGTTTTATTTCAGTCATCGTTTGAAGAGTTTGGCTGAGGCGGGACTCAAACTCCGAATTCCACGAGCCCGCGTTCAATCACGTGGAGCGAAGCAAAGTCAGTCTCTCCAGCAGTGCGTGCTTCCGCCAGCCATTTGCGAAGTTGGCGAGCCTCTTCCACGGATGAAATGCGACAGGCGCCAGTCAAGGCCAGTGTCACGAGCGCATCGGGCGCGCCGTGGGTGACCAACGCCGCTTGCAGGGCGGCTTGTTCCCGCAGATCTAAGGAAAGAAGAAGCTTGATTTCCATGGAGCAGTATCCAAGCCTGCTTGCCGGCTTCGGTGGTGCACTTCCTAATCAGATATTGTCGAGCGAATGTGTGATATCGGCGATTATATCTTCAGCAGCCTCTATGCCCACTGAAAAACGCACAGTTGTCGCCGAAACCCCAGCGGCTTTAAGTTGATCCTCAGAGAATCCGGCGTGGGAGGAATAAAGCGGATAACTTGCCAGCGTTTCCACACCACCGAGCGAAGGGGCTGTGCGCACCAGCTCAAATGAATCAAAAAGTTTTTCAACTTCAGCTTCACCGCCCACCAGGTCGATAGCGACAATGCCGCCAAAGCCGGTCATTTGACGTCTGGCAGTTTGGTGTCCCGGATCGTCCTCAAGACCAGGGTAGTAAACGCGTGCCACTTTCGGATGACCGCGAAGGGCGCGGGCTAGAAGTAGCGCGTTATTGCACGACGCGCGCACGCGGACATCTAAGGTCTTCATCCCCCTTGAAAGAAGATAGGCAGCCGAAGGATCAAGTGTGGTGCCGACCATCACGGATGTTTGCCGAACACGATTGATAAAATCCTTGCTCCCAGCCACCGCTCCGGCAGTCAGGTCGGAATGCCCACCTAAGTATTTGGTCGCGCTGTGCATAACGGCATCAATCCCGTAAGCAATCGGTTGCTGCAGGACCGGCGAAGCGAATGTGTTATCGATGACCGAAAAGAGCTTCGCTTTTCGCGAGGCCTGCGCCGCCAACTGCAGATCAATAATCCGGTTGAGCGGATTAGCAGGAGTTTCAAACCAGAAAACTCGCGATCTCTCTGTCGCAAGCTCCGGCAAGCGGGCAACATCTGCGATTGGAATAAACCGTGACCGAATGCCGAACCGGCTGAAGACTTTCGTCAGGATCTTGATGGTCCCACCGTAAACTGAGTCGCAGGCAATAACCTCGTCTCCACTGTCACACAGAGCCGCGATCGCACAAAAGGTTGCTGCTGATCCGGAAGAGGTTACAACGCAGCCTTCCGCGCCTTCCAGCCCGGCGATCTTTCTTTCCGCCTCAGCGACTGTAGGGTTCGCATAGCGAGAGTAGAAGTAAGCTTCCGGCAACTCGCCGCGGGCATAGCGACGCATTTCTTCAAAGTTTTCAAAAGCAAACGTGGAGGAATGAAATACGGGCGCAACCACGGCGCCAAACTGCTGCGACTCGGTTTCTTCACCTCCATGAACGGCGAGCGTTGATGGAGACAAGTTCCTGTCCTCTACTGAACTCTTGCGGTCCATGAAGAGTCTCCTCATTCGTCTAGGTGAAAAACAGTTTAGCTTAACAAATTAGCGGAGCGTACAACAGAGCGGTGTAAATTCATGTCTTCAGTGAACAGGAACGCTTTATGACATATCTCTACAAACGCGTAATGGCTTTCTTCGCCAGCATCCTGGCTCGAGTTTGGCTGGCTTTATCCGATGGACCACCAACACTGACGCGCACGTAGGCGTCGCCCTTAAGTACGTAGAGAGCCCCGGCGATTCGATTTCCCATCCAGAAAGCCTCGTCCCCAAGCCCACCAATCCTCGCTGGAATAGATTTTTGCGCAGCACATTCTTGCACGGCCGGTTTTACACAAGCAACAAGCAACAAGAAGAGGGCCACTTGTGTGGCCCTCATAACACTTTTCTGAGCAAGATGTTTTGGTTTTATAAGGCGTGCATCTTCGTCACATGATTGAAATCTTTATAGAGTTCGTTGAAATCCCTGATTCGATGCTCTATTAGCGCAGGCAACTCGTCAACGTCGCTGGCATTAACTACCGCATTGACATTATTGAGAAACGCTGTATGAGCATCCATCGTGCGCAACGAGGGCGATAAGAGGACCAGGAACAGGCGGCGACGTTGGGTTGGTCTCAGAATATTAACTTCGCGGGTCACGAAGACGGCCCCTTGTTCGACCGCATCGAAACGTGGATCGATGATAACCACATCAAGTTGATTCTCCCGCATTCGCTCGACAGCTTGACGAGTATCCTCGGCCACAAACACCTGATATCCATTCTCAGCCAAACTCCGGGCAACCCCCTCGCGCTTGTCCTCCTGGATACAAACTAAGGCCCTTCGCGGGTTCCATGACGGCCTGGCGATCGGGGAATGAATAGGACCCGATTGATTAACCAGTCCTGACAAGAGTTCTACTAACCTTTCCGTTGCCGACGCGGAGTCTGTCGGGCTCACACTTTGATCCATCTCAAAGAGCGGCGCTGGTTTTGGAGGTCCAAAACGAGAATTTGCTGGAGTGGACGCCCCGCCAGCTGAGATCCCGCTCTGATCGAGTGCCGGATTCTGCGAATCCGATCCGGCGTTCACTTCACTGTTACATTTTGGACAACGAACGGTAAACGGACGCGATTGGACTTTCGAATCGTCGATTTGTAAACGCGATGAGCACTTCTGGCAATTAATAATCATAGGATTTTACTGTGCGGCTAATCTGGTAAATGCGAGAGCCAACATTATTCGAGCATGCTGAGCATGGAGCCCGCCTCTGAGACAGACGGCATCGCCATAACTTTCCCGCCGCGCTGCAGGAATTCTTCCCCTGCGGTTACACCCTTCATTGAGAGAAGCAGATTATTTGGATTTGTTGCAAAGGTTAGCCCGTCCTCGAGTGTCACGGTGCCATTCTCGATTAGCGTTTTGATCACGGAGTCAAAATCCTGCATGCCATCCAGCTTGCCATCCCGCATTGCATCAAGGAGAGACTTTCCATCCGCCTCGCCGGTTTCAATATATTCACGAGTCCGTGGACTTGAACGCAGAATTTCAACCGCTGCTATTCGGCCGCGGTCGTCCGCCCGGGGAATCAGCCGTTGGGAAACGATGTAGCGGAATGTTTGCGCCAATCGTGTGCGAATCACGGGCTCCTCGTTTTTGGGATAGAGTCCGATGATTCGGTCGACGGTTTTGGAAGCATCTATTGTGTGCAGAGTTGAGAGAACCAGATGTCCAGTTTCCGCCGCCTCGAGCGCGATTTCGGTGGTTTCGAAATCTCGCATTTCGCCAATGAGAATTACTTTAGGAGCCTGTCGGAGTGTTGCTCGCAAAGCCGAGGGAAAGTCCTTAGTGTCGTGACCTACTTCGCGCTGATTAATGGTCGAGTTTTTATGCGAGTGCAGGTACTCAATTGGATCCTCAATTGTAACCACGTGGTAGTGCTTTTTCTCATTAATGATGTCGATGATGGCCGCCTGGGTGGAGCTCTTTCCTGAACCCGTCGGACCAGTGATCAGCACGAGGCCATTCCTCAATTCGGCAATAGCTTCAAGTTGCAAAGGCAGGTTGAGAGATCTTAGGGTGGGAATATCCGTGGGGATAACGCGCATTACTATCGAGTAAACACCCCGCTGCTGGAAAATGTTCACACGGAAGCGCGCCCGGGATGGAAGTGAATAACTGAGATCGGTCGTGCCTGTATTTGCGAGTCGCTCTGCTGCATCTGGATTCCCCTGGAGGACTGCCATGGAAATGACTTCTGTTTGGTAGGGAGTGAGTTTTTGCATTCCCAGAGGCTGTACTGGAGTGAGTTTTCCATTTATCTCAACCTGAGGAAGTTGACCCACTGAGAAGTTAAGGTCGCTGATCCTATCTGAAACGAGCAGCATTCGCTCGATAATGGGCGGTAGATCAAAGAAGCTCATTGAACTTGTAACTCCAGAGGTATGTGTATTTAAAGGGAAAATCGTGACTAGGGCGGGGGTTCGGAAAGAGCCCAAGATGGGCGAGAGGGATTCTCGCGCATAAACCTGCTAAACGCAAGCTAATTGTGTTGATCGCGGCTAATGCAAGGCTACAAGCTGTATCCGCCGACTGGCCGCCTCCAGATGTCGCGGATAACCGCGAGGGCGTCTGCGCCCGAATCCAGTATTTCTTGTCGTCTGGCAGAATTGATTCCACCAATGGCGACGAGCGGAATGTTTGGGAGCGCTTTGCGTACGAGTCGCAGTCCGTCGATACCAACGTGAGGATTTGAGCTCTCCTTGGAACCAGTGGGAAACATTGGGCCGATGGCGACATAGTCCACCGAGATCTCAGCCGCGAGTTGCGCTTGTTCAGGGTTATGGGTGGAAATGCCAATGATTGAGTCCGGCCCGAGCAACCGCCGCGCAGCCTCAGCGGGCATATCGTCCTGGCCCAGATGAACACCATCAGCCTTCAGTGCCAACGCTATATCGACTCGATCATTGATAATGATCTTCACCCCGCGCTCGTGGGCAACCCGTACAGCTGTGGCTGCCTCCTGGTAAAACTCGCCGGCGGATAGAAGTTTTTCACGCAGTTGAATTAGAGTCACTCCCTTTTCGCTCAAGCGGGAGACCTGTTCAGAGTGTGAGAGGCCGGAAATCAGCCGGTCAGTCAACGGGTACAGCCGGCTCTCACCCACAACTTTAAGAAACGCCGAACGCATATGCCGCTGGTTAGTTCTCTTTCCGTTTAGGCCGTTCGTTTGCCCGGAGAACTCGTTTTCGTAAGCGAATGTTCTGCGGCGTGACTTCGAGCAGTTCATCCTCGGCTAAAAACTCAATCGCCTGCTCGAGTGATAGTTCCTTTGGTGGCACGAGACGCATCGCCTCGTCAGCTGAAGAAGCGCGCATGTTGGTCAACTTCTTCTCTTTGACCCCGTTCACATCCAGATCGACGGCGCGGGCATTCTCTCCAATGATCATGCCTTCGTAGACTTTTGTGGTGGGCCGGATAAACAGGGTCCCTCGCTCCTGCAGGTTGTAAAGCGCGTAAGTGGTTGTCTCACCTGTGCGGTCAGCGACCAGAGAACCAGTGGAACGGCCGCGCATGGTTCCCACCCAGTCGCCCCAGCGGAGAAACAGGGTGTTCAAGAGTCCGGTTCCCTTAGTTTCCGTCAGGAACTCATTGCGGAATCCAATCAAACCGCGCGAAGGAGTTTCAAACTCAAGTCGGACACGACCCATTCCATGATTCACCATCTTGGTCATTTGACCTTTGCGGCGGCCGACTGCCTCTGTAACAACTCCAATGAACTCCTCAGGGCAATCGATGACGACCTGCTCAATTGGCTCCAGCGTACGACCATTGACGGAGCGCGTTATGGCCTCAGGTTTCGAGACCTGCATTTCATATCCCTCGCGGCGCATCATTTCGATGAGAATTGACAACTGCAATTCACCACGACCGGAGACTTTGAACTGGTCCGGAAACTCAGGATCAATCTCAACCCTGATGGCTACATTCCCAAGAGTCTCCTTTTCCAGACGCTCTTTAACCTGACGCGAGGTCACATACCTACCGTCCTTACCAGCGAAAGGAGAATTGTTTACGCCAAACATCATAGAAATAGTTGGCTCATCCACCGCAATGGCCGGCAGCGGCTGCGGATTATCGACGGATGTGATCGTGTCTCCAATCTCAATGTTGTCCACTCCGGCAAGCGCCACAATTTCGCCGAAGGCCGCGCGTTGAACAGACTCGCGCTTCAGACCTTCGAAGGCGTAAAGCTGCGAGACCCGCACTTTCTGAAAAGAACCATCAGGCTTCGCCACATTCACCTGATCGCCCACGGCGATCTCCCCTGAGAAAATCCGCCCAATCGCCAGCCGCCCGACATATTCGCTGTAATCGAGGTTCGCTACCAGCAACTGCAAGCTGTCCGTTCTTCCTTGCCGCGGCGCCGGAATCGTCTCGACAATCTGATCAAAGAGTGGACGCAAGTCGGTTGACTCATCCGTCAAATGTCGTTTCGCAATTCCCTCGCGAGAGATGGAATACAGAATTGGAAACTCGATTTGCTCGTCCGTCGCGTCAAGATCCAAAAAGAGTTCGTAGATTTCGTTTACCACTTCCTCGGGTCTGGCGTCCTGCCGGTCGATCTTATTGACGACGGCAATCGCGGGCAGGCGGGCCTCAAGAGCTTTTCGCAGCACGAACCGTGTTTGCGGTAAGCACCCTTCGGCAGCGTCGACCAGCAGCATTACGCCATCAACCATCTTCAGGACGCGTTCCACCTCGCCGCCAAAGTCCACATGGCCCGGGGTGTCCACAATATTGATCTTCACATCCTGATAATGGACCGAGGTGTTCTTGGCCATGATCGTGATGCCCCGTTCCCGTTCCAGATCCATAGAGTCCATCACGCGCTCGCGAACCTGTTCATTTGCTCGGAAGGTCCCAGACTGGCGCAGCATCGTATCGACGAGCGTTGTTTTGCCATGGTCAACGTGGGCAATGATTGCGATATTGCGAATATCTTTTCTTTCTTGAGCCATTCTTACCTCATACAGTCATGATCGGTGCGGAATTTGTCGCACAACGAAACCGCAGATGTTAACACCTGAAGCTCGATATGCCCCAGTGAGGTCGATGCGCTTGAAAACTCTTCGAAGGTTTACGCTGGGACGATTGTCGAGCGAGGAGGTGACTATTTTGAGGTGAACGCTCCAGTTTGTCGCAATGCTTCATAAAGGACTATGCCAACTGCAGTGGCCAAATTCAGGCTCCGTACCTGGGGATTCAGCATGGGTATTCTAAGACACCGATCCCAGTTTTCTCTGAGAACGTTTTCCGACAAACCCCGTGTTTCCCTCCCAAAAACAAGACAATCCGCCGAGCTAAAAATCCAATCGGTATAGGTTTTATCGGCTTTGGTTGACAGATAGACGAAGCGAGATTGGGGAAGCACCTGCCGTAAGTCCGCCAGCGTCGAATGCCGTTCGAGGGTAACCTCTGGCCAATAGTCCAGGCCCGCGCGACGCACTGCTTTGTCGTCAAGACGAAAACCGGTGACTCCGACGATATGAAGTGGAACCCGGGTGGCAGCACACAAGCGCGCTATGTTTCCCGTGTTGGGTGGGATCTCAGGTTCTACGAGCGCAACGCGAATCATTTCCGGTAGACAAACAGAAATCAAAATCGGCTAACGACTCAGAAGTTAGCTTATGACAACGTCGTCAGGGAAGGGTCGTTCTCAAAATACAAAAGGAACGACGAGTTTCGCTTGAAGTGCTCGTCGTTCCTTTTGAAAGGCCGTGCTGGCCTCAGGTGTTGATGTGCGCCAATGGAGGGTTGCTGTTGAAACGAACCGGACCGAGTTATCTCTTCTTGGCTGCCTTCTTGGCGCCCTTCTTTGCTGACTTCTTGGCGCCACCCTTTTTCGCTGCCTTCTTTCCACCTTTCTTAGTTGCCATAAGCTCTATGTGCTCCTTCTTTTCAAGATTTTGGTTTTCAAGGTCATCACCACAAGATATTGTGCTTACTTCTGTCTTGTGGGCTAGAGTAAACGGCGCACAACATCTTGCTATATAAACGTAAATGCCCGTGATGTCAACAACTTATTACTGTTATGTGTAATAAAGATTTGCTGGCGGCGATCACGATCCTCGCTGTTCAAGGCGAGATCCTTCCTGGAGATCGATTGCGAGATCGCTCCTGTGGCCCACGTAAGGACACGATAGCTTGCGTTCAAAAGTGGTAGTGCGACGCGCGACGTTTTGTTTGAAAGGAGTGAGGTGATGTCGAGCATCACTTTACTTAACGCAGATTATTATCTGAAGAGCGGAGTGAAGATCCATCCGTCGTGATGATCGATGCCATAGTAATAGATCATGGAATTATTTTTGCTGCGACTGGCAACACCAATAAATGGTCCACTCGAACTGCCGTCGTCGGTGGAAGTCGAACCAGACGATTGGAGGCCGAGAGTCGGCAACACGGGCGGGGCCATATCTCGTTGAGCTTGTTGAAGTTGCGGGTCACCCGTAGTGGGCTGAATGTTTTCCGTATACATCATTAACGACTGCTGAAAGGATGTCAGGTCTGAAGAGCGCGGTCGGATCAATCTCCATTCACCATCCTCTGTGAGCGGATCGCGCGCGGCTGAAGGACGCAGTACCTGGACCTTCTTGGTTCCAACTGAAACACCCTCAAGCAGCTGGTCTACTGAGGTCGGAAGTGCCTGGTCACCCATCCCGCGAGTCCTCTGCTGATAGATATAGTACGTGCGAATACCTTCAGCTACTTGCTCCCCTCGAAAGATCGCTTCTACTTCACTTTCGCGTTGAGCCTGACGTCGAATGTTTGGCGCCGCAGCGACCGCAAAGATTGCGAGAACTGTCATCAGCGCCAGGAGGGCAACAAGTGTGTAACCACCCTCGCCCCGTTGCTTTGAGGGTTGAACTGCGGCAAGAGGCGGTCCTCCAGCGGCGGGCGGGTTAGTCCATATCTTGTGGTGTGGTCCTTCGCTAAGGTTCATCATCTTCACTTTCAACTCTGGGCGGCGGACGTTGCAGTGGGCTGCCTCTGTCACCCTGGCTGGTCATGGCAATCGCGTGTCTGATTTTTAGATTTGTATCAACCAGCACTAACTCCTTTTCGGAGATGCTGGTGACACGAAATCGCCCACCCAGCAGATCGCCGCGCTGTGCGTTGAGCATCTCCTTGCTGGTCTTGTCCTGGAGAATGGCTGTGTCTATATAAACACGAGTGCCCAGGATTCCCACATAAGCGTAATTCGGAGCTGGAGGAACAGCGACGTTAAGGGTCGAGATATTTGAGTGGAGCGTCCCATCCGGCGATCGCAGCATGATTTGCCGTGTGCCAGGATTAGCGATCAACGCTGCAGGCACGGAAGCCGAGAGCTGCTGCGGACCCAGATAGCGAGTGGGCAAAGGGTTGTTGTCGATCAGGACCTTGAGTTGAGAAGTAAACTTGTCGCCGGAAACTTCCAATGTGAAATCGCCCGTCCTGGCATAGACATTGGATGGATTCACGCCAGCCAGCAAGACCGGAGGCGTTGGAGTCGGTGTAGGCGTCGGAACAGGGGCCTCAACGACAACCGGGGGTGGTGGCTCGTAGTAAACGAATATGTTGCGCTTCGCTTCGGGAACGGAAGGAAGCGAGTAGGCAGTGTTAATCGGCCGAAGCTGATCGATGACATTTGCTTCGAGGGTGGGTGATACCACACGGGGAGACGGCCTCGGGGTCGGCCGTGGAGCCACTCGCTGCGAAACATTGTTGTTGCTGCCGCCAAATCCAATAAAGGTCCACCAAAGCAAGGTAATTGCCAGGAGCCCGAGAACTCCTGCTCCAATCACTTTCTTCCGTTCGCTGGGATTTCGAATATCTATTGCCTGCATATCGCGACTCACTGCGCTCCTGGTACGGTGCCTTCACCACTTCGTTGAAAATACGTGGCCATGTCGAGACGCAGACTGACAGCGGAACTCCGCTGGCCGCCGGTTGACTCACCTTCCGCCGCAGCTGAGGTGTTAGATTCCGTAGATCTCTCTAACTCGACAGCATTGATAATAACGAACTGTTTGGTTGTCTCAAGGTCACGAACAAACCGGCGAAGATTCTGATAAGGTCCTTCGACCGTCACGCTGACTGCCACACCGGGGTAAATACTTTGCCATTTCGTGTTGGCTTTTGTTCCGCCAGTCGTCGTCTTTGTGCCTGAGGCATCAAGCGGGATATATGTCGGACCGGAAGTATTGCGAAGACCGTTCT
Source organism: Acidobacteriota bacterium (assembly GCA_038040525.1). Classification (GTDB taxonomy): domain Bacteria; phylum Acidobacteriota; class Blastocatellia; order Pyrinomonadales; family Pyrinomonadaceae; genus PSRF01. The sequence continues at coordinate 48,724 of JBBPIC010000010.1, read as the reverse complement.
TGCGAATTAGATCATTGAGCGCGTCATACAGATTCATTCGCCCGCGGCTGGCGTCGAGCAGTTTGCCATTCTCAAAATCGTCCAGACTTTGGGCAATGTTTTGGACTGTAGTTTCAGTAGTTTGACCAGCAAGAACTACGTTCTGGGAATTTCGCAACTGGCTTTGGAGGCGGGTGCGTTCTGTCTGGAGCCTCTCAAGACGAGAGCGCGCCGGCATTTGAAAGTAGAGATACCCAACCATGACAAGGATCAGGATTAAAAAACTACCGGCCAAGCCGATGATCTCAGCCGGGCCAAGCATTCCTCCCTGACGGGAAACATTGAGTTTCTGAAAACGGGCTCGGATCACCCTGGTGTTCAGTCTTCGAGGAGACGGAGCAGGTAGTTCGCTCATCGGTTATCTCCTCCCGCTACGAGTGCATTTCCGGCGGAAGCCAGCGCGGTAGTATTCACAGGAGCGCCGGCGCGCGGCCGATACACTACATACAACTCATATTCGGCACCGGTTTCAGCCCGTCCTCGTTGCGCATTCTGCGAGCGAAGCTCGGCATGCATAACCCCCGCCTGCTCCATTGCTGCGATCATTTCCGTGACGACCGTGGGATTCTTTGCTATGACGGTCAATTCCAATTCGGCGAGCGTTTCATCGCCCCGGGTTGTGACCCCGCGCACCGCGATCCTTTTGACGCGGACATTTCCGGGAAGGGCTGATTCCAAATCGGCGAACAGCCTTGACCAGGAGAATCTCTTCCGATCTACGAGGGTGTGAGCGGCAGTCAGGGTTTGATATTGTTCGGGCGTTAGAGAATTTTTTACCGCGTCGGCTTGTTTGCGGAGACCCTGCTCCTGTTGACCGAGAACGTTGATATCGTTCTGCACAGTGGCCGCCTGCGCATTAGCTTGTGTGGTGTTTTTGACAATAAACACGAGACAAATTAGAGATACTACAATCACCAGAACCGTCACCGCCCAAGGCAATGAACGATTGCTAAATGGTTTGCTTGCAAGATTTAGTTTTGTACTCACCTGGATAATTCCTCTGGAGTCCCAACTCTTCCGGCCCGAATCAGAAAGGAAGCATACACGCCTCAATTAAACCCGCGCAACCGAGGCAAGAGCACGCTCCCTTCGCATTAGTACACGCCGCGTGAGGGTCGGCGTTTCAAAAACAACCCAATAAGAAGTCGAAATAGGGGAGTCGAGTGCGGAGTTATGAAGTTCGCCTGGGCGGCAGGGGCCCTTCAGTTACGGCCATGGAAGGCCGGTAAGCGCAAATTCGATTTCGACCGCTTCGTTTTGCACGATAGAGTGCGGAATCCGCCAGCTCTATCAATTGAATCGGATCTGTTGCGTCGTCCGGATACGCAGCAACACCGATGCTAATGGTAATGCGATGCGTTGTCTCGACGCCTGGTGAATCCATGCGATTGGCGGAAAACTGATGTTGCTCCAGCGCCGCGCGTACTCGCTCTGCGGCCACGATCCCCTGAGGATAGTTAGCATCCAACAGAAACGCCGCAAACTCCTCGCCACCGAACCGAGCAGCTACGTCGCCCGCCCGCAAGGCCTCCTTAATCACGCGTCCGGTCTCTTCCAGCGTCTTACTTCCAACCAGGTGGCCGTAGGTGTCATTCACCTCTTTAAAGTGGTCTAGATCCATCATGAGAACGCAAAACGGGCGGGATTCAGCCTCAGCCCTTGCAGACTCGCGTCGAAGTTCAGAAAAGAAAGACTTGCTTGTAAGCAATCCAGTGAGTTCGTCGTGTGCGAGGAGGCGGTGAATCTGTTGTTGAAACTCCCGATCGATTTCGTCGAGCATGTCGAAGCGAAAAAGATGGTCGCCGATTTCAATCTTGTCGCCATCGTTAAGGATAACTTCGGTAATTAATTCGCCATTTACCAGCGTGCCGTTGGTGGAACCGAGATCGGCTATGCGATGGTAGGCTTCATTAGTGATTGCGTCGTATTCGCGACGAATACGAGCATGAAGTCGCGATGTGCGCGAATCGTTTAAGCGGACGTCAGCTTCCAGGGCGCGACCGATCATCACGTCGTCACGCTCGAGCGGAATCGGCACCGCCAAGAGCTCGCCGCGTAGCGAAACCAGCGCCGGCCGGCGCTCTTTCTGGGTTGATTTTGTGCCTCTATTGCCCGAACGCGGCTTGGTTCCGCCGGATTCGTCTTCTTTACTATTTTGGCTGGACATTCGATCTGGACTTTTGAGAACGCCGGCGGCCTCAATCTCTTCCGCTCATCAAAATCATGGCAGGGGTTTGTATCTTAACGTGCGACTGAGGCTGTCGCAATCTTATTGTCCCTCGGAAGCTATCGTCTGGGAGACCAGCAGCGGTGAGGCCTTCTGGCGCTAGGGGCTTTACTTCATATAAAATTTGTCCAAAGATTCAACTGCAAGCCAATTAGGCAAGTAGAGACGTTAGAAAGGGAAACTGGTTTGAAGGAACAAGAAACATCCAGCGAGACGTGTTCGTGGTCTGAGAAGAAGCTCTCCGTTGAGCGGATAGCGGTTGCTGACCTACCTACCGAATGGGGCGACTTTAAAATCGCGGGTTACCGTTCGCTGTCAACCGACGAAGAGTTTGTAGCCATATATAAAGGAGAAATGCGACGAGACACCCCCACGTTGGCGCGTATTCACTCGCAGTGTTTGACCGGCGATGTCTTCGGATCCACAAAATGCGATTGCGGGCCGCAACTCCATGAAACCATGCGGATGATTGAGCGCGAAGGTCGCGGAGCGATCGTTTATCAGCAACAGGAAGGCCGCGGCATAGGAATCTTAAACAAGATTCGGGCTTACGCGCTCCAGGATGAAGGGGCGGACACAGTCGAAGCGAACGAGCAATTAGGTCTGGCCGTAGACCTGCGCGACTATAAGCAATGTGCAGAGGTTCTGTTCGATTTGGGACTCTGCCTGGTCCGTGTGGTCTCTAACAATCCGCTGAAGATTCGTGCGCTGGAGGAGGCGGGTCTAAAGATTGTGGAAAGAGTCTCGATTCAAGTTGAGTCCAGCGACAAGGCAGAACACTATCTGCGCACCAAGAAAGACAAGCTAGGCCATCTATTGGATTTCAGTATCACTTAAAACGGGTTGAAGAAACAGTAAGGCCCCGGGAATATACTTTCCCGGGGCCTTGCCTTCAGTGGGGTTAGAGAAACTGTGTCACTCTTTACTTCTGAGATCTTTGATTGCCGCGCGGGTTCGCTCGGCATCAGGGGCTTTTGGTTCAAGCTTTAGATAGGTCTCGAGTTCATCTGCAGCTCGTTTATGGTCTTTCTGGCCCCAATAGATTCCCCCCAGGTAAACTTCCCTTTCAATGATTGTGTTTAGCGAATCTAACTATTACGTCTTGCTTCGCAGTTCCTTGATTTTCTGCTGCAGCAGTTCGTAGTCAGCGGCTTTCGGCTGGAGCTTGAGGTAGGTCTCCAACTGATCCGCCGCGCGTTTGTATTCACGCTTTTCGAGATATACTCCGCCGAGGTAGCGATGGGCCAGGGCCACTTCGCTCGATTGGGACCCGATCGCTATTTCCAATTCCTTATTTGCTTCATCAAGTTTGCGTTGCACTGCCAGCACGATGCCGAGATACATGTGGGCCGTAGGCACCGAACTGTTCTTATTTACTGCTATCCGGAGTTGCTCTTCCGCTTGAACAAACTTTCTCTGATTTAGCAGGGCTACACCGTAATTGAGGCGAAGATGAACGTCTTCAGGAGCGATCTTTACACCGGTATCTAAAACCTCAGCCGCCTTTTGGGCCTGGCCAAGCTTTAGATATTGCACGCCTAATTCGTTTAGAGCCAAAGAAAACGTTGGGTGCAACGCGATAGCCCGCTTCAACTCCTCCACAGCCTTCTTGTTGTCGCGGGAGCGGGCTGACACCATCGCGTTTTGGTATGCCTCACGCGCAGTTGGCGGCGCCGCTGCCAGCGATGCATTTAGAACGCCTGCCCTGGCTGCGTTGCCACGCTTAGCCAGGAGAGTAATCATGACGTTGAAGGTCCGAGACACATTGGCGCGTGCCATCTCCGAGGCGGGAATATTGCGACTTCTAACTCCAAAGCTTTCAATAGTCACCCGTTCTCGGCCGATTTCGTAATCGTCACCTGCCTCAATTGTCAAAGAATAAGAGCCCGGCGCTAAAGAGTTGAAAGTGAACGAGCCGTTTAGATCGGCCATCACAAACAATCTCTCCGAACTGGTGCTGTCCAGAGTCACTTTGACGGCAGTAGCGTCTGAACGCCGGCCCGAAGGAAAGTAGATACGACCCTGAATTTTATGCTTGCCACCTGTTCCCATGGAGTCGACGCCGCCCTGAGCACGGCCGGAAATCACAGGAATGAAGACGAGCAACGCGACGCAGCTGATTTGGAGGAGACGGAAAGAAGAGCTTTGAATTGCGGCCCGACCCGGAGAGAGAAGCATTGGTAACTCCTTTTCAAAATACGAAAGACGGTCGAGATCAAAATCGGGGGTGATGCTGAAGGTAGAGCTAGAATACCACCAAAAAAGAAGGGGAAGAAGCGTTACCAGGAACGCTCCTCCCCCGCAAAGCTTTCGTGAGCCCGTGAATGTTTCTCACGAGCTCAGAAAGTAACAGTTAGAACTGGAACTTCACGCCCAGTCGCAGCGATGACGGGAATTGGAAGATCGTTCCGGCACCATAGAACGGATTCGCGAACTGGATGAATCCAGCGCCCGGGATACCGCTGTTGATGCGAAGCGTTTCATCCAGGCGAATCGCACGCTGCTGGTTGAAGACGTTGAACCAGTCGAGTTGAAGTCGCAACTGCCGATTCTCACCAAACTGAATCGGATAGTAGGCATTCAAGTCGAGGTTGAAAGTCGTCGGCGTGCGAGTGCTGCCAATGCTGTCAACCGTGTTCGGGAAGCCAGGAACGGCGGCAGTCACTGACGGGACGATGGCCGTTCCGCGCGGGACGCCGAATCCTTCGTTGTTGCCGTAAACCGGGTGCGGAACCAACGCGTTGAACGGAATACCGCTCTGCGCGCGGAATGAAGCACCCGTCATGAGCTTGAAGGGCCAGCGATAGCTGCCATCAAGTTTGAACTGATGCGGACGATCATTCGGCAAGCGGCCATAGAGGCCGTTCAGCAAGCTGACCAGGTCGAACAGCGAAGTTATGTTCGGGTCAGACTGGCCGTTGTCGTTACGGAATAGGCCTTCGTAGTTACCGATCAGGCTGGAGAACACGTAAGAAGCGATGAACTGGTAGTTGTTCGTAAAACGCTTCGTAGCGGTGAACTCAAGTCCACGGTAGTAGCGACGGCCGAATCCGAAGCACTGGGCCGCAATGCCATGAGCTGGGTCGCCCAGGCAAGCCAGATCTTCCGTGGTCTCCCCACTGCCGCGACGGCCAGGGTTGAAAATAAAGTAGGTGTGACCGTCATCGAAAGACCCGTCCTCGATGACGTTACCCTGCGCGCGATAGATCCCGCGGAAACCGATGGCGAGGTCCTTGACGACTTCATACTCGAAGCCGGCGGTGTACTCATCAACCGTCTGCGGTCTTAGTCCCGGATCGATCGGCGTCGCGGTCGCGCCCAAATTACCGATGTTTCCACCCGCTGCGATCACTGAGCCAGCGGTGGCATTCAACTGAGTGACGTTAAGGTTAATGTCCGTTTGGGTGGTGTCGCTGCCCGCGCGAACGTTGATATCAAGCGGAATCGGAGTCTCCAGGAACCTCGCGAAGTTGACAAAGAACTTGCCTTTGCCGACACCCGTGAAGTCATAGATAAATCCGACGCGCGGCTGAATGTTGTGCCAGAAGTTGTTGAGCTTCAAGTACTCCTGAGCGCCACTGCCGTAGGCTTGTTGATAATCCCAACGCAGGCCGAGATTCAATTGGATGTTACGGTTAATCTTGTAATCATCCTGAACGTAAAAGCTCTCGACGTTGGTGTAGGTGTCACCGGCGCTGCTGATGAGACGGAAGTCACGAACCCGCGTGGTGGAACGAATCAAAAACGGGTTGGTGCTTAGTTGCGCGGCGCTCAGCCCCGTGTTGGTGCTGGTGGCATTGATGCCGGTACCCAGGTTAACACCGGCGGTCAGCAAAGCCTGAACGCGCGAGGTCAGCGCGGCGGCAGGGCAAACAACCGTGGTGCCTTGAATCGTGCAAACGCCCCAGTTGTTGGTGACGCGGAAACCCTGAAGCGCAACGTTCGTGGCCGTGGCCGGATCAAGGAAAGACCGAGCCGGTCCTGTCGAACGGGTGTCGATCGCGTAAATGTTTCGATTGTATTCGAAACCATACTTCCAGGTGTGTGGACCGGTAATGCTCTGCATTCTGGCCTGGACTTCCCAGCGATTGCGTTCCTGGGTGGAGAACAATCCGAAGCCAGGGCCGTCGATAAAGTTACGCTCCAAAGAGCCACCCGTGCCGTTAATGAAATCACCGAAGCCGGTGGCCGTGCTAACAACGACATTGGTCGAAGTTGGGGCCACGCGCACACCACCTCGGACGACCGCGAAGCTGTTAGCCAGCAGGGGGACGCCCAGGTCGCTTTCAGGAAGCGTGTTAGCACGCTGCAAGTGAAGCCCGAAAGCAAACTCACCCGTATGATTCGGGGAGAAAGATGAGTTCACGCGCGCAGCGTAGTTATGGCCACCCGTTTCAACCTGGCCGCGGAAGGCGGTCGGATCGTTACCGAATCCAGAACCACCAAACAAGAACCCCTTCTGCTTCGTAAAGTCGGCGAAGGTCGAGAAGGTGAAAGTGTGGTTCTGATTGATTCCCCAGGTCAGCTTGCCTGAATAGAATGGGGTGGTGATCTCGTTCTCAACGTTCTGACGGAAGGTCTGGGTCAGGAACGAGTTCTTGCGACGTTGGGGATTAAACGCACCGAAGAACCAAAGTTTGTCTTTGGCGATTGGTCCACCAATGTCGAAGCCGGCATCGATTTCGGAAAAACCGTTCGGAGCAGCGCCGGTGAAGGGGAAATTCTTGGTCGAACGCACAAGGCCTTCAGTGGTGAAGTAACCAAAAGCGTCACCATGAATCTCGTTACTACCGCTCTTGGTAATAACGTTGAAAATGCCGCCCGTGCTCTTCCCGTATTCAGCGCCATATGCGCCGGTCTTGATTTCAACTTCCTGAACAAACTCGAAGGGCAGGTTCGCGCCAGATCCGCCGAAGGCGGGGTCAGTGGTGCTGATGCCATCGAGAATGTAGTTGTTCTCAGGACCCGATGAGCCGCCAACCGAGGGGTCGCGATCGCGACCTGAGGCGTCACGCAAACCTGAGCGCGACACAGACGGGGCAATCGTGTAAAGCGATTGGACCGTGCGCTGAGTCGGGAAGTTGGAGAACTGCTCACTAGTGACGTTGGTGCCAGTCGTGTTTGCATTAGTGTCAACGCTGGCGCCGGAGGTGTCGGTAATTGTGACCTCTGCCGTTGCGCCGCTCACCCTCATCTGAACGTCAGCCGTTGACGTTCTGGAGAGGTTGACTTCCACTTCGCCTCTAGATGTCTCCTGGAAGCCGGCAGTCGCGCCGACTGTGACGGTATATCGTCCCGGCGGAAGATTGAGAAAACGAAAGCGTCCCTGATCATCCGATTGAGTTGTCTGGGCACTAATCAGGTTCGCACCTGATGCAGTGATCGTGGCATTCGGAACAACCTTGCCGTCCGGGTCTGTAACCTGACCCTCAATTGAACCTGTCGTCTGTGTCTGTGCAAACGCGCTAAACGTAAAGCACAGAACAAACAGCGCCAGGGCGATAAATCGCATGCTGTTTTTCATGCTGAAAGATCCTTTCTTTATTAGTGATCCTGTGTAGGGCCGGGCGTCTTTACCCCAGATCCGGGGTGCCGAAGCGCTCCAGAATGGGCAGCCCAGCCGTAATCGTAATTTGACTCTGGAAAAAAGCGCATATACTGGCGCCCAATTTTGCAAGTCTTATGCCCAGAAGACCCAATTGAATAAATACGCGACCTGTCAACAGTTAGCCCTCCTTACGAGGGTGGTAATCCGGCCCATTAAATCCAAAAAAATGGGAACTATCCATAAATCACAACCGCGTCATCGTACGAAGCACATTTTTGTAACTAAAGACAATGCAGGGTTTTCGCTGAGGGTGATTCGGCCCACACGCAATCAGCAACGCCCCCGAGCGCCTCTCTTCCTGGTCACGGACCCACCGTTCCACGGCTATTCCTTTCTACCACCCTACGAATGGCCCAGAGCTAAGTAATCAGCTGAACTGCTCATCGGTTGTAGTCAACTCGCTTGTGGGATCAGAGGTGTTAAATCGCAAACCTGCTCATCCCGGCATGGTAAACTGCTCTACTCAAAGAAACCCGCGGGCTCATGGCAGAACGCATATATAGAGATCCGGTCCACAACATCATTCGACTTCGCACCGACACCGACGAAGGCGAGTTGATGATGCGTCTAATCGACACGCCCGAGTTTCAACGGCTGCGTCGCATAAAGCAGCTGGGCCTCGGACTCTACACCTATCAAGGCGCCGAGCATTCCCGATTTACCCACTCACTCGGTGCGTTTCACTTGATGAGCCGCGTTCTGGATCGGCTTGGCGAAAAACATCAAATCACTGTTCAGGATCGCGCCGCCGTGCGCGCGGCCGCTTTACTACATGACGTTGGCCACGGATCTTTTTCTCATGTGATGGAAAAGGTGCTGGGGTTTCACCATGAAAAATGGACCGTCGAAGTTGTGTTGAGTGACAACACCGAGATTGGCCGGCTGCTGCGGTCTCATTCTCCGGAACTGCCGTCAAAAGTCGCGGCAATCATTGAAGGTAAGTTTCAACCGGCAGCACTGGGCCAACTGGTCTCTTCTCAACTCGATGTGGACCGCATGGATTACCTGCTCCGTGATTCGCTAATGACCGGAGCGAAATATGGAATCTACGATCTCGAGTGGATAATCAACGCGCTGTCAATCGACGAAGAGAACGATCGCATTTATGTCGCCGCCCGCGGGCTATATGCAGTGGAAGAATACCTGCAAGCTCGCTACTACATGTTTCGCCAGGTCTACTTTCATCGGACGCTGCGGTCCGCTGAAGCGGTGCTGCGCTCCATACTTCGTCGGGCTCTCACTTTATTGGAGAGCGGCAAGCCTCTCTGGTACGGACCTGATACGGCATTTGAAAAGGTTTTGCGAAGGAAACAGTTAACCATTAATGAGCATCTTGAAGTGGACGACTCTGATGTGCTGTTTCACGTCAAGCAATGGCAACGCTCGGGGGACGAGATTCTTGGCGACCTCAGCAGTCGTTTCACGCACCGACGCCTTTTCAAAGCAATCGACCTCGACATGCCAGTTGATGAGCGAGCGGAATTCCTGACGGCGGCGCGTGAACGCGTAAGGAGTGCCGGATATGATCCTGAATATTATTTTATTGAAGATCGTGCCAGCGATGTCCCCTATTACAACTACTACACCGCTGCCGGCGCCGAGCCCAAGAGTTTAATTTATGTGGAAGACGGATATGCCAGGCCCGTGATTCGGGAGATCAGCGAAGTGAGTGACGTTGTTCGAGGACTGCAACGCGGCTACGAGTTGCACCGTGTTTGTTTCCCGGCGGAAGTGAAGGCGGAAGTATATGAGCTCTATCACGATTTGGCGCCGCCGGATCGGAGGGCGATGGCCGGCAAGTAGCGGGTTCATTTGGGAGAGCATGGTCGATGGCGAGAATACCAGACGTAAACATCGCACAGGCTGACCGGTACGTTAAAGGCGTCCTCGATGCGCAAAACAAAAAGTGGGGTGCGCCACTACTTAATCATCTTGTCTACGCTCGCCGTCCTTCCATTTTTCGCGGAGCACGCGCGATGTGGACCGGAATCGAAGCTTCCGGACTGATTGACGCCGGCCTGCGGGCATTGATCAATCGACGCGTCGCCTCCCTGAACGGCTGCGAGTTTTGACAGGACATCAACGCTGCCGTGAGCAGTCAGCTTGGAGTTTCGAATGAGAAGATTGATGAGCTCCCCAATTACGCCACCAGTGAAAACTACAGCGAAGCCGAACGTGTGGCGCTGGAGTTTGCTGACAACATGACCATTACCAGTCGCGAAGTAGACGACGAACTATTCGCCCGTTTGCGAAAGTTTTATGACGACGATGCTGTGGTGGAACTGACCGCCGTCATTGCCTGGGAAAACGCCTCCAGCAAGTTTAATCGCGCGCTTCGGGTGCCATCTCAAAAGTTGTGGAAGAGAAGCTGACCGGAGCTTCATTGCTGGAAGACGTTCCAATACCAACAAGTCTCGCCTCGATCACTCAGGACAAATACGAGTAGGTTGCTGAAAAACCTCAGGAAGAATAAGACAATCCACGAAGCAAACGAATCGACTCGAACCAAGGGCTTTTTTCGTGTCGCTTCGTGTCATTTCGTGGATCGCTCCTGGGTTTTTAGTGGCCAGCCAAGGCAATTGATTTTTCAGCTGCTTTTGAAGATTCGTTTCTGCGTTTTGTTATCGCTGCTTGCGCTGGCCTGTTTTAATCCGCAGATCCAGACGCACGCCCAAAAAGCGGAGACGCGGATCAGGGTTGCAGTTGTAAATTTGGGCAACCTGGCATCCGGCCGGCTGACTGCGGAGAAAATAGCTGCCAGTTTGAAACTCGAAGCCGGTTTGGCTTTAGTGGATTTGGACCAGGCAAAGGCTGCGGCCATTGGCGCGGGATACACTGGCTCATTGAATCTATCGCTGGCCGAAGCACGCGATCTGGGCGCGGCCCTCGGATGCGATTTCTTTGTTGTGGGCGACGCGCAAACACTCCGGCGTTCCCCTTCATCGGGTCAGGTTTATTTTGAATCCTACGCTTCCCTCTTCCTGGTAAGCGCGCGAAGCGGAAGGTTGGTTCAATGGCAGCGTCCAAACTTTCGCGCCGGCCAGCCCGAGGCTGCCGAGCAAGCGCTGTTTTCGCAGTTAGCATCTGCTGAAACACGTCATAAGATGGCTGTGGCAGTTCGAGACGCACATGAGACCGAACGCGGCGAGCGCCAGCTGACAATTGACCGCCAGACTCCAATTATTGAAGCGGCGCCTGACGACGAAAAAAAAGCTGAGGCCGTGGGGCTGAGGTTGCCGCGACCGTTCCGGCGTCTCATACCTGCTTATCCACAGAGCGCGGCGGACGCTGAAGCGGAAGCCACGGTTGACGTTCTTGCCGATATCGATGACAAAGGTGAAGTAGTGCGGGTTGAAGTTGCGCGTTGGGGAGGTTTTGGATTGGACGAATCCACCGTGGAGACCGTTCAGCGATTACACTTCGTTCCGGCCATGCGAGATGGCGTTGCGATACCACTAAAGGTCTTGCTGCGCTACAACTTTCGGAAGCCTCCAAAGTAAGCGTTTTTGCAGGCCCTTTTCGTGCCGGTTCGTGTGATTTCGTGGCTCGCTCTAGTTTTGCCGAAAGCACTTGAAGACGTTCGATTATGAAAGTAAGTGATGAGTAGAGGTAAAAGGAAAACTGATTGGCGCCAAATAATAGGCCGTCGAGCAATCGTTCGGGGTTTGCTGTTTGCCTTAGCCGTCGCATGGCCGGTTTTCTCACCGAGTCTCTCTCCTGTTGCGCCTGAATCCTTTCAATCCAGCGCAGAGTCTGACGCTGCAGCAGTCTCCACCTCCACCCACGAAGGGCGGATGGCGGTCTTCGATGACGTGTGGTCCACGATCAGTGTGCGCTACTACGATCACAGCTTTAATGCACTGGCAAATGGCCTGACCTGGGAGACTCAACGATCAACTTTTCGAGCGCTGGCAGCCGAAACCAATTCGGGCCAGGAGCTCTATGTCGTTCTGCGCCGGATGGTTGCTTCACTGAAAGATCCTCACACGAGAGTATTTTCGCCGGCAGAGAAGTTTGACTGGTGGCGTCCGCGATCTGTGACCATCGGTCTCATGGTAAGAGAAGTCGGCGGTTTTCCAACCGTCTTCAACGTAGAGCGCGGGTCCGAGCCGCAACGCGCCGGCATTGTTCCGGGAGATGTTATCGAAGCAGTCGATGACCAACCCGCACTGCTGCTGGTCCAACGAACTCTAAGCGACTCCGTTGGCCAAGGGGCCTCAGCGCGGTTTCGCGCTTTCGCGAGATTCATTGATGGTCCACCCGAGAGCATCGTCGAAATCCGCTGGAAGGGAAAAGATGGAAAGAAGAAGTCTGCCCAATTCACACGCTACTGGCAGCAACGCGAGCTTGGTTTGCGGGTGCGCCGGGAAAGAGGAGACTTTGCGATTGTCGAGTTGGATGCCTTCACCAGCCAGATCTCCCAGCGCTTCGCGGTTGCTCTCAAAGAAAAACTCACTGACGTTCGGGGAATTATTCTTGACTTACGCGGGAATGGCGGCGGCGACGCGGAAGCGATGACCGATGTCGCCTCCGCCTTTCTCCGGGCTGGATTGAGCCTGGGACGATTCATCGATCGCTCCGGAACATCATTCTCGATCGCTACTCGCCGAAAGTCGCCACTGATTCCTGATCGACTCACGCAGACCAACCTTCCCCTGGTTATCCTGACCAGCGAACGCACATCCAGCGCGGCAGAGATCTTCATCGCGGGCCTAAGGGCATCCAGGCGCGCGACGATCATTGGCGCCCAGACCTGCGGTTGCGTTCTGGCTATTCGTGCCCGCCACGAGTTACCCGACGGCGGTCTGCTCGACGTTAGTGAACTCGATTATCAGACCGCTGCGGGCGAACGGTTGGAAAAAAAGGGCATCAAGCCGGATGAGACGGTAGTGGTCCAACGAAACGATCTGTATGCCGGTCATGACCGCGCAATGGAATTGGCAATCAATAGATTGAAGACGCTGCGAACTGCGCAACGTTAGCGCTAGTACAGAACCGAGCGCGGTAGCGCCGGATCCTACATTTATCTTCGGTATCAAACAGTTCCTTGATGGCGCCCTTAGCATCCGGCGCTACCGCGCTCGGTTCTGTAATAACGCCGCGATGTGCATGTTATGATGCCGCGCGAAAGTCAGGCCCGCAGGTATTCAATAGATGCTTTATCTGTCTCAGGTTTTGGGTCGCCCCATCCGCGATCTTGAAGGTGAGCGTGTGGCCACCATCAAGGACGTGATTGTGCGTCTTGGTGAACACGATCATCCGCCCGTCACCGGGGTGGTGGGGCGTTTTGGTCGCCGCGATTTCTTTCTTTCACGTTGGCGCATAACTGACCTTAACCAACATGGTGTCAGGCTTAATTCAGACAAACTAAATCTGCGTCCATTCGTCCGCCGGGAAGGCGAAGTCTTGCTCGCACGCGATGTACTGGACAAGCAGTTAATAGATGTTGACGGAAAACGAGTAGTACGTGTCAACGACGTGCAGCTCATCGAGGCCGCGGGAGACTGGCGAGTGACTGGGGCAGACGTTAGCCTGCAAGGTCTTTGGCGACGTCTCGCGCCCGCAGGTTTTGTAGGAACCCGCAAGCCTGTCGAAGTGCTTGATTGGGCCGACGTTGGTTATCTCGCGACCGACGCGGCCACGGTTCAGCTCAAATCGTCAAGCGGCAAGCTGGCCCGCCTTCATCCGGTGGAGATCGCCCGGCTGGCAGAGGCGCTCTCCTATCACCACGGCTCGGAAGTGGTTGAATCGCTTGATGATGAGACGGCAGCGGAGACGCTTGAGGAGATGCCTTCCGAGAGACAGGTGCGCATCATTGGAGACATGGACGAGGAGCGCGCGGCCGATATTCTTGAATGGATGTCGCCCGATGAAGCGGCGGACGTCCTGGGTGATCTGCCTGAGGAAAAGGCCGAAGAGTTACTCGGCTTGATGGACGACGAGGAGCAGGCTGATGTAGCCGAGTTGCTACCTTATGAAGATGACACGGCCGGCGGTTTAATGACCACGGAGTTTGTCACCCTGCCAAGAGAATTAACGGTCGGTGAAGCGCTCGCGCGTTTGCGTGAGATGGCTGAAACGCCAAATATGATTTACTACCTCTACGTGGTCGAACGTGAAGGTTCATGGCAACTGGTCGGTGTAATTGCTCTTCGTAGTTTGATTCTGGCAGATCCCGACGTGCCGCTCGAAGAAGTGATGCGTAGCGAATTTCAGATGGCACATCCTGACGAGGCGGCAGATGAAGTAGCGCAAAGGATCGCGGAGTATAACCTGTTGGCATTGCCGGTGATGGACGAAGCGGGAGATATTCTTGGGATTATTACAGTAGACGATGCGATGGAAATTCTGCTGCCGAAAGACTGGCGACAGCGTTTGCCCAAATTCATTGGCTAATCGAGCGAAGGATGTTGTGGTTTCTCGGGTTCTGATACCGCGGCCGGGTCTGTACTTAATTGCCTGCAAAAGCCTGGTGGATGTTTTATGACTGACGGAGAACCTCCAAGTGCCGGTACCACGAGAAGCGGTAAAACTTCCCGGACGACGACTGTTGCGGCGTGGTGGTCTCCGTGTGCGCGATACGCTCACTCGACGCCGGAGATTTCTCGGCTACCTCGCGATTCTCGGACCCGGCATGATCGCGGCGAGCGCCGGCAATGACGCGGGTGGAATCGCAACGTTTGCATCGGTTGGCGCTGAACACGGATACAGCCTCCTCTGGATCCTGATTCCAATCACATTTAGTCTTGGTCTGGTCCAGGAGATGTGCGCTCGCATGGGCGCGGTCACGGGCAAAGGCCTCGCAGACCTCATTCGAGAACGGTTCGGGGTGCGTTGGACGGCGGTTGTAATGCTGGCGCTCCTCATCGCGAACGGCGGCGTCACCGTTTCAGAATTCGTGGGCATTGCGGCGGCCACAGAACTTTTCGGCGTGCCCCGTTTTCTTTCTGTTCCCTTGTCTGCGTTCGCCATCTGGTGGTTGGTGGTGAAGAGTTCATATCAACGCGTGGAGCGCGCCTTTCTTCTGATGTCGCTGGTTTTTCTCGGCTACATAGTCTCGGCCTTCCTGGCGAAACCCGATTGGGGAGCAGTTGCGCTGGGCCTGGCGGTACCCAGTTTCAGTCTCCAATACGCCTACCTGTTTACTATCGTGGCGGTGGTGGGAACCACGATTTCGCCATACATGCAGGTCTATGTGCAGTCGTCTGTGGTGGAGAAAGGTGTCACACCGGAAGACTACCGGCGGACGAAAAAGGACGTGTGGGTGGGAACAGCGCTGGCGATGATCGTGGTCTTCTTTATTGTGGTGTCTACGGCTGCGACGCTCCATAAGCACGGATTGCACATCGAGAGTGCTGCCGATGCTGCACGCGCCCTGAGGCCGTTGGCTGGACCCTATGCGGAGACGCTGTTTGCAATTGGTTTGTTTGGCGCTTCAATGCTCGCCGCCGGCGTTTTGCCTCTGGCTACTGCATATTCGATCACCGAAGCCCTGGGCTTTGAGAAAGGTGTATCTCGAAGTTTTCGCGAAGCGCCCACCTTTATTGGGGTCTTTACATTCCTCGTGGCCACAGGCGCAGCAATCGCAGTTATTCCAAACCTACCGCTGATTCGCGTGCTGCTTGTAACGCAAGTCATCAATGGCTTACTACTGCCCATCATCCTTTTTGCGATACTGCGACTGGTTAACAGTCGCGATCTGATGGGCGCACACGTCAATGGACCGATCTATAACATCGCGGCCTGGGCGACGGCCGTTGTTGTTACTTCCCTTTCGATACTACTAATGCTCGTAACCCTCTTCCCGGATATTTTGAAAACCTGACGGGCTCCGTAAAGCAAACTGTTAGTTTGCGGGCGTGTGTGTTACTCAACCATTGTTGGAGACTAATCACCGCAAACTAACAGTTTGCTCTACATGGGCGCGGCGAGTCCGAACGCGCAACAATTCTTTCTCGCCAAGCTTAGGAATCAGTGATAAAAGATAGGGCCCTGGATTTCCAACTCCTTGAGATTGCGCCAGCTCTGGCGTTCAGCTCCGCAACGTGAGAAATACCTACACCAAAAAAAGTTTTCTGGCCTTCGTAATATCCACAGCGCTGGTGGTGCTGGCGCTGTATCTGACTGTCAATTTCGATGAGCCGCTTCGCGGCTGGCTGCGGGCCCAAACAGGTTGGCTTTCATCTCATGCGGACGCCATCGTCAATGTTTTGGGCCTATTCTTCTGGGCGCTACTGGCTTACCTGTTTGTGCGTGCTGTCAGCTCACTCATTTTCCGCCTGGCATTCCGGTTGCGCCGCGGATTTGAAGCGCCTACTTTAATCCGCAATATCTTTTCAATTATCGCGTTTACGGCACTCTTCTTCCTCATTTTCACCATCTTCTTTCCCGACGTTAATCTCGGAGCACTGTTCACGACCTCCGCGATCTTCGGCGTGATCCTCGGCCTGGCGCTGCAGGATACGCTGGGAAATTTCTTCGCCGGCATTTCCCTTCAGGCCGACCGGCCCTTTCAAGTCGGCGACGTAATTACAGTGGGAGCTCAAAGACATACGGGGGTGGTCGAGGAAATCACCTGGCGGGCCGTTAAGATACGGACCTTTCAAAATCACGTGGTGCTGGTAAGTAATAGCACTGCGGCGAGAGAAGAGCTCGAGGTTTGTCCGCGCGACAACGTCAATGCGCGTTTAGTTTTCTTCAATACTCTCTATACCCACTCGCCGGTTAAGACTATTCACGTGGTGCGCGAAGCGGTTCGTGAAGCAGAGAACGTATCGCAAAAAATCACTCCCATAGTTCGCATTAGAAACCTCGGTGACAACGGCGTGGACTATGAGCTGAAATACTGGCTCGAGGACTACGCTAAGTATAACGACACAGATGCCCTGGTGCGTGAGCGTATCTGGTATGCGTTTCGGAGAGCTGGTCTTAGTTTTGCCTATCCGACGCGAACGCTATTTGTGGAAAGATCGTCGCAGGCAGGTATGCGGGAAGGGAAGGAAGGCGCAATCATCGAGCGGCTCTCCGCAGTCGACATCTTTTCGCCGTTATCACTTGAAGAGACGACGATGCTGGCCCAGGCATCAAGCAGCCACGTATTTATGCCGGATGAGATGGTGATACGCGCGGGTGACCCGGGATCCTCAATGTTTGTGGTGCACAGTGGGCGGGTTAGCGTTCAGATTACGGAAAGTGGCCGGCCCCGCACGGTAGCGACTCTCAATGAAGGGGCTTTCTTCGGAGAGATGGCGCTCTTCACCGGTGAACCACGAACCGCGAACATCGTTGCTGTCGAGGAAACCGAGGTATTGGAGATCGGACATGAGGCAATGAAACGAGTTTTCGACGCCAATCCAAATCTCGTCGAGTCGCTCAGCCATATCATCGCCGAACGTCGCCAGGGTCTTGCAGCCAGCCTTGAAGATTCCAGCGTTGTGGAAGCCCACTCCGCCGGTCTGCTATCCTCCATAAAGCGTTTCTTCGGCATGAAGTAGACACACCGCGCTCAAGCTTGTCCTTCACAATCCGTACAAAAGCTTAGCAAATTCGTAGATTCATCCGACTTGCTTCAAACTTGACAGAGCGGGACTCAAATATTATTATTCGTCTGCGCTCACAGGCGTAGAGAGTAGAAGCTTTAGCTTGCATTGTCGCGAAGGAAGCAGCTGAGGTTCAACTCTTAATACCTGCCAAGTAAATAAGGAGGAGAAACACAATGAGTATTATTCGTTATGACCCCTTTCGTGATTTGCGCACTTTACAGGAAGAAGTGAACCGGCTCTTTTCCACCAACCTGACCCGAGGCTTCGGGGAAGAAGGTATCGGTAGAGGCGGCTGGAACCCAAGTGTCGATATCTACGAAAACAAAGAGCAGATCGTCTTGGAAGCCGAACTGCCCGGTATGAGCCGCGAAGACTTTGAGCTAACTGTGGAGAACAACGTAATCACCCTGCGCGGTGAACGGCAATTTGAGAAAAAGGACGACTCCGATAACTACCATCGAGTCGAACGCTCCTACGGCTCGTTTACGCGCTCCTTTACTTTGCCCCAAACCGTCTCGGCAGACGGCGCCACAGCCGAGTATCGTAATGGAGTGTTACGTGTGACGCTGCCCAAGCGCGAGGACACGAAAGCTCGGCGCATCCAGGTTAGCGGCGAGGGAGCCGCTACTTCGGGAAAGACAATCGAGACCAGGGCCGAGAATACTGAGAAGTCCAGCAAGGCTTCTGCCAGCTAAAGAGCAGTTGCCTGTAGATGAAACGAGCGGGGATCAGTGGCATGCCTTCGGGGCCTACTGATACCCCGCTTAAACATCTAGGGAAGATAAAAAACTCATGCGCTTGGATAAATTTACTCTGCGAGCCCAGGAAGCAATACAGGCAGCCATCGAACTCGCCGAGCGTAATCATAATCAACAGGTTGAGCCTGAACATCTGCTCGCCGCAATGCTCGAGCAGCCGGAAGGCATTGTGCGCCCCGTTCTCGGCAAGCTGGCGGTGAACATCCCCGTCATACTCAACGATATCCAGGCTGCCATAGGGCGGTTTCCTCGTGTTGAGGGCGGCCAACAGTATTTCAGTACGCGCTTAAGTCAGATCTTTACCGCTGCCCAGAAGCACGCGGACAAAATGAAGGACGAGTTCAACTCGACCGAGCATTTGTTGCTTGCGATTGCGGAGGACAAGGACGGCGAATCGGGCAAAATCCTGAGACAGCATGGTGTGAAACGGGACGATCTGGTCAAGGTTATCGAGCAGATACGTGGCGGCTCAAAGATAACTGACCAAAATGCAGAGCAGAATTATCAGGCGCTTTCAAAATACGCGCGAGATTTGACCGAACAGGCGCGCAAAGGGAAGCTCGATCCGGTGATCGGGCGCGACGATGAGATCCGCAGGACAATCCAGGTGCTGTCGCGTCGGACCAAGAACAACCCGGTATTGATTGGTGAACCCGGCGTTGGTAAGACGGCGATAGTGGAAGGTTTGGCCCAGAGAATTGTGTCCGGCGATGTCCCGGAAACGCTGCGCAACAAACGGTTGGTGGGCCTCGATCTGGGATCGATGCTGGCTGGCGCAAAGTACCGTGGTGAGTTTGAAGACCGCTTAAAGGCGGTCTTGAAGGAAATCGAGAACGCCCAGGGACAGATCATTCTTTTCATTGATGAGCTCCACACGCTTGTTGGGGCCGGAGCGGCGGAAGGCGCGATTGATGCGTCCAATATGTTGAAGCCTGCCCTGGCGCGCGGCGAACTTCGTTGCGTCGGCGCGACCACGCTCAACGAATACAAGAAGTACATAGAAAAAGACGCCGCCCTGGAGCGACGGTTTCAGCAGATCTATGTTGGCGAGCCTAACGTTGAAGATACGATCGCAATTCTGCGCGGGTTGAAAGAACGGTACGAAGTCCATCACGGAGTTAGGATCAAGGATTCGGCTATCGTCGCTGCGGCCACGCTTTCGCACCGTTACATTACCGATCGATTTCTGCCAGACAAGGCAATCGACCTCATTGACGAGGCGGCGTCGCGCCTCCGCATTGAAATCGACTCACTGCCGCAGGAAATTGATCAACTCGAGCGCGAGATTCTGCAGCTTGAGATCGAGCGCCAGGCTTTGCAACGCGAGGAAGATGCCAAGTCGAAGGCGCGGTTGCACGAGATCGAACAACGAATTGCCGACCTGCGTGAGAAGTCTTCCGGCATGAAGGCGAAGTGGCAATCCGAAAAAGAAGCCATCGAACGCATGCGAACAGTCAAGGCGGAGCTGGAGCAGCTTAAGCTTCAGCTGGATCAGGCCCGCAACGCCGGCGATTTGGGGCGCGCTTCCGAAATCCAGTATGGGCAAATACCTGAACTTGAACGCAAGTTGGCTGAGGAGCAGGAGAAGCTGGCCAATCTTCAGAGAGATGGAGTGACGCTCAAGGAAGAGGTTGATGAAGAGGACGTCGCCCAGGTCGTTGCAAAGTGGACTGGCATTCCGGTTTCCAAAATGCTCGAAGGCGAAATGCAAAAGCTGGTCACCATGGAAGAACGGCTTAGCCATCGTGTTATTGGCCAGGGAGAAGCGTTGGCTGCTGTGGCTGACGCGGTTCGTCGCGCACGTGCCGGTTTGCAGGACCCCAATCGGCCAATAGGTTCTTTTATTTTTTTGGGGCCGACCGGAGTCGGTAAGACTGAAACAGCGCGGGCGCTGGCGGAATTTCTTTTTGACGATGAGCGGGCGATGATTCGCCTCGACATGTCTGAGTACATGGAGAAGCATGCGGTGGCGCGTATGATCGGGGCGCCTCCGGGTTATGTTGGCTATGAAGAGGGCGGTCAGTTAACCGAAGCAATTCGTCGCCGGCCCTATGCAGTTGTCCTTTTTGACGAGATCGAGAAAGCTCATCCGGACGTCTTCAATGTGTTGCTGCAGATTCTCGACGATGGCCGTTTAACCGACGCCAAGGGCCGAACAGTCGATTTCAAAAACACCGTTTTGATCATGACGTCGAATTTGGGCTCACGCGAGATACAGGATGCTGAAGGCGACGAAAAGCAGGTGCGTGAAGCCGTTCTGCTGGAGCTGCGAGCAAACTTTAAACCGGAGTTTCTCAATCGCATCGACGATATCGTGATTTTCCATCAACTTTCACGCGAGCAGATTAGCCAGATTATCGATGTGCAACTGGAGCGACTGCGAAAAATGCTGGCCGAAAGAAGCATTAAGTTAGTACTGGATGATTCGGCAAGGAAACTGCTGGCGCGGGAAGGCTACGATCCGAATTACGGTGCTCGTCCTCTGAAGCGTGCGATCCAGACACTAATTCAGAATCCCCTGGCGGTGAAATTACTCAATGGCGAGGTTTTGCCCGGGCAAACGGTGAAAGTTTCTGCGGAGGGCGACAAGATGGATCTGAAAATTGAGGCAGCCGCTGCAGCGGCTTAAGTAGGACAGACATTCCTGTCTGTCGGTCGTTGAATAAAGGGTAGGCCTGATAATCGTAGAACGACTAGGCAAGCACGGCCTCCAGTTCGCGTAATGGCAGAAACCGGTTTTTCTTTTCGTGATGTTTCGTGTGATTTAGTGGACAGCCTACCGTGGGTAAAGATTCGATCCACGAAATCACACTAAGCCGCACGAAACGAACGACTGTAAAGTCAATTTGGAGGCATCTACGCTAGCTTGGTCATCAAACTCAGACAGACAGGAATGTCTGTCCTACTTTGAAGGGAAGAGACGATGGGACAGTGGAATCCACTGCATGATCTGGTTTCGTTGCAGGATCGAATGAACAGGCTCTTCGAAGATGCGACCCAGCGACGCGCTACTGACGCTGAACCGCGCGAAGAAATTGAGCGTGCTGACTGGTGTCCGGCAGCCGACGTTTACGAGAGCAGGGAAGAGTTTATCATCGCGGTGGACTTGCCCGGCATCGATCGTGCAACGCTTGATGTCAGTGTGGACGACAACGGGCTGACCGTTAAGGGATCGCGTCCAGAAGCGGGCACGATGCAAAGTAGGGGAGAATGCCCCAGGGGCAATTTCCTCAGAACTTTTAGCGTTCCCGTTTCCGTGGATCAAAAAGCCATTAAGGCCGCTTATAAGGACGGTGTTCTAGAGGTTCATCTTCACAAGCGGTCGGAGCGAAAGGCACAGCGTGTCGAGATCAAGGTATCCTGAGTAGGACAGACATTCCTGTCTGTCACGCGTTGGATAGAGACGGAAACGGACTAGAAGCGCAGGACCAGACTGACAGGAATGCCTGTTCTACCAAGATTTGGGGGAGTTCATGGCTAGAGATATTTTTGGCAGGAACCCGAGAAGCATAAGGGACGACGACGATCAAATTCGGGTAACAGATCGACGTCGGTTTCAAGTGAATGATAACGAGGAGATCGATCCGGACGTGGTCGTCAAACCGCCTGGTCTGAAGCCAAGTTACGTGGAAGAGCTCGAGGCCCGAACCAAAGCAGCGGAGCAAAAAGTTCAGGAGGTAAACTTGCGTTTTGAACAGTTGCGACGGCAGTTGCAGAAGGAAACGGATGAGACGCGACAGCGTTTGAATAAAGCGGCGGACGAACGAGCGCATCGTGAGAAAGCGGATTTCATCTCCGCCTTGCTTCCGGTGCTCGACAATTTGCAACGCGCGAATGCCGCGGCCGGTTCGGGAGCTTCCGCAGAGGATGTGGCTGAAGGTGTGCGCCGAACGGCAAGCAGTTTTGAAAACGCGTTGGCCGCTGCCGGAGTCGAGCCTATCGAGTCGGTAGGCCAGCCGTTTGACCCGGAATTGCACGAAGCGGTCGAGACAACAGAAGTCGAACCCAAAGATGAGGGTAGAGTTTTAGCTGAACACTCTCGCGGTTACAGGATCGGCGATCGTCTATTGCGGCCCGCGCGCGTGAAGGTTGGTCGCTATTCCGAGAGAGCAAATCGGGGGGTTGAGTAAGTGGGATTGCAAGACAGGCATCTGCCTGTCTGGAATCAGAACCGGAAGCGGTAGCGACCGGGTCTGGTGGATAACCAGAGGGTGACTTCTAACGATACCCGGTCGCTACCGCTTCCGGTTCTGGTACCGGCAAAAGGAGAAAAAGAGTGGCTGCAAAAGAGATGAAGTTTCATGAAGAGGCACGAAGCGCGATGTTGCGCGGCGTGAATACGCTGGCGAATGCTGTGCGCGTGACGCTGGGTCCCAAAGGGCGGAACGTCGTCCTGGGGAAAAAATATGGCTCGCCGGTGATCACCAAGGACGGCGTTACGGTCGCCAAAGAGATCGAACTAAAGGACAAGTACGAAAACATGGGCGCGCAGATGGTGCGCGAGGTGGCCGTGAAAACCAACGACACCGCAGGCGACGGAACGACTACCGCAACGGTGCTGGCGCAGGCGATCTTCCGTGAGGGGGTTAAGAATGTAACCGCCGGTGCTAACCCGATGTCGCTCCAGCGAGGCATTCAAATCGCGACGGACAGTGTCGTGGCCGAGCTTCAACGCGTCTCGAAAAAAGTAAAAAGCAAAGAGGACTTAATGAATGTTGCCAGTGTGTCGGCAAACAACGACCGTGAGATTGGGCGGCTCATCTCCGAAGCGATGGAACGAGTAGGCAACGATGGTGTGGTTACCGTTGAAGAGTCAAAGACTTTGCAAACCGAACTGGAAATAGTAGAGGGGATGCAGTTTGATCGGGGATATCTATCTCCCTACTTCGTTACTAACCCCGACCGCATGGAATGCGGGCTTGAGGATGCGCTGATTCTTCTACACGAGAAGAAAATTTCCGCGATGCGCGAGCTGTTGCCGATTCTGGAACAGTCGGCCGGTAGTGGCCGGCAACTTTTGATCGTTTCTGAAGACATCGAAGGCGATGCACTCGCCACGCTCGTGGTCAACAAACTGAGGGGCACAATCAAGGTATGTGCTGTCAAGGCGCCGGCGTTTGGCGATCGCCGCAAGGCCGTCCTGGAAGATCTCGCGATCCTTACCGGCGCGCGAGTAATCACCGAAGAGTTGGGAATCAAACTCGAGAATGTGCAGTTGACAGACCTCGGCAAAGCGAAGCGTGTGATTGTCGATAAAGACACCACAACTATTGTTGAAGGTGGTGGAGATCCGAAGGCGATCCAGGGCCGGGTAGCGACGATACGAAAGCAAATAGAAGAAACCACTTCTGATTACGACCGCGAGAAGCTGCAGGAGCGTCTGGCCAAGCTTGCCGGCGGCGTCGCGGTTGTCAAGGTCGGGGCGCAAACGGAAACGGCAATGAAAGAGATCAAGATGCGGGTTGAGGATGCGCTCAATGCCACCAAAGCGGCCGCTCAGGAAGGCATCGTGATTGGTGGGGGTGTTGCCCTGTTACGGGCCGCAAAAGTGTTGGATAAACTTACAAATGAAGACCACGATGTCACAACCGGTATCCGGCTGGTCAGACGTGCGCTGGAAGAGCCGCTGCGGCGAATTGCCGAAAACGCCGGACTGGATGGCGCCGTCATCGTGGGCCGGGTCGAAGAGTTGAAGGGTAACAAAGGGTTCAATGCGGCTACCGGAGAATACGAAGACCTTGTGGCAGCTGGAATAATCGATCCGACTAAAGTGGTGCGAACGGCCTTGCAAAACGCCTCGTCCATAGCTGGATTGATGCTGACGACTGACGCGGCCGTTACGGACGCTCCTGAACCAAAGAAAGCCGCGGCCCCGATGCCGGGTGGTGAGGATTACGATTACTAGTCATGTCGATGCCGACGAGAAGCATACAAAATGTGCGCACCGGGGAGTTATACCCCACATAGTTGGCCGAAAAATTGCAGGAAAAGGGCCGGGAGAATTCTATTGCATTGAAACGCAACGGCGAATATGCTCAGCACATCTAACCCAGAGAAAAGGGTTGGATTTTCAATCGCCCTTTTTGACAACATAGAGTTGGTCGTCGTGAAACGATGCACGACGCTTCAAAGAGAGTTAGCAGGTTTTACAAATGGTTGATTTAGGATCTTACAAAGACAAGTTTGGGGAAAGCGGGCAGCGGATACTGGAGCACGCGCTGAGCGAGTCGCGTCAGCGCGACCAGAATTTCGTGGCGGTCGAACATATTCTTCAGGCACTGATGCATGAGGAGCCTGATATGTTTAATTCTGCGATGCGCGACCTTTCTCTGGATCCGATTGTCGTCAAAATCGCGATTGATAAAAGGCTGGACACCAGCCAGCAGCATGTGGGGAAAGGTTTCAGGATTTCTCCCGACACCACAGATCTTTTCAAGCGGGCGATGGAACGCGCGCGTGCCCAGGGGCGCAAAACAATTGAAGCTACAGATATTTTTTCCGCGCTTACAAATCAGGACGGTCTGTTCCTGGAGGTATTGAGA
This sequence comes from Acidobacteriota bacterium, assembly GCA_038040525.1. Classification (GTDB taxonomy): domain Bacteria; phylum Acidobacteriota; class Blastocatellia; order Pyrinomonadales; family Pyrinomonadaceae; genus PSRF01. Next base: position 24,008 of record JBBPIC010000010.1, on the reverse strand, counting down.
ACCATGGGAGCTAACCCGGATCAGGTGACTGATAACGTTCAAGCCCAGGTACAAAAACGTGAGCGTGAAGAAGAACAGTATCGCAAGAAATTCGAGCTGCCGCCGTATCTGAAACATTTCGGTGTTTCGCTAAATCGCCTGGCGCGAGCCGACAAGATTCCGCCCACCATCGGCCGCGAAAAAGAGATCCAGCAAATGGTGGAGATACTTTGCCATCGAGAGCGCGCAAACTCACCAATGCTTGTAGGAGAGCCGGGTGTCGGCAAGACCGCTGTGGTCGAAGGTTTGGCCCGCTTAATAGAGTTGGAACCGGAAAAAGTACCGGCGCGTTTACGTGGTTCGCACCTGGTCCAACTGCAAATGGGTGGCCTCGTAGCCGGAACGATGTTACGCGGAATGTTTGAAGAGAGAATTAAAGGCATCATTGACGAAGTCAAAGAACGCGACAACCTGATTCTATTTATCGACGAAGCGCATACCATCATGGGCGCCGGCGCGGCACTGGGTACTTCTTCGGACGCCGCAAATATGTTCAAGTCGGCCCTGGCCCGCGGCGACATGCGGATCATTGGCGCTACCACTCTTACGGAATACAAGGAATACATTAGCGAAGATGAGGCGCTGGCGCGCCGTTTTCGCCTGGTAAAGGTGGTGGAACCAACAATCAGTGAGACCCGGGAGATTCTTCTCGGCTTGCGTCCGCGGCTCGAAAAGAACTACTCAGTCAAAATTTCCGATGATGCCATTAATACGGCACTGGAAATGGCGCCGAAGTACATTCGCAATCTTCACCTGCCTGATAAAGCCATTGGCTGGCTCGACACGGCCGCGGTGAAAGTTGAAATCAATGAACCGCAAACGATGGTGGTGAAACCTGAACACGTGATCGAGGTGATTTCGCAGGAATCGCGGATTCCGCGCGACATGATCTTCCGCGACACGAGCGAACGGTTTTCAATGACTGAAGCCATGCTCGCACAGCGGGTGATCGGGCAAAAGGCCGCGATTAAAGCAGTCGCCCAAAGGTTGCGGCTTAACAAGGGGCCCTTGAAAGAGTCGCACTACAAACCGGACGGCGTGCTACTGTTTCTTGGCCCAACTGGCGTTGGCAAGACTGAGTTAGCGAAGGCCGTTGCCGAGTTTATGTTTGGCGACGAAGAGAAGATGGTTCGCATCGACATGTCTGAGTACAGCGACGGTACCGTCAGTATTGAGAAACTGATTGGCATGCCGCGAGGCATTGTCGGCTCTGAGCGTGGTGGAATTCTGACCGAGCAACTGCGCGAGAATCCCTACACCGTGTTGTTGCTTGACGAAGTGGAAAAAGCTTCTCCGTATTTGATGAATCTGTTTCTACAGGCCTTCGACGAGGGCTGGTTAACCGACGGTCGCGGTAAGAAGGTTTATTTATCAGACGCTATCGTTATCATGACCAGCAACCTTGGTTCCGACAGCTTTAAGAGATTTGAAAAACCGTTGGGCTTTGGAACTAAGACCCCCGGGGATTTTCGCGTCGTCAACAAGGAAGTGATGAAGGCCGCGGAAACACGGTTTTCGCCGGAGTTTCGCAATCGCATCGATGAAATCATTGTGTTTGCTCCGCTGACGATGGATGAAGTGCGAATCATTGCCGAGCTTTACCTTAACAAGCTACAACGCCAAATGCAGCGCCAGGCCAAAGAGGTTACCTTCACGGATGCAGCGCTGAATTTGTTGACCGAGAAGGGATACAACACGCAGTATGGCGCTCGCTTCCTGAAGCGGCACATCGATGAGAAGGTGAAACTGCCGCTCACGGCGATGTGGAAGATGGCCACTAATTTTGCGGTGGATGTAGAAGAGGGCGAGGTAACTGTGAAAACGGTGGCTGGCACAAACGCCAACCTTAATTGAAGTTATTCATCGACAAAATCGAGTTTGCCGATAGCTGGACAGACTTTGTTAGACAGCGGGGCTTCAAGGTTATTGATTGAAGCCCTTTTTGTTCGCTCCCCCTCTCCCGGCGCTCCTCACTTGTGGTAAGTTCTCGGATGATAAAGATGTTAATCCTGCAACGATCTCTAGTGCTTGTGCTGCTCGGTGTTGCTTTGCCCGCGACGCTTGCCGCGCAGGCCAATGATGCGATCAGACCAGCCCCACCTACCGATCCAAAGGCCGAAGCCGTTGTTGCGCGAGCTATTGAGGCGGTAGGCGGCAGCAATTACCTGAACGTAAAGACGGTCGTTGGTCGCGGCTTTTACACAACCTTTCAAGAAGGTATGTCGCAAATACCCGCCAGGTTTCTCGACTACATCGTCTATCCAGATCGCGAACGAACGGAATTTACGGGCGGCGGCATTAAAACCATTCAGACAAACGACCGTGATACCGGCTGGCTATACGATGGCGGTCCCAAAGCCTTGAGTGACATGAAGGGCCCGCAGATCGAGTCGTTCAAGCGTTCGATGCGCACCAGTGTCGAGAATGTTTTGCGTGGTTGGTGGAAAAAAGAGGGCGCAATTTTGACTTATGTCGGACGGCGGGAGGCTGGACTCGCCCGCCGCAATGAGACAGTGCGGCTTACTTACCCGGACGGTTTTTGGATCGAATATGAGTTTGCTGCGAAAGAGGGTTTGCCGGCAAAAATCATTTACAAGCGCACGCGCATCAAGGCTGACTCCGACGAAACCGAAGAAATTAACGAAGAGGATCGCCTGGCCAAACCGATTACAGTCGCCGGAGTGACGGCTCCTTTTGTAATCGACCACTTCATTAACGGCACCCAGACCAGCCGTATCAATTACGAGTCAATTGAATATAATCAGCCGCTCCCGGACTCACTCTTCCTGAAGCCGGCAAATATCAAGGCCCTGAAGTAACCCGTAAACCAAACTAGTTTGCTTCGTGTAATTCCCGGATAGTTCGAAGGAAGCTTAGACCGCAGAATGAAATCAAGGCTCACATCCACACTGCTAATCCTTGCCCTACTTTGTTGCGTCCTCGTTCAATCTTCTCCCGCTCAGACGCCGACCGAACAAGTGGGGGACGTCATTCGGGTCGATACTGACCTCACCAGTCTGCTATTCACGGCTACCGACAAAAGCAATCGATTCATTACTACGTTGCTGGAGTCAGACCTGCGACTGACCGAGGATAGCGAACTTCAAAAAATAGTGTCCTTTCAGCGCGAGACAGATCGGCCGCTTTCTATTGCCTTGCTAATCGACGTTAGCGCTTCTGAAGAACACACGCTGCCACAGGAGAAAGCGGCCGCGCGCTCTTTCATTGAAACGGTAATCAAGTCGGGCAAGGACCAGGCCGCGATTATCGCTTTTACGGGCTCGACGTTTTTAGAACAGGACCTAACTCGCGATGTGCTCAGTCTTTACAAGGCGCTCGAGCGCGTAGAGGTAGCAATGCCTACATATCTAGGGTCAGGTCGCCCAATCAGCGGTATCGCCTCAAGCCCTGGACTGCGACGCCCACCACCCGCCGGCACCACGGCGATTTGGGAGGCCATATTCCTGACTGTGAGCGAAGTACTCGCCCGAGATTCAGCCAAGCTGGGCCTGAATCAAAAGCGCAGGGCAGTTATTTTGTTAACGGACGGGTGGGATACCAGTAGTCGACTCAATATGCAGGAGGCCGTAAAGAGCGCGCTCGCGGACGAAACCATTATCTACGCCATCGGCATTGGTGACAGTAAGCGGGAAGGCGTCGACAAGAATGCCCTGGAGACTTTGGCAGAATCGACCGGAGGTCGGGCATTCTTTCCTAAGAAGGATGCGGACTTGAAAAATGCGTTTACGGAAATCGAGCAGGAACTTCGAACGCAATACTTAGTCACTTACTCTTCTAGTAACAAACTCCGAGACGGTTCTTTTCGCCAGGTGCGCCTGTGGATCACCAATCCGCTACTGCTGAAAGAAAAAGTTCAACTTCGTCACCGGCCTGGCTACTTCGCGAAGCGCCGCTCTGCTGCGACGAACGCGGGACCTTAGCGGGTCAAACAAGGTTAGACCGTCAAAGGCAGACGATCCACAAAATCACACAAGGGATACTTACGACTCTTCGTGTTAGTTCGTGTGGTTTAGTGGATCGGTCTTTTTGTTTTACCGGCCGCGCTTCTTCGCTGAACGCGCTGCTTCCAGGGGTTTAAGTTTCTTCTCCAGCGGCCGGTCGTTGAGTAGCGGCAACGGATTCAATGCCCCACCGGGCGCATAAACACCGAAGTGAAGATGAGGTGGTGTATCGGCAGCATTGCCGGTGGTGCCAACGTAGCCCAGCAGAGATTTCGTTGTAACGTAGTCACCTTCTGTTATGTGCGGCGCATAGGAATCCAAATGCGCGTAATAGTAAACCCTGCCGCCGGCCCCCATTACTGAAACAGTCTGCCCTCCCAAAGCATTTTCACCAATTTTTACAATGTAGCCTTCGGTAGCAGAAAGAACGGCGGTGCCGCGCGGCGCAAAAATGTCCTGGCCCTCATGAAGTCGATCAGTTCCACGCGGCGCATGCCAGGTGTTCGCGACCTGAGCTCTGGGGACATCTTTGACAGGCATGGCCAACTTTCGATCTGGCTCTTTTGTGTAGAGTTGGGCCATATGCACATACAAGACAAGCCTGTCACTTAGTTTTTCGGCAACGCGTGCGGCCGCGGAGGTCATACCGGTCACACTACCCAGAGTGAGGAATGTGACAATCAGGAGTACTGGGAGGGACAATCTTTTCACAACTACTTTTAGATGCGACAGCAAGGACCATCGTTGCGTCCTGGAAGGCAATGTCTTATACGAACCCGTCATACATAGTTGAAACGAGATCCGAGTCAGGGTGGTTCCACGATTCATATCCGCAGATTACGCAGATTACGCAGAATCTAAAGATTTACTGAGAGCGCGCAACCAGCTCTTTGTTAACCCGGTGCGGGATTCTGAATTGTTTATGGTCAAATCTGCGTAATCTGCGGAGAGTCCGATTTAACGCTCAAGTGCAGCTCGGTCCCAATTGGCGAGATTAGCTCCGGCTTCATAGGTGGTTTGGCAGAATTCCATGAGGGTTTCCTCTGGCGAGGAGGCACTCCGCACATCGTCGTAAGGCAGGAAAAACTCTTTCATGTCCGTGCTGTAAAACGTTTTTTCGGGACGGATCTTTCCCTGGCCCACCGTTTGGGCGAGGCCGTTGGGTTCGGGCGCAGTGTATGAATAAAATGCTGCTTCCATATCTTTGTTGCCCGGCCAGAAGCCATGACTGATTACCTCGTGTGAATAAGCTTCGCGGGTGATGAGGTCGGCGCCGGGACGTTCGGGGGCGGGTTTGCCGGAAAAGCGCGTGACCGCCATATCGAAGCTGCCCCAGAAGAAATGAACAGGACTAACTTTGCCGGTGAAGCGCGCACGAAACTCCTTTAGCACTTCGTCCATCTTCACCAGCGCGCGCCAAAAGCGGTTGGCATATTCCGCGTCGTAAGACTTGTGCACGTGGTCTTCGGTGAAACGAATGGGCTCCGGCACTTCCACGGGCATGGTCCAAATCTTCACTTCTATTCCCAGCTCCTGCAAAGCCGACATTACTTCGGCAAAAAAGTCCGCGACCGATTGGGGACGCAGGTTAAGCACCTTCGACGCGCCGTCGCTGCATTCAATCCTCAGTTCGTGGTCAATGAAGTCAAATTCAATCTCAAACACACGGTCGTCACGATAAGGCATGGCGGTGGTTGTGAGACCGCGAGCGGAAACATAAAGCGGCACGTTCCACCAATGGTTTACCAGAGGTGTTTGCTCGAGCCGTATTTTCCCAACCACCTGCGTCCACATGTGGAGAGTGGCGAGCGTGTCTTGCCATTCGGAGAATTTCAGGATGGGCCAGGCGGAATCAGTCATACGCAGTCAGCAATCAGTAAAGAGCCAACAGCCGGAAGGGGAATAGTGAATGTTTAGTCGTGAATAGTAAAGTGGAGTCGCAACTTGTTGGTTTTGTTACTGAAAAGAAAAAGAAACGGTCCACGAAATAACACTAAGTATCACTAACTATCTTCGTGAAATGCCGGTGAGATTCAGGTCCTCGCGCAAGACCCAAAGCCGCGGCGTCGATGGGTCGTAGCCCCGGACGGTTACAGGTGACAAGTGACAGGTAACAAGTAAGATAAGGCAGGCGAGGAATGTCTGACTTGTCACTAGTCACTTGTCACCTGTCACGGGATTTACATTGCCAGGCCGCCATCAACCTGGATTACTTGCCCAGTAATGTAGCGAGCGTCGTCCGAAAGCAGGAAGCAGGCAATGCGCGCCACTTCATCTGGTTCAGCGAACCGGGCGAGGGGGATTTGTTCGAGAATTTTTGTGCGGTAGGCTTCGTCCAGCGAGGCGGCCATGTCGGTAGAGACCATTCCCAGTGCCAGGGCATTAACGGTCACCTTGCGGCTTGCGACTTCTTTGGCAAGTGCCTTCGTCAGCCCCACCATGCCGGCTTTAGAGGCGGAGTAGTTAGACTGCCCCGGCATACCTACGCTGCCGCTGATGGACGAGATGTTCAGAATCGATCCGCCGCCGTCCTGGCGCAGCATTGTTCTAAGCGTCGCCTTGGCGAAGTTCCAGGCGCCTTTCAGGTTTGTATCCATCACGGCGTCCCAATCGGATTCCTTCATACGTAGAATAAGATTGTCTCGGGTAATGCCGGCGTTGTTGACGAGGAAGTCGATACGTCCAAAGGTTTCTCTAACCTGCTTGACCATGTCCGCGGCACTTTCAGTGTTGGCCACGTCGCATTGCGCCGAGAGGCTACGCACGCCGAGTTCCTGGAGTTCTTTAGTTAACGACTCCGCAGCCTCAGCACTTCTGGCGTAGTTGAAGGCAACGTCAGCGCCGCGACGCCCGAGTTCAAGCGCGATGGCGCGTCCGATGCCGCGCGTGGCGCCCGTGACGATCGCAGCGCGTCCCGAGAATTGTTTTTGATCAGGCATGGTTTGATTTACTTCGGCCGCCATCAAGTGAACTGAAGATACGGTCCACGAAATCACAGGAAATTGCACTAAGGTGTTTAGTTCGTGTGGTTTCGTGGATCGTATCTTTTAGGTCAAACTTCTGCTCTAAAAACTAGTTGACCTTCAACGACTGCAAATACTCCCTAAACTCCGGGGCCAGGTCCTGATGCTTCAGTGCATACTCAACTGTAGCAATCAGGAACCCGAGTTTGTCGCCGGCGTCGTATCGCTTTCCTTCGAATCGCACTCCATAGAACGGCCGCTTCTTCAGCAGGGCACGCATCGCATCAGTAATCTGAATCTCGCCGATGGCGCCGGGCCGGGTGGTCTCAATCTCTTCAAAGATATCCGGGGTCAGCACGTAACGTCCGATGATTGCCAGATTGGAAGGTGCTTCCGAGGCCGGCGGTTTCTCAACCATGTCGTTGATCCTAAACACCCCATCTGCCACCTCTTCTCCGTCAATCACCCCAAAGCGCGAAATCGCCTCGCCTTCAACTTGAAAAACAGCCACGACCGGAGCGTCATACTTTTCATAGACGTCGAGCAACTGCTTGAGGGCCGGCGTTTGAGAGTCGATGATGTCATCGCTCAGCATCACGGCAAAGGGTTCATCTCCGACGAGATCCCTCGCCTGCAAAACCGCATGGCCCAAGCCGAGAGCTTCGCGCTGGCGCACATAGCTTACCCGCGCCATCTCAGAAATCGCGCGCATCGCTTTCAGCTCCTCCCGCTTGCCACGTTCTTCCAGGAGCTTTTCCAATTCAAACGAAATATCGAAGTGATCCTCGATTGCCGCCTTGCCGCGCCCCGTCACAATGATGACGGACTCGATCCCTGAAGCTACCGCTTCTTCGACTACACATTGGATCAAGGGCTTATCAACCAGAGGCAGCATCTCCTTTGGAGAGGCTTTCGTGGCGGGCAGAAAACGTGTGCCCAGACCGGCGGCGGGAAAAACTGCTTTGCGAACTTTTTGCGGCATTAGATGAAGGGTAAAGTGTTAGAGGCGATTATTGACCAAAGCAGACGATCCACGAAATCGCACGAACAATCACGAAATGTTGTTAGTGTCATTTCGTGTGATTCGTGGATCGTAACGTCGCTTCATTTGTTCACTAAGCTACGACGTTGCAAGGCATTGGCGTCTTGACACACCCATCGTCGTCGGCTAGCGTCAGTCTTTTCGTCGAATCGAAGACAATTCTCTTAACATACTTTGCAGGAATAGAACAAATGCTTGATCTGAACTACGTACGCGAGAATCTTACTCAAGTCACTGAGGCACTTGAAAAGCGCAATGCTTCGCACGAGATCTTTGAATTGTTAAGGGCCTTTGACTCAGCTGACAAGGCACGACGCCGAGCCATTGCAGAATCCGACAAGCTAAATGCGGAGCGAAATGAATTAAGTAAGCAGATAGGAACGCTGATGAAGGAGGGCCACGCCGACAATGCCCTTCGCTTACGCGCTGAAGTAAATGACCTCAAGGAAGCCATCACGAAGAAAAACTCGAGGCGAGACCAATTCGAAAAGGAGATGCAAGAGATTCTCTCATCGCTGCCTAATATCCCCCACGAAAGTGTGCCGGTCGGAAAAGATGAGTCGGCCAACCAGGAGACTCGTCGCTGGGGCGAAAAGCCTGAATTCGATTTTGAGCCGAAGGACCACGTCGATCTGGGCAATGCTCTCGGTATCCTCGATCTTGATCGGGCGGCAAAAATAGCTTCTGCCCGCTTCGCCATCCTCAATGGAGATGGTGCGCGACTGGAACGGGCCCTTATTAGTTTCATGCTCGATGTGCATACGCGAGAGCATGAATACCTCGAGACGCTTCCTCCATTCATAGTTAATAAAGCTGCTCTGTTCGGCACCGGCCAGTTGCCAAAATTCGAGCAGGATCTTTTTAAGTTAACCGACGAACGAGAGCTCTATCTGGTCCCGACCGCCGAAGTGCCGGTCACTAATTACCATCGGGAAGAGATACTCGATGCCGCTCAACTCCCCATGCGCTGGGTTGCTTACACTCCCTGCTTTCGCTCCGAAGCCGGAAGTTACGGACGCGACACTCGCGGGCTGATTCGCCAACATCAATTCGAGAAAGTTGAGCTGGTGAAATACGCACTGCCGGAGAATTCGTACGACGAGCTTGATTCGCTCACCGGCGATGCGGAGACGATCCTGCAAAAGCTGGGGTTGCATTATCGAACCGTGACACTCTCGACCGGCGACATAGGGTTTGGCTCGGCCAAGACTTACGACATAGAGGTGTGGCTTCCGTCACAGAACACTTTCCGAGAAATCTCTTCATGCTCCAACTATGAAGCGTTCCAGGCACGCCGGGCTCAGATACGCTTTCGCCGCGCGGGCGGGGCTAAGCCGGAGTTTGTGCACACGTTGAATGGATCGGGATTGGCGATAGGCCGAACATGGATTGCGATCCTGGAGAACTACCAGCAGGCGGATGGATCGATTCTCATTCCTGAGGTGCTGCGACCCTACATGGGCGGAATACAAAAGATAGAGGGAAAAGGGTAAAGGGGGAAAAGGGGAATGGGGGAAGGGGGAAGGGGGAAGGGGGAACGGGTAAGGGGCAAGGGGATCTAATTCCCCTTACCCTTTCCCCCTTACCCTTTCCCCCTTCCCCTGTTCCCCGCTTCCCCGCTTCACCTGTTACCTGACTCTCAACTCAAACGGCATCAGCAGCATCGCCTCGCCGTTCTTCATTCGATCGAGCATCATCATGTAGCGCACTGCGCGTCGCCCATCTTCAGGCAGCACCGAAAGCACCGCACGCCGCTGTTCCATCATGGCGCTCGTTTCATCACCCTTGTCGAACAACTCCTGCAAAAACGTGCGCGGGTAAGGCAGAATCACGCGCTTCACGCCTTTGTCCCTGGGAATGTTGGCCAGTTCCTTAGCAACTTCAATGGCGCGATCGAGACCCCCGAACTCATCTACAAGTCCGCGCTCTTTGCCCTGCGCTCCGGTCCATACACGTCCCTGTCCAACCGTGTCGACGTACTCGGCAGGTTTGTTTCGACCTTTGGCGACTTTTGGAACGAAGTCGTTGTAGTAAGTATTGTTAATCCACTCTTCAAACTTTGCTCGTTCTTCGGGAGTGAATTTTTCGGTTTCGCGAAACATTCCTGCATTTTTGCCGCGCAGAATGTATTCATTCGAGATTCCCAGCCAGTCGTACAATCCTTTCACTACGGGCTTGCCGGCGACCACGCCTATTGAGCCGGTGATGGTTGAAGGTTGGGCGATTATTTTGTTGGCGGGGGCCGCGATGTAGTATCCACCAGAAGCCGCCACGTCTCCCATTGAAACTACAACCGGTTTCTTCGCCTTTGCAGCTTCAACCGCACGCCAGATGATGTCCGATGCCAGGCCCGAACCACCCGGACTATCCACTCTGATCACGATTGCCTTAATGGTTTTGTCATCGCGAGCGTCGTTGATTGCCCTGGCCATAGTGTCGGAACCGATCGACTGCTCGCCTGTCGGGCTATTTTCCGACTTGCCGGAGTCGATGTTGCCCGTGCCATAAATCACGGCAATTTTTTCGCCTTTGTTGAGACCCAACGATTCCGCAGGTACCTGGCTGTAATCCGAATTCTTCACCAATCGCAACGGGTCGTCTTCCTTGTATCCGAGCTTTGTTTTGATCTCCTTGTCGAGCTCCTCCCGGTAAGCCACTCCATCAATTAAGCCAGCCTCCTTTGCCTTTATTGGACTATAGGGAGCCGCATCGATGATTGCCCGCATCTCTTCCGGCGACTTGCCACGAGCTTTCGCAGTTGCTTCAAGGTAGCGATTGAAAAGATCGTCGAGATATTCGTTCATGAACTGGCGATGGGCGTCGGACATCTCTTTGCGCGTAAAAGTGTCGCCCGCGCTCTTGTACTTCCCGATCTGGTACGTGTCTGGGTAGATGCCCAACTTGTCTAGCGAGCCGCGGAAGAACATCACATCGGCAGCCAGACCGTTGATGAACAACTCGCCCGGCGGCGCCAGGTAAATGCGATCGCAGGCGCTGGCGATGTAGTACTCCTTGTTCATTCCATATTCCATATAGGCGTACACTGGTTTGCCCGAGGTGCGAAAATCAGCGATTGCATCGCGAATCTCCTCGGCCTTGCCCCACCCCGCTCCCGACATCTCAACTTGCAAAACGATCGCCTTGATTCGATTGTCTACCTTGGCTTTCTTAAACTGCTCAATGAGATCCGTTAGAGACTGGTCTGTACTGCCCAGCAGCTTTCGGATCGGATCCTCGGGAAGGTAATCAGGCAGGTATCCAGCTACTCTGAGGCTGAGCACGCTGTTCTGCGCGATCGTGGGCTGGTTATTTCGGAAGGCGGCCACTAAAACGGCCAGTCCGATCAGGACAACCAATACCAGCGCCACGACGATACTGGTGATAATGATGAGAGTCTTTCTTCTACCCGACATTGCCATAAGTTTCCCTGCCTTAAATCTTCAAATTCAGATCTTTTACTGGAGACACTCGTCCCTGAGCTATTACGTAACTGCGAGCAAAAAGGTTTATTTGGAGGCGGGGTTCAGGAAGGGAAACAGGCGTATGGAGTACAAGCTTTAGCTTGCGTCGAGGCGAGAACCCCCCCTAAAGCTTTAGCGAGCATGGTCGCGAAGAAGCAACCTGAAAGGTTGTACTCTGTACGCCTGTTAAGGCTTTCCGCACGGAAGGCGGCAGAGCCGCTGCCGTCATTGTTACCCGTTTTTGACTATCCAGCCTCCGCCCACGACCTCGTCTCCTCGGTAAAAAACCGTGGCCTGGCCGGGCGTGATGGCTCTCTGCGGCTCATCAAAATTGACTTTAATGCGACCGTTCTCGAGCGGTGTGATGGTAGCGGGCGCCGGATTATGACGGTAGCGGATGCGCACCTCGGCGCGCACCGGCAAGGTCGGAGTATCGAAGAGAATCCAATTAAGACCTGCGGCCGTGAATTCGCTGCTCAGTAAATCATCCTGCTGGCCCACGACGACCTGGTTCTTCGCGCTGTCAATTGAAATGATATAGAGGGGTTGTTCGGCCGCGATACCGATGCCGCGCCGCTGCCCAATCGTGTAGCGATGAATGCCGCTATGGCGACCCAGTACCTCACCCGTCGTGCTCACAATTTCACCTTCGCCGGGCAGCCTGTCGCTTGAGTCTTCAGCTGCAAGATAACGGTCAATGAAGCCTGCATAGTTGCCGTCCGGGACAAAGCAGATTTCCTGTGACTCAGATTTTTCAGCCACAGCCAGCGCATGCTCGCGTGCAACCTCTCGCACCTCTGGTTTAGACATCTCTCCCAGCGGAAACAACGCGCGCGACAACTGATCCTGAGTCAACTCCCAAAGAAAATATGACTGGTCCTTCTGCAGGTTGCGCCCGCGCAGCAGACGATAACGCCGCGAGGCTTGGTCATACTCAACTCGCGCATAATGTCCGGTGGCCACTTTGTCGCAACCCAGGCTGGCAGCCAGGCGATCGAGCGAAGCAAACTTAAGACGACTATTGCATGAGACGCAGGGAATAGGCGTCTCGCCGTTGAGGTAGCTTTCGACAAACGGTTGCACCACGTCGCGCTCGAAGTCTTTTTCAAGATTAAGCACGTAAAACGGAAAACCAAGCTCTTCGGCGACTCGACGTGCGTCGTAAACGTCGTCGAGCGAGCAGCAACGCGAAGGGAGCGGGTTGCCGTTCTCGTCAACGCTGATCCCACGATTCTGGTTCCACAACTGCATTGTGAAACCCACCAGTTCGTGGCCCTGTTCCTTTAGGATTGCCGCGGCTGCCGAAGAGTCGACGCCGCCAGACATTGCTACTGCTAGTTTCATAACGGTGGCAAATAGTAAATCGTAAATGGTGCAGAATCGCAAACGGACGCCCTTGTGATCTCTCAGGTTGGGAAGGTGGGCTTGCCCCCGCTCTTCGTTGCGCAGGTTCAATCACTAAAGAAATCGAGCACCTTTGTTCACCTGAGAGGTGGCGACAGGTGCGGAATTGTTTTCACAACTGATGTAATCAAACGAAGAGCGGGGGCAAGCCCTCCTTTCTGACCTGAGAGTCACGAGGGCTCCCCTTTCCATTTGGTAGAAAGCAGCGAACAGTTTGTCCGCACCCCGGAGAGCGTCTGTCGGGATAACTCTTAACTCTCTGTGCGATCTCTGTGAACTCTGTCTCTGTGGTGGATTTACCAGGAAAAACAGCTACCACAGAGACACAGAGAACACTGAGGATGCACAGAGAAAGACGAGTTATCTATTTTCCCGACAGACTCGCAGAGAGGTGCCACAGTCTTTCTGGCGACCCTCCAGGCTGCATCCGGCGCTACCGCGCTCGGTTCTGTAATGCGCCTCTGGATGCTAAGATTTCGGAGACATCAGTTCGAACCCTGAAAGCCGCGAATTTATCAACAGATGCCAGAACGCGCCATTGAAGAATTTCGAATTATTGATGAGCCCTATTACCTGCCCGTAAACGGCGAGGTCGATCTTTTTGGGGCGGCTCATAGCGCTCGCCTGCCTGTAATTCTCAAGGGGCCGACCGGATGCGGCAAAACGCGTTTTGTCGAACACATGGCGTGGAGGCTGGAGCGTCCACTGATTACCGTTGCCTGCCATGAAGACTTATCGGCTACGGACCTTGTTGGCCGGTTTTTGCTCGAGGGGGACGAGACTGTTTGGCACGACGGGCCGTTGACAGCGGCGGTGCGCCACGGCGCCATTTGCTACCTGGATGAGGTAGTAGAAGCTCGTAAAGACACGGTCGTTATCATTCACCCTTTGACGGACCACCGGCGGCGTCTGCCGATTGAAAAGCGAGGGACGATCCTGGAGGCGCCGGCGGATTTCATGCTGGTCGTCTCCTATAACCCCGGCTATCAATCGATTCTCAAGGATCTGAAACAATCAACACGCCAACGCTTTGTGGCAATTGATTTTGATTATCCGCCGCCCGAGATGGAGACAGAGATTGTGGCGCGCGAAGGTGGAGTCGATGAAGGCACCGCGCGCGATCTCGTGCTCATAGGACAAAAAGTACGTAACTTGCGGGGCCACGGATTAGAAGAAGGCGTCTCCACGCGTCTAATGATTTACGCTGCCCAATTGATCAATCTTGGTATTCCCCCAGTCACCGCCGCCGAGACAGCCATGTGCTCGCCCATCACCGACGATCGCGAACTGCAACGCAGCATCCGCGAGATCATCACCACGGTTATCTAGGCTTTTTTCGTGCGGCTTCGTGTGATTTCGTGGATCGAGTCTTCGCAAACGAGAACAACAACCACCTATGCCGGATGAGAACTCTCAGTCAGAAATCCATAGTGCTGAGCGCCAATCGTTCCTTAAATTGACGCGCGAGCTGGCTGGTTTGCCAGTCGAGCAATCTGTGGCCGCGTTGGAAACGGCGGCGGCTATTTCGGGTGTGTCTCTTCGCGCGAGTATTGAATACCTGCGAGCTATACCCGCGGCGGCAGACGCCTTGCGCCCGGCAGAATTGCGTTCATGGGGCGAGATGGGCCGCCGTCTGGCAATGAGCGAAGTAGAGAGCGCAATTAGTTTCTTCAACGAAGGAGTGGCCCATCTCTCGGAAGTGGACGAAGATGTCCGCCCGGCAGTTTTCCAACTCTGCTCTCGTCAGATCACCCTCTCGACCTCTATTGCCACCGACACACTGCGAAAAATACCGGAGTTGTCGAAATCCATAGGCGATAACAAGATGATTGCCGCTGTTTTGGAAGTGGCGGGGGAGGTCTCTCGCCGTTCCGCTAAACACAGCGCAGAGTTTCTCGACAAAACTCCCGAAGTCATCGCGAGCCTGAATCGATTTGAGAATGCAGAAGTCACGAAGAAGGGCATCGAGCTGGCCACAGAATTTGCTTCGCGCGCAGGGGGCATCGCGGCAGATGCCTGGGCGGCGCTGCCTTCTATTCTGGCGAAACTCAATCCCAGGGACGCTCTGAGGTTGTTGGCCAACACCATTAAGTTTCTTGAACGCGGTGGCGGCTCGGCCCTCCAGGTGCTGATCACCGGCGGAGAAATTCTGAGTTCGCTGCCGGAAATATTTGACGAATGGATCCGACTATTATGGACGGTTGCCGCACACGGCAATGCGAGCCTGGTGGCATTTGTTCGCAGTGGTCCAAGGTTCGTCCACACTCTTGAAAGCGAAACGGATCACGACCGCTTGATTGATCTTGCGACACGCGTGATCAAGCTATCCAGGGAAATCGCCGAGACGGATGGCGAAGCTGCGCTCGCCTGTTTTCGTTCCAGTGGACTCGCGTTAAGAACGGTAACCATAGAGCAATTTGAACAGTGGGCGCGGGAAGGTCTCGCTTCGCACAGGACGGACTCACGTGCCCGTCGTAGTTATTTCGCCCTGGAAACGCGAGGCAGCCACGACGCGCTGCACCGTGGCGGTTCAGGGTTGCCGCTCGAGCGCGTGCATCATTTGCTACAACTTTATGTCGAAGGACTAACGGGCAACGAGGTCGAGATCACTCCAATTGCAGCGGTGCCACTCGAATCACGGATTGCCGACGGACGAACGATTCATCTTCCTTCGCTGGTAGCCGAGTTTGGTGACGACGACCTCGACTTTCGTCTCTATAAGGTGCTGGCCGCCCATGCCGCCGGCCAGATCGAATTCGGCACATACGACCAGGGCACGCCCGCGTTACGTGCGGCGTATGCGACCATCGGGGAAACGTACGACCGGGAAAACCTTAACGCGCTCGACGCTTTCGCGATCGCCGATGAGATGGTAGGACAGACATTCCCGTCTGTCGGTGATTCCAAAGATTCCCAAGTAGGACAGACATTCCTGTCTGTCGATGATTCGGCAGAGGCATCTGGGACAAGAGTGACAGGCAGGAATGCCTGTCCTACTGTCGACTACACCCAGGTTTTGCAGCTCTTCCCACACCCACATCTTGCCCGTCGTGTCTTTGGCACCCTCGAGAACTATCGAATCGACCGTCGCCTTCGACAAACCTACCGAGGTCTGGCTCGCGATCTTGATCTGATTCGCGAACACTTGCGGCGCGGCCGGCCGTCGATTCTCGATCTGCCCGCCAGCCTACTTCCCTTTGAATTGCTTTTCCAGATCACGTTGCTGGGTGGCGCCCTGGATGATTCGCGACAGTATTACGGACAGATTGTTTCTGAGCTGGAAACAGTGGCGACCGATTATTTCGCGAACCCGGCAGCAACGGTGGCCGACAGCCTGATTGCCACAAGTCGCATTTATTCGCTGTTTCAATCCACGGCTCCCAACGATGATGCGGTCCAGGAGATGGAGAAACAGCAAGAGCCGTCTGAATCGGAAGAGGAAAACTCGGTGGCTACCGAAAACTTCAATCGACGACCTTCTGACCAGATGCCCCAGCGTCGCGACGTGCGTGAGTTGTTCAATGCCTGGAATGATCCGGATACACACGGGGAGCCCGACGAACTGGCGGGCGCCGAAGCGTGGACTGAGGCCGAGCTGCCCGAACAGGCGATTGAAGAAGGTGAGGTGGCCTACAACTACGACGAGTGGGATCGAGAGTTAACTGATCACCGGTTGGGTTGGTGTCGAGTGGTTGAGAAGCGTGTGAAGTACGGCGATCGCGCCTTTGTCGAACAGACGCGTGACCGTCACAAAGGAGTGATTTCTTCCATCCGGCATCAGTTTCAGTTAATGAAGCCGGAAGATCTCGCGCGCGTCACAAACGAATTGGATGGCGAAGAGTTTGATCTTAATGCAGTGATTGACTACGTCATCGATCGGCGCGCAGCGAAGGTCGGTGGCGGTCATCAATCTGAGCGTTTATACACCAAGCGCTTGCGACGGCAACGCGATGTGGCAGTCTCATTCCTGCTCGATCAATCGTCGTCGACAGCAAGGACGATTGGACGGCACCCGCTGCAACCATATACACGCCCTGGGCGTCGCATCATCGAGATTGAAAAGGAAGGCCTGGTGCTGATGAGCGAGGCGCTTGAAGCAGTAGGCGATGTCTATTCGATCAACGGCTTCACTTCGGAAGGCCGGCGCAACGTGAAGTTTTATGTGGTGAAGGATTTCGATGAGAAATATTCCGACGAAGTGAAGGAGCGAATTGGCGGGATAACTTTCCAGAACAATACCCGTCTGGGCGCGGCAATTCGTCACGCTAGTGCCAAACTCGCAAAGCAGGAGGCGCGCACGCGTTTACTGATCGTCTTGTCTGATGGGAGGCCTTACGACCACGACTATGGCGACGCGCGTTACGCGCGCGAAGACACGCGCGAGGCCCTGCGGCAGGCGAAGAATCAGGGCATCACACCGTTTTGTATTACGATCGACCGGGAGTCGGAAGCGGAGCTGAAAGATCTCTACGGAGATATCGGTTACACAATTATTGACGACGTGCTCACGCTTCCTGAGCGGCTGCCGGGGATTTATCGAAGGCTGACCACGTGAATGCCTTTACCGCCACTTACCTGTTAAGGCTCGGAGGCTGCGAAGCAGCCGGGCAGTAGCCGATGCGCCGAGAAGCGTAGCCTTGGAAAACCGTCTGAAACAACAGCGCTCTGTGCAGCTGGTGACGGGGGATGACATACAATTTGCGGCTTTTCGAATTGTTGCAAGGTGTACTCCGCTTTCGAACCCATATCGGCTTTGCAGGCTGATTGCTGATAGTGAAGGGCTTGATAACCCGGCAGGCATCCTTAGGATTCAAATTGACGTCATAGTACCGCATATGGTACTGTCCCTTCTGACTAGACGTGGTTTAGGAGGTTCTGGTGAGAATTGAAGATGAGATTGAAAGGCTGGAACGTGAGACAAACAACCTTCGTTTCGGTAGTCTGGTGCGGGTTTGTCAGGAGTATTTTGGGAATGCGAGATACAAGGGAAGTCACCAGTTATTCAAAACGCCCTGGCCTGGAGATCCGAGGATAAACTTGCAGGAAAACAAGAAGGATAAGGGGAAAGCTAAGCCCATATCAGGTTAAGCAGGTTGTTGCGGCACTCCGGAAGTTACAGGAAATGCAGCAAAGCCAAGAAGGAGAGTCTCATAATGTTGCAGAAGCAGAATAAAATTAAGGCGGCTTCGCCCAACTATAAAGCCGAAGAATATAACTATACAGTGGCCTGGTCCGAAGAAGACGAGGCCTTTATAGGCCGTGTTTCCGAGTTTTCGTCGCTAGCAGCTCATGGGGAAACCCTTCAAGATGCATTGCTTGAAACCATCGAAGTAGTTCGGTTGGCAATAGAAGACTTGCAGGAGTCCGGGGAGGCCATTCCAACGCCGTTCAACAAGCGGTCATATAGCGGTCGTTTCAACGTTCGCATGCCAGAACATCTTCATCGCCAACTGGCGATTGAGGCACAACGTCAGGGTGTTTCACTCAATCGGTGGGTAAACTCAAAACTGGAATTGCCAGTGCCAGTAGAATAGTCAGTCCTCCTCCTAGGAGCTCTCCCTCCTCTTCAGTCCTTCACTGCTATAACCTCCACCTCCGGGTGTTTCAATCCGCACCCGATCCCCTGCTTCAAGTTCCCAACTACCCTTCGATCCCATCTTTCGCCTGCGTCCGTCGCGGATGATTGCAGCGTTGCCCACCTTCCCATCTTCACCGCCCTGCAGACCGTAAGGCCCACGCTTGCGTCTGTCGGACAGCAGCGACATGCGCGCGGGTACGAGAGTTTCAATCTCCCGAATCACACCATCGCCGCCTTCTTGTCTTCCTTTTCCACCGGAGCGTTTGCGTATGCGGTACTCGCGGACGCGAAGTGGATATGCATATTCGAGCGCTTCAGCGGGCGTATTGAGGCTGTTGGTCATGTGCGTGTGGACCGCGCTCAGGCCATCGTGTGCAGGTCGCGCTCCCATGCCGCCGGCAACGGTTTCGTAGTAGGAAAACTCTTTGCCCGTGCGCTGGTCCATGCCGCCGATTGTTAGATTGTTCATCGTTCCCTGGCTGGCCGCCGGAATCCTGTCCGGCAAGGCCAGTGCCAGGGCTTTGAACAGGACATCAACGATGCGCTGCGAGGTTTCTACATTTCCGCCGGCCACCGACGCAGGATGGACAGCATTGACCACTGAACCCTTCGGCGCGATCACTTCGATCGGTTCCATCAAACCAGCACTGGCTGGTACGTCGTCCCCCAGCAGGCAGCGAAACACATACGAAACCGCCGAGACTGTAATCGCCTCAACAGCGTTAATTGGACCAGCAACCTGCGGAGCGCTGCCGCTAAAGTCAACACGAGCTCGCGGACCTTTGATTAAAATTCGCACTTTGATCGGCACTTCGTTGTCTGTGACACCGTCGTCGTCTAGCGCGTCCAAGGCTTGATAGTCACCGTCGGGAATGGCGTTGATTGCATGACGCATGAGCCTCGCGGAGTATTCGATCAAATGCGTCGCGTAGTCACTTGCTTCCCCTATGCCACGGCGTTCAACGATCTCAAGCAAACGGGAAGCACCCGTTTTTAATGAACCAATCTGTGCCTGGAAATCGCCCCAGCGCTCGTCGTGACTTCGCACGTTGGCCAGAATCAAACGCATCACATCCGCGTCTATCTCGCCGCCGCGGACCAGTCGTACCGCCGGGATGCATAGGCCTTCACCATAGATATCGGTCGAGAGTCCCATTGAGCCCGGCGTCGCTCCGCCAATGTCTGCATGATGGGCGCGGTTGGCGACGTAGAAGAGGGGGTGTCGGGTATCGGGTGTCGGGTGTCGGGCAAGCTTCTTTCTTTTTCCCGGCACCTGGGACCCGACACCCGGCACCTCATTGAAGGCTCCCATCACGAGGGTCACATCCGGGAGGTGCGTGCCGCCGGCAAATGGATCGTTTAGCGCAACCACATCTCCGGGTTGAAGTTTAATCGCATCGAGCGCGGCGGCGACGGCCATCGGCATGGAACCCAGGTGCACAGGCATGTGATCTCCCTGTGCGACGACGCGCCCGTTGCGATCGAATACTGCGCATGAGTAATCTCGCCGCTCTTTGATGTTTGGGGAGAAGGCTGTCCGTCTCAGCGCGATGCCCATCTCCTCCGCTACGGATGTGTAGAGCGCGCGGTAGATTTCCAGTGTTGTGGGATCGAAGTTGCGTCTCATGGGCGCGAGCTCGTCCTTTGTGGCTTTGCCACCGCACAGTGCGGAAAGCCTATGGCTTTCCGTCAGCCCTCTATCAATCTGGGAGGCTGCGCCTCCATGGCGAGGCATAGCCTCAAACATTAAGTAACGGTCTCGGAAAGGCAGAGCCTTTCCGCACTGTGCGGTGGCAAAGCCACAATCGACACTCTTAGATTGTCCCAGTCACAACTGAATCAAGAGATTTCCAAAACTATCAACCTCAGCTTGAACGCCTGCCCGAATAAGTGTTGTTGACGAGTATTCAAGCACAATGCATGGCGCGCGAAGTTTTGCACCTGGCGACAATTCGTTACGATCGTAGACTGCGACTTGCTCTTTTCCCCCCTCAAGATATGCGCTCACTCGCTTAACGGGTTTCGCATAGCCTTTATTACTCGCAACGTTAACTCGCGCCGTCGGTATCTTTTCCACCAGCCCGCTTGAACGCACGCGCGCACTGACAATTTCCACAATGCCCAACTCCTGTGCGTAACCGTAACGCTTCAAGTGTGCCCGGTGAAAATTGGTAGCAATGTTTTCTCCTACGTGCGGAATCTCCAGTTCGAACGACTGGCCCTTGTAACGCAGCGCAAGGGAGCGCTCGTGACGCTGACTGTTGTTAGAAAACCCTTCGCCTCGAAGATTTTTTGCAGCGGCACGCTCCATTTCCTGAAAAGTCTTATTGAGTTTCGCTTCAACTCCCGGTCGCAGCTCAATCATTATTGTTCGGCTTTGATCCTTGACGACGTCGGCAGTAAGAATGCCGATAGCCGACAGCGCTCCGGCCGATTCAGGCAAGATAATTTGAGGAATGCGCAGACCTTCAGCCAGCTCAACCGCGTGCAGTCCGCCCGCGCCACCGAAGGGCAGGAGCGCAAAGTCACGGCTATCGTAGCCGCGCTCAACTGAAATTCGCCGCAGAGCTCGTTCCATATTGGTGTTCACGACAGATATCACGCCCTGCGCGGCTTCGATTGAAGTGACCTTGCGGCGTGCGGCTTTAGCCATCTCACCAGCGAGTTGGGCCAGCGCTCGGCGGGAGCGGTCCTCGTCGAGTGGAAACGCGCCGCCGAGCAAACCCGCACCACCAAAATGACCAAGCACGACATGAGCGTCCGTAACTGTCGGCAAAAGCGAATGACCGTAGCAGGCGGGACCGGGATCGGCGCCCGCCGACTCCGGACCAACACGCAAAGAACCGCCTTCGTCGACTCTCGCGATGGAGCCACCGCCGGCGCCAACGGTATGAATGTCCATCAAAGAGATTGCCACCGGCAGACCAGCCACGACAGCCTCGTTGGTCATGCGCAGTTTGCCCTGTTCACAAAGCGCTACGTCGGTCGAAGTGCCGCCCATATCGAAGGTGATGACGTTCTTAAAACCGGCGGCTCGCGCGGTTTGTAAGGCGCCCACTACTCCACCTGCAGGTCCCGAGAGGATCGTGCGCACCGGTTCCTCTGCGGCAGCCGTGGCCGAAATGCTGCCCCCGGAAGACTGCATGACCCGCAAACGCAAAGTGTGCTGAGAAAGGCGGCGAAGGTAACTACCCATCAACGGTTGCAGGTAGGCATTGATGACGACGGTCGAAGTTCTCTCAAACTCGCGGTATTCGGGAAGAATCTCATGAGATGTTGACAAGGGAATGTCGAGGGCCGCGAGTGCGCGAGCGATCTGTTTTTCATGTGTGGGATCGACGAAGGAAAACAAGAGGCAAATTGCCGCTGAATCGATCTTCGCCTTCCGTAAGCGTTTTACTAACTTCGATACCTCCTTCTCATTGAGGCGCTCCAGCACTTCTCCCGCTGCCGTTACCCTTTCGCACACGCCGAAGCGAAGATCGTCCGGCACGAGAGGAGGCGGTTTAACGGCGTCGAGATTGTAGAGTTCCGGGCGGGCTTGCCTGCCTATCACCAACACGTCCTCAAAGCCACTTGTCGTGATCAGGGCAGCGCGCGCGCCTGTTCTCTGCAGCAATGCGTTCGTGCCGACGGTGGTGCCATGGACCACCTCGATATACTCCAGTGAGACACCCGTTTTCTCCTGGATGGTGCGGAGACCCGTGGCGATTGCCAGGGACGCATCCGAAGGCGTGGACGGGACCTTGAATATCTCCAGCCCGCCGTGGGAAGCAAGAACAAAATCCGTAAACGTGCCTCCCGTGTCAACACCAACACGAACCGATGAAGAGCGCTTGGTCATTTGACACAGAATACAGAAGTCAGAAGTCAGAAAGCAGAAAGCAGAAGGCAGAAGGCAGAAAGCAGAAGGCAGAAGGCAGAAAGGAGAAGTCTAGAACCACGCGCTTGGCCGGAGCGTTCTGCCCCTGACCCCTGACCCCTGACCCCTGACCCCTGACCCCTGACCCCTGACCCCTGACCCCTG
>JBBPIC010000010.1:0-1432 GCA_038040525.1 Acidobacteriota bacterium | reverse complement strand
ACTTTTGACCTCTGACTTCTGACCTCTGACCTCTGTCTTCCCTACTCGATAACGACCCAACAGCCGCTTTCATTCGAGACCCGCGCCGCGTCGAGCACAAGCTGAATTCGATACCCGTCTTCGAATGTCGCCGCGCCTTCCACAATCTTGCGACCTGCTCGAAGCGCATTAACAATCTCGCGTGAGAAGGATGTGAAACCGCGAGCCCAACTTCCGTCTTTCATGCCCGGCGCGATTGTGTCCTGGTCCACTTGTACTGGACGCCACGCACCTGAGCCTGCAGGGGAGTGCCACAGTTCACCCGTTTCCTCCACCATTAGTGCTCCGGTGGTCCCATAAACTTCCAATTGATTCAGATGTTTCCCCGACTCCACGACGGAAAGCGATACCGTGCCGGTGGTCCGCGTGTTCAAAGGCGAGTCAGCAAACCGCAACATCAGATTTGCTTCGTCGTCGGTAGTTACCCGGCGCATTGATCCGCTTGCTTTGTCAGGACGCTCGGCAACATGGGTTGAAAGCATGCAGGAAACCTCGCTCACTTCTGTGTCCAGCATCCAGCGAAATGAATCAATGGCATGCGAACCAATCGCGCCTAGTGTGCCCCCACCCATACTTTCATCCGACCACCAATCCCAGGCGCGATCCAGAACTCCACGATAGTCAGAACGGAAAACATAATGGCAGTGGCGAACGTTGCCGATAGCACCCTTGTGGAGCATTGCGCGCATTGTTTGCCGGCTGTTCACAAATCGTAATTCATGATCGATCAAGGCCAGCACATCTGTCGCCAGGGCCCTCTCAGTCATGCGCTTCGCCTCTGATGCATTCATGGCCATCGGTTTTTCGCAAAGCACTGCCTTGCCGCGATCGAGAGCTGCGAGTGTGATTTCCATGTGAGTTGCGGGCGGAGTAACGACGCTAACTAGATCTATGTCATCGCGGGCAACCAGCTCCTGCCAATCATTTGCGACATGCGGTATCGCAAACTCCCGGGCCACAATCTCGGCGCGTTCGCGATGCCGGCTGGCGATCGCAACTATCTGCGCACCTTCGCAATTCTTAAAGCCAGGGATTTGTGTGGAACGGGCGAAGCCGGCGCCTACGATGCCGATACGAACTGTTTTAAGAGTCGTCAAAGCTCTTATTGCCGTTGTTAGTTATTCAATTTGCCGTGTGCGGGTGAGTATAGACGAGTTGGAATAGGTTGGCACATAAGGGAAACATACCTCGGAACTGCCGCAAAAATTACCGCGGCGTGCTGGATGTAGTTGTCACGCGCAACGGACGAACCAGCGACATTTGAAGATAAGCACACGATCCACGAAATCACCGAAGCTACACTAACGCGTTTCTTCGTGAAATTTGGTGTAACTTCGTGGTACTGATGCAGTTTGATTATTTCGGCTGAAGCGCAAATCAGGTACAGAACCCA
>JBBPIC010000176.1:0-1851 GCA_038040525.1 Acidobacteriota bacterium | reverse complement strand
CTGGAGTTTGGACATTTTAATGTCAAGTATCAGCATACAGAGCGAGGTTTTTAGCGAAGTTCTGAGGGAGCAATTGCGAAACAGACGCTTCGTCTATCTCACTGCGCAGCTTGCTCACGATGTCGAGAAACGATGCTCGTTTAGAACCCTTCTTTCTCCACTTAGGCTGCTCGAGATAATCTTCGGTCCGGCCAGGCCCAAAGGACTTCAACGCTGCCAACAACAACAGGCTATAGGAAGCTACCGCCAGAGCCGGATGACGCGGTATCGACTGCTCGCTCCGCACTTGCGCTTGCCCTACACCCAGGATGTCTTTCTCATCGCGATGATTCACCTCGATCTGCCATCTATCAAAGCAGGCCTGAACCAAGAGCTTGATGGAAGTCCTCAGGTCGGTTGTCAGAAAGTAAGCCGGCTCCCGATAGTTCCAGTGCGAGTTCTTGGACAACTTGTAAGGCACCGGCGCGATCACGATCAGCCGCAGCCGCCTGGTCCCCGCTCCGCGCTTCCACAAAACGTCTTTCACTTCTTTGTATCTCACCATACGCCGCTTGCCCCCGAGGTAAACCCGCGCGCGCTTCCAGGAGCGACCCTCCTGCGTGCGCACCCCGTCGGGAGTGAAAAGCTGCTCTGCATATTTGCGGCGCCCTCCTTCTGGGGCCCTAAAGCACAACCGCGCGTCCTTGCGGCAGCGAGCCAGCAGATGGGTGCGATCCAACTCGGGCTTGAACATCGTCTTGTTGGCGAAGCTGCCATCGCCGACCATCAGCAACCAGCGGCCGGCTCCGCCTCTTTGGTCGAGGCTTGCGCGCAAGTCTCGAACGACCTCCAGCGCCTGAGTCGAGAGATTCTTCTCCTTCTTCAACTGGTTATACTGCTGACGCTCTTCCGCGCTTGCGCGTTTGCCCGGCTTTTTAAGCGGCGGCGCTTCTTGAAATCGCACCGGAATCCCGCGCGGCGGATAATCGCCTTCCTGATAATGAGCGAACAACAACGATGCTTGCAGGAAGCGCAACCCGTACATGAAGTTCATGTGAAAAGGGGGCGACAGCGGATCGCGATGCCACGAGGCGCCTGCAATCTTGCGGCCCGTCTTTCTCAATTTGGTGTCGTCAATGGCGGCAATCACCGGGCGCTTGGGGTAGCGCTCCAGGTACTCATCGATCACCGGGTCGAACAACCGCTCCGGCTTCCAACGGCAACGCGAGAACATCTTGTAATCGGCGCTCCAGTCCTGGTCCCATCGCCCGAGAGCACCCAGCGTCCGCGAGATGGTGCGGCGGCCAAACACGCACGGCAAAGCGATGGCATGTTGGATGGCGCGCTTCTGGCTGCGAGCTCCGGGAAACGCCGACCGCCATCCGCGCTCAAGGAGGGAGTGAAACTGTTGAATCAACATGCTAGTCCCCTCCTTTGAGTGCAAAGACATTCTTATCGGTGCGCACGAAGCGGGAGCCACGATTGACTTTCTTAGTGAGAGTCGAAACGATCGACTCGCGTTCGAGCTTGAGGCCGTGCAGCTTGTGTACGCGCTCGATGATTTCCGAGACGTGGAGCGGCTTGCCAGCGCGTCGGAGTACGTCATGTACCATATCGATCTGCGACGTACCTTTGCGGGCGGCCTTAGGCTCGCGAGGTCCTGTACGCAAACGGCGGACGGCTTTGAGTTGGGCTTCGAGTGAGACCTCGACAGCATGCAGTACAGCGGCTTCGATTTCATCTTTTTCCATAGACGGCATCCTCCCTTTGACAGCCCAGGCGGGCTGCGATCTCAATCGAGAGGATACCATAACACGAGTACGTCTGTCAATAAAATAAATGACTTACGTACTTGAAATGTCCAAACACCAG
>JBBPIC010000175.1:0-1863 GCA_038040525.1 Acidobacteriota bacterium | reverse complement strand
AGAACACTGAGGATGCACAGAGAAAGACGATTATCTATTTTCCCGACAGACTCCACAGGGGATTCTAACAACCACTCGACAGCAATCTAACGCCGCAGATAACAGAGGCGCGCCGGCTTCCCCGCAGATAAAACGCTTGCTGGAGGCGCATCCAGTTCATCTGCTGGTTAGATTGCGCCGCCCCAACATCGTGTTCCATCCCCTAGTCCTGAGCAGCCGCCGGGATCTTTCTTGCCTCGGGTTAAGCCGGCCTGTGATAGGTTGTTTGCGGTTACCCTCGGCGCTCGGGCTGGCCCCTTTCAAGCTCCAGGAAGGAGAGGCGCTCCTTCTTAGATGCCGGTTGAGCATCATTCGCATAGCGGCCACTCTTACTGTAGAAGCGTGGGTATTGCTGCTAGTCGGCGGCGCCCAGGGGCTTCAGCATCCGACTTCCCCAGAGGATAACGCCAAAGGTCTCTTTTGCCTTAAACTAAGGTGACCATAGTCAAACTGAAAACAATCTAACGCTGGGCATCAGCGGCGCGCACGAACGGCCGTCACTGACAAGCCTCGCATGAAAGAGACGCTAATTGCGCGTCCGCTGCATGCCGTTGTTTTATGCGGCTTCGTTTAGCCGGCACCATTCAACGTTCGTGTTCCAACTTTCAGCCCCACCACTACCATTGAATGACGGTCGCTCCTCTCAACCGCCAATCCCACGCGGAGCGTTGCGCCTATTCAATTGACAAAACTAACCTGTCCTCCTCCGCCCCAAGGATGGCCGCCTAACGCCGCTTGAACCACTTGTTAGGCCAGCGTTGCAACGAAGCCGGCCGCATAGAGAATGAAAGCAACAACAAGATAGCGAAAGGGCGTACTGAACCAATATTTCTTGGCGAGAATGAGATAGACGAGCAGGAACAGACCACCAAGAATTGCAAGGAAACCCGAATGAAAGAGCACTGCGGGTTGCACGAGCGCTAGATAACCATACACAGAGCCAAACAGGATTGCGCTGAAGCTGTGGCTCGCGTTGAAACCGATCCAAACCTTCCACATCGTGGTTTGGCTCGTGATTACAGGAGACACCTCTTTCATTCTTGCTTCAAGCGCTGGATCTCGAGGCCTGAGCTTTGGGTCAAAGAAGGTGAAGACGAGGTGGGCGATGCCAAGGACCAAGGGGATTGAGGCACTTGCGGCAATTAAGATCCTGGACATCATGTTGGTCTGTTTCTCGCAGGCCTAACGCTCCAAATAACCGCCGCCCGCCGATACCACACAAGCGAGATCGCAGGACACAAGCATCATGAAAGGCAAGCTGAGGCGGTCGGGTTGAATGAGTTGTTGAACTAAGCGCTGCGCGCAGGTAAAGCCTTCCTCTTAGTAACCCGATCATTCTCAATCGCAAGTCCTCTCCGACTACACTTCTATGAAACGGTCCAGAGATTCTTAGCAGGAAACTGGGCCGCTCAACTTTCTTTGGAGGTGTAACCATGAGCGAACTGCGAAAGAGAATGATCGAGTGTCTGCAGCTCCGCGGTCTGGCGGAGCGAACTCAAGAGGCGTACACCAGGGCCGTACGCCAACTGGCCGCACATTATCATAAGTCTCCTGACCGGATCAGCGAAGCGGAACTGCGGCAGTACTTTCTCTACCTCAAGAACGTCAAGCGCTACTCACGAAATACCATGACCGTCGCCATCTGCGGCATCAGGTTCTTCTACGAGCAAACGCTCAACCGTAACTGGGCCATCTTCGGCATCGTGCGTCCAGCCCCGGAAAAGAAGCTGCCGGTCATCCTCAGCTTCGCGGAAGTGCGCCAGATTCTTGCCGGCGTCAGACTGCCACGCTACAAGGTTTGTCTCACCACCATCTACTCCTGCG
>JBBPIC010000174.1:0-1868 GCA_038040525.1 Acidobacteriota bacterium | reverse complement strand
GGGTGTGCGTCAGGAATGTGAAGGCTAAGCCACTGACCGAGCTTCCCAATAGCCTTCCCACCTTCCGCTCAACTGACAGGACCTCAGCGCTATGATCGCGTTAGCCCCTCTTACTGTCCACCTCATGCCGCTCTGTTTGAGTCGTCGCCCTATCACTGTCTTGCATCCCGCTTCGACTACCCCCGAGCCAATGAATA
Source organism: Acidobacteriota bacterium (assembly GCA_038040525.1). Classification (GTDB taxonomy): domain Bacteria; phylum Acidobacteriota; class Blastocatellia; order Pyrinomonadales; family Pyrinomonadaceae; genus PSRF01. The sequence goes on along the minus strand of JBBPIC010000174.1, from coordinate 1,671 downwards.
GCCCTCTCTTGCGAAACTCGTAGTATCGCATTCGCTCACGATTCTTTCGGAAGAATTCGATCTCGCGTGATAGGACTAGGCTTGCCTCGTTCCCTTCAGGGTGCAACCGTTTCAGACTTCTGAGCAGCGCCTGTATATCCCCCTTCTTCAACTGTTCTCTCCGCTTCTCGAGCCAATTATTGGCCTGCTTATCCATTACCCCGTACAAGGCTTTGGCAACAACGCTCACGTGCTCCAATGCGTGATACAGATCCACTATCTGAGTCGCCCCGTAAAAGTGCAGGTCGGCAATCGTCCATATCCACGGCGCGCCGTCCCCCAGCACGATAACCTCACCCGCATCCCTCACTCCTCGCCGAACCGCTTCGGCATAGATTCTTGGTCCGAAATCAAGCGCTGTTTCAATTGCGCCAACGTAGGTGGTGGAATCCTCATCGCGCACCGGCTCTCCCCTATCGTCGATCTTAGTCTGAGTGAACACGCAACCAAGTCGAGCTTCCCGTGTCTTTGCCTCTCCCGTTTCATCCTTGCCTTTGCGCCCGACAGTTTCGCTGGGCAGCACCGGCACCCCCGTCCCATCCATCGCTATGTACATTCTCGCAATGGTCTTTTTCTTACTTTCCAACGACACAATCTTATCCGACACAATCAACTCACGTTCTGGCTTCTCACTCGCTTCAATATCCTCACCAATGGCTTCTGAAGCGCGTTCCACGGCTTTTGTGCTCACACAGACTCCAGCCAGTTCCTCCAGATCAGTTCGCCCTTCATCGAACGGTTCCTTCCCGCCGACAACTCCTATCATTCGCCTCACGCCGGGGCTCAACGATGTGCCAGCTATGTCCAACCCCCGATCCTTCGGTATCAGTCCCTTTTGGCACTGATCACAGTAATAGTAGGCGCGCCGGATTTTGACCTGTCCAAGCACAGTTGTCAGTTGTTTGCTGCGCACTCCGCAGAGCCTCGCCCGATGCCCCTTGCCGCAATCGATACGACTGCCTGTGCGCTCTCCATACCCGTTCAGCAGCTTCTCCAGCAAACTGCCTCCCAGCCGCTGCCCCATCTGGCGCAGCGCCTTCTCGGTTGCCTCCAAGTCTATCTTCCAGCCTACTCGGTTCCCTATTACTCGCCCCACCATTCGCGTTATTTCTTGCTGGGCTTCGCGGCAAACTTCCTCTGCAGTTTTTTTTTCAACGCCTCCAACTCTCTTTCATCTCCGATCTCCCTCACCGGTCGTAGCCGGCAGATCTTCTGGTTCACTTCCACGATCTCTCTGGTCAGCTGCAAAAACTTCTGGTAGGCGGCGACTTCTTTTCTGGCCTTCTCCAAGCGAGGTCCAAGCGGGAGGTTCTCGGCCGCGCTCTTGCCTCCGAAGGTGCTATTCCACAGATACTGCGGGCCGTGGCCCGGATGCCCACGCCGGGCACACGCGCAGTTCTTCTTGCCGCACTTGCGATAGTTAACCGAGATCATCCCCGGCCGAAAATCCCCCAGTTGCTCGAGCTGACTGTAGAGCTGCGTCCGGCGCGCCTCAAGCGTTCCCAGTTCGTCGTTCATCCTTTTCCTCCTGACGGCATAATTCTATCACCGAATCTGACTGCTATTATAGCATTCAGATAATGAGGACAAAAAAAGAAAACGCCATCTTTCTCATAAATTTGTCGCACACCC
>JBBPIC010000084.1:7048-22664 GCA_038040525.1 Acidobacteriota bacterium | reverse complement strand
TGCGGCGGCTAAGCCGCGGAACCCGGACTCTTCTTTGACTTCTCGGGCAAGGCCAATTCAACCTTTATAGGTTGTTTCTTCGGTGCTAAGCCTGAACTGGAACCTCCGCATGTTATGCGGACTACTTGCATAACAACTGCATAGATGCATAAACTAGCAACCAGGATGGCCTGAGTCAAGCAGACGCTGAATGGGATGAGCGATGAATAAGGCTAAAAACCTCTGGGGTGGGCGATTTGGCGGCCAGCCGGATCCGTCGTTTACGAAGTTCAATAACTCCTTTGCCTTCGACCGAAGACTTTTTGGAGTGGATATTCGTGCGAGCATGGCCCACTGCCAGGGGCTAGTTGGCGCGGGCGTGCTTAGTGTGGAGGAAGGAGATCGTATCAAGGGGGGACTCCAGGCAATTCTCGAGAAAGGAATAAACGACAAAGATTACTTCGAAGAGATCGAAACCGAAGATGTGCACTCGTTCGTTGAAGCACGCCTGGTAGAGATGGTGGGCGATGCGGGCCGAAAACTACACACCGGACGCAGCCGAAACGATCAAGTCGCCACAGATCTTCGTCTATGGTTGAGAGAAGGTATTGATCAACTGTCGGCCAATGTGCGCGATACGCAGGAAGCACTCCTGGAGTTGGCTGAGAAGAACCGGGATGCCGTGATGCCGGGTTACACCCACCTGCAACGAGCTCAGCCGATACTCTTTGCACACTGGTGCCTGGCCTACTTCGAGATGATGGCTCGCGATCGTGAACGGCTGGCTGAAACCCAAAAGCGGGTGAACGTTTTGCCGCTCGGTTCTGGTGCGGTTGCAGGAACATCCTTTCCTATCGACCGTGAAGCGGTGGCTGCAGAGCTTGGTTTTGACACCGTTTCGCGCAACAGCATGGATGCCGTTAGCGATCGTGATTTTTGTGTGGAGTTTGCGAGCACATGCTCGCTAATCATGATGCACCTTTCGCGGCTGGCTGAAGAGATTATTCTTTACTCAACCAATGAGTTTGGATTCTTTGAGCTTAGCGATGCAGTAGCGACAGGCTCGAGCCTGATGCCGCAGAAGAAAAATCCGGATTCGATGGAACTCGTGCGCGGCAAAGCCGGACGGGTTTTTGGTCATACTTTGTCGCTGTTGACGATGCTCAAAGGACTGCCCTTGGCCTACAACAAGGACATGCAGGAAGACAAGGAGGCGGTCTTCGACGCCTTTGACACGACGAAGTCCGCGCTCGAAGTGTCTGCGCTGGTTCTTCGCAATGTGACGCTTAAGGAATTGCGGATGCGCGACGCTGCTGCGAAGGGGTTGATGAATGCGACCGAGCTCGCCGATTATCTGGTGCGCAGGGGCACGCCGTTTCGAGAGGCGCATGACATAGTGGGTCGCATCGTTGTTCTCGCGATTGAGCGTGGAGTCGAATTAGAGGGACTCATGCTGGATGACCTGCGCTCAATCTCCGCTTCGATTGATGCAGATGTGTTTGAGGCGCTTTCACTGGAGAAGACGCTCGAGACTAAAACACAGATTGGCGGCACCTCGCCAGCAAGGGTTTCGGAAGCTCTGGCAGTGGCTCGAAGATCTCTGGTAAGCTAGGCCGGTGCCGGAACTAAGCAGATTTTTTGGCATTATTATCCGAATGTTCTCGGAGATCGGTGCTCCTCATCATCAGCCACATTTTCACGCCTACTATCAGGAGGGCGTAGTCGTGGTGGGAATTAATCCAGTCGAGATTATTGCCGGGTCCTTACCAAGAAGGCAGCAACGATTGGTGGAGGCCTGGGCCGAATTACATCAGGAAGAGTTGAGAGCGGACTGGGAAAGACTCCAGGCAGGTCGTGCCCCCTTCCCAATTGAGCCGTTAAGGTGACAAAGGCTTCTTTAGTATGATTCACCCAATCTATCGCATCACTCAGTTCGCACTCGTGGGGCCCTACACACTTCGAATTAGCTTCGACGATGAGAGCGAACAGACGATTGATTTTCGACCCGTCCTTGCTGGCGAACTATACAGTCCGTTAATCGATCCGGAAATGTTTAGTCAAGTCAGGTTGGACACAGAGGTTCACACACTTGTCTGGCCAAACGGCGCTGACTTCGACCCCGCTACCTTGCACGACTGGCCTCAACTTCAGGAGGCATTGATCGAGAGAGCGCGGCGTTGGGAGCTAATCACAGCGTAAATTTTCTGCAATTCTTACCCGTCGAATCACCAAGTTTCCGCCCCTCCACATCTAACGTAAGCATTAACAGACACCGTAAACTCTGATAGGCTAGCCGCACCTCGTTTCACCAGCCTAGTTGAAAGGAAAGTTTATGATTCCTCCTCTCAAACTTCTAGCTATCGCAGCAACGGCAACTCTGCTCGTGACCATGGTATTGCAGACATTGGGACAAGAGCCTTCCGCAAACAAGAAAGCCTACGTGCGAACGGGTCAGGAAGCGACGCTGTCAGGAACCGTAACCTTCACAGGCAAGCCGCCTAAACCGCTAAAGATTGACATGTCTGCTGATCCAGTCTGCGTTAAGCTCAATCCACATCCCCAGTTGGAGTGGTTTGCGATTAATAATGAGAGTTTAGCGAATGTGCTTGTGTATGCCACGAGCAACTCGATTCTCGACAACTACTGGTTTGAACCTCCGAATTCAGTAGTTGTGATGGAGCACAAGGGCTGCCAATACGAGCCACGTGTACTGGGCATACAAGCAGGACAGTCTTTGAGCCTAATCAACAGCGATGCTACCCAGCACAATACTCACCCCGTGCCTAAAAACAACGCTGAGTGGAATATGAGCCAGGCGATTGGTGGAACCCCAATAGTCAAGACTTTTCAGCGAGCTGAACTCCTGATTCCTTTCAAAGACAATCAGCATCCCTGGGAGAAAGCCTACGTCAGCGTTTTTAGCCATCCCTTTTTTGCCGTAAGCGACGCGAATGGCAATTACAAAATTGAAGGCTTGCCGCCCGGGTCATACAAAATAACCGCGTGGCATGAGAAGTTGGGTGAACAGAGTGTCGACGTTGTCTTTGTGCCTGGCGAATCCAGATTCGTAGGCTTCGCTTTTGCCGCCGCGGACCTAAAGGGTTTCAAATGATCACCGCGAGAGACATGGATGCAGTTCAGAGTTCAAGCTTTAGCTTGCGTGGGAAGCAGCAGCCTAAAGGCTGAACTCTGAACTTCACGCTCCACTTGCACCAACGAAGGCAGAAACTGTTGACAATTCCCGGCGCCGTGCGTTAAATCTTCCCGCCCTTTTCAAATTCCATCCTTTAGAGGTCCAGTTCAATGACAACCTCTCGTCGAGATTTTATTAAGACTGCAGGTGCGGCCGCAGGCGCTGTAGCATTGCCATCTACGCTGCTTTCGGCAGCGCCATCGTGGATCAGCGAAGTAAATGCGGCTGAAGCTGCCGCCGCTGCGGCGGTAGATAAAAACGCCCTGGCCGATATCGCTCTCAGCACGGCGCGACGGCTGGGTGTAACCTACGCCGACATTCGTATCAACCGATACCGCACGGAAGCAATCTCGACTCGCGAGAAGCAGGTGCAGAATGTTTCGCGTAGTCAGAACTTCGGCTTCGGCGTTCGTGTTCTTTTCAAGGGAACCTGGGGTTTCGCCTCGAGCCGGGATGTCACGCCGGAAGAAGTAGGGCGCATCACCCGGCAGGCTGTCGATATCGCGCGCGCAAATTCCGTCTACCAGCGCAAGCGAATCGCCCTGGCCCCGGCCACAAAAGTTGTCGCTAAATGGAAAAGTGCGTTTGAAAAGGACCCTTTCGATGTCGGAATTGATGACAAGATCCAGTTTCTGCTGAAGCTCAATGAACGGGCGATGAAGACCCAGGGTGTTAGTTTTGTCACCTCGTCGATGGGTTTTGTTAATGAGCAGAAGTTCTACGCTTCTACCGACGGCTCACGCATCGAGCAGTACATCATTCGAGCCAATCCAGGCTTCAACGTCTCGGCAGTAAATCGCACTACCGGCGACTTCCAATCGCGCAGCTCACTTGGCGGACCGCAGGGTCTGGGCTACGAGTACATGGAGAAGTATCCGTGGATGAGTGAGGCGGAGAGAGCGGGTGAAGATGCCGTCGCGAAACTAAAGGCCAAACCAATCGAAGCAGGAAAGTATGACCTGGTACTGCATCCATCGCACCTGTGGTTGACGATTCACGAGTCGGTGGGCCATCCGACAGAACTGGATCGATCGCTCTGGTGGGAAGCAAACTATGCGGGCACCAGTTTTCTAACGCGCGACAAGATCGGTAAATTACAGTTTGGTTCGAAGATCGTCAATTTCGTCGCTGATAGGACCCAACGCGGAGGGTTGGCAACCATTGGTTACGACGACGAAGGCGTCCCCAGCCAGCAATGGCACCTCGTCAAGGACGGGATCTTCGTCGATTGGCAGACCACGCGCGATCTGGCTTCGATGTCGCCGCACAAGAAATCTTATGGCTGCCTGCATGCCGATAGCTGGGGAAGCATTTCCTTTCCACGCATGCCCAATGTTTCGTTGCAACCGGGGACGGAAAACCGAAGTCTGGACGATCTGGTCGCTGGGGTGGAGAAGGGAATCCTGATCTACGGCAACGGGAGCTATTCAATCGATCAGCAACGGTACAATTTTCAGTTTGGCGGTCAGACTTTCTGGGAGATCAAGAATGGTAAGGTCGGTTCGATGGTCAAGGACGTTGCCTATCAGTCGCGCACTACTGATTTCTGGAATTCCTGCGATGCTTTAGGTGGGCTGGCGACTTATGAACTCGGCGGCAGCTTCAACGATGGCAAAGGCGAACCGGGTCAGTCGAATACTGTCAGTCACGGTTGCCCGGTCGCTCGGTTCCGGCAAGTCAACGTTTTGAATACAGCAGCACAGTAGGCATGAAGTCAGTACCACCACGCGGTAGCGGGTGGGTAAATGCGACGCCTTCTCTACCGTACGGACCCACCCGCTACCGCGTGGTGGTACTGACTTCATTATCGGAGATCTCAATTTGCTAATGGTCTACACATTAAGTCAGTTTGATAATCATGAAACATTCCGGTTTCCGATCGAGGATACTAACCACCGACAGACAGGAATGTCTGTCCTACTGGAGAAAAGATGCTTACTGAAAGCGAAGCAAAAGAACTGACCCAGAAGCTGCTGAGCTACGTAAAGGCTGACGATGCGATTGTAGGTGTGGGGAGTGAAAACTATTCACACTTGCGCTTTGCGGCGAACGCGTTTACCACCAGCGGCGCGCGAGAGAACGTTGCCGTTGGGGTTACTGTTTGGATCGATAAAAAGAGTGGTTCTTCCTCGACCAACGAAATGGACGATGCGTCGCTTAGAGCAGCCGTAGCGGAAGCTGAAACACTCGCGAGGATATCTCCGGTCGATCGAGAATACCTGCCCACGCTTGGTCCCCAGACGTATAAGCCCGTCGACGGCTATGCGGAAAGCACGTCCAATATATCTCTTCAGGATCGCGCCCGGGCAATAAACGATATAATTGCCAGCTGTGAACGGGCCCGAGTGATTGGCGCCGGCTTCCATCAGGCGCGTGGTTCGGCAAACGCTTCGGCGACGAAGAATGGCAACTTTAATTATTCGCGCTCAAGTTTAGTCAGTCTTTCGACCACAGCCCGCACTGCTGACGGCGGGAGTTCGGGATATTTTCTTCGTAACCATTTCGATGTGGCCAGGCTGGATTCGAAACGAGTTGCGCGTGAAGCAATTCGCAAAGCCCTGGAGTCTCGGCAGCCGCGTACTTTGGAACCGGGAGTTTATACCGCGATTCTTGAGCCGCAAGCCGTGGCCGATCTGCTTTCTGGTTTTGCCTTCGGATTCAACGCCCGCAACGCGGACGAAGGGCGTAGTCCGTTTTCGGCTCCCAACGGCCAGACCAAGTTGGGCCAGCAGATTTTTGACCCGCGCATAAATATCTACAGCGATCCATGGAACGCTGAGTTGCCGGGTTCACAAGCCGCGCAGAGTGGAATTCCGGCGCAGAAGATTTATCTGGTTCGCAACGGCGTGCTTGAAAATCTGATCTACTCGCGTTTTTGGGCCAAGTTTAAAGGCAAGGAGCCAACACCCGGACCTGTAAATAACATAATGGAAAGCTCGGCGCCGCCTGCCTCGCTCGAAGAGATGATTAAGTCGACCGACCGCGGTCTGTTGATTGGGCGCTTCTGGTACATCCGTGGAGTGGATCCGCGCACCGCGCTGCAAACGGGTTTGACGCGTGATGGGATCTGGTATGTGGAGAAGGGCAAGATTCAATATCCGGTGAGCAACTTCCGCTTCAACCAGAGCCTCATGCAGTTGCTCGCGCCTGGGAACGTGGAAATGATCGGGGCGGCGGAACGCGTCGGGAGTTCGGAGGGGCAGGGTGGTAGCTCAGCCTTGCTGCCGGCGCTGAAGGTGAAGGAGTTTAATCTCACCTCGCAGTCGGAAGCAGTGTGAAGGCTTGTTAGTGTCGTTTCGTGTGGTTTCGTGGATCGTTATAGCTTAACCACATTGAACGATCCACGAATACACACGAATTGGCTTGCACAAAAAGTCGGCGTAGCCGACTAAATCAGAACCGGGAGCGGGTAGCGAATGTGTGAAAACTCCCGGGTCTCAGCGCCAAAGGCGCGAAATGTAACAGCCTGGGGCAGCGCCCCAGGTAAAGGTTCATTAATTCTTGGAAGCGCTGAAGGCGCGAAATACGTACGGGTCGTTCGAAAATAGTTGTCATTATCTAGGGGTCAACCATATTTCGCGCCTTCAGCGCTCAGACGATTTTCGAATGGTCCCACCTGGGCCGATGGCCCAGGCTTTCACATTTCGCGCCGTTGGCGCTGAAAGCAGGTGTTTTCACACAGTCTCGGTGGCGACCGGGTCGTCGATGATACAAGGCGTTTTAGTTTAATCTGTTTTGATAAGAACTTTCTTAACAAGCGGTACCCGGTCGCTACCCGCTCCCGGTTCTGATTTACGCGCTACGAGCGCTGATTCGACTTTTTGTGCAAAGCCCACACGAATCTAAATTCTGCTTATCGACGTCGACCTCGAGGCGAGACTGTTGGCGCCGGAGTGGGAGTGGGTGTTGGTCCGGCCGCCGGATAGATCGTCTCCCGGTAGATATATCTTCCATCCTGAAGTTTCAGAATTACCGCCGGTTTCACTGCGTTGCGGTCCTTGTCCATGCTGATAATTCCGGTAACTCCAACGAAGTTTTTGGTTGAGGCCAATGCGTCGCGCAGTTTTGGACCATCGGTGGTGCCGGCCCTTCCGATAGCGTCCGCGAGAAATTTGAGCGCATCGTAAGCCAGAGCGGCATGCGCATCCGGCGTCAGGTTTCCGTAACGCTGCCGGTAGCTTTCCACAAACTTCTGAATGGTCTGTGAGGGAGTATCTACGGAGTAGTGGTTGGTTATGTAACAGCCATTCAAAGCATCACGCCCAAGTTCCCAGAGCTCCGGGGCATCCCAACCGTCGCCTCCCAGCAGGGGTTGAGTGAGCCCAAGCTGACGTGCCTGCCTGGCTATAAGCACCACGTCGCCGTAATAACCTGGAATGTAGATCACATCCGGCGCGGCAGCTTTGATCGCACTCAACTGTCCACGGTAATCAGCGTCGCCCTGCGAATAGGATTGCTTGGCAACGATCTTGCCATCCAGTTTTGCAAAACTAAGCTCAAAGAACTCCGCTAGCCCGCGGCTGTAAGGTGAATTGAAGTCGAGCATGATTGCTGCTGTCTTCGCCTTCAGAGTATTGGCTGTGAACCTGGCCATTACCTCACCTTGAAACGCGTCGATAAAACAAGCGCGGAAGATGTAATCGCCTGCCTGAGTGACTGCTGGATTGGTCGAAGATGGCGATATCAAAGGCACGTGCGCAGACTGAGCATTTGGTGCCGCTGCCAAACTGTTGCCTGAGGCCCCCGCGCCGATGATGGCTACCACCTTTTCACGACGAATCAGTTTTCCAGTGATTTGTGCGGCCACTTCAGGACTGCCTTTATCATCTTCAATGACGATATCGAGTTTTCGTCCATTGATTCCGCCCGCCAGATTAATCTCGTCGGCAGCCATCAACACGCCATTCATAGCCGACTGGCCGAAGTTATAGGTTGGCCCAGAAAGATCTCCGAAGAACCCGATCTCGATGGTGGAACGATCTTCCCCAGTGTTTGGGCGACAGGAATAGTTCAGAATGAGCAGTGCAATCACGCCCAGAATGATCATGCAGGTTAAAAGTTTTGTTTCCTTAGGCACGTTAGATGGCGGGGCTTTGGATAAACTTCAAGTCGGTCGAGACATTCAGGCGTATAGAGTCCAAGCTTTAGCTTGCTTCTTGCGCAGCCGCAACCTAAAGGTTGTACTCTAAACTCCTGCTTGTTACGGCCGTCCCTCTTTTCTAGAGGACTCTCGGGAACAACCTACTCTCCAAGGTAGGCTTCTTTGATTCTTGGGTCGGCAGCTAGTTGAGCAGAAGGGCCTTCCATGACGATTCGTCCGGTTTCCAGAACGTAGGCGCGGTCAGAATGGCCCAGAGCGGCGTGCGCATTTTGTTCGACCAGGAGAATCGTGGTGCCTTCATTGCTGATCACGTCGATTGCTTCGAAGATCGTATGAACCACCAGGGGCGCTAATCCCAACGACGGCTCATCAAGCAGCAACAAACGCGGCCGCGACATCAGCGCCCGACCGATCGCCAACATTTGTTGCTCTCCGCCCGAAAGCGTCCCTGCTTTTTGAGACTCGCGTTCTTTGAGACGCGTGAACATCGTGAAAGCGCGCTCCATGTCGGAGGCCACTTCTTTCTTGTTTCGATTCAGATACGCGCCCATCTGAAGATTTTCACGCACGGTAAGATTCGCAAAAACTCCACGCCCTTCCGGCGACATCGAAATGCCGCGGGCAACCAGCTTATGGGTTGGCTCGCCGCTGATATCATCGCCTTCGAAGACAATGCGCCCTTGCCGCGGTTCCAGTAAACCAGTGATGGTGCGCAGGGTAGTTGTCTTGCCGGCTCCGTTTGCTCCAATCAACGTCACCACTTCTCCCTTGCCGACGTGCATCGAAACGCCGGTCAGGGCCTCTATAGCGCCGTAGTTAACGGAGACGTTTTCTAGTTTAAGCATAAGAGGGGTGTCGGGTGTCGGGTGTCGGGTGTCGGCGCCAAGTATCCGGCACCCGGCACCCGATACCTGGCACCGCTTCAATCGCCAAGATACGCCTCGATCACCTTGGGATCATTTCTAATCTCTTCTGGGAGCCCCAGTGCAATCGACTTTCCGTAATCGACCACCTGAATTCTTTCGCAGACACCCATCACGACTTTCATATTATGTTCGACGAGTAGGATGGTCAGGTTGAAGCGATCCCGGATCTGCTTGATCAAGTGCATTAGATCTTCCTGTTCGGAAGGATTCATTCCAGCTGCGGGTTCGTCCAGAAGCAGGAGCTTCGGCCTGGTTGCCAGAGCGCGCACAATCTCGAGTCGACGCTGCTTTCCGTAAGGCAGGCTCGTGCCTCCCTCGTCTTTGAAACTATCGAGGTCGAAAATCGAGAGCAGGTCCATGCAATAGTCGAGAGACTCAGCTTCGCAGCGGCGGAACCGCGGCGTGCGCAAGACGGCATCAACCAGCGTCTGACGTGTGTGGATGTGACAGGCCGTTAACACATTGTCGAGCACCGTCATACTGGTGAACAACCTGATGTTCTGAAATGTCCGCGACACTCCATGCCCGGCAATCTCATACGGCCGCTTGCCGTCAAGGCGCTTGCCTTCAAAATAAATCTCGCCCGAAGTTGGCTCATAGACTCCGGTGAGCAAGTTAAAGATCGTGGTTTTACCCGCGCCGTTTGGTCCAATGAGACCAAATATTTCGCCCTGTCTTACGGCCATGTCGAGCTCATTAACCGCAACCAGGCCGCCGAAGCGGATTGTGGCCTTGTTGGTCTTTAGAATCGCCTCGCCATTTTCAGACGCAGCGCGACTATTCATGGCAACGTTAGAACTCACTCCTTGTCTCCCTTTTCCGGCCGGATCTCCCCAAGCGATGTTTCGCTTTGCCGCTCGCCGAGAGTGGCCTTGTTCACAGACCCTTTGTCCCGCGTATCCTCGGCAGTGATCTCTTCAGTCTCTGTGCGTGATTTCACCTTGTTCTTTCCACGCCATCCTTTGAACGCTGCCGTCGAACCCAGCAGTCCCTGCGGCCGGGTGATCATCAGGATGATCAGCAGCAATGAATAGATCACCATCCGGTACTCGGCGAAACCACGCAACGCTTCGGGCAACACAGTCAGCAGTATAGCTCCCAGCACTGACCCGACTATCGACCCAAGACCGCCGAGAATGATCATAATCAGGATTTCAAACGACTTAATAAACTCAAACGACTTGGGATTGAGATATCCATCGAAGTGGGCCAGCAACACGCCGCCCGCGCCGGCCATCGCGGACGAAATCACGAACGCCATCACTTTATAGCGAGTCGTGTTGACGCCCATTGCCTCGGCCGCGATCTCATCCTCCCGAATCGAAATCAGAGCGCGCCCGAAGGCGGAATTCACGATGTTGTAAACGATTACGATGGTCAGGATCGCAATCAGGAAAATCCAGAAGAAACTCTTGACGATGGGAATACCTGAATAACCACGAGCGCCGCCGACTGCTTCGATGTTGTTTAGAAAGACAACGATGATTTGACCGAAGCCCAGCGTCACGATCGCCAGATAGTCGCCCTTTAGACGCAGTGAAGGTACACCCACAATTAGCCCCGCAAGACCAGCCACCGCCGCGCCTATCAACGTCGCCAACAACAGGGCCACTGCCCAACCGACCTTCCCGTTTCCCAGAGCTATAGCGACCCTCTCACCATAGTTGACAGAGAAATAGGCAGATGAATAGGCACCCACAGCCATGAAGCCGGCGTGTCCAATTGAAAACTGTCCGGTGAACCCGTTGATGAGGTTTAGTGAAACAGCCAGGGTAATCGCTATTCCCGACAGCATGATGATGCGCCCGTAATACGGACTAATCAGGCGGCCCTGAAACACATAGTCCAGCGCATAAAGCACGGCCAACACGATCAAGGCGATGATTAGGTTACGCAGGTAGCGCGGCATATATATCGAATGATGAATGCAGAATGCCGAATGCGGAATGAAAAAAGAAGGAATTGAATCTTAATTCATCATTCCGCATTCAGCATTCTGCAATCCCGTCAGACCTTTTCCTGTGCCACCGAACCGAGCAGACCTGAGGGGCGGAAAAGGAGTATCAGAATCAATATTGCGAACGCGACCGCATCTTTGTAAGTAGAAGACAGATAACCGGCCACCATCGTTTCGGTAATGCCAATAAGCAAACCTCCCAACACCGCGCCGGGAATGTTGCCGATGCCGCCAAGCACCGCGGCAACAAAGGCTTTTAAGCCGACGAGTATGCCCATCAAGGGATCGATACGAGGGATCCTGATGGCCACGAGCACGCCAGCCGCGGCCGCGAGCGCGGAGCCCAAGGCAAAGGTGAACATGATGATGCGATCGGTGTTGATCCCCATTAGTTTGGCCGACTGAAGATTGAACGAAACAGCGCGCATTGCGCGACCCGTCTTAGTGCGGAAAACGACGAATTGCAGCCCAATCATCAGCGCCAGAGCAATCAATAGCACGACGATGTCGGCGGTATTGATACTCGCCCCTCCGAATAGGTCGATGTTGCGTTTTCTGAACAGTTCAGGGAAAAACTTCGGATCTGCGCCGAAGACAACTTGTCCGCCGTTTTCGAGCAACAGCGAAACGCCAATGGCAGTGATGAGTGCAGTCAGACGGGAATACTTACGAACCGGTCGATAAGCGAAGCGTTCGATGATCACGCCCAGCACCGCGCAGATAGCCATCGCCAAAAGCATGATGACCAGCGCAGTGATGAGTGATGGTTCCATCGTGCCGGTTCCCAGTAATCCGCGAGCGATGAAACCCTCAGCGCTTGCCCCGAGGGCTTGAGCACCGCGCGCGCCCAGCCCGTTGGCGAGGTAATAACCCATAAACGCTCCGACCATATACACGTCGCCGTGTGCGAAATTGATCAACTTCAGCACACCGTAAACCATCGTGTAACCCAGCGCGATAAGAGAATAAATGGCGCCGAGCGAGACGCCATTGATTAGCTGCTGTAGAAACGTACTCATACTTGTGAGTCAGGATCTTGGAGATTCGTCAGAATGCTAAATTGCGAAACGGCTGCCTACGGCGTGGCACTGGCAGCCGGCCTCGCAGGAGACGCAGTGGTTGCCGGCGATCTGGTTGCAGTTGCCGCGGCAGGCGATGCAGCCGTAGCCGGCGACGCACCGGTGGTCGGTGATGCACTGGTCGCGGCCGTTGAGGGCATTGCCGCACCTTCAACCTGGACGCGCTCCGCCACGACGAACTTTCCGCCATTCTCGATCTTAACCATGACTATCGGTTTGACAGCGTCGCGGTTTTCGTTGAAGGTCACTTTTCCGGTCACTCCCGGAAAATCTTTTGTGGCAGCGAGAGCATCGCGAATCGCTGCACCATCGAGCGAGTTAGCGCGCTTGATCGCATCAAACATTATCCGCGCAGCGTCGTACGCAGTTGCTGCCAGCGCATCGGGAACCGAACCGTATTTTGCTTTATAGTCGCCGACGAACTTCTGGACGATTGGATCGGTATCGTCGGGTGAATAATGGTTGCTGAAATAACAGCCGTGGAGTGCCGCACCGCCGATCTGATAAAGACTTGGTGAATCCCAGCCATCACCGCCGACAAGGGGCACTGTCACTCCCTTATCGCGCGCCTGCTTCGCAAATAAGCCAACATCGCCGTAGTAGCCGGGAACAAAAATCACGTCAGGGTTCGCTCCCTTAATATCCGTAATCTGGGCGTTGAAATCCTGATCCCCTGAAGCGTAGGACTGGGTGACCACGATCTGCCCGCCGAGTTTAGTAAAGACTTCGTTAATCACTTTCTCCAGCCCAGTTGAATAATCCTGCTTCCTGTCAACCATCAGCGCGCCGCGCTTGGCGTTGAGGGTCTTCGCCGCAAACTGTGCGATGGCCGCGCCCTGCACCGGATCGATGAAGCAACTGCGGAAAATGTAGTTGCCTTTCCTTGTTACTTCCGGGTTCGTAGATGAAGGGGTGAGCATCGGAATCTTTGCATTCTGCGCGATCGGAGCAGCCGCGATCGAACGCGAGCTGGCCACCTCACCAAGAATGGCGTGTACCTGATCCTGCGTCACAAACTTTGTAACGATGGTCGCGGCCTCGGAAGCATCTGAGCGATCGTCCTGGACCAACAGTTCAATCTGCTTGCCATTGATGCCGCCAGCCGCGTTCACTTCCTCAGTGGCCATCTTTATGCCGTTAACCGAAGAGATGCCGAAGTTGGCGGTGTCTCCGGTTAGCGACATGAACACGCCGATCCTGACCTTATCGCCGCCGCCGGTGCCGCCTGGCTGGCAGGCAAACGAGAAAAGGAACGAGGCGATTAATCCGAGTGACAGCAGAATTCTTTTCATATTATCCTCACAGGCGAATAGTATTGGCGAACTGTAGCTGAAGAAGCGTGCGCGCCGGGGCGTCCGTCCAGACCGGCAACCCAAAGTGTTGCGATAGGCTAAAAACGAGCCTGCATAATAGCTTCGAGAGCGTTTCCGACGCAATCTCTAAGTGCCTTGTAACGCAAACTGTTAGTTTGCGTACCGATGAGCAGATGCCCTCCCAGGGTCTAATTAGCCGCGCAGCAGCAAACTAACAGTTTGCTTTACGGTTGCCAGCCAAACTTGTAACGCAAGCTGTTAGTGCAAGCTGAGTCCCTCCGCTATCGGTCACTCTGTGGTGCTTCTTCGTTTATTTCGTGGATTGTCCCTGTCTCGATGAAAAGAAGATCCACGAAACCACACGAAATCACACGAACAAAAACTTGGAATTTGGTCCACGCCTAAACTAGACTGCGCGCGATGAGTGACACCCAAATAAAAACATCGCCCGCGCTGGGCGACATGAGCAAGGAAGATTTTCGACGGTTCGGACACGAGCTGATCGACTGGATCGCCGAGTATTTTGAACGTGTAGAAGATCTACCGGTAATGGCGCAGATTGAGCCGGGAGATTTGAAGGCCCAGCTTCCCGCGTCGCCTCCCGAGAAAGGCGAGTCGATGGAGGAGATTATCGCCGACGTGGATCGATTGATAGTTCCGGCGTTGACCCACTGGAACCATCCGTCGTTCTTTGCTTATTTTGCAACTTCAACGTCCGCCCCTGGAATCTTTGGCGAACTTCTGAGCGCCGCCTTCGACAATAAGGCTATGCTTTGGCGCACATCGCCCGCTTCGACCGAGTTGGAAGAGGTTACCCTGGATTGGCTTCGACAAATGATGGGTCTCGATGCCGGGATGACTGGCATCATCTACGACACCGCATCAGTCTCGAGCCTGCATGCCATTGCAGCGGCGCGCGAAGGCGTGGAGTTGCGCATTCGCGAGGAGGGCATGAGCGGCCGCACGGATCTGCCGCTGTTGCGGGTTTACGTTTCCGAACAATCCCATTCCTCGATTGAGAAGGCCGTAATAACGTTGGGCCCGGGTCAGCGCGGCCTTAGGAAGATTCCTACTGATGCCGATTTTCGCATGGACGTCCGAGCGCTGGCCGATGCGATTGCAGAAGACAAGCAAAACGGCTACGTGCCCTTTTGCATAGTTGCGACAGTGGGTACGACCTCAACGTCGAGCATTGATCCGGTCGCTGAAATTATTCCGATTGGCGAGCAGCACGCGATGTGGCTGCACGTCGATGCAGCTTATGCCGGGTCTGCTGCGGTGGTGCCTGAGCTCCGGCACATCCTCGACGGGTGTGCGCGCGCAGATTCCGTCGCGGTCAACCCGCACAAATGGTTGTTCACACCTTTTGATCTGTCCGTTCTTTACTGCCGCCATATGGACTTGCTGCGGCGCGCTTTCTCTTTAGTGCCTGAATACTTGCGCACGCCTGAACAGGAGAAAGTCCGCAGTGGTTCAGATTATGGGATTCAACTTGGTCGCCGCTTCCGGGCCTTGAAGTTGTGGATGATAATTCGCTACTTCGGACATGAGGGTCTGGCGGCGCGGATCCGCGAGCATTGTCGTTTGGCGAAACTGTTTGCATCGTGGGTGGAGGCGGATCCGAACTGGGAGTTGATGGCGCCAACGCCGCTGGCACTGGTTTGCTTCAGGGCCTGTCCTCCTATTGATGCGCTCGACGAACAGAAACGTGAGGCGCGGTTGGACGTCTTGAACGAAGCCATAATGCACGGCGTAAGCGGAACGGGCAAAGCCCTGCTTTCCCATACCAAGTTGAACGACAAACTTACCCTGCGACTCTCGATTGGAAATATTCGCACGACTGAAAAACAGGTGCGCCAGGTTTGGGATTTGCTAAACGAACAGTTAAAGTTTCTCGCCTGAATAAAGCAAACTGTTAGTTTGCTGCGCGCGGCGTTACAGACACCCAGCGTGCTTCTTGGCAACGATCCGCAAACTAACAGTTTGCGTTACGGGTTTATTGGAGGACATCAGTAAAGCAAACTGTTAGTTTGCTGCGCGCGGCGTTACAGACACCCAGCGTGCTTCT
>JBBPIC010000084.1:0-6948 GCA_038040525.1 Acidobacteriota bacterium | reverse complement strand
TGGCAACCATCCGCAAACTAACAGTTTGCGTTACGGGTTTATTGGAGGACATTATGAAATCGATGCGCAATCACTTTCTGCTGACCGCTTTTCTTCTGCTTTGTTCGCTGTCCGCAAATGCTCAGACGCCCGCCACCGACGTAAAGCAGTTCACCAAGGAGGGGTTGACTTTCAACTACCCATCAAACTGGTTGTTCAATGACACCAGCAATGCCGACTCGCAGCAGTTTACGCTGGGACGGCCGAACAGCGAGGCTCAGGTGCGGCTTTTCGTTTTTCGAACTCCTGTGAATTCGCCGGAGAGGTTAGCGGAGGTGCGTAAAATTTTAGTTGATCCGTATATCGCCCAAACGACCAAGACCTTTCAGCAGATGGGGGCAAAGCCTGAAAATGTACCGGCGACAACAGAGATTGGGACCTTGAAATCGGAAGGCGTGCGCGTCAGTGCGTCGCTTGAAGGTGAACCAGGAGCAGCTGAGATTTACTGGGGTGTCGTGGGCCAGCGTCTCGTGGTTTTGACTTTCTTCGGCCCAGACAAAGCATTGAAGCAAGCCACACCCGCCTGGGACACAATCCGAACAAGCATTGCGGTCGAAGAACCAAAGCCGTCTCAGCCCAAAGCGAGCCCTGCTCCCAGCCCAAAGAAACAGTAGTCTCTTCGCAGGCGGTGGTCCGCAGCATGCGGTTTGTAAAGCAGAGTGTAATTCGGGCGAGTCAGGAGCGCGTTTTCGGCTTTCATGAAAGACCTGACGTGTTAACGTTGCTCATTCCCCCATGGGAAAGCGCCAGGGTAATTCAAGCCGCAAGGATTTCGGAGGTTGGCTCTCTGGCAATTGTTAAGACTCGCATCCTTGGTCCAATTGGCGCGAAATGGGTAGCACGCCACACGCTTTATGATCCGCCACACCTGTTCGAAGATATTCAGGTCAAAGGTCCCTTTCGAAGTTGGCGTCACCGACACGTGGTCGAACCTCATGCGCATGGAGCAACTCTCCGCGACGAAGTCGACTATGAACCGCCGTTCGGGCTCTTGGGACGTCTGATCGTGTCGAGGCTGATTCGGAAACGTCTGACAGAGCTTTTTGATTACCGGCACGAAGTAACGCGCCATTGGTGCGAAGAAAGGAATGAAGGGTAAAGACATCTCCTTGGAGTGCGCCGCCTTGTCGGCGCTTTGGCCCGCTGCGACTTGGCGCAGCTTCGATAGGTTGGAGTCGCCTATGAGCCTAAAGTTGAACCTGCGACCAGATCGCGGCGCCGGGCCGCCGCGGGCCAAAGCGCCGACAAGGCGGCGCACTCCAAGGAGCCGCCCGCAGGCCAGGGAGTAGACCGGCTGCTAAGTGTTTATCATGCTTACTCATATTGTTATCTGGAAATACAAGGCCGATGTCGAGCAAGAGGTGCGCGAAGAGCACGTGGCAATGCTCCGCAGTTTGGCTTCGGTGATTTCAGAGATCAACACGCTTCAAGTGGGGTTTGATGTTCTTGGTCTGCCACGCTCCTACGACAGTGGTCTGGTAGCTACATTCCAGAATCGCACCGGCCTCGAAGCCTATACTGTCAACCCGGAGCACATCAAAGCTGCTGAATTCGGCCGGCGCATTAGCGCGCACGTTGCGTCGGTTGACTTCGAAGCCTCTGACAGTTGACAGCTAAACCCGTCATGAAGCGAGGGAAGATAACGCGGAAGAAACTCCTGCTTGCGCTCCTGCTCGTCATTCTCTTTTCGCAGGTTCCTTTTGCCTACCGGCGTTACAAACTCGGTCGTCTCCATTCAGCGATCCAGACTATAAACTCAGGGCGGGCACCGGAACCGGACCAGTTGGGGTTTTCGGAATACAGGGGAGTGCTTCACGTTCATTCTTTCCTGGGCGGTCACAGCAAAGGAAACTTCGAGGAGATCATCGCGGCGGCAAAATCAAACCAGCTTAACTTTGTAGTAATCACAGAACACACGTCGGGAAACTTCAACACCGCAGCGATGACCTTGAAGGGAATGCATGCCGGCGTGCTCTTCATAAATGGTAATGAAGTCAGCACGTCCAATTCCGACCGCTTACTAATCCTACCCGGCGATGAATCGCCAAATAACGAGAGTGGTCCAACCGAAGAGCTGATTTCGAAAGCGAAGTCCAGAGGAGCGTTGTCGATCGTTGCCTATCCGCTGGAATTTGGATCCTGGACCACGAGCGATTACGACGGAGTGGAGGTCTACAACGTCTATACCAACGCGCGAGAGATTAGCCCCGTGGTAACGTTCTTCGATAGTCTCTGGTCCTATCGCAGCTATCCCGATCTGCTTTTTGCCGGCTTCTATTCCAGACCAGCTGCGAACCTGGAGAAGTGGGACGAAGCCCTGGCAACAAACTCAGCAAGGGGCAAGAGGCTGGTCGGAGTTGCCGGCAACGATGCACATGCAAACGTGGGCATTAGTCTCCAGGACTCTTCGGGCAAGACGCTGCTCGGCCTCCAACTCGACCCTTACGAACGAAGCTTTCGACTGGTACGGGTCCATGCGCTGATTCCCGAGGACAAACAGTTGAGTTCAGAGGCGCTTCTGGAGGCACTGGCCGCTGGGCATTGTTTTATTGGGTTTGATCTGTTCGGAGACACTACGGGCTTCAGTTTCTCGGCCTCAAATGGGACGGAAACGAAGATTCAGGGCGATGAGATTAGATCCGACACGCAGGTCCGGCTTAAGGTCAGCACGCCGCTTACCAGTCGGGTGGTTTTATTGAAGGATGGGAAGCCCTCTGATGATCGAAGCGGCGAAAAGAAGCAGGAGTTTATTGTCACGGAGAAGGGAAATTATCGAGTGGAGATTTACCTGCCGCAACTTCCGAAACCTGCGGGCGACCAGCCATGGATTATTTCCAATCCAATCTATGTTAGGTAGTAACGCAAACTGTTAGTTTGCGAGACGGGAGCCGGAAGTGCGTGAGGCAGCCAGGGGCGTCTGTGCCGTTCGAAGAGCAAACTAACAGTTTGCTTTACCTTTCATTTGAAATTGGATGGAAAATCTAAAGATGGTGGCGGTTGAGAGGAACAACACACAGGCTTGTTTCGTACAAGAGACAGTCAGGAATGGCGGTGCTACACACGACAATGCCCCATCGGGTTTATTGTATGGCCTGATGGGGCAGGAAAACCGGAAAGCTCCGGATTCAAATCATCGTCGGAAGCGGTGCTTACGTTCACCGTAGTACTGTAGGGAGCCGCAGTAGTTGGACTCCTCACTCGCATCGTCTCCCGAGTATTAGGGAGCCACGAGTACAGCCTTCCTTATTCTATTTTCAAGTGGGAGCTAGTCTATGCGCGTAGCGGTTTGCTGTCAAGAATCAGCTTGACTGTAGCCGAAGCGTACAAACACCTGGAAGCCATTCTTGTATTCTCGTGCAGGTCTTTTTGTGAGTGGGAATTCCTCACCGCTGGTTAACCCCAATCACTTCCATTATTCTTTATTGACTCCATTTTGGTTTTAACTCCGAACTTCATTTTATGGAAATCTCCATCAACACCCCTCGCGATTTCAGTTTTAAGAGAACAGTCATCAGCCACGGCTGGTGCGGTCTGCTTCCTTTCGAGACCGATAGGGACAATTGGGTACTTTCACGCGTCTTGGATCTGGAAGGCGCTTGCCCGGTGACTGTCCAAATCACAGCGCCCAGGCGAGCCGTCCGCATACAGCCCTCCCGACGGCTCACGCAGACCGCCGCAAAGCAAGTAGTTCGCGATGTGCGTCATATTCTGAGGCTGGACGACGACATGGGCGACTTTTACGGGCGAATGTCCACGGAGAGCGAGTTTAAATGGATTCCAACCCAGGGCGCGGGTCGAATGCTGCGCTCGCCCACGGTTTTCGAGGATCTGGTGAAGATGATTTGTACCACCAATTGTTCCTGGGCCCTTACGCAGAAGATGGTGACTGGGTTAGTCGAAAACCTGGGCCGCGAGTCAAACGATGGACGGCGTACTTTTCCTACGCCTGAAGCGATGGCCCTGATGCCGGAGAAGTTTTATGTAAACGAGGTGCGCGCCGGCTATCGTGCAGGCTATCTGAAGGAGCTGGCGGACCGCGTCGCCTCCGGAGAACTTGACGTGGAAGCCTGGTTGGATAGTTCGCTGTCGACATTAGATCTCATTAAGGCTATGCGGGAAGTGAAGGGCGTTGGTCCTTACGCTGCTGAAAACGTTCTTAAACTCATTGGCCGGTATGACGGTCTGGCGCTTGATTCCTGGACCCGGGCAAAGTTTTACGAAGTACGAAATAATGGCCGCAAAGCTACGGACAAGAAGATTGCTCGTTACTACTCTCGCTTCAAAGAATGGCGCGGCCTCGCGTTGTGGTGTGATATGACTCGCGATTGGCTTGAGTAAAGTAAATGCGCCGGTTGTGAAACAAGCAAGTAGAGAAACGCGTGGTCCGAATCAGCCTGAAGGGCTGGCAGATAGTAGCCGGTGGTCGGAGCGTAGCGCAGACCACCGGGTATGCAAGTGAAAAAAGTCAGCAACCCTGAGGGTTGCCAGAAAACGGGTGGCAGCCACGGAGTCTATCGGAATAGATAGTTCGTCTTTCTCTGTGCATCCTCAGTGTCCTCCGTGTCTCTGTGGTGGTGGCTTTTTCCTGGCAAGTCCACCACAGAGACACAGAGTTCACATAGGTCGCACAGAGAGTTAATGTTATTAGGCTGATCGAAGTTCTTCTTCGTTGGACCACTAATTCCTCTCTGCATTTTCAGAACACTCCTCCGAATTATCGGATTAAGTTTTTTGGAACTTCACTACCCGTGGTTCGTTTTAATGACCACTCCCCCAGGAGTCGTTAACGAACATACAAGGAGTCCCGAAATGAAAGCCTTAATTAGTCGAATTGCCATTGCTGTCGTGATCGCCTCATTTGCCAGTGCGGTCGCGTTCGCCAAGACAAAAACTGAAACAGTCACTCTTCCGACCAGCGTCAAGTTCAATGGCACTGTTATCAACAAAGGTGTCTACAAAGTGAAGTTTGATGACAAGTCCGGAGAATTGACGATTGTGGATGAAGGCGGCAAGGTGGTTGCTAGCGCTTCGGCCACCCTTGAGAAACGCGAAAGGAAAGCCCGTCAGTTCATGCTCAGATCAATTGGCACGGGAGACGATTCCGAGTTGATTGGCGTCACTTTTGGCGGGGCAGAGCACGATGTGATAGTGAGTGGCGCTGCTGCGCGTCGCTAACCAATTAATCCCCATCAGATTTTTCAGCATCGCTCCCGGACTATCGAGTCTCGGGAGCGATTCCTTTTGTGCTTGCACGCTCCTTCGAAATTGTGTTGACAACTCAGCGACGCTTCGGCGAATCTAAGTCCAACTTGCGCCCCCCGTAAGTTATTGAAAGTGTCAGCATTTACCTATGAACAGAAACTACCTCGTAATATCGTGTCTTGTCCTTTTGATCTCACTCGCAAACGCACAGGCGCAAAAAAGCAATCCCTCGGAGACTCAGGACAACCGCCAGCGCCGAGTTGTCCCGGCTGCTTCTATACCGGCTCCAAGTCCGACACCGGTTCTGCCGGCACGTGCCAACCCCGAGACGCCGTTGGGAACCGACTCGACGCAGAAGCCAGGCGTGGTCATTGGCAACAAGCCTGAAACCCAACCGCAGTTAGTCGGTCCGACAGCCACTGAGCGCCACACCGATGCGGCCTCGGGAGCTTCCTTGTTGTTGTCGCCTTCTGTTGTTCACGCTCGCCTGGCAGAAGCTCAACGCATGTTGAAGTCTCGTCCGCAGCCAACGGCGATGAGTTTACCTGCGACTGACCTGGTAACCCTGACCGCACTGGATCGGACCACCTCTCGAATACATTTGGTCATGTTGTATAAAACGACGTTCCTGACCAAGGGTGCGGAAGTAACTATGACCAGTTCGCACGGTACTCCTCTAAGCATTCGCGTCTTGCGTGCTAATGGAGTGAATACTGCTGTGGCGATCTTCGATGGCGAGGGACGCTCTTTAGTGCCCCTGATGGTTCAGTATCCAATTGAAAAAGGCGGCGTGTTCCGAGAGATGGCGTATTACACCTCGGTGCATCCGGCCCTTTTTTCACCTGAACTGGCCCGCTCCGGGCAAGCTTACGTGCGCACCATGATCGATCTTGCGACTAAGCGCTTGCGCGAAAAGGGGGTCTTCATCTCGCCGCAGATTGTCGACGTGGCGGAGCGACTGTGCCTGGTTGAGCATGTAGACCATGAGCGATTCAGGTTGGAGAATCGTCACGCACTCTTCCAGGAAATCTATTCGCTGTTTGCTCTAAACCAGTTGGACACTTATCGCTACTCGGTGAGCTCCGCGGGAGCCGGTGGTATGGTTCAGATGATACCGTGGGCTTACAACCTGATGAAGCAGCGGCATCCCGGAGTAGGTCTGATACCCGACTTTGTGGTGGGTATGCGCACTCACGCAAACGCGCTGCAGGCGATGTTGCTCTATATGCAGGACACCTGGAACGATCTGGCTGCCAACGAGGACGTGCAGTATGCGTTAAGTGCCAAATTGGCCACGCAGCCCGAACTGCTTGCGGCCGGTTACAATTCAAACGCGGCCCGCCTGCCGCTCTATATCAGGCGCGGCGCAGGCTCGTGGCGCACGTTGATTCCCCGCGAGACACAGATGTATTTGCAGATTTACAAATCATTCGAAGGATTGATGCCTCTCAAGCAGCGACAAGCTGCAACCGGCCAATCGGTTGATTAGAGGCGTGAAACCTCGTGTTTCAGCCGTTCTCAGAAGAATAGAACGACCCACGGAAGCATACGAGCTTACTGGAACTAAGGGGCGTTGAATACTGCGGAGATCTACCACCCCGTTACTGGAAGCTTCAGCGTTACCGGGCCGATGTCCACCCGCAGTAGCGGGTGGGTTCTTGATTCAAAACATGAAGTGGATTCGAGTTTGAAGTGCAACGAGGTTCG
>JBBPIC010000173.1:0-1881 GCA_038040525.1 Acidobacteriota bacterium | reverse complement strand
GCGAGCTACAAGCTCGGCAAGATGATCCTGCCGCAGCTCGAGCAGGGAAACCACGGGGTGGAGGTCGTCGGGATGTTCTTCTTCGACGACAACACCTACGTGCTGCGCGCGGGCGATCCGCTCGGCGAGCGCCTCGCCGAGGTTGCCGAGGAGCAGGGGATCATGCTGATGCTCTGCGACCGGTGCGCGATCGAGCGCTTGCTCGCGGAGGGTGAGCCGGGCGACTGCCGCCCCAGCGGCACGGTCGCGGGAGTGCGGGTCGGCTGCTTTCCGGACCTCTACGGGGCGCTGTCGGGAGACCCGCCGGACCAAGTGATCACGCTGTAGCTGCGGAGCGCAAGGCGGTCTCAGGGCTCGGTCGAGCCCGCTAAGCGACCGGCTCGCTGCCGGCCACCGAGGCGCGCTGGATGTTGGTGGGCTCGGCGCAGCAGAACCATGCCTCGGTGAGCCGCGGGCGCGGCTCGACGTCGCCAAGGTCGGCGGGGTCGGCTGAAGGTCCCGCGGCATCGGCCACCGCCCGATACAGGGTCCGAAACGTCGACACGCTGTCGACCTCCGCCGCGACATCGGCCTCGACGATTTCGGCGAGCTCGGCATGGAGGCGATCCAGCTGCGGATCCCCGGCTTGCCAGTCATACGTGAGGCGGTCGCGATCGTAGTCCTGCAGGTGCGGTGTGATCTCGGGGCGATCGAGCAGCAGCGAGCCCTTGGGCACGAGCAGACGGATCGTGTACTGGATCGGATCCACGTTCCCCACCATCTCGTTGGCAATCACGAAATCGAGGATCTCGAGGATGTCCTGCGGTGTCGCCCAGGGCGTGAACGGCAACCACGACGGGCGGATCTCGATCCCATGCTCGCGCAGCAAGGCCACCGCCTGGGCGGCCTCGTCGGCGGTGTGACCCTTGTCGAGATAGGTGAGGATCTCGGCGTTGAGCGACTCGAACGCCGAGATCACGAAGAGGCACCCATATTCGCTGAGCTCGGGCCAGACCTGACGATGCTCGAGGATGTGCTCGACCTTGGTCGTGCAGTCGAAGGTGACCTCGGGAAAGTGGCGGTGAAGCTCGCGCGCCACTTGCAGGGAATGCTTGACGCCGTTTAGGAAGTCCGGGTCGCCGAAGGTGATATGGCGCGCCCCCGCCGCCACCAACTGGGCGATATCCGCCATCACCACGGAGCTCCCGACGATCCGGATCCGGCCGTCGTAGGCGACGGGCACCGGGCAGTGCCGGCACTTGTGCACGCAGCCGTGGCTGGCCTCGACGTACCCCGCGAGCTGCTCCTCGCCATCGCGCTCCAACCGCGCATAGCGCTTGAGGGGCGGCAGCTGCCCTCGGCTCGGGGTGTGAAACTCGTGGCGCCCCAGGTCGATCGAGCTGGTCGCCGGTCGCAGCGCCGGCGAGTCGCCGAGCGCCTCAACCCACTCCACCAGCTCCGACTCGTACTCGCCGGCGATCAGCCGGTCGACCAGTCCACCGATCGTCGGGTCGTCACTGACCGCGGCGTAGAGACCGTAGAAACAGATCGGCAACCGCGGCCGGATCGCTCGAATTTGCTCGCCGGCGCCAATCGCCAGTCGCATCGCGGTGTGCATCGGAACGGAGACGCCGACGGCCTCGGCCCAGCCGATCTTGTCTCGATCAAGCTGCTCGACGGAGAGATCGATGCACCGAACCCGATGCCCGGCGGCCTCCAGGGCGGCCGCCGGCGAGGCCAGGTGCAACGGCTGATGACCAAGCTCGTAGGTGGAGATCAGCAGGACCCGCACAGCGCCAGGATAGCCTTCGCTTCGCTTCACTCCGACGGCTCGCCGATCACGATCTCGAGCTGGCCGTGGGCGGTGCGCAGCGTCCGCTCGACCTGCTCGGGCGTCTCGCC
>JBBPIC010000172.1:0-1883 GCA_038040525.1 Acidobacteriota bacterium | reverse complement strand
CACGGTTTTCGGTTTCATGCTCGTAAGTTGCGTTGTTTGAGCCAGCCCAGGCCCAAAGCAAGATTGTCAGAGACATCTTCGAAAGCGGCGGGCAGGTTGTTTTGCCCGACCCAACGAACCAAGCTCTGCAGACTGGTGCGAATCAACGCCAGAGCGCAGGCCGCATTGGCGCTGCGCAGCCGGCAGCGGTCTTCACCCCAGCAAGCGTCTCGTTGCCAGTGCCGGCTTTCGCTTGTCCAATGCGAGCGGATGATCTGATGCAGGCGCGAGCCTCCGGCTTCGGCCGGACTGAGGCTGCTGATGAAATGTCGCGTCGCTTCTTCGGTTTTTCCCGTTTTCTTGTGCGTCGTGTCGTTGTGCACTTTCACCAGTTGGCGGGCTTCTGGAAAGTCCGTGGCTTGAGCGTCGGTGACGACCGCGCTCAGTTCCCGGCGCTCGCAGCGTCCGTGCCCGGCGTCATCTTCGCAAAAAGGGGGTGGGCCTGGGCCAGTTGTTTGTGCGCGTGTTGATGCAAGGTGGGTTGATTGTCGCGGACTTGCAGCAGGTAGTCCCCGCCTTTTTCCCGCGTGATGATGTGGGCGGTCTCGTCCTGGCAATGCAATGAATCGGCGGTGACCGTCGCGTTAAGCAGGCTCACTTCGGGACTGGCCAGCAACGTCTGGGTGGTCTTCAACTCGTGGCCCTTGCCGGCGGGGTGGGCGGCCAGGGCCACCGGCGTTCCTTCCTCGGCATCGACCAGCGTGACGATCAAACCCAAATGGTCGCGAATGGTCTTGCCGTCCACGGCCAGCGTGCGCGGCAGCTCGCCCGCGTGGCTCTGCAACCATTGCGTGAGCACGCGCGCCAGCGCCTCCAACTCGAGGCGGTTCAACACTTGGCGAAACACGTCGTAGCCGGGAACGTTGCGAAAGCGCGTGCCCTTCTTGAACGGCAGCCGCAGTTGTGCCCGCTGGCTCTGGCTCAACTTCTGCGCCGTGCGCAGAATCGTGCTCACATGCACGGCTCCCCGCAACAAGCCCAGCGCCACCAGAGTTAACACCGCCCCAATGGGATAACGCCGGGCTGAGCGGCTGCGCGGATCGGGCACACGCTGCAACGCCTCGAACAAGGAGGATAATTGCTGACTGCGCACCGCGCACCGCTCGCCGGCGTGCGCTGCCAGTCCGGCCTGATAGGGCGCGGCCAGTTCCCGTTGGCACAACAGGGATTTGGCTTGGGGATGCAGCGTTTTAATCCAGAGCTTTTTGGGACGCAGTACTTGGGGCAGCTTCTCGGCGTAATGCCGCCCGTCCCGTCCACTCAGGCCCAGCGGCTCCCATCCGGCGGCCTTGTAACACGTGCCCGCGTGACTCTCCGGATCGGTGAACGTCTCAGCCAGCAGCGGCCGATAGCCGTAGAGTTCTTGCCATTGAGCCGGCAACTCCCGCACCGCTGCGCCCAACATCTGCGAAGCCAGATTGGGTTGGCGAGTCTCTTCGAGCACCAGCAAGCGGGCTTGATGCACGACCAATTGCAACCGCTCCGACCGAGTGAGTGCGTCCCAGCCAATCCATTGATCGCGCGCTTTGAGATGCCAGAGGGATCCTGTCCACAAGATCAAGCCCACCCACTGATCGTCCCGGCAGATGACCTGATAGAGACTGCGGCCTTTGGCCTTGCGAGCGCCCAGCCGATGTTGCTCCTCCAACAGTTGCTGGAAACGATGCCGCGCCACCGCTTCGGTGACGACGTGAGTTGTCAGACGCGGCGTTCTATTCGTGCAATCGGGTATGTCTTTTGGCCTATTCATCCAAGCCTAGGATGACCACCAAGCCGAATCGTGTCTAGCAAAAAGTTATCTCACCCTCTTTCAGCCACTTCCCTAACCAGAACCGAGAACCGTG
>JBBPIC010000120.1:0-6545 GCA_038040525.1 Acidobacteriota bacterium | reverse complement strand
CGCTCCGACCACCGGCTACTTTCTGCCAGCCCTCCAGGCTGATGGCAGAAAACCATTACGGCGCTGCATTTCGAGCTTGAAGACAATGGCACGACCCACCCGCTGCCGCGTGGTGGTACTGACTTCATGATGCAGCGCCGCGGAGTTTTCATCCACTCTTTGCCTCAACCTGGTACTGACCTCACGACACCCCGCGTTCATTAAGTCGCTGGCCCGGCAATCTTGAGCATTTGGTCCATTACCCAGGAGGTGCGTGCACCCGACTCACCCGTGCTCGGACACTGGCCCGCTCCGATCAATTCATTCACCACGGTTTGAATCAACGGCTGGGCAATATGCTGAGGGTAGTCGAAGGCATAGTCGATAATCTCCTCGCCGGTGGTCAGCTTCACGGGTTCGGCGTCGAACGTAGAAAATGAGATCCGGCCCTTGCGGCCTACGATCTCTGTCAAATCGCATTTGTCATATGCACTGAAACACCATGAGCCGGTTCCATGAGCTCCTGATTGAAACTTAAACGTGCTGGTAACGATGTCCTCAGCCGGGTATTTTCCGGCTTGGTTTGAAGTCAAGCCGTGGGCCTCGACAATTGGGCCAGGTGGCGCCAGTATTCGCGTTACCCTGCCATCCGTATCAATTCGATAAACTCCGCCTCCGCCGGTATGGGCCGCGGGTTTATCACTAAAATAGATTCTGCCTTTGCCGTCAAACGTAACATCATTAGGTCCAACGAAGTTTTCCCCCTGGTAGTCTTAATGACATTTCGTGTTCTTCGTTCATCCCTTTTGATTTCAGTCGCGACCCGGCGTGTTACGCCGGGCTAAGTTATTTAACGCCTTCGGCGTACCAACTCAACTAAATGTGATTTGGCATTCCTTGCCTGCCATCATCTTCAAACGCACGACTCCATCTGTAATGCGGGCCAGAGGTCGCGGTTTTCCCTGCTCAGTCACACGCGCGATCCGCTGACCGCGAGGCGGCCGCAATTGAAATTCGCCACTAACGTCAGTTCGCAGCAGCGCGGTCGTCGCCTGGCCGTCCTCCCATTCAAGGTCCACCGCAACCGCGCCCCGCGCGCGCACTCCCTTAATGGCGCCATTCCGCCACGCCTTGGGCAGAGCCGGCAGAAAACTGATCTCTCCGCAATGACTCTGGAGCAACATTTCAACCATTCCCGCAGTGCCGCCGAAATTCCCATCAATCTGAAATGGTGGATGATTGTCGAGCAAGTTTGGCAAAGTCGACTTGGCCAATAGAGCCACGATGTTTTCGTGCGCGAGATTACCTTCCTCGAGCCGCGCCCAGAAATTGATAATCCACGCGCGACTCCATCCAGTGTGCCCGCTGCCAGATTGCAGCCGCCGCTCGAGTGAGACGCGGGCCGCGCGGGCGAGATCAGGCGTACCGCGCAAAGTGATCTGATCGCCCGGGTGAAGCGCGAACAGGTGAGAGATATGACGATGGCCGGGTTGCGGCTCGTCATAATCTTCCATCCATTCCTGTAACTGGCCGTGTTTGCCAATCTTCATGGGCGCCAAGCGATCACGCGCGGCCGCGACCTGTTTACGAAACGTCGCATCGACGTGAAGCAATTCGCTTGACTGAATCACACGGCTAAAGAGCGCATGGGTTATTTGCGTATCCATCGTCGGACCCATACACAGTTTGACCGGCGAGCCGTCCAGCGCCTTGTATTGATTCTCCGGCGAAAGCGACGGTCCAGTAATCAATTGCCCTTTGCCATCGTCGACCAGGTAATCCAGAAAAAATTCGGCCGCTTCCTTCATTAGCGGATACGCCCGCCGGGCAAGGAAATTCCGGTCACGCGTGAACTCGTAGTGGTCCCAACTGTGTAAGCTTAACCATGCCGCCCCCATCGGCCAAATGCCTGCATGAACACCATCAATCGGCACCGCGTGTCCCCACAAGTCTGTGTTGTGATGAATAACGAAGCCTCGTGCGCCGTAAAGGTTCTTAGCCAGGCGGCGACCGTCTTCGCGCGCGTTCTCAATCAAATCGAACAAGGGAGCATGGAGCTCCGGCAGATTACAAACTTCGGCGGGCCAGTAGTTCATCTCCGTGTTGATGTTAATTGTGTACTTACTGTCCCAGGAGGGCTGCATCTGATCGTTCCACTTGCCTTGCAGATTGGCTGCCATCGAGCCTGGGCGGCTGCTCGCTATCAAAAGATAACGGCCAAAGTGAAAGTAGAGTGCTATGAGTGCGAGGTCGCTCTCGCCGGCTTGTACTCGCTTCAATCGCTCGTCGGTAGGGAGATCTGGTGGCGCGGCGCCAAGATGAAATTGAACCCGGCGGAACAGTCGCCGATGATCGGCGACGTGGGCGGAACGTAGTCTCGAGTAGGGTTTGTTGGCGGCGGCAAGATATTGGGCACACCTGGCTGCCGGATCTTTCACACGAAAGTTGGTGGCGGCGGCGAACAAAAGTGTGACCGAGTCAGCGCCGTCCACTCGCAGTTCATTTCCGTCTACACGCGTCGTGGCTCGTGGACCGTGCGCAAGAGCTTGCACGCGGCCCTGGAATTTGACGCCGACCTTGCGCTCAAGTGGATGGCGATCACCTCGAGCGATGGCTTCACCATCAATTACGATCAGGTTAGGGTTTTGCCCTCGTGTGTGACTGTCCTGTTGGCGCGTTAGCGTACCCTTAAAGGAGATTCTCCCGGATTTATCGCTGATCAGACGAACCACAATTATCTGGTCCACTGCCGAGGCAAAAACTTCACGCGTAAAGCGAGTGTCGCCCAATCGATATGTGACCCGAACAATCCCGCTATCGAGATCGAGTTCTCTCAAGTAGTCTTTCGGGTTCTCGTGGCCGTTGAAACGGAGGAGAAGGTCGCCAAGAGGTTGATAAGGCGGCATGCGTTTGGGAACGGCGATAATGGTCCTTTCGGCAAGCTGCTCCGCTTCTTTAGGCCTGCCGGCAAACAGTAGTCGCCTTACTTCAGCAAGATTGCGTGCGCCCTCGGGATTATTTCGATCGCGTTTTTCTCCCGCCCAGATCGTGTCTTCGTTCAGTTGAATTCGTTCGGAGTCGATGCCGCCAAAAACCATGGCTGCTAATCTTCCGTTACCGATGGGTAGCGCTTCATTCCAGTTTGCGGCGGGTTGGCGATACCAGAGACGAAGGTCGGGCTGGTTAGCTTCGCTGAGGGAAGCTTTGGACTGTTGAAAGGCGGCCGCTTTGGGACCGCGCGGAAGAAGGCCAATTGCCGACAGTAGTAGAAAAGTTCGTCGCTTCATGAAAGTCAGTTGCGGTTTACGTCTCAGCCTGAGCGGCTTTGCCGCCTTCCGTGCTGTAAGGCTCAGCCGGCTCAGCCTTACCGTAAGCGCCTCTAAAAATCCTGAGGCTTCGCCTCCGGAATCGGAGGCATAGCCTCACAGAAATTAAAGTCCGCCCGGAAAGGCACAGCCTTTCCGCACGGAATGCGGCAAAGCCGCAAGACCCTTTCCTGGTAAATCTACCCCAGAGTAGAGTTCACAGAGATCGCACAAAGTTACTGTCCGGTGGTCTTCGCTTCGCTACGACCACCGGCTACTTTCGAACCCTCCGGGTTCATTAGAACTAGATCTTAAGGAACGCTGCCGGCACCCCCTCAGACGAAACACTTACAATTACTTCACCCTTTCGCTGCAAACTTATTTCGGCGCGGCCGTTCGCAAGCTCAACTTTCCGCGCACTCCTCGAAGTGCCCAGGTTGTCTATCAACCTCCCATTTCCGACCAGACCAAACCGCACAACGTTTCGCGCATCCAAACAGAGGTGCGCATTATGATCCCGCATCTGCGCCTGAATCGTGATGATGTCGCCATTTCTCGCGGATTCCCTAAGCGTCAGTTGCGCAGGCTCGTCCCACTTTCCCGTTTGATAACTAAACGTGATTTCGTCCACTACCTCCACGCCGTTTTTCCGTCCTACAGCTTTCAGCCGATTCTCCCCTTCGTTAAATGGCACTAACCAACGCAACCCAGCCGCGGGGAAATCCTGGCGGTTCCGCTTTTTCACGCCCACTGGTTTCCCATTTACAAACAACTCAACCGTGGGACAGTTTGAATAGACCTTCACCAACCTGGATTCATTCTTTTCACCCCATCGAACAGGCCACGAATGGCCATAGATGTGGGCCATTGGTTTTTCCGTCCAGTAGGATTGGAAAACGAAATAGCCTTCCTTTAATTTCAGGTCTCGCTCAACCAGACCCTTCTGATTCACTCTGGGCACAGGATTGCCGGGCCGGAGGGTGGTTGAGAAATCTTTAAAGATCCACTGGGCCGTCCCTGCAAGCCATTCCATTGTCTCTTGTTCTTTCAAGTGCCAATCGAACAGGTTGCAGATGTATGTCTCCGACCAATCACCGTCGCTAGAGGCCTTGCTGACTCCACCCGTTAACAAATAATCGAGGCCGCGTTCGTCCGGCGGCTGCCCCGCAACAACTCCGGCGAGTATTTTTTCGATGTTTTCAGAGTGACGGCCCGCATGGCTGTCGCCGCCCCACTCCATATGCAGGAAGTGGTTTACCTTTTTCATCTCAGTTTCGGAACGACTCTTGTATTCGGTGTAGCGTCCGCTGCCATACCAGCCCGCCCAGATGGATGGTGAATAGACATCGATGACGTCCTTGCAGAAGTCGCAACGACGGATCGCAGTCTTTCGCGAAGGATCCAGACTGTGCGATAGATCATTTAATTCGATCATGAACGCGCGAATTTTGTCTTTGTCGAACTCCTCAAAATCGCCCGGCCAGTCGTTTTCGTTACCCAGTCCCCAGATGATTACAGACGGATGGTTTCGATGCTGATCGATCATATTTCGCAACATGCGGCGCGCTTGCTCCTGGTAGCGGTCGCCACCAAGTCCGCCACGACACCATGGAATTTCTTCCCAAGCCAGAAGGCCTAACTCGTCACACAGATCAAGCACGATGCGCGATTGCTGGTGGTGGCCCAGGCGAATGAAGTTTGCGCCCAGCTCCTTCACCAGGCGCATCTCTTCTCGCATCATGGCCTCAGTCATGGCGGCTGCGACGCCGGCGTGATCTTCGTGACGCTGCGTACCGCGAATAAGCAACCGCTCACCGTTAAGTTTGAAGGGGCCGTTTTTGACGAACTCAAACTGTCGCAAGCCGAATCGTTCTGTTATCTCCATCTCTCCATCCGGACTTTTCAGCGTGACGACGACGCTGTACAGCGCCGGGGAACGAGGCGACCATAGCGACGGCTTTTCAAATGTGAAACTGTTCAACTCGCGCATGTCTGACCAGGGCGTGAGATTTTGCGAATTGGTGTTAATTACTTTCTCGGTTGGATCAAAAACTCGGGCCTCCAACCTCAGCTCATCCTTGAGATCGCCGGGATTGTAGAGTCGGGCCCGGATGGCGACGGTAGCTTTTCCCTGCGGCGTGAGGGTCGTGTCGATGTGCACACGCTCCAGGGAAATTGCCGGGACGTAAACCAGATTTACGTAACGATATAGACCGCCGTAAAGATTGAAGTCGCTGAGATTGGAGGGAATCATTTCCAGGTCGCGCGAGCTGTCGCAATGAATCGCGACCGGCACGAGTCCTTTGTTAGCTTCGTTTTTCAGGGCGGCGGCTGCCGCGTCTGTGATATCAAACGTGAATTCATCATAGCCACCAACATGCGCTCCGATTTTGCTGTTGAAAACATAGACTTCAGTTTTTTGTCCGGCGCCTTCGAAGTGTAGAAGCGTGCGGCCGCGCGAATGAGGATTATCGAGTTTGAGTCTGGTGCGATACCAACCAGGGCCCTGGTAATAAGGCGTGTCCGGGTCGACAGCATCGAGCGCGTTGAAACAGTGAGGCAGCTCAACTGGCGTCCACGTGTTGGCATCGTCATTAGCCTTTCGCCAAACTTCCCAAACTCCGCCCAGACTACCGCGCCGATAATCCCAACCAGTCAGGAGACGTTGGCTATGAAGACGCTTTGTTGGAGGCTGAGTCTGAACGTTCGAGGATGCAGCTGAGATCTCCGCGCCAAATGTATTGTTGGGAAGATCACGGAGCAGCGCACTCGCAACGACAACAGACGAGGTTGACTTCAAGAAGTTTCTGCGGCTGACCGAATTCTTGATGGTGGGAGATTTAGACTGTTTCATTTAATGAAGGCTGGAAACACGCGGGGCAGTAGCCCGACCGTTAGGAAGGGCGTTTATCCAGCACTCGATGCGCCCTTCCTAACGGTCGGGCTACTGCCCCGTAATTAATTGCTCGATAACGGAAAGTACGAAAGTCCGGATGACTGATTAATCTATTGCGCTGCACGTCTTAACACGTTGAGCGCAACCCATCAAGATCAAAAAATCGATTGATGATTATTTCGCTGAGCGAAACCAATTTGCCCAATCCTATCTTGAGTCAAAGTTGGGTTATTGACCTTTCAGAACTAATTAAATTAGATGATGTGGATCGGGTTTAATGTATAAAGAGCAGCGCTAGCTCGGATGTCTTTGCCCCAACGAGTCTGTCGGGAAAATAGATAATCGTCTTTCTCTGTGCATCCTCA
>JBBPIC010000083.1:18508-22874 GCA_038040525.1 Acidobacteriota bacterium | reverse complement strand
CGAGGACTTCAAGATCTCGTCAAACTAACTTTTCGGGCAAAGCAGCTTGAACTCTAAACCTCGGGCGCGTAGTTCAGAGTTCAACCTTTAGGTTGCGGGTTTCAAAGGTGGCAAGCTAAAGCTTGAACTCTAAACTTCGCGCCCGTACTTCAGAGTTCAGCCTTTAGGCGGCGCCGCAATCAACGGCACCCGGAGCTCAAACTTTGCGCCGCCGTTAACTCGTGAAGAAAGTTGCGCCGAACCTCCCGCTTCTTCCATTCGCTTCCGCACAATTGCCAGACCCAGACCAGTGCCTCTTTGTTTGGTAGTGAAGAACGGTTCCCAAACCCGCTGACGCAGCTCATCTGATATTCCCTTGCCGCTGTCTTCCACTGCCACAACGACTTCGCCGTTATCGAGCGTTTCCGTGACGGCCACTTCTCCGCCTCGCGGTGTTGCCTGCAAAGCATTCAACAGAACGTTGGAGAGCGCGATCCTGAGAGCGGATACGGCCGTGCCTTCCAGTTCCTCGTCCGCCTCGACCGTGGCGGTTAACTTGATTCCCTCTTTTTCCGCGCCAACTTGGAATAACCTCACTACAGATTCGATAAGTTGGCCGGCCCGCATCGGCAGCTCTGCAGGCGTCTCCTTGCGGGCAAAAGTAAGTAACTGCGTGACGCTCTGACCCAGCCGGTCTGTCTCGCCAACGATCAGACTCAAGTCCCGCGCGTACTCCCGGTTTATGCTTTCGTCTTCGCCCATCACTTGTGCAATCGACTTAATCGCGGAGAGCGGGTTCTTAATCTCATGGGCGACGGTAGCGGCCATCTGGCCCAGGGTTGCCAGGCGCTCGCGTTCGGCCAGTCGTCTCTCAAGCCGCACGTTTTCTTCGACCAGGCGGCAATCTTCAATTGCAATAGCCACCTGGTCCGCGAGAATTTCAAGAACAGAACGGGTTTCCTGAGTCAGACTAGCCGGCGACGCATCAACCGTGAGTAGACCGGGAACTTTTTCGTCCCGCCGGAGTGGATAGGCAATCGAATATCCTTCTGCCTCGAGCAAAGGATGGTCTTCGACTGGTCGCCAATCCTCAAGCTGCGAAAGGCGAAGTATCTCTTCGACCCAGGGTTCCTCGAACGCAGCATCGCGACCTACTCGTTTTTCACTTTCCCGGGCGTGGTCGGAAGTCACGGGCCTGCTGACGACGATGCGTACGCGGCGTAGCGCCAGGGCTGTGGTCGTCTGTTGCTCCACGAAGTCAAGCAACTCAGGCAACTGCTTGTACCTGCCCGCGTGAGAACTAATGCGCGACACAATTTGCCGGTAGAGCGCTGCCTCGCGTTCAAATAGTTTTCGAAACCGCTTTTCCAGCCAACCGCGCAAGGGTGCGGCAGCCAGAGCGAGTCCGAGTATCAACAGGGCCTCAACCACGCCTGGTCTAACGCCGTAATTCGAAGTTATCCAGTCGCCAATGGTGCGAATGCCATAGATGTAAATTGTGAGAACGACCGCAGCAAATGAAGCGACCACCAGGCTTTCTTCGATTATCAACTCGAGATATCGATACCGATAGATGTAGTAAGCGAGCAATGCCGACGGTAGCAGTGAACCCAAATTCGCAATCGTCTTCAGGTACAACCCAAGTTGTGTCCCTTCGCCGACTCCAAAGGCGAGCGCTGCGAGGATCACTACTCCGACACCCAAAAACGAAGCGGCCAGCGTTCGCATGATTCGCTGTTCGCTTACGTTGGAGGTCTTCCTGGCAATCAGCAACTCTGTGATGGCAATGACGCCCAGCACGTAAGTGATCCAAACCGCCATCGGCACAATCAGGAAGGTGACCCGGGCAAGCATCGGCGCATAATTGCCCGTCCAGATCTTGTAGATTGCCAACGGCAGGAATAGCGGCGGCGCGTATGAAAGATAGAGGCGGATCTTCTCAGAGCGCTTCAGCGGGTGGTCCGCAGCGTTGGCCCAGAGATGGATATGAACGTGGAGCAGAAACGAATAGGCGAGGGTGATGCTGATGACCGCGATCGTGTCTACGATTCGCAGCGTAGTAGTCCAGTTGTGGAAACCAAGTCCGAAGAGCCCATGCAGTGTGATGAGGAGGTTACTGCTGTGCCACCCGCACATGCTCAGGGCGAGGGCGACCAGGACGCGCTCGATTGAACTCAACTTGCCGCGACGGGAAACAAGTTGAATCCCCATCCAGAGCGGTAACACCGCACCTATTGAATACCCGACCAGTTGTAGGACTTCGAGTGGAGACATGGATCAGGATGCAGGAGGCAGGCAGCAGGAGGCAGGAGGCGCGGTAGGAGGCAGGAGGCAGGAAGCAGGCGGCAGGAAGAAGGAAGGAGCGGCAGGAGGCGAACCTAACAACAGCGCGCACCAATCAAACTGTTGACAGCCACCAGGGAGAGTTACCATTTTATTCCTGCCTCCTGCCTCCTGCCTCCTGCCTCCTGCCTCCTGCCTCCTGTCTACTGGTTCGCCGCGCTTCGCGCCGGAACAACGGTCAACGTGATTTCCGTTCGGCGATTACGTGTTCTACCAGCTACTGTCGCATTCGTAGCGACCGGATTTGCCGCGCCCATGCCGTTAGCTTGAATGCGCGAGGCATCAACGCCCGCGGCCTGGAATCGCTCGGATAACTGGCGCGCTCTTTCCTGTGTGAGTTGTTGAAGAGCTATCTCATCGCCTTTGCTGTCGGTATAGGTCTCAATGAGAACCTGGTAATCGGGATTGCTCGCAAGTAATGCGGCCAACGGTTCAAGTTTTCCAGCGGCAGCGGAGTTCAAAGAAGTGGCTCGAGGACCGCCCCACATTGACTCCGGCAATACGAGTTGAATGCCCCGCGCGGATTCCCTGAGTGTGCCGTATTTCGCCAGCGATTGCTTTAACGTAGCTTCGCCCGCCCGTCTTTGTTGTTCACGTAGTTCTGCCTCTCGACTCGCCTCCTGGGCCCTACTGGCTCCCTCCAGCCGGGCCAAGCTAATCTTGGCAGCTTCTGCGTCGGTTCGCACGCTCTGTAATTCGTCTCGCAGGCGGGAGACTTCAATTCTCTGCTCCCGCAACTGCTCATTTGCTGTGGCCGCATCTCGTTCTGCCAACTCGCGGGCACGCTGCTCTCGATCGAGATCAGCGCGTAATTGCTGAATCTCCCGTTGTGCCGAATCCGCGGTCCGCTCTGCGGTGCGCAGCGCTTCGTCTCTCCGAAGGGTGTCTTCGCGACGTAATCGAGCGACCTTCCTCGCCTGGGCCAACTCCTCAGCTCGGGCGCCCGACGAGGTAGCCTTGCGTGCGAGCACGTCAACTTCGGCTATGGGTTGATTTACCCGCAATGCCATTTCAGCAGCTCGCAGATCATCTTCTGCAGTTTGTAGCTCCTGCGGCGCGTCCTGGGAGGCGCCTGCGAATCTTGCGAGGTTTATCGACTGCCTCGCTCCCAACAGCGAAACGGGAATATCGCGGTAATCAGAAGTGGCAATCTCCGGCACGCGCGAGTCTCTGAAATAGTCGCTTGAGTTTCCAATGTATTGCACTCTGATGGTTTCAATGTGGGACTTGCCTGGATTTTGCGGCGGAATGTTTTCTAAAACCACCATCCGGCTGGGGATCTTCATGAGGAAATGAGGTTCGGCAGTGATCAGAAGGGCAAAGGTCTGCAAAGGTGTGGTGACGTCAAGCTTCGAAGCGATATACGGACTACCACCTCTTTTGATCTCGCCCAGATTGTCGACGCGCCCGTCCGGTGAAATGGCCCAAAGGACAAAGGTTGTGTAAATGCCGCCCAGTTCATGGGCCCTTGGCAAATTGTCGATGGACAGGCCCACCCGCGTCCCTCTGCGACCTTCGCGCTTAACCTTGGCTTCCCCTTTCAATCTTGGCAGAAGCGTCGTGCCGCGAAACTTAATCTCCACGGTCTCATCGAGCGGATAAGTCACGGCGCTGGTGGCGCGAGGAAGATCAGTCTGGGCAAAGGTGACGGCGGCGGCGGCCGCGCACAAAGATAACAAGCGCGCGAATCGAGCTAAAAACGGGCTAGACATAACAAAACCACTCCTTAGAATTGTTTGACGTCGAAACCTCGATCTCGTAATCAAAAGACTTCGTTACAGTTGATGCAGGGCCGGCGTTCATTGTTGCCGACTGGCGGGAAAAGGGTCAAGTAAGGTGAGAAACGGAGTAGTGTCCTATTCTGGGTCCCGTGCTCTGCCGAGTTAAGAACGATCCACGAAGTCACACGAAATCTCACGAAGAAAAGTTAGTGTTGTTTCGTGTGTTTTCGTGGATCGTATTTGCTTATCCACTAGAAATGGTTCAGTTGGTTGACAGGTGTTCAGAGTACAACCTTCAGGTTGCTCCTTCGGGATCATGCAGA
>JBBPIC010000083.1:0-18408 GCA_038040525.1 Acidobacteriota bacterium | reverse complement strand
CTGGCTCACCTTTGAACCCAGCTGGCTTCTTCCGTAGCACGCAAGCTAAAGCTTGAACTCTGAACTTCGGGCGTGTAGTTCAGAGTACAACCTTCAGGTTGCTCCTTCGGGATCATGCAGACTGGCTCACCTTTGAACCCAGCTGGCTTCTTCCGTAGCACGCAAGCTAAAGCTTGGACTCTATACGCCTGTTGCGCTTGGATGAGTTGTTCTGGTAGCGCGTCTTACGGTAGGCCATGAATTGAACTACGAAGATGGAGATGGCGGTGAGCAGGAGGATATGAACGAACCCACCCTTATGAAGAAGAAACTTGAGCACGAACCAAACAGCCATGAGAACTGCAACCACCATCCACATCTTTGAAAGCCTTTCTAGTGTGTCCTGGGACTTAGCCTGGATTGCGCCGAACAGATCTCACCGGGAATGAAGAACGCAGAGTAACACCGATGAAGAGATTGCGCCGCTAGCTAAGGAGCTTCGTTAAGCTTATAACCAACGCCGCGAACGGTAAGCACGTAGCGTGGGTTCTTCGGGTCTGTTTCCAGTTTCTTCCGCAGCCGGTTGATATGCGGGTCGATGTTTCGCTGATAACCTTCATACTCCGTGCTCCAAACTCTATCGAGCAATGCATTGCGCGACCATGCTCGGCCGGGTTCTGATGCCAGCAGCTCCAGAATCTGAAATTCCAGCGGTGTTAGATCGATCCGAACGCCTTGCCTGACTACCTCATGACGTCTTTTGTCAACGATGAGGTCTCCCACTTCAACGCGCTCATCATCCTTGGCGGGTTGGATCACACTGGTTCGCCGCAGCAAAGCTTCGACGCGATATTCCAGTTCACGCGGGCTAAAGGGCTTGGCCAGGTAATCATCGCCGCCGGCTTCGTAACCGGCCACCTTGTAATCAAGCGCGTCGTGCGCGGTCAAAAACAGCGCCGGTGTCTGCACGCCCCTGTCGCGTATGCGCTTCAGTAGCTCAAAGCCCGTCATCCCAGGCATTGAGACGTCGAAAATAAAACAATCAAACTTTCCCGTGGTGGCGGGTTCCAGGGCTGCGGCACCGCTTTCGTGCTCAACCACCTGGAATCCAAGCCGGCGAAAATATTCGGCCAGCAACAGTCGCATGTCCGCATCATCATCGACGATCAAAAGCCGCTTTCCGGCATACTTGCTCGCTACTGGTGGTGTCTGTACCAAGTTATGTTGATCCAGTCTGGGGTTAGGGATTTGATATTGACGCGACGAATTATAGCTTAGTTCCTCCAGTGTGGTCTAAAAAAAGTCCTGAGCTGAAAATCATGCTTCCGGGTTAACGATGAAGGTTTGTGCGGGTGGGACTAAATCTAAGGGTTTGTAAGAAAGTATCCTCCAGCCCGGACGGCTGTCAGATAGTAGCCGGTGGTCGCAGCGCAGCGTAGAAACATTTGGCTCCGCTGGAGCCAGGACTTCGTTGCGGCCCAGGCCGCGCTGTGCGATCTCTGTATAAAGCGCTCAAGTTCTTGTTTTTTGAGCAAGAAAGTACGATCCACGAAACGACACGAACTGACGCGAAAGACGTTAGTGTTCCTTTCGTGTGTGTTCGTGGATCGTCTCTCTCGTCGTTCTTTGCAGCGTCAGCCGGCTATGAACTCTGTGTCTCTGTGAAAAACAACCACCACAGAGGACACTGAGGATGCACAGAGAAAGACAGATTATCTATTTCCGGACAGACTCTGTGGGGTGCGTGCGAACTACTCGTTGCTTTCCGGTGGTTTACGCTACGCTTCGACCACCGGCTACTATCTGACAGCCCTCCGCGCTGGGACTTGCGCGGACCACTACGCCTGAATTAGTCAGCCTTGACGCTGCCTCAAGCGCGTAAGTATAGTGAGCCTTTGCTTTTACGCCGTCTAAATCCTTCCTTCATAGCGACTGAACGGGAAACTGTCGCAGTGTTGAATTAACCAGAGCCGATGCGTGATCTCAGAAGACTCTTCAGGTACTTGAAACCTCACCGGGGGACCTTCGCGCTGGCCACGCTTGCGATGCTGCTGGTAGGGCTGCTGGAAGCCGCAATCGGTGCGCTGATAGTACCCATCTTCGATCAGGCTTTTGCCCAGGCCGGTCATCGCACACAGACACTCTTCGCTTTGCAGAAAATCATTCCGGAATCCGGCCTCGGTGCATGGAAGACGATATCAATTCTTTTGCTGACCTTTACGCTGGCTAAGGGTTTGGCCGAATACTTCTCCACCTTCCTGATGGCCCGCGTGGGCCAGTCAGCCGTTTTGAAACTGCGCCAGGACCTTTACAGTCACCTGCTTTCACAATCCGCAAGCTTTTTTGAACGACACCGGACAAATTATCTGGTCTCCCGTCTGGTCTCCAGCGCTGCAGCTATCGAGGCTGCGGTCGCAAGCACATTGCGAGACATGCTGCGCGAGAGTTTTACTTTTATCGCGTTTCTGTCGGCGTCGTTCTATTACAGTTGGCGTCTAACATTGGGTTCACTGATCCTGGCTCCAATTGTGGCTGTACTGACGGCAAAATTTGGCACCGCGCTTCGCAACCTCTCCAGAGAAAGTTTTGAGGGCAACAAGGAACTGACAGACACCGCGCAGGAAGCCTTGTCAAATCAGACCATCGTTAAGGCCTACCGTGGGGAGGCTCGTGAGTCAGCCCGCTTCACCACGGTAGCCAGGCGGATCGTCGGCGCTAATCTTCGCACCGCCAGGATCTCCGGTTTTGCCCCGCCGGTGATTGAAATGATCGGCGTGGTCTTCATAGTGTTTCTCCTTTATTTCGGCCAGCGTGAGATCGTTGCGGGTCGGATGAATTCGGCCCAGTTTTTGGCCTTTCTCTTGTTCCTCTTTCGCAGTTACGACCCGATGCGGAAGCTCTCGCGATTGCACAACAACATGGAGCAGGCGCTGGCTGCGGCCCACCACGTTTGGGAAATCATGGATGAGCATGACGAGCTGCCTGAAAAGAAGGATGCAGTCGCGCTCAAGCCGCTTGCTCGTCAGATAGAGTTGCGAAATGTTTCCTTCGGCTATGCAAACGAAGAGCGTTCCGTTTTGCGTGATGTCAGTATCACGATTCCGGCGGGTTCGATGGTGGCCCTCGTGGGCGAATCCGGCGGTGGTAAGTCGACCCTGACGAAGCTGCTACCCCGTTTCCACGATCCGACTCTCGGGAGCGTTAGCTGGGACGGGGTTGACCTGCGAGACGCTACGATGGATAGCCTGCGGCGGCAGATTGCGCTGGTGACCCAGGAAACCGTTCTGTTCAATGACACTGTGCGGCACAATATTGCTTACGGGAAACCTGAAGCGACGCAGGCTGAAATCGAGGAGGCGGCGCGTATTGCGTTTGCTCACGATTTCATCATGGAGCTGCCGCAGAAATATGAAACGATTGTCGGCGAGCGCGGCATTTTCCTTTCCGGCGGCCAGCGGCAACGTTTGGCCATTGCGCGGTCATTGCTGGTTGACGCGCCCGTGCTGATACTTGACGAAGCGACCTCGGCGCTGGATGCCGAGTCAGAACGCTTCGTACAACAGGCAATCGCAAATCTGGTCCGTAACCGGACGACAATCGTTATCGCCCACCGCTTATCAACAATTCGCCGGGCGGACACGATAGTCGTGATGGAGGCCGGCCGAATTACGGAGATGGGTAAACATTCGGAGCTTCTGGCACAGGGTGGACAATACCGAAGGTTGTATGAACTTCAGTTTGCTGATGAAGAGGAAGAATTGACCGTTATCGGTCAGTAGTCAGTGGTCAGTAGTCAGTTGTTCGTTGTCAGTTGTCCGTTATCAGTATTTGACTACTGACAATGGACTACTAACTAACAACTGACAACTGACAACTGACAACTGACCACTCACAACTGACAACGGACAAAGAACCAAGAACAAATTTATGAAATCAATGACGGGATATGGGCGCGGGTCGGCAGTAGGCGAACACTTTTCAGTGTCGGTTGATCTTAAGACAGTGAACAATCGGTTCCTTGATGTTCATCTGCGTCTGGGCGGCGAGCTTTCATCCCTGGAACCGGCGATTAAACGGCAAATCAGTAGCAGACTTTCTCGAGGCCGCGTTGACGTCACTATAAGTTTCGAAAAGAGTTCACAAACTGCTTATGAATTGAATAGACCACTCATTGCAGGTTACGTCAGTGCTCTGCGCGAGATGCAAACAGAATTTAATATCGCGGGGGAGCTGGACATCAATGTGCTGGCGCGGTTGCCGGGTGCGCTTCAACCCACACGGGATGGACTAAGCGATGAAGTGGTCGCGGGCATCGAAGGGGCCGTGGCCGGAGCGCTCGATGAGCTCGAACGCATGCGGGCCCAGGAAGGAGAGACCCTGCAGCGCGAAATGGCGGAACGAATCGATAAGATCGATAAACTCGTCCCCACGATAGAAAACGCGGCGGCAGGACTCG
The DNA here is from genome assembly GCA_038040525.1 of Acidobacteriota bacterium. Lineage (GTDB taxonomy): Bacteria > Acidobacteriota > Blastocatellia > Pyrinomonadales > Pyrinomonadaceae > PSRF01. Next base: position 13,973 of record JBBPIC010000083.1, on the reverse strand, counting down.
TCGCTGCTTACCAGGTACGACTGCAAAAGCGCATTGCAGAGTTGCTGAGTCGAAATGGCCAGTTAGTGGAGATCGATCAGGGTAGACTGGCCCAGGAAGTCGCTTATCTTTCAGACCGCAGCGACGTCAGCGAAGAGATGGTCCGCCTGCGAAGCCATCTGGCGCAGTTTCGCGACGCGCTCAGCTCAACCGGCGAAACGGGGAAGATGCTTGATTTCCTGCTTCAGGAACTCAACCGTGAAGCCAACACGACCTTGTCCAAATCGACAGATCTGTCTATTAAAGAGGCGGCCCTGGGCATTAAGGCCGAAGTGGAGAAGATTCGCGAGCAGGTCCAGAATGTTGAGTGAAATAGACGCGTCGCAACCGCAGACTGACTCGGCTGTCCGGACAACGGATGGCCGGGGAATTCTGTTTGTCGTCAGTGCACCTTCCGGCGGCGGCAAAGGCACGCTGATACGTCGCGTGTTGAATAAGATAGTGAACCTTAGCTATTCTGTTTCGTTCACAACCAGGGCGCCCAGAAGTGGAGAAGCCGACGGCCGCGAATATTTCTTTGTTACGCCGCAGAAATTTGAGGAGATGGTGGCAGCTAATGAGTTTCTCGAGTGGGCGCAGGTGCATGGAAAACTCTATGGGACGGGTCACCGGCAGCTGACTCGAGAAATTTCTGAAGGCCGGGACATCATTCTCGAAGTAGACGTCCAGGGTGCAGCCAGCGTAAGGTCGTTGGTCGAAGATGCGGTTAGCATATTCATTCTGCCGCCATCGTTTCAGATCCTGAAAGAACGCCTGGTCGCCCGCGGAACAGATTCCGCGGACGAACTTGAGCTTCGATTGCGTAATGCTCCGACGGAGTTGGAGCATTACTCGAATTTTCAGTACGTAATAATTAATGACGACGCGGATCGAGCCGCAGAACAACTCGCGTCGATTGTCTATGCGGAGCGCGCCAGGCTTAGCCGGCAGGAACCTCGAGTGAAAAGGCTGGTTGAAGCGTTCGCCACCAAAGAACTTAGCGAGTCAAACTGAAACTTTTTGATTGGATTGAGAGGAGCACTGGCACCAATGGCAGCCAATGAAGAATCGAACGAATTAGCAGAAGAGACCACGGCGCCTGAGATAGATTCGAAATATCGCCTGATCATACTGGCCGCGAAAAGAAGTAAGCAGCTTCAGCGCGGGGCGCGCCCGCGGATCGATATCGACGCCCTCAAACACAAGAACACTCGTATTGCCTTGGAAGAAGTAATGCGCGGCCGCGTCAACTTCCAGGTCCATACTAACGGCGATGAACCTGGCGGTGAGGACAGTTAACCGCCTCCCTCACATTCCCTTGTAGTCTGGCCCGCCACCACCTTCCGGAGTTACCCAGTTAATAATCTGGTACGGATCCATGATGTCGCACGTCTTACAGTGCACGCAGTTGGAGAAGTTGATCCGAAGCGTGCGTCGGCCCTGCGTTGCATCGTCGACCATCTCGTAGACGGCGGCCGGACAGAACCGCTGGCATGGGTTTCCGTATTCCTCAGCACAACGAGTGGCGCAGATATTCGTGTCGAGAACATGAAGATGGCTCGGCTGGTCTTCGCTATGCCCGACCGCAGCGTGGTAGACGTCGGTTACTTTGTTGAAAGCGATCTTGCCGTCAAATTTGAGACCGTCATAACGCTGCTCGATGTTGTCGCCGCGATATCCGTAGGCTGAAAGCTTTTTCATCTCTTCATGACCGGCCTCCGCCTTCGCTCGATCCAGAATTCCCCAGGATCGTCCTCCAGTTACGAACTGCAGGCCGGTATTCACAAGGCCCAACCAACGGCCATGTTTGAAACCCGCGTGGAAGTTTCTCACCTTGCGCAACTCAGGAATGATCCAGCTTTGGTTAACAAGCTGTTCATAACGCTGCAACTGTTTGGCGGAGTAGTCTCCAGCCAACAGCGCTTCGAAGATCGCCTGCGCTGCCAGCATGCCACTCTTGATGGCGGAGTGAATTCCCTTCAACCTCTGTGAGTTGAGGAAACCCGCGCAGTCGCCCACCAACAACACTCCATCAGCATAAATTTGCGGCATGGCGAAATAGCCACCCGCCGCGATTGTCTTTGCGCCGTAGCGAATCATCTTGCCGCCGTCAAGCAAGCGGCGGACGAACGGATGCAGTTTGAATTTTTGAAATTCTGCGTGCGGATCCAGGAGAGGGTCTTTGTAGTCCAGGCCCGTCACGTAACCGATATTCAAGATGCGGTTTTGCATTCCGTAGATCCAACCGCCTCCGTAGGTGCTGGCGTCGGAGGGAAAACCCAGCGTGTGGGTAACTCGTCCGGTGGGATAACGATCGTCGGGCAGCTCCCAAAGCTCTTTCACGCCAATGCTATAAACCTGAGGTTCACGTCCGGCGTCCAGGTTGAGACGCTGAACGAGTTGCTTGGTCAACGAGCCACGTGGGCCTTCCCCGAGCACGGTGACTTTTGCTCGCAGATCGACGCCGGGCTCAAAGTTGGCTTTGCGCTTCCCTTCTTTATCGATCCCCTTGTCACCGGTGCGCACACCGACAACGATGTCGTCCCCGCCATAGAGCAGGTCGGCACCGGGAAACTCCGGGAAGATGTTGACGCCGGCTTCTTCACATTTCTCTCCCAGCCACGCTGTCAGACGGTTAAGCGAAACGATGTAATAGCCATGGTTCTTCAGCGGCGGCGGTGTAACCGGCGATCGAATCGCGTGCTTTCTGGTCAGATAAAGGAAGTAGTCTTCGTTTACCGGGGATTCAAGCGGAGCGCCCTGCTCAACGAAGTCCGGCATCAGCTCCATAAGAGCCCTTGGATCCATCACCGCGCCCGAGAGGATATGGGAGCCAACCGAGGCGCCTTTCTCGATCACTCCAATCTCGATTTCGCCAAGAGGCTTACCCTCACGCTGCCCTGACGCTACGTCTTCGTTATACTTCTTTATCAAACGGGCAAGATGCATTGCACCGCTCAAGTTGGCAGGTCCCGCTCCGACGAAGACCACATCCATCTCTAAAGTTTCGCGTTCCATTAATAGTCCTGTTCTATGAAAAATGAATGGCCATTCAGTTTTGCCGGGGAGTATAGCAAAGTTCCCGACGATACTCACAGGTGTTCAGGGTACAACCTTGAGGTTGCGTCTTCGCCTCCGCACAAGCTGGCTTCCTTCCCCACCACGCAAGCTAATGCTTGTACTCTATACACCTCCTAACAGGTGTTCAGAGTACAACCTTCAGGTTGCGTCTTCGCGTCCACAGAAGCTAGCTCTTTGCGCACCACGCAAGCTAAAGCTTGTACTGTATACGCCTGTTGCGCACAGAAAACCTTCGAATTAGGCCTCTACCTTCAGGAACGATAGAATACCTCCGATTAGTGAAAGGTGAGAGTTTTACGTGACTAAGCCTGCCCATACAAATCGGCTCATAAACGAAACCAGTCCTTATCTCTTGCAGCACGCACACAATCCAGTGGATTGGTTTCCGTGGGGAGAAGAGGCCTTTGAAGTCGCCCGCCGTGAACAGAAGCCAATCTTGCTGAGTATCGGCTACTCAGCCTGCCACTGGTGTCATGTGATGGAGCACGAGTCGTTTGAAAACGAAGCAATTGCAAAGGTGATGAACGATAATTTCGTGAGCATCAAGGTCGATCGAGAAGAGCGGCCGGATCTTGATCAGATTTACATGAATGCCACTCAAATGATGACGCATCACGGCGGGTGGCCCATGACTGTGTTTCTCACTACCGATGCTGTTCCTTTTTACGCAGGCACCTACTTCCCACCTGAGGATCGCTATAACATGCCTGGCTTTCCGCGCGTTCTCATAAGCCTTTCGGACGCTTACCGAGAGCGTCCCGAAGACATTAAGCAAACGGCAGATTCAGTACTCACCGAATTGAAGCGTTCGACAGACACCAGCGAATCAAGCCAGGTATTGTCAAACGATCTTCTTGATGCTGCCTACCGCGGAACAATCAAGAACTACGACTCAACTAACGGTGGTTTCGGCGGCGCTCCGAAGTTTCCGCCGGCGATGACCCTCGAGTCTTTACTTCATCACTTTTACCGCACGGCGGAACCTCAAGCGTTGGAGCTTGTCCGTCATACCACCCAGAAGATGGCGGAGGGTGGCATCTACGATCATCTGGGCGGCGGCTTTCACCGCTATTCAACCGACGCTCGCTGGCTGGTTCCCCACTTCGAAAAGATGTTGTATGACAATGCACTTCTCTCAAGACTTTATCTTCACCTTTATCAGACGACGCACCACGAACTTGCCCGCCGAGTTGCCGAAGGAACGCTTGATTACGTTGTGCGGGAGATGACTGACGCAGCCGGTGGTTTTTATTCAACGCAGGATGCTGATTCAGAAGGCGTAGAAGGAAAATTCTTCGTTTGGACCTTGGGTGAGATTAATGATCTTCTGGGTGAAACCGATGCCGCCCTATTCGCCGCTTATTACAACGTCACCCAGAACGGTAATTTCGAAGGTGAGAATATACTTAACGTCACGCGCGGACTGGCGGAGGTAGCTCGCGCTCAGGATGTGACCATTGAGCAACTGAGCGATGTTCTCGACAGGGGTCGCCGAATACTATTTGAAGCGCGCGAACAACGTATTAAGCCCGCTCGAGATGAAAAGGTACTGACAGCCTGGAATGGTCTGATGCTCGCCAGCTTTGCAGAAGCAGGAGCGATTCTTAACCGCCCGGACTATACCGAAATTGCAACACGCAACGCCCGTTTCATCCTCGACAACCTGCGCAGGGGTGGCTTGGTCCTGCGGACCTTCAAAGACGATCAGGCAAAGCTCAACGCCTATCTGGAAGACTACGCTTTTTACATCGACGGATTGCTGACACTGTTCGAAACTACTGGAGGCCTGCCCTGGCTGGAAGAAGCCACTGCCCTAACCGAAACAATGATTAGTGAGTTTTGGGACGAACAGGAGGGTGGATTTTTCTATACCGGGCGAAGTCACGAGCGGTTGATAGTGCGTTCCAAAGACTTCTTTGACAATGCCACGCCCTCCGGAAACTCGGTCGCCGCCGAAGTCTTACTTCGCATCGGCCTGCTGACAGATAACGCTGACTACCAGCGCCGCGCGGCAACGATTCTACGTTTGACTGCGACAGCCATTGGCCGCTATCCATCCGGCTTCGGACGAATGCTGGGGGCGCTGGATTTTTATCTCGGGAAGCCAAAAGAGATTGCCATCATTGGGTCGCCCGACTCCGAGGATACGCAGGCCCTCCAAAATGAGGTCTGGCAAACATACTTGCCCAACAAAGTCATCGCTCTGGCCGCTCCCGGCGACACGGCGGCTTCTCAACTGAGTCCGCTACTGCGTGACCGCACGCAGCTGGCAGGCAGAGCGACCGCTTATGTCTGCGAAAGTTTTACTTGCAAACAGCCGGTTACTACTGCTGGGGAGTTGGCGTCACAACTGCAAAGCAGGACGGCGACAGCGCAGTAGCGAACCTTCCGTCCTCCCGTTGGGTGCCTCTAGACTCTGCCGCTTTCCTCAAAATAGCCAAAACGACACCAAGGTTGACGCCAAGCTGTTGAAAAGGTTATCTTTACCCCGTGCCCAACGCTGTTGGCACATGACCAACCCTTCCAAACGATATCTTTCTCCTCGATGACCACTCATCGCTCCGGCACTTAGCGCCCCAGCAACATACGCGGCCGCTCTCGCGGACCCCTCAAGCCCGCACAGTTAAGGGACGTAAAAAATGACCAATACAAGGAACTGGAAGAGCCCCCTGCTTGTGATCAGTATGACTGCCTTAGGCTTCATACTCCTTTGCTCGGCCCTCATCTCCACGGCCAGGCTTCCATTTTTCACCAGCGCTGGACAGCTATCATGGCTGATGCTGCTGGTCTTAACCCTCGTTGCCAGTCGATTTACTGTTTCCATTACCAGCAGCGTCGGCGTCAGCCAGAGTCGGAAGTCGGTGGCCGACGCGCTGGTTTTTTTGGCAGTCATCCTCTATGCGGTGCCGCCTACGGACACGGCCGGTCCCGCCACTCTGCTGGCCGCCATTGTTGGGTTCGTTTCAACTTATGGACTGAGCACTCGCAGAGAAGTGATTTCGACAACGGCCATCGCGGTTATCTCCACTTTTGTTTCGGCGTCGTGTTACGGTTTTCTGGCTGCTCTGTTTGCGCAGGCTGTCTCTCTCGATGCGAGTAGTGGGCTCCCTCTCAATGTATTGCTGGTGCCACTCTGCGTCCTGGCAGTGCTTCAATATTTTTTGAGCACCCTGGCCACGGTTTATTTTCTGAATATCGTTGATGGCAAGCCGCGAGAAATTCCCTCCAAGGAAAGCCTCGTCTGGGCGCTGACAACGCAGGTCGCCGGCGCGGCTTCAGCGGTGTTGTTTTATTCCGCTCTTAAGGGCGCCGGGTTTCAGTCGGCCCTGCTTGGGCTACTCATCACCGGCCTGGTCCATTTGCTTTACAGGTTCAACGAGAAGCGGCTGAATGAAATTAGGCGTGGAGAGGCCGAGCAGAGAAGACATGTCGAGGAAATGGCGACCATTCACATGAATACCATTGAGTCGCTGGCTATCGCTATAGACGCCAAGGACCAGACCACTCATGGCCATGTGCGTCGTACCCAGATTTACGCTTCGGAGATGGGAAAGCTATTTAGGGTTAGGGGCACTGAGCTACAGGCGCTTTTTGCGGGTGCGTTACTTCACGACATCGGCAAGCTTGCCGTTCCTGAGTACATTCTGAACAAGCCTGGCAAGTTAACCGAGGCAGAGTTCGCCAAGATGAAAATCCATCCGACCGTCGGTGGCGACATTCTCAAGCGGGTGAACTTTCCTTACCCCGTAGAAGACATCGTCCGTTACCACCACGAGAAATGGGATGGCAGCGGTTACCCCAAAGGTCTGCGAGGCGAAGGGATTCCTTTGGTGGCCCGGATCATATCGGTGGTCGACTTCTACGATGCCACGCGCTGCGATCGGCCTTATCGCAAAGGTATGAAACGCGAGGAATCATTGTCGCTGTTAAGAAGTATGGCCGGAACAGCTTTCGATCCCAAGGTGGTTGAAAAATTTATTGTGCATGTCGAGGAGTTTGACAGGTTAATCGCCGCTGAAGATATTCAGGAGCAGGTTGCCTCAGAGATTGCCGACCCTGATTACGAGACTCAGACCAAACCGGATGCGGGCCTGGCTTCCAATGTGATAGGTGCGCCTGACGATGATGATGCCGGATTCAGGTCGATCAGCGAAGCACAGCGAGAAGTGTTTGCACTCCATGAGATCGCGCAAACTATTGGTTCGTCACTTAACCTGAACGACACCGTGGCGCTCGTTTCCAATAAACTTCGGGCCATAGTCCCGTTCGACACCTGCGCTATCTTTGTTGTCGATGAGAAAAACGGAAAGGCCGTTGCGGCGCATGTAGCCGGAGAACACACAGAGGCCTTCGGCAAACGGCGAATGAACGTAGGTGATGGAATCACCGGGTGGGTGATCGCTAACTCCCGGTCGATGTGTAACGCCGCTCCTGAGCTGGACCTCGTGGGCTTACCGGAGGAAATCGCAAAGAGCTATCGAGGTGTGCTCGTCTCCCCTTTGCTCCGGGAGGATGGGGCGTTTGGCGCTATCTCGCTTTATTCCAAGACCCGCACTTCTTATTCGACGGAACATGTTCGCCTGCTGGAATCGGTTTGCCAGCATGCATCCACCGCTCTAAACAACGCGCTGACCTTTGAGAAGACAAAAGACAGCGCTCTCATCGATCCGCTGACTGAGCTTCCAAACGCGCGCGGTTTCTATATGATGCTGGAGCAACGGATTGCTGAATGCCAACGGATGAGCAACGAGTCTCTGGCGGTGGTGAGCATGGACGTGGACGATTTCAAAGTAATTAACGACCAGTATGGGCACGCTATTGGTGATCGTATTCTGGCCAGCATTGCTGCCGTGATGCGAAAAGAACTGCGGCAGATGGATATGCTGACACGCTACGCAGGAGATGAATTCGTAGCCATCATGCCGATGGCCTCTGGCCAAGTGGCAATATCCGTTGCTGAGCGAATTAGAAACGCTGTCGAAGACCAGAGATTCACGGTTCGCCTCGACAAGGTCGTGAAAGTTGGAATCAGCGTCGGCGTAGCGTGTTTTCCGGAAGAGGGAGACTCAACCGAGGAGTTGCTGACCGCAGCTGCCCGCAAGATGCAGTCCGACAAATATTCACGAAAAACCGTTATCAACCTCTCCAACGATTCAGTGACCTCACTCGACGCGTTCAGATAATCGTTGCCGGGCTTAGTTCAAGCGCACTTCGCTGATGCGCACGGACGCAAGCTAAAGCTTGAACTCTAAACTGCAAGCTTGTAGTTCAGAGTTCAGCCGTTAGGCTGCCGGTGCGCTATCCAGATACTCAACTCCAAAACTGCATAGTTGTCCAATAAGACGGTATTTTGCACGTCGTTGGAAACCTGCGTATAATCGGCGTCGACTTCAATCAAACGACAACAACAGATTTTGTATCCTAAAAGCCGCCTTTAGATGGCGGTTCATTAGTCGAAAGCGCTGCCAGTGGCAAAATCAAATTCTGAACTGAGAAAACATACGCGGGAGCCTGCTCGCCTGGGAGCGGACGAGAAGAGCGCAACCGGCGTTTTGGATCAGGATTCTGTAGAAGTCGCGGACCCAGCCGAACTTCAGCAGGATCACCGTGAAGTGAAGGCTGAGCAGAAAAGCAGGATCGCGGAACTGGATAAAGAAACGCTCGTCAATATCTATCACCAGATGATCCTGGTTCGTCGCTTCGAAGAAAAGTCTGCGGAGGCGTATAGCGCGGGTAAAATTGGCGGATTCTGCCATCTATATATCGGCCAGGAAGCGGTGGCCATCGGAGCAATCTCGGCCATCCGCAAAGATGACTACGTGCTTACGAGTTATCGTGAGCATGCACATGCCATCGCAAAGGGAATGACTCCGGAGTCGGTGATGGCGGAGCTTTTTGGCAAAGCGACGGGCTGCTCGAAGGGCAAGGGCGGTTCGATGCATATGTTCGATAGGGACGTAAACTTTCTTGGCGGGCACGCCATTGTCGGTGGGCAGATTCCTTTGGCAACTGGCGTTGCGTTCGCCTCGAAGTATAAAGGCAGCGATCAAGTTGCGCTTTGTTTCTTCGGTGAGGCCGCGGTCAATCAGGGCGCATTTCATGAATCATTGAATATGGCGCAGCTCTGGAAGTTGCCCTGCATTTATATCTGCGAGAATAATCAATACGGAATGGGCACATCGCTGAAGCGCGCAATGTCGTCACACGATATCTCTGAAAAGGCCTCTGCTTACGAGATCGCTTCTGAGTTTGTGGATGGCATGGACGTGCTGGCGGTCCGTGAAGCAACACTGCGGGCAGTCGAGCGTGCTCGCCAGAATTACCTGCCGACGTTGCTCGAGGTGCGCACGTATCGGTTCATGGGCCACTCCATGTCAGACCCTGGAAACTACCGCACGCGCGCCGAGATAGAACGCCATCAGGAACGCGATCCTATCAAGCTCTTCGCGGCCAGTCTGAAAGAAGAAGGCGTAATGTCAGATAAAGAATTTGCAGAGATTGAAGCGCAAGTGCGTGAACAGGTTGAAAAGGCTGTTCGCTTTGCTGAAGAGAGTCCGTTGCCGGCCACTGAAGAACTGTACACAGACGTCTACGCAAATCCGATAGTGCCGGGTCAACGTTAAAAGCAACTACACCCGACGCGCCCCGCCCGGGCGGGCATCCGCAGCTGGATCGAGGAACAATAGATGGCCGTAGTGACTATTCGCGAAGCGCTCAATCAAGCTTTACGTGAAGAGATGCTTCGCGATGAAAACGTCTTCCTGATGGGGGAAGAGGTTGCCGAATACCAGGGCGCTTACAAAGTTACCAAAGGTTTGCTGCAGGAGCTTGGCCCAAAGAGGGTGATTGACACCCCAATCACCGAATTGGGTTTTGCCGGGTTGGGTGTGGGCGCGGCGATGGCTGGGCTCCGACCGATCATCGAGTTTATGACGTTCAACTTCTCGATTCTGGCAACGGACCAGATCATAAACTCGGCTGCGAAGATGCTCTACATGTCCGGCGGCCAATTCAAGATCCCTATCGTTTTTCGTGGTCCAGGGGGCTCCGCTTTCCAGGTTGGGTCGCAACACTCACAGGCACTCGAATCGTGGTATGCCTACTTCCCCGGTTTGAAAGTTGTGATGCCATCAACTCCTGCCGACGCCAAGGGTCTGCTCAAATCGGCGATTCGCGACGACGACCCTGTAATATTTATCGAGCAGGAGCGAATGTATGGAAACAAAGGTGAGGTCCCAGACGACCCCGACTTCGTCATCCCTCTTGGAGTTGCTGACATCAAGCGCGAAGGAACCGATGCCACGATTGTGGCTCGGTCGTTGATGGTGCCGCTCGCGTTGAAGGCGGCAGCGGAGCTGGAAAAGCAGGGCATCTCGTGTGAAGTGATTGACCCAAGAACAATCCGGCCTCTCGACATCGACACCATCGTCGAATCAGTCAAGAAGACAAACCGCGTAGTGGTGGCCGAGGAATCACATCCGTTTTGCGGTGTGGCTGCCGAGATCAGTATTGAGATCACCGAGCGGGCTTTCGACTACCTGGATGCGCCCGTCAAACGCGTTTCCGGTGCTGACGTTCCCATGCCCTACGCAAAGAATCTCGAGGATCTCGCCATACCCAATGTGGAACAGATCGTTGCCGCTGTTCGCGAAGTGGCTTACTTGGATTAGTGAATCGTAAATCGTGAATCGTAAATCGTGAATCGTAAATCGTGAATCGTAAATAGAAACAACAGTTGGGGCGACCGTGTGCAGCAATACGGTTTGCGTTTAAGATCAGACGAAACTCTTATTCACGATTCACGATTTACGATTCACGATTTACGATTCACGATTTACCATTCACTATTTACGATTCACTATTTACGAGGATTGAATGGCCACCCAGGTAATCATGCCCAAGCTCTCTCCGACGATGGAAGAGGGCCAACTTTCTCGCTGGTTAAAAAAAGAAGGCGACAAAGTGTCGATGGGCGAACCGCTCGCCGAGATCGATACTGACAAAGCCACGATGGAAATGCAGGCACTAGGCAACGGAGTGCTGCGCAAGATCCTAATCCAGGAGGGCGAGTCTGCACCGCTGGGTCAGGTAATAGCCATCATCGCTGAGCCTGACGAAGATATCTCGACGCTCACCAGTAAAGCCGGCAAAACCGAACCCACCCAAACGGCCGGCGTTCCAGAGACAAAAGAGGCTGCTGAACAGAAACCAGCGCCGGCGACTGCTCCAGCAGCGACTGATAGCGCAGGAGGCAATGGTCAGATAGCGTCTCAGGGAGCGTCAAAAAGCGCGCCACAACCTGCGGAGGCAACACAGGGAGGCCGCCTAATAGTTTCGCCTCTAGCCGCGCGTATGGCCGCGGAATCCGGCATCGATTTGCGATCCATCAACGGCAGCGGGCCGGGCGGAAGAATCATTAAACGGGACGTCGAGGGCTTAATTGGTCAGGGCACTTCAGCTCCGGCCGCTGGTCAGCCCGAGAAAAGCCATCTACGCGTAGTAGGCGGTGCAACAATGCCTACACCTGCACCGGGCCAGCCTTCTGCTTATCACGACGAACCGATTAGTGAAATGCGGAAAATCATTGCCAGGCGTTTGGTAACTTCTCTTGGTCCCATACCGCACTTCTTCCTGACTACTGAAGTTGAAATGGATCGGGCTGCTGAGATGCGGGCCGCAATCAAGGAACTAGACCCTGACCTCAAAATCAGCATCAACGACATCATTATCAAGGTAGCTGCGGCAGCCCTGATTCAACATCCGCAAGTTAATGCATCATTCCAGGATAAAGTCGTCCGATACTACGAACATGCAGACATCGGTGTGGCGGTAGCTATCGAGGATGGACTAATTACTCCGGTGGTGCGTTCGGCAGATCGAAAGTCGCTCAGCGAAATTGCGGCAGAGGTTCGCGAACTTGCCGAGCGTGCACGCCACAAAAGACTTAAGCCCGAAGAATACACCGGAGCGAGCTTTTCGATCAGCAATCTGGGGATGTTTGGTATAGACGAATTCACGGCGGTGATTAATCCGCCTGAGGGCGCGATCCTGGCCGTAGGAGCAATGGCGCCGAAGCCAGTTGTGCGAGATAACCAGGTGGTTGTACGGCAAATGATGAGGGTAACAATGTCATGCGATCACCGTGTAATCGACGGGGCCACTGGAGCAAAGTTCCTGCAGACCTTCAGGAAGATCCTCGAAAACCCGCTTTTTTTGGTTGTCTAGACACCGATGCTCGAGGAGGGCAATTAGGGCGCGGGGTGAAGAGGTCAACAATCGAATTACAAGTCTAACGGAGGGTTATCAAATGAGAAGAATGGTTTTAATTGCCGGATTAATGACGGCATTCGTGCTCGTCGCGTTGGGGGCGAGTGCTGCGGCGCCTGCTAATTTCGCCGGCACGTGGGAGTTGGACCAAACCAAAAGCCAGGGCCTCGACCAGAGAATGCAGAATGCCAAGAGCGTCCAGTGGATCATTGTTCAGGACGATAAAAAGCTTTCCATTGACTCAAAGGTTATAGCCGGCGAGCCGCCGCCCGGAGAGTCGCCAGCTGGTGGCCCGGGTCGTGGTGGCGGAGGCGGCCGTGGTCCGGCTGGTCCGCGCAGCTTCAATCTCGACGGAAAAGAAGTAAGTGCCGAAGCGGGCGGCCAGATGGGTGGTACGAGTGCGACAAAAGCTACATGGTCGAGTGACGGCCAGGCGCTTGAGCTGCTTTCGGTGCGCACCGGAAGCCGGGACGGCAACGAGTTCAAGTTCACGACTACTGAAAAGCTGGGGCTTTCTGTTGACGGCAAGGTGCTAACCGTCAATCGCCACAGTGAAGGCCCGCGAGGCCCGCAAGACGCCACGCTGGTTTTCAACAAGAAGTAAGTGCAGCTCGCGGCCCTCCGGAAGGGGGTTGCTGTAAGGCTGGCTTCAGCCTTAGACATTCAGGCCCGTTGCCTCGCCCTCAAACTTGAATGTAGGCAGGTTACAGAACGAGCGCCGTAGAGAATGTGTCAGAACTACTGGTTCTTCAGCGCCAAAGGCGCGACATGTGACAGCCTGGGGCAACGCCCCAGGTGGAGGTCCATTAATTCTGGAAGCGCTGAAGGCGCGAAATACGGATCTATCGGAGAGATACAGTCGTGCATTTGGCGCCCACCAAATAATTTCGCGCCTTCAGCGCTTAGAAGATTTCAAGTGCTCCTACCTGGGGCGTTGCCCCAGGCTGTCACATGTCGCGGCTTTGGCGCTGAGGAAGGTCGATTTACGGATTGCGTCAACGCCATTACATAAATTCAGGCAACGACAGACCACGAATTAACCACGAAGGATTTTCAGTGTCACAGCATGGGAATCTGAAGGCATCTCGCGACCGTCTGGTATCGGGCGCGAAATGCCTTCCCTTGTTTCCGTTTCGTTTTGGCAGTTAACCGTGTGCCGTCTCTACCGTCCTGATCTCCCAGTAATAGACCAGGTCGTAAACTCCGTCATGTCCACGGAACTCGACCGTGATTTCCGGTGACAGCTTGGTTCCGTCTCCCCAGTAAAAATCCGCCGATGAGACATCTACCGAGACTGCTTGCGGTGGAAACATATCATCACTGAAACCGCTGGCAATCTTATCCGTTATGTAACCGTAAAGGATCGGCTTTACTTCCTCCCAAACTGCACCCCAGTTGATCTCAAGAGGGGCTACGCCGCTGAACATGACTTCTTTTTTTTCACCGAGTTGTTCCTTGGCCTTTTCAAAGGCTGCCTCAGCAACTTCTGTTAGACCGCCGCTGTCTTGTTCGGCAAGAATGAGAGTAGCAACGCACGTTTTCGGAAACGTTCCTTCATTAGGCACGTCCAATGTAAAGAGCGTTTTTGCCGGTTCGAAGTTTTTCAC
>JBBPIC010000119.1:0-6637 GCA_038040525.1 Acidobacteriota bacterium | reverse complement strand
GGACTTCAAGATCTCGTCAAACTAACTTTTCGGGCAAAGCAGGGATAACCTTTAAGGTTATCCCGACAGACTCGTTGGGGTTGAATATCGTAAGACTATTTTACCCAGCAACGCGGCTACCCAGGGTAGCCGCGCAACGCGGCAACCCTGGGCTAAACTACATAACCGCTTCGCGGTACAAATCCAAGCCGAGACTTATTCAGAGGTTCCTTAACATTACTTGTTGGGCGGCACCTTGTTAGGGCGGAACTACTTCGCCTGAGCAGCGGGTATTTCCTGGTGAAACGATATTAACCACTTACCACCGCTCTTAACGTACACGCAGCATCCAACCCGCGAGGAACAAGACTAGCGCCTGTCAGACCAAGCCTATGACGATCCAAAGATTCATAGTTACATTTCAGGAGAAGAATCTAACGCGGCGCGCACGAACCGCGCGTAGCGACAAGCCTCGCATGAGAGACACGCTAATTGCACGTCCGCTGCTGCATGCCCTGGTAGGCGGCGACGGAATGATGACGCTCAGTTACCACTCAGCTTTATTACCAACGTGCACAAGAGCCACGAACTGTCCGCTCGTGCACCTATCCAGAGACGCTACTCGCCGGCCGAGCCGTCGCTTCCACTCTATCGGCGACCTCGCAGAGATTTTCCAACATGCGCGCGAAGCGCTCCGCCTGCTCGGGCCGTTTGATCCTGCCGCTCTCGATATAGAGCAGACTCCGTCCTACCATCGTGAGAGTCTCAAAACTATGGAGCCACTGCCCCGTAACAGTGCTGAGTAGCTCCCGCCGTAGCTCTTCGGTCAGAACCAGGCGGCCTCGATCCTCACTTCCTTCGCTGAACTTAACTATAAACTTACCCTCGAACTCCGTCCCGCCTTGCCCACCTGAAGGGCGGAAGATGACGTAGAAAGCGAGATTAGACGGGTTGGCGCAGCTAACCTCGATCCAGGTAAATTCGCCCTCCGGGACTTGCCGCAATTTCGGTCCTCTGGAGCCGCTCAGTTGCTTGAAGAGTCGGGCTTGCTCGTTCAAGTCCTCACTGTGCTCGATGGCGCTCCTGACACTCACCTCGCGGCCGCGGTAGACGCCGCTGAGCTCGGGCAACGTGGGTAAGCCCGCCAGGTTAGATCCGGTTGAGAGTGTCAGCCCGAGCCTGCCGGCGAGTGACTCGTACAGACTTCGCTGAGCTCTCTTTCGCCCCGCCTCCCACTTGAAATACAGGGCGCCTAGCGTAAAGAAAAAAATCCCCGCCAGGAGAATTAACGTAAGACTTCCCATCGCCCTCCTCATCAATGCGGCGTTAGCGTTGCTGGTCGACACTCCAAAATCTTAAAGCGCGCGCAAGCTTACACGCGCTTTACAACGGCGGGGAGCCCGCGGCGGCGCATCTGAATCTCGAGCTCGGCGCGAGCCTGCGTCTCGCTGAGCGTCTCCGTTTGGATCGTGGGGGGACCAGAGCCGAGGGAATCCCAGTCATTATTTAAAGTCGTTGTCTTAAGGTACTTGCCGTCCAGCTGGCGGGTGAATTCCACCGCGCACGACCCGCCCGTGCCCGTCTCATGGGATACCAGTGTGTACTCAGTGCTTTCGAACGGGTCGTCAATCGCAGCCACGTTTTCACGCCAGGTAGCTGTGACGTGCTTGCCGACTTGGAACCGCGCAAGGCGTTCGCGCAGATGGTGCCGTGCCACCGCCGCAGTCGGGGTGGTCGTGGGATTGACCCAGTACTCTTTGCCATCTTTTACGACGTACGACCCGGCCACCTTCCCGGCAATGAGTAAGCGACCAGCTGCCTGCAACGTGAGTTGGTCTCCTGAGTCAACTCTCTCCAGCCATTCGTCCAGCGGTCGAAGAATCACGTGCCACCCAAGTCCTCGACACCACATGCATTCCGGCGCGGCCTTTCCCCTGCCTATCACACCCTCGCCCGAACAGAGCTCGCATTGCTGCACGCCTTCAGGCCGAGGCGGCACCAACTCCTGCAGTTCGGGATAACGTTGGGCCCCTCGGACGAGCACCGCATACAACGTCAAAGGATCGGATTCTTCGCAGACTGGGAGAGAGGCGGACTCATGGTCAAGACTTAACACAACACCGTCAGGACGCAGGGCCCAAAGATAGATTTGATCGCCGTGGAGCGGGAGGGCGTTGAGTTTTTCTTTGCACATCCTCGCCGGCCACGACTCAACCCCCAGAGGGAGATCGTTGATGTGGCGCTGGATGCGCTCCGCCAGTTCGGGGGAAATGAGGTTCATGTCACCGGGGCACTCCGCTGCAAGTGCTTATTAGGCGCTACGCGGCGTTCATGCGCCCCAAACTTTATTTTGTTTTTCGCTCTTCATAGGTTGGCTCTAATCTTCGCGTCGTGTTCTCTGTGACACTCATTCGCGGCTCAATTAGCGCCTGGTCCCGCTTAGCACCAAGGTCTTTTATCTCGTGTCTTTCTAATTGAGACGCGCTCCGTGCTTCGATGGCAAGACTGTTCAGGCGTTTTAACTGCCAGATGAGCACACCGTCTATTCCCAGCAATATCAGAAACATCAGTGCCATGAACACAATAACGACTTCTCCGCCTAACTCAAATCCTTTCATCAGAGCCATTACAGCAACCATAATACCAAGCACCGTTGCAGTGGCCATCACAATAGACCAAATGATTGACTCTATCGATTTTTCCAGTGATTTAGAATTGCTACCGCCTTTGATAGCACTCAGATCAAGCCCGCAACGGTTGCAGTAGCTCATCTCTTTTGCCAGTGCAGCACCGCAAGATGGGCAATACATGATAATTTCACCTCTTGGCTGTCATGGGATTCTGCGAGCCGTAGGTTCACCACTACTTCTTTGGCTGCGGGAAAGCGCAACGCCGAGAGCCTCTGCGAGCGCCACCATGTTCAATGGTTGGCCGTGGTTTCGTAGGAGATGTTGCCTGTTGGTTTTATCTTCGCCTGCAACTCACGCGTAGTCGTTTCAGTAACGCTTACCTGTTCAGCCGGGCGTGGCATAGATCGAGCATCGAAACTCGCGCTTTCAGACTTCTCCGGCAACTTCTGATGCTCCTGTTCAGACAGTTTCAGCCGCAATTCGCGCTCCTTTAACCTCTTGAAGAAGCCGCCACGAATCAGATTCGCTAGCCCACAGCCGCCAACAATTAATGAGCTAATGACAAAAGCAACCCATACCCAAAGAAAAGCCGGACTCGCCAAATGGGGTAATGTGACGGCACCAAAGACGATGATGAAGTTCACCAGCATCAACACGGTCGCCATCATCAACGCGATGCCAGTAAGCTCTCGCTTCTCACGCTTAAGTTGATCACTGCTGTTGGCGACCAGGTCAGTAACAAGACCGAGCGATAAGCCACAACGCGAACAGAAACGCATCTCGTTAGAAACTTGCTGATTACCGCATCGCGGACAAAACATTGCACCCTCCCCCCCCAACACCTTCGTTCAATTTCTTAAACATACGAACAGCACGCCAGTGAAGTTCGTAGGCGTACGATTATCCGCTCCGATAACATCAAGAGAAGCGCCCAACCTTGCCTTCAGCTGCGGCACGCGATCAGCTTCAAGCTGAAGGGAAAAACAGTACTTGAGAAACATGCTATCGCGCCGTCCGCTGCAAGCGCTTGTTATCGCGCCCTTTGATTTAATCATTCAAGCTACGCCTACAACCTTGGAATCCCAAAGACAACTTTGAGTTCGCCGTGTCTGTTTCATATCAACATCGAAGCGAGATAACGCCTGCGCTTCAGCGGCGGCACGCAATCAGCATTCAACCTAAAGGAGAAAAGACTACTTGAGACAGATGCTATCCGCCGTCAGCTGCAAGGCTTTGTTGGGCTCACCTTAGTTCGCTCCCACTGCCACACCAAGCCATCCTCCGGGTCCACGACTTCACCGACGCGTTCAAACCCACACTTCGCTAGTACCCGTGTCGAAGCGTTGGTGGTAGGTAGAGTATGCGCTCGCACCAGATGCACTCTACCGCTGTCGAAGGCGAAGGCGACGAGTGCAGCGGCAGCCTCAGTGGCGTACCCATGACCTTGATAGCCGGGCACGATGCCATACGCGATTTCGACCACCCCCTCTTCGTTCGGTGGTCCCATGAATGAGGCATTCCCGATAACCGAATGGCTGTCGTGATGGACCACAGCGAAGCCATGCACCCACGGATCTATCTCCCGAGAGGCGCGAAGTCGGGTAAGCCAAGCGGGCGAGACTTCATCCGACACGATGAAGTCCCGCAGCCCGTCCGCTGCCTGTAATCCCATCCGCTCCTCGAATTGGGGAACACCTTCCAGAAGCGCGAGCAGCTGCTCGGGTTCGTAAGGTTGCAACCGGAGACGGGCAGTGTCGATTAACATGGCTGTCTTGAAACCTTACTACGTAGGCCTAACGCCCGGCATCACCCGCCGCGCACACAACGCCGATACGGCCAAGTCTTGCGGATGAAGGCCGCGCTATTCGCGGTCGGGTGCATGCCTTTGTTTTATGAAAGGGAGTCTCATGCAACTTGGAGTATCAGCCCGTAGCATTGTAGTGGTCTTCGCTTTCGGCCTGTAGCAGCCCTTCCCGATTAAGCAAAAACCGCCGATGCAGCGGCTCTAACTCTTCGATCGTTTCCCCAGGATTCAGAGCCTCGTTCAAGGTTCATGCGCTCTGCCTAACCCCAAAAGAATTGACATTCGCGAATAGTCGGCGTAGGCTGCGGTCGTTTTATCCTGAGCAGGCTGTTCCGCATCTTCAGCCCGACACAACCCACAACCCACCCTGCTCGAACACTTCACCACCTCGGCAAGGAGCAAACGCATGGCCACCTCCAACCGATTTCCCTCTATCCCTTCAACCTGCAAATTCTTCGCGCTGCTTACGCTTACTCTATTGCTTGTTAATGCCTATGCCGTAAATGCGCAAGACAATACCAACAGCACGAACGGCAATACCGGCAACACAAACATTAACGCCAACCGCAACAGTAACGCGAACGCAAATACCAACGCCAACCAAAATGGCAATTTGAATAGCAATGTTAACGGCAATACTAACCGGGCGGGAAGCGGAGCGTCTGAGTCTCCATCTCCGACTCCATGTTCAGGGGCAGAGTGCCGCCGAGATGAGCTAGCCAAGTCTGGTTGGTTCAATTTCACCATTATCCTGCTGTTCGCTGTCGTGTTGATCCCATTCGCTTGGATTATCATACGGGCCGTTAAATACTCGAGCGCGACGTATAGAAGTCCGCTCGGGTTACCAGAGGGTTCCCTGAGGGCCATGCTCGCCTACACGCTCGTGGCGTTCGTGGGTTTCTACATTCTGGCAAGCATCCTGAGCTTCTCCGATTTCAAACCACCGGACTTCCTGCTCGGTATCGTCGCCACCGTCATCGGCTTCTACTTCGGCTCACGCACCGGCGAAGACAAAGGCGCTGGCGCTCGGACTGCCGGCATCGTACAAGGGGATGTAACGGACAAGACCGCGACACCCGCGGGAGGGGCGAATGTTGAGTTGTCCCAATCAGGTGGCAAGAAGCTTACACGGAAAGCCGATGCCAACGGCAAGTATAAATTCGATAATGTTTCGGCAGGCGATTACGACATCCAGGCGTCGTTAACGGGGCACACGCCGAGTGACATAGCGAAGGTGAAGGTGACGGCGGGCGCGGCGCAGACCGTCAACCTGACGTTGAAGTAACTCGCGCTATGCGAAGGCTAAGTGAAATGCCGCGCGCCGCGCGCGGGGCTGGCGAAAGCACCCCTTCAGATTGCTCGTCGCGGGCGCGGTGTGACGATGACCCTGACGAGTTCAGAAGTCGCAGTGCCTTCGCGCGCATTTTGTGCAGGCGTGCCCGGCAGCCGTGATTTGCTACGACGAAAAGCAGCGAGCAACAGAAGAACCCGATGAGAAATATTTTGGATCGCATTTATAGCAGAGAGCCTTCAATAGAAGCTGCCTAACGTTGGCCTTCAGCTGCGGCGCGCGATCAGCATCCAAGCTGAGGGTAAAAGACTACTTGAGAAGCATGCTATCGCGCCGTCAGCTGCAAGGCTTTGTTATGCCGCGCCAGCATAGCTAAGACATCTTTCCGATAGGCAGCCCCGGCTCTTTTGAATTCACCTGAATGTAGATCAGATCGTCATACCCGTGATAGAAACGCAACCTGATTTCATTTGTGTCTTCGGCTCGATACGAGTATAACCAGCTGTAAGCAATTGCCTAAGATCGAGTTCATAGACACCGATAAGATGGACAGGATCTTTTGGACTTCTCTTCCAAGAAAGGCGCTGCCTGAGTGGACTCTCGCTCAAATCAACCCTTTCATGATGATTCCTTGCGCTTTCATCATTACCTGTCCAATCACTCCGAATCTCAGACACTTCCGAATTCTGAACTCTACGAGCAAGATGGCTCACACTGAGCAAGGGATATGACTCATCGCTCATAATATTCCTACTCCATTCAACCAAAAGACAGCGACCGAACGCTGATGGCCTTCAGCTGCGGCGCGCGATCAGCATCCGAGCGGAAGGAATAAGACTACTTGAGAAGCATGCTATCGCGCCGTCAGCTGCAAGGCTTTGTTGAACTAAGCGCTGCGCGCAGCTAAAGCCTTCCTCTTTAGTAACCCGATCA
>JBBPIC010000082.1:15518-23489 GCA_038040525.1 Acidobacteriota bacterium | reverse complement strand
CCGCATGCCGAGGACTTCAAGATCTCCTCAAACTAACTTTTCGGGCAAAGCAAGTTCAACCATTAGGTTGTGTCTTATCAAAGAATAGTTTTTCCCAGCGCCGACAGAATTAATTCGACACCGAGTTCCGCTGTTTTGTTATTAACGTCCAGGGCAGTATTGATCTCGACAACTTCCAGAGAACGCAAACCTCCGGCTTCGGCGATTTTCTCCATTGCCAGGTGCGCTTCTCGATAGGTGAGACCGCCGCGAACCAGCGTTCCTGATCCCGGGGCGTCGCCCGGGTCGAGCACATCGACATCAAACGTCACTGCATAACCGCCGCTGGCACGCGCAACAATTGCAATCGCTTCGTCCATGCACTCGCTCATACCGCGTTCATCGATCTCGCGCATCGTGATCGCGCGAATCCCAAGCTTCCGGACTAACTCACGCTCGCCACGATCGATGTCCCGCGCTCCCACGTGGACAACAGATTCCGGATTAACTTTCGGCGTAAAGCCGGCGATGTTAATAAGCTCAGGCGCTCCATAGCCTAAAACCACGGCTAACGGCATCCCGTGAATGTTTCCCGAAGGAGTAGTTTCGGGCGTGTTCATGTCTGCATGCGCATCGAACCAGATCAGGCCCGGCGTTTCATTGCGTTTACGACAGTAAGCCGAAAAGCCGGCGATAGAACCGATGGCAATCGAATGATCACCCCCAAGTGATAACGGCAGATCGCCTGCTTCCAAAATCTCCTCGACGTTCTTCGCGAGTTCTTCACAGGCAGCCTTAATTTGGCTGAGATACTTCAGCTTGTCACCCGAAGCAGCCACAGTTCGTGAACGCTCGAGCCTCAGATCCCCGAGATCCCGCACTTCATACCCAAGCTCACCCACTCGCTCAATCAGGCCCGCAACGCGAAGTGCCGCAGGCCCCATATCGACACCTGCCATGCTGGCGCCATAAGCCAGAGGCACCCCCAGCACGCCAACCGACTTCCTGCGGTCCGAATCCTTCACGTGATCCCTTAACTGTGTTTCTTCAACTACCGTGTGAGTATCACCTTCCTTAACCACCGAGGTTAATCAATCCACCGCCTCCTCCTCCTTGTGCGGGGAAGAACGGTTTCAACAATCCGGCCAGGGCCGCTAAGTTACGTGTTTGAATCAGAAGCTCGCCCGGGCCGATGAACTCGGCGACGATTCCCTCCCCGCTCATCATGCTGCGGAAGAAACCTGCGGCAGCCTTTCGCAAGGTGTACTGGGTTGTCCCCTCCCACGCCACCAGGTGTCCTGTGTCTACCACATATCGTTCGCCGGGCTGAAGACTCTTTCGATGAATCGCACCGAACGATGAAACCAACAACAAACCGCGTCCCTGCACCAGCATTACAAACAAGCCTTCGCCGCCGAAGAACGACTTGGCGCCGCCCCATTTCGTGTCGACCGTCAAACCGGCATCGCCCGCCAGGTAAGAACTTGATTGAACGAAAAACGACTGGTTGTTTAATTCAATCGCCGCAATATCACCTGGCGCGCCCGGCGCAAAAGTCACTTCACCCGTTCCACCGCGCGCCGTAAAAGTAGACACAAAGGCCGACTCGCCGCCGGCGGCTCGCTTTATGGCGCCGAACAGCCCGCCTTTCATCTGCGACTGAAGCTCGATATTCGCCGACATCGAAACCATGGCGCCCGCTTCCGCCTGGATCGACTGTTCGGCCTGAAGCTGAATTACGGCCAGCGAAAACGAAGGTTGGTGCAATACTTCATATCTGTAACCTACACCCTGGCCGCGTGAATCCTCGTCAATGTGAATTCCATGCGCTTGAGGGAAGCCCGCCGGTTGCGCAGTTGGAACTGATGGAGCGGAGGTTTCGATTTTGTGCCCACAGCCTCCACAGAAGACCGCTCCTTGAAGCATTTGCGCACCACATTTTGGACAAGTCATAAAGTCACTCCCTGAGCTTTGTAATTAATAATAGCCACAGCATCTTCCGGCGTCTCGGCAAAGTCCAGCACGGCAACGTCGGTGTCGCTAACAGCCAGATACTTTTGCCAGGCGTTGACTATAGGCGGCCAGCAGTCTCCCAGCAAAACAATGGGACGCGGACCAATCACACCAGTTTGGATCTTGTTCCAAACGAGAGACAGCTCAGTAACTGTACCCATTCCGCCGCGGATTGCGATAAACCCCACGGAGCGAGTGATCAGACGCTGAAGTCGTTCGTAGAAATGTGGCGTGGCCACTTTGTCTGTGAGATATCGATTGGGTTCAGCCTTGAACTGATTCATGGTGATGCCCAACACGCGGCCGCCGCGTTCATGCGCACCGCGGCTCGCGCCCTCCATCACGCCGAGATAACCGCCCGTACAAATGGTATAACCCGCGTCGGCGAGGAGTTCGCCTACACGTCTCGCTTGCGCATATTCGGGATCAGGCTCGCCACATTTCGCCCCGCCGAAGATAGTCACGATCCTGTCGCTTTCGCTCACTTCGAGACCTCGCCACTGATCATCAGCGAGCCAGCTCGTCTGTACTCAAGATAGTCTTCTCGAGTCGCGAAAGAACCCCCCGTATAGTCGTCCGGCACGGGTCTGGGATCATAGATACGCGTGTCGCGCACTTCGGCGAAGCCGGCTTGTTCAAAGAGCGAACGATACGCCCGGGTGCTTAAAAGCTGAACCGGTACTTTCAACTGATCGACCCATTGGTGAGATGGCCTATTCTCTTCATAGAGATCAACTACGGTGACAAACAGACCGCCGGGATCCAGTACACGCTTGATCTCATTCAAAGCACTAAGAATGTCGGCGTAGTAATAAAGTGACTCCATGGAGAAGGCATGCGTAAACTCGCCATTCTCGAATGGCAGCTTCTCTGCGCTGGCAATTTGAAAGTCGGTATTTGAAAACGAAACTGAACTTTCGCGGGCGTGCCGGATCATTTCATCGGAGATGTCTATCCCCACAACGTTTCCCGCGGACGCCTTCTCGGCCATTAGTCGTGTTGCCCAGCCTGAGCCGCACCCGACGTCGAGTACTCGGGCATCGATAGGAATGTTCATCAGCTCAATCGCTTGTTCACCGACGGGACGATGTCCCATCTCCATGCTGGGGCCTTTTCCGGCTTTAGCCCAATCATTGAACTCCAGGCGGAGCCGTTCGTCGGTAGTTATGCGTTCTTCCATTTCAGCTTCACCTGAATGTTTTTGCGAATCACGAACCAGGAACGATCCACGAATCACACGAAGCGACACGAAAGAGCCTTGAGTTCGTGTTATTTCGTGTCCTTTCGTGGATCGTCTTATTTCTCTGAATGTCACCTCATCTTTGGGGACCCGGCTAAGGCCTAATCCGGTAGAGCATGCGCGGGAATGGAATCGTCTCCCTGATGTGCTCGATGCCACACATCCACGCGGTGCAGCGCTCGATGCCCATCCCAAATCCCGCGTGAGGAACACTGCCATAACGGCGTAAGTCCAGATACCATTCGAATGCCTCTTGCGGCAGTTGATGTAATGCGATCTGCTCCTTGAGAAACTCGAGCGACGTAGCGCGCTCACCGCCGCCAATCACCTCCCCGTAGCCTTCAGCCGCAAGCACGTCCACCCCCAACGCCAACTCAGGCCTCTCGGCGTCGCGTGCCATATAAAACGCTTTTACTTCAGCCGGATAGTGGTGGACCATCAAAGGCTTATCGTAATGGCCCGACAAATATGTCTCGTCGGGGGCACCAAAATCACCACCCCACTCAAACTTGGATTCCATCAAACCCTTCTCATGTCCTTTGTGCAGAAGCTTCACCGCATCGTCGTAATGGAGGCGAGGAAACGGCGGCACAATTGCCTCCAACTTAGACGTGTCGCGTTCCAGGACCTTTAATTCCTCGGCTCGTTCGTCCAGCACGCGCGCGGCAATATACGAAAGAAACCTCTCCGCCAAATCCATCACGTCTTCGAGATGCGCAAATGCCATCTCCGGCTCAACCATCCAAAACTCCGTCAAATGCCGCCGAGTTTTAGACTTTTCCGCGCGAAACGTAGGGCCAAAGCAGTATGCTTTTCCAAAAGCAGCGGCGGTAGCTTCGTTGTAGAGCTGTCCTGACTGAGTGAGATATGCCTTTTCTCCCTCGAAGTAATCGACTTCAAATAACGTCGTCGTCCCTTCGCAGGCCGCCGGAGTGAAAATTGGGGAATCGGCAAGCGTAAATCCATCATTGTCGAGAAAATCACGCACCGCTCTGACAACCGTGTGACGCACCTTCAGTACAGCGTGTTGGCGGCGCGACCTCAGCCACAGGTGCCGATGGTCCATCAGGAATTCTGTGCCGTGCTCCTTTGGCGTGATGGGATAATCGTGAACTTCGTCAATCACATCGGCGTGCACGAGATCAATCTCGTATCCTCCGGGCGCCCGCGAATCTTCGCGAACGGTGCCAGTGATGGTTAGCGCCGATTCCTGACCGAGTCCTTTGAGAGCTTCCCAGATTTCCGGCGCAACAGCGTTCTTCAAGGCGACGCATTGCACTACGCCTGTGCCATCCCTGAGTTGTGGGAAGAGAATTTTTCCGCTCGAACGCAGGTTGTAAAGCCAACCTTTAAGGGTGACTTGCTGCCCAACATGTTGAGCAAGCTTATTAATGAAGGTATGTGGCGTTGAGGTTGTTTCGAGTGATTTTGATTCCGTAGCCATCCAGATTTGAATCGTCCTAACTTCAGCCTTGTTTCGTAAACTTGTAAAGCAAACTGTTAGTTTGCTTGAGTTCAATATCTTCATTCGGAGTGCATTTAGCGATTCCGACCGCAAGCTAACAGCTTGCTTTACTTCAATTCACGGTCACGCGTTCTCTGATCATTCTACGCAGCGCCGGAAACCGGTCGAGCCAATCCGCTGCCTGCAACACAATGCTGAGCGTCGGTTGAATAAACTGTTCATAAGCAGCGCCACGCTGACACACAGCGGTCTGATATGAAAACGTTCCAATCGCCTTGAGGCCACGCTGAATCGTCATCAATCGAAACTCTCGAGCAATTTCATCCGGATCGAGCGCATCAAGCCCCAGCAGCCGGCGCTCTTCCAGCAGGAGCAGCCGGTACGCGCGCAGTTCTGCAAGTGAAGGCACCTCGGAACGCCGGTCCAGCAAAAACGAAACCAGATCATATGTCACCGGCCCCATCCGCGCATCCTGATGATCGACGATGCGCAGACGGTTGTAACTATCGACCATCAGATTTGCCGCATGGAAATCACGATGACAGAGAACACGAGGGCGAGCAGACAACTCGGCAGCGATATCGTTTAGCTCCGCTTTCAACTCTGCGCTCTCGGCGTGGCGAAGCGTCTCTTTTCTGAGACTCCCAAGGTAGTGCTCCACAAAGAAGTCTAATTCCCAGGATAATTTTGCCTCGTCAAAAGCAAGTCGACTCGCAATCGACTGCTTCTCAAACGCCTTGTCGGTGGCCTTCTGAATGTGAGCGATCAAGTTTATTGCCCGTTCTCTGTATTCGTCACACTCGTCCTCGTGCGCTATTTCATACACTTTGAACAAAGGTCGATCGCCCAGGTCCTCCTGAACGATCACCCCGCTCTGCCCATCAACTGAATAGATCTCGGGAACCGGCAACCCGTTATCAAGAAAAAGCCGAGTCACGTCGAGGTAGGGATGGAATTCAGGATCAAAAGGCTCTGGGTAAATAGCAGCCACTGCTTTTCCGTTTTTCCACGGAATGCGAAAGTAGCTGCGAGTTGATGCGTCGGGGGTAAGCGGAACAATCGGCTGGCTTTTGATGCCCTGGCTCTGCAGAAACGTCAGCAGCCGCTCTGGTGCAGAGAGTTCAAAAGTGCTCATCATCACCTGTTTTGCTGAACTCATTTACGGAAAAAGGGTAAGACAGGCATTCCTGTCTGTCACACCTTTGCCAAAGGTCCGATCCAAATCAACTGGCCTCATGAGATAGTCTGACAGACAGGAATGTCTGCCTACCCAATTTCAGCCTGAACTGCATCATCTTCGAAAATCGTGTTTGGGCGTGTTAGATGCCGGGAATTGTATCATTGCGTCAGAGGCACGACAAAATTATCGCCCCGAAACTCGCCCTTAAGAGCTTTCTCGGGCCGGATTCTTCCCCTCACCAGCGAAGCACTAACAACCGCCGCATCCCCGATCACTTCTCCAGCGCCGATCTTCACATTGTCCCCCAGCACCGAACGCCTGACCTGAGCGCCACTCTCGATTTTGACATTGTCCCACAGTACCGATTCCTCCAGGTCAGCGCCCTCTGAAATCTCGCATCCTGCCCCCATAGTGAGCGATTCGCCCTTCTCCCCCAGCAATACCAGGCTGATGTCCCGATAACGCTGAATCGTGGAAAGCTCGTACCACTTCTCGTGGGCCACGTGTACAGCAATCACCTGCCCTTTCGCCAATGCTTTTGGATAGACATCCGTAACCGAATGCGAAAATACGCCCCGGGGGATGTAGTCGAAGATCCTGGGTTCGAGTATCTGGATTCCCGTGAACATTAGGGGCGGATCCTTGTCTATGTAATCGCTCCGTTTTGGCATAGGGCCAAACCCTCGCAGGTGGCCATCAGCTGCTTCAACAATCGAAAACCGCTCGCACGAAGGGTTTGGTAGCAGCACGAGTGTTGCGAGAGCCCCCGTACGCCGGTGTACGTCAAGCGCGGAGCTCAGATTGATGTCCGTGATTAACTTACCGTTGATAACAACAAAGGTGTCGATATCCAGCAGCGCCCGCGCGTTATCGAGCGCGCCGCTGGTCCCAAGAATCACGGGCTCCTCGATGTAATCCAGTTTCACTCCAAACCGGCTGCCATCACCGAGTGCGCGCCGGACTGATTCCGGCCGATGATGTAGGTTGACAACTACGTCATTACAACCATGACGAGCCAGGTACTCTGCTACGTAACCCACGAGCGGCTTGCCAAGAATTGGGATTGCCGGCTTAGTACGATCTTCGGTGAGAGGCCACAGACGGGTGCCGTAGCCGGCTGAGAGAATCATTGCGCGCATAAAGGCATTCTAGTGGCACGGACTTCAGTCTGTGAAATCGAGAGCGGCTGTTAGCAGGTGTTTAGAGTACAACCCCGGGGTCCCCGCGCGGGCAGCCCGCGTGGGGTGGTCGATTCAGGTTGCTTCTTCGCTACCAAACAGCTAAAGCTTCAGGTGAATTCTTCGCCACCACGCAAGCTAAAGCTTGTACTCTATACACCTCTTACAGGGTCAGAATGTCTTTTGTAATTCTTTGCGGTCTTGGCGTCTTGGCGGCGAGGTCTCTTCGTTACGAAGCCTTGGACGCGTCGCGGATCATGAGATCGAAGGTGCCGGGTGCGACTTTGCGGAAGCGCGTGTTGCGATTGAGTGAAACTGCAATGCTGATCGTGGGGTTTTGACCGGTAAACTTGAAACCGCCTTCGAGTAACCTGTTGTAGATTTCGTTGACGTGCAGGGCTCCACCTTCCTCACGTAGCAGGAGAGTCACAGCTTGAGGAATGGTTCTATCCATGAAGCGGTCGCTCAGCGCTTCCGTGTTTGGCCGCAACGTCGGGATTTCCTGGCGCCTGGCCTCGATGTTGTAAGTGTTGCGTGCTTGCGATGCGGGTCTCATCGCGGCTTCGAGCTCAGCATCCGAAGGCAGGCCGACCGACAGATTGCTCGAGGCCAGCACCGAGGATAGCAAACGATAAATGGCCGCTTCCGTTTGGCTGGCGAGCGTGTCCATCTCTGCCAGCTCGGCGCGTACGGCGTCAGCCTCCATCTCGAGTTCTCGCAACCGCGCAGCCAGGCGCATGCGTGCCGCCCGGGACTGTCGCAGGCTCTGTTCCAGACGGGAAAGCAGGTTTTCGTTGGGCCGTTCAATCATCGGGCAAATCTTAAAGGCCTTTGCTCTTTTTCACAATATTTTCTTTGTAAAGCAAACTGTTAGTTTGCTGGACGAGGGGGACAGGCCTGACCCCGGTTATGGTGA
>JBBPIC010000082.1:0-15418 GCA_038040525.1 Acidobacteriota bacterium | reverse complement strand
GCAAACTAACAGTTTGCTTTACCGGAACTATCGGTCGCGGTCCAGCACGTAGGTACATTTTGTAGAGCAAACTGTTAGTTTGCTGGACGAGGGGGACAGGCCTGACCCCGGTTATGGTGATTCTAGCCAACCGTCAGCAAACTAACAGTTTGCTTTACCGGAACTATCGGTCGCGGTCCAGCACGTAGGTAGGTATGGCTCTAAGAGCATCCGAGTACTTGGATTCCGGCAAGGCATCGAGATTCTTTGTCGCGGCGTCGGCATATGAGTCGGCCCGCACACGCGCGCGCTCGATTGACCCGACCGCGTTAACGGCGTCCATCAATTCCTGGCGAGTGACGTTGTCGTAACAGCCCTCACGCATAACAGTTTGCACTTTATCTCGCGCCGAAGGTTCACCGGCAATCAGATCAATCAGCGGCAGCGTCACCTTTCCACCTAACAAATCCACACCGGCTCCCTTCCCCAATGCATCGTCCGTCGAGGTGAAGTCGAGCAGATCGTCTGTTAGCTGAAATGCCATCCCAAGGTTTCTGCCGTAATCTGCCAGCGCTTCTTGCTCCGCCTCCCTGGCACCGCCCAAGATTGCGCCCACTTCGCAACAGGCACTAAAAAGATAAGCGGTCTTTCGTTCGATAATGTCGAGGTATTGCTGTTCCGAAACGTCGGGCCGCCCCAACGTCGTCAATTGAAGCAGCTCACCTTCAGTCATCTTCCGAGTGACACTCGTCAGGATGTCGAGTATCGGCAGAGATCTTTCCGCCAGACTCGTTTCAAATGCCGACATGTATAACCAATCGCCCATCAAGACAGCGGTTTCGTTGCCGTAGAGTGCGTTAACTGTTAGCCGGTTTCGGCGCGTGTCCGCGCCATCGATGATGTCGTCATGGACCAGTGTGGCAGTATGCAAAAACTCCATCACGGTGGCCATTCGTATCGAGTTGTAACGAGAGCCATCCCCGCCGGCGGCGTAGTTGGAAAGAATAGTCAGCGCCGGGCGCACGCGTTTGCCCCCTGATGCGCGAAGGTAGTCCCCGAGGTACGCGATAACTTGAACATTGGAACGCGCCTGCCGCTCAAATTCAGCCTCAACCTGCGCCAAATCTGAAGCGATTAGACTGAAGATGCGCTTCGCAGTTAGCTTTACGTCTTCCAGCAGCGCGCTCTGTTCCGTAGCTTGCATTATTTTCCGTGGCCCGTTTGAAGGGTACTTGTGCCTAATTATTCCGGTAGTTGGAAAACTGCATGTTGATACCGAAGTCTTTGCCCTTAAGACTGGCGATCACTTCCTGCAGCGTGTCGCGATCCTTCCCTGACACCCGAACGACATCCCCCTGGATTGAAGCCTGGACCTTGGCCTTTGAGTCTTTGATGAATTTGACTACTTCCTTGGCCTTATCCTGCGGGATGCCCTGTTGAATTTGGACTCGCTGTCTGACCGTTCCCCCCGCCGCTGGATCGACAGTGCCATAACTAAGCGCCTTCAGAGGCACCGCACGACGAACAAGCTTCTGCTGAAGAATATCGTTCATGTTCCGGAGTTTGGTCTCGTCTTCAGCGCTCAGAACCAACTCGTTTGCCTCCAAAGCGACGGTCGCTGCACTGCCTTTGAAGTCAAAACGCTGCCGCACTTCTTTGATGGTTTGATTGATCGCGTTATTAACTTCCGCGCGATCAACTTCCGATACTATGTCAAAAGAATTCTGTTGAGCCATTAGTGTCTCTGACTTTTTGTGTGATTGCTTAAGGCGAGAATAACATCAAAGCTGGGCCATGTGAAACTGTTCTCTAGGGGGAGTCACACGCACTGGGCGACAGGAGCGGCTCTGCCGCCATCCGTGCGGAAAGGCTGTGCCTTTCCGGGTTACTGTTTTTAATCCGAGGCTGCGCCTCCGAATCATCGTTGGAGGCGCAGCCTCTAAATAGGTGGAAGGCGACGGAAAGGCAGAGCCTTTCCGCACGGATGGCGGCACAGCCGCACACTCCGTTTTTCACTCGACCTTCAGCCCAAAAGCCCTGTTGAAATTTGCCGAGGTAACTCTGGCGATTTCTTCCAGCTCAATTCCCCTCGATTCAGCTAGGCATCGCGCCACCTCTACCACGTATGAAGGCTCATTTCTCTTGCCGCGATAGGGTATTGGAGTTAGATATGGACAATCCGTCTCGATCAATAACCGGTCCAATGGTACGTAGCGAGCAACAGTTCTCAGGTCTTCAGCCTTTTTGAAAGTGACAATTCCGGAAAACGAAATCAGAAAGCCCAATTCCACAGTTTTCTGCGCCAGATCCAGAGTGCCGCTGAAACAATGCATAATACCCGGCAGTTTGGATCCGACCCATTCGGCTCTGAGTATCTCAATCGTTTCGTTTTCGGCTTCGCGGGTGTGAACAATCACCGGCAACCCGACTTCTCGAGCGGATCGAAGTTGCTGGCGAAAGACTTCCTTTTGCACGTCGCGCGGCGAATTGTCGTAATGAAAGTCCAGACCGATTTCGCCCCAGGCAATAACCCCCGACCTCTCCTTTATCAGTGTTCTGATTTTTTGTTCCGCGGTCTCGTCATAGAGGCGGGCATCATGAGGGTGTGTACCGATGGCGGTGTAGATGCCGGCATATTTTTCAGCCAGATCCGCCGCGCGTTCCAGTGCTCCACTATACGGGTCGCCTGTCCCAACGTTTAAGATCACAGACACTCCGGCATTATGCGCGCGCTGAATGACATCATCGCGGTCCCCATCAAACTCTGGCCCATCAATGTGGGCGTGTGAATCAATAAACATACGAGTTCGACATCCAAACACTAGCAGCCGATCCACGAAAGGACACGAAATGACTCGAACGAAAGAGCTTTTTCGCGCAGCTTCGTGTGATTTCGTGGCTCGTTCTTAGTTCTTCCGCAGTCTACAGACTCCAGCCGCCGCTACTATTTACCATTTACCATTCACGCTTTACCATCCCCACTCCATGAAACATTCCCGGCGCATCCTGGGAAATCCATCCAGTTACAAGGTTTGAAATCCTTGAATGAGACTCGGTAGGGGGCCAGTTTCGAGAGTTAGCGGCGCCTTTACAGAACTGAGCGCGGTAGCGCCGGATGCTACAGGTTATTTTAGTGATAAATTGTAGGCATAGTAGAACCACCTTAGTGGCTGCCCGCTGGGGACCCGGGTCCGCTCTCGGTTTTGTAAGGCTCAGGCTTTCCGAAGATTCGTTAATCATGTTTGCAGTTATGCCTCCAACACGCCGAGGCGCAGCCTCTATATCAGAAAAGCGCGCCGGAAAGGCTTAGCCTTTCCGCACGGTGCGGCGGCAAAGCCGCAAGTTGGAACGTCTTTCCACCTCAAACTTGACCGTCAGCAAGTTCTTTAGGTGACATATGCGCTTCAAGGCAATTCATGGATGACACCTTCGACCTGCGCACGCGAAGCAAACAGTGATGTGTAGTCGTTGGGTACGCCTTATCCAACTGCCAGCTTCAGAAATCTTCAGTTCCCTACGTGACATATTCCAAAACAGATATCGCCACCCCAAATCTGCACCAAATGGTGAGGGCAGGTCTGGAAAATTCCCCGTAACCGCATAGGAATACAGCGGCATGCTTGTTGCCACTCTCTGAAGCAGATGGAGGGGATTAATATGAAAAAGGCAATTAGCGGCGCAATTTTGACGGCCGCGTTGGTATTTGGCGTCTCTTTGGCTACCGGCGTCACCGCTCAGGCCCAGAGTGACTGGGACTTGGCCAATGGCTCAAACGATCCGAACTATCGACAACGCCGGAGTGAGGATCGAAACAACCGTAATCGCAGTAACGACGACTGGAACCGCAATCGTCAGAATGATGATTGGAATAATCGCAACCGTTCTCGGAACAACCGAGGTAACGGTGGCTACAACAACGGTAATCAGTATGAACTGAACCGTGGTTACCAGCAGGGCATCAACACCGGCGCCAACGATGCGCAACGAGGACAGGGCTACAGTCCGCAGCGATCGCGTTATTATAACAACGCTTCTTCGCAGGCTTTCCGCCAGGGCTTCGTAAGGGGCTATGACCAGGGCTATCGTCAGTATGCCGGCTCCGGCAACGGTCGATATGGCAATGGTGGATATGGCAATGGTGGATACGGCAATGATGGATACGGCGGGTATGGCGGCTACGGCAATGGTGGGTACGGCAACCAGTCTGAACTAAACCGCGGTTACCAGCAGGGTATTGAAACGGGTTCTAGTGACGGACAGCGTGGTCAGAGTTACGACCCGCAGCGTTCGCGGCACTATCGCGGTGCGTCTACACAAGCATTTCGTGAAGGCTTTGTTCGTGGGTACGACCAGGGCTACCGGCAGTACTCGCGTAACGGTGGTTACAGAAATGGAAGCGGCGGTGGTATCGGAGATATCCTCGGCGGTATCCTAGGGGGCCGTCCGTAACTTCGAAAATAACAGCTTCCGACATTACCCGAGGTGTCGCTTCGCGATTGACTCGAGTTGTCGCTTTCAAAACAAAAATGCCGCGATTCTCATCGCGGCATTTTTTGTGTGTTGTTCACGCCAGTTACCTGATGTATACGCGGCGTGGCCGAGTTTGGCCTTCGGTGCCGGCAGGGGCTGAATCGGTGCGCTCAACCTGCGGCTTTGGGCTTTCCGTTCGCTTTGGAATCTGAAGTAACACCGGCTTAACCATGCTATTGAGCGGTGCGCCCTTCGAACCCACTAGCGGAGTCCGATTTGCCATCGCGTTGCGATCTTGTTTTGAAATTCTGCTGACCGTCGTTGCCTCCGACTTCTCTTCGTCGTCGGTTTCGAATTTTTCGGTTGTTAGGGTCTTTCGTGTGGAGGCAATCTGCAGGTTGGTGGGTGTTCCAAAGCGGCCGTTGAGGTCCCGATAGATACGTCCGGCGACCGCAGCGGGAAAATGGCTCCGTGCATCAGCGCCACGAGCGATTACTACCACCGCAAGTCTGGGGTTTGCCAAAGGCGCGTAAGAAGTGAAGAGGCCTACCCATCCTCCGCGCTCGATGCAGGTGCCCGTCTTGCCGGCGACAGTTTGTCTTGGGTCATGGGCCTTTCTGCCGGAACCGTAGTTAACCGCTCCCACCATTCCCGGAATCATGTTTCCCCAGGCCGCGGAATCTAGACGAATTTGGCGACGAACTTTCGTCTTAAACTTCAACTCATCCTGGCGCGAACGTACGACGTAGGGGACAACCAGCTTTCCGCCATTGCCTATGGCCGAAACCAGGGTGGCCAATTGCAGTGCGGTCACTTGAAAATCATCTCCGTGCGACGACATGCGTGCGATACCTGTACGCGTCTTAGAATTTGGAATGCTTCCGGGAGATTCGTTACGCATATTGATGCCTGTTTTCTCACCCAGTCCAAACTGCCGCGCGTAAGAGAGCATCTTGTCAAATCCAACCTGTCCACCCACGTCTTGAAAATACCCGTTCCGCGAATAAGCCAGGGCGCGAGTCAAACTTACGTTGGTAGTGTTGGAGATGTTGCTGGTAACATTTGAATCGATCAACTGCTCATTCAAGCCCGCTAGCCCGGTAACCAGTTTGATAGTCGAGCACGGTTTGAAACCTTCGTGCAGTGCCCATTCCTGATTCACCATCGAGTAGACGCGGCCCGTCTTAGGATCCATCACAACGACAGTGCCGGCATGATTGCCTAACGCGTTGATTGCTACGCGACGAATCTCCGGATCTTCGCCACTGAGATCGTCCTTAGCAATCATCGCCTGGACATAATCACGCATCGATTCATCACCAGCACGCTTGCGAGCTATTGCGGCATGCAGTTCAGCCTGTGCCCGCCGCCGTGCCTCCGCGCGCGCCAACTCTGTGGTTCGACGCTTGGACAAGATTTCGGCCTTTTGATCGCGCGCCTTAGAGGGTGACTTTCCGATTAGCTTAGGTGCATTTGAAATGCCTTTCGCCTGAACATTGCCGGCCCTGTTACGATCGGTCGCCGGTCCCTTGCCAGCCCTTTGCGACATGCGGTCGGAGGTCTTGGCAGAGACACGCGTATCCGTCCGGTTACTCCTGGAAAGTCTTGTGTCGCGAGCTTTTGTGGTGTTCTCGTCTCGTGCTTTTTTAGTCTTCGCCTGACCGTTTCCAGGTGCGGCATGCGCGAGGAAAGTGCTAGCGATGAAGACGAACAATAAAAATGCAGAAGAAATTATCTTGAGGCTATAGCGGAGCAAACCGGCTTTGTTGAAAGTCATCCTTGGAAACTCACTTTTCAGCTACTGGGGTTTGAGGACTGGTTCAGCGTGGTTGTGCAGATCGGCGATTGGCTAGATGACCAAATAACTCGAAGTGCGAAATGATTCGTGAAGGCTCTTTAGGAACCTGTAAAGGTTGGCCGGCTACTAAAACTGATCCCAAAGCCGCGTGAAGTCAACGGGGCGATTTTTGTCACCTCTCAACTTACGCTTTTTGCCACCTCGGAATTGGAATGGATTCGGGTGCGGCGGAACAAACCGCTTAATCCAAAAAGCCGATGTAATTTGACTGTGATTAGGGGTATTCACGGCGTCTGAGCGACGCTGCGAGGATTAGGAGCACATGGTGTGCCAGGTTTTGCAGAGGTCTTGCAGACTGATGAAGAACTAAGACCGATCCACAAAATCACACGAAGCGTCACGAAAAAAGCTCTTCGTTCGAGCCATTTCGTGTGATTTCGTGGATCGTCTAAATCCTACTGTTCGAGAACCTGCTCGTGATCCATAGCGACGAAAGTTGGGCCGGTGGTTATTTACTATTCGCCATCGACCATCTAACATGCCGCACTATGAAACGATGGTTGCTCATAATCGCCGTGGTCATCGTTGCCCTGATTCTCATCATCCTGATAATCGGGCTCCTGACGCCTGCAGAACATCAAGCCTCGCGTACCTTGAAAACGAAACAGTCGCCGCAGGCGATTTGGCATGTCATCAACGACCATGCACATGAACCGGACTGGCGTGACGACGTTGCCAGCGTCACTTCATTGGGCGAGCGGAATGGGAAGCCTGTATGGCAGGAGAATTACAAGGACGGTAACACTCTACAACTCGCCACGACGGAATCGAGGCCTCCGATACGGATGGTGCGAGAGATAGCCGAGGAGGGTCCGTTTAGTGGCCGCTGGGAAATAGACATCACTCCCACTGCCGAAGGAAGTAATGTGAGGATCACTGAGATTGGCAAAGTCTCCAATCCTTTCTTCCGCTTCGTTTCGAAGTACATCCTCGGTCACACGTCTCAGATGGTTAAGTATCTTTCCAACCTGGCAAAGAAATTCGGCGAACCACCCGACATCATTTTCTAA
Organism: Acidobacteriota bacterium; assembly: GCA_038040525.1. GTDB lineage: Bacteria > Acidobacteriota > Blastocatellia > Pyrinomonadales > Pyrinomonadaceae > PSRF01. Next base: position 8,101 of record JBBPIC010000082.1, on the reverse strand, counting down.
GTAGGACTGGCATTCCTGCCTGTCCTTGCTCCCTTGAAGGCGCTCATTCGTTTGACTATCCGCAGATTTCGCAGATTACACAGATTCAAAAAGAGACTGTGGCAAGGGCGGGTTCATTTTTTATTGCAAGAAACGAGCGATCCACTAAATCACACTAAACAACACTAAGCATTCAGAGTTCAGCCTTGAAGCTTTTCGGCTTTCACTCCCTCGCGCCCGCTTTCTGCAGCAACTCAATAACGCTTGCGCGGGTTTGTTCCGACCCTTTCGTGGTGTCGCGGACTAGACGCAACGGAGTCAACCCCTTCGCATTCCTCGCGTTAACATTCGCACCTGCGGCAATCAATACCTCCACAACTCGTCCTTGTGCACCCAGCGCTGCCAGCATCAGAGGCGTATTCCCCATCTTATCTGCCGCATCAACCTCCGCCCCTTTCCCCAGCAGTAGTTGTACAAGCGCGGTCTGTCCATGGTCACTCATCGATGCCAGAATCAGCGGCGTCCTTCCTTCTGCATCTCGCGCGAGCATGTCAGCCCCTTTGGCTAATAGGAGTTCTGCAACCTGAGTATGACCATCTTCCACAGCAAACATTAGTGCAGACTTCCCTGCTTTATTGGTTACGTTCACCGCCGCTTCATGGGCCAGCAGAGTATTGACCACGTCGCTCGCATTTCCACCGGCAGCAATCATCAAGGCCGTCTCTCCTAAATCATCGCTCGCGTTCACATCCGCTTTGTTCGCGAGCAGGAGCTTCACCATCTCATCCTGTGCGTGTGACGCCGCAATCGACAACGCCGACCGGTTCTGCTGATTTTTCGAGTTTGGGCTCACTCCTTCGCTCAACAGTTTCTTAACTTCCAGCACTCTCCGGAAAGAAACTGCCCGCAACAACGTTGACGCCTGCAACGCTGTCTGCAGCTCCGCCCTATTCTTATGGGGCAAGATGTTCGCGCCCTTGTTGGCCAACAGCTCAACGACGTCGGGTTGACCTTCTTCAACTCCGTGCCCTATTGCGGTTCGTCCTTGTCCGTTTTTCGCTTCTATCTGAGCGCCCTTATCCAGGAGTAATTGCGCCAGATCGCTCCTTCCCCTCCGCGCCGCAAACATCAGCGCCGTCAGCCCCTCCTTGTCGCTAAGATTTACGTCGGCACCTCCTTCGAGCAACAACTGCGTCAACTGGATAGGACTGCGCCAGGCTTGAACAATATCCATCAAGGCCGTACCACCCTCGTTGTCCTGAGCATTAATCGCCGCCCCGTTTTCCAAAAGGAACCGCACAACTTCTGGTCGCGACTGAAAACCGCCACCTTCCGTCATGAAGTGAGTAACAGCCCAATGCAAAGCAGTGCGGCCAGCGTTGTCGCGCGCCGCAACATCCGCTTTGTGCTTAATCAGTAGTGCCAATAAACGGACGCGTGTAGCTGGGTCAACTCGAAAATCAGTGCGGGCGGCGCATAAGAACACGTTTTCGCCTTGGTCGCCGGTCGCGTTAATTCTTGCTCCAGCATTCAGTAAGGCCTCAACCGACTCAATCGAATTCGCAGCAACAACGTCAAGCAAGAGCGGACGGTCCGACTCGTTTCTGCTGTTGGGATCGGCTCCTTTGGCGAGCAAGAGCTTAACGAGTTGGAGGTTGTTGGCAACTCCCGCGCTGTGTAGGGCCCCGGCGCCTTCCGCCTTTATGTCTACCCCTTTGGACAGCAGTAAATTGACGATGATGAGCGCCCTGTCCTGGTGACCCTGGATACCTCGCGCCGCATCCGCTAGATCGCCCGACTGAACCTGTGCGCCTTTGCTCAGCAATAACTTAACCATCTCAACGTCCTGCTCAAAGATTGCAGCCCCGAGTGGTGTGTGGTTGATCCACCTTGCATCAATCTTCGCGCCCTGCTTCAATAGCGCAAGTACCCTTACGCGATCGCCTTTTTCAACCGCCTCAACCAGCGCCTTCTCCTGAATCTCATCTTGTTGGTTGGAAGGAGTGATCCAGAGAGCGCTGGTGGGAACGGCCCAAACGAAGAGGGTCAATGCAAATGCAAAGTAATTCTTCATCGTAGCTTCGCTGGCTGAAAACTAAGAACGATCCAGGAAATCACACGAAACGCCACGAAGAAGTTTCTTTGTTTGTGTGATTTCGTGTGATTTCGTGGATCGCTCCTATTTCAGCCGGGCGCCGTTCGGGACATCTTCGGTAAATGTGGCGAGCACGGGGCGATCACCTTCCCCGACAGAAGCGGCGAGCAGCATTCCCTGCGATTCGTGCCCCCGCATCTTGCGCGGCTTTAGATTCGACACCACGGCGATCTTGCGGCCAACCATCGACTCCGGCTCGTAATGCTCTGCAATGCCGGCGAGGATGGTCCGTGGACTCTCTTCACCCACGTCCACGGTTAATAAGAGCAGCTTGTCTGCCTTTGGAATGCGCGCCGCAGTCAAGACCTGGCCCACACGCAAGTCCACTTTGGTAAAGTCGGTAATGTCGATGTAACTAGCAACACCTAACACCGCCTCAGCCTCGGTCGCGTGCTGCTGAGGAGGCGCAGGTTTCGTGTCAGACTGCGTCGGTGCACCGGCAACTGCATCGGCCTCTGTCGCGTGCGTTCCTGAGCTCGGACTTTGAACGTTGGATATTGGATTTTGGGCTTCACCCGTGCGTTCGATTTCCTTCATCGTTTTCACCTTATCAATTCTCGGGAAGAGCGGCTTAACTTCGCTAATCGCCGTTCCCTCTGATAGTTCTCCCCATTGTAGGTTTTTTGGGTTTATTGCCGCGGGTAAACCACTTAGACCAAGCTGTCTCCAAATCTCCACTGTTGCGCCAGGCATGATTGGATAGAGCATTACAGACAACCAGCGCAAGGTTTCGGCAGCGCGGTAGAGGACGGCATTCAGCGTTTGCTTCTGGTTTTCGTCCTTTGCCAGCTCCCAGGGCTTCGCGTCGCTAATCATCTTATCCATGCGAGCCACCACGGACCACGCAACCTCAAGCGCCTTGCTAAACGCAAAGTCTTCAAAGTGCTGCAGAAATTGGTTACGGGCCGTTTCAATGAACCCTGATATCGTCGTTTCGTCCGTGTCGAATCCCGCACGCTTCGCAGCCAGCAGTTTGTCGTCAGAAATGACGCCAGACGGGACACGGCCCTCGCAGTAACGTGAAATCATTGTCAGCGTACGGCTGGAAAGATTCCCTAACCCGCTTGCCAAATCGCTGTTGGTGCGATCGATCAGCGCCTCGTAACCAAATCGTCCATCCTGGCCAAAAACCATTTCGCGCAGGCAAAAATAACGAACAGAGTCTACGGGGAAATGCTTATTCAGCACATCCAACTCGATTACATTCCCGAGAGTTTTTGATAACTTGCGCCCATTCGGGTCGAGCCACATACCATGCGCAATCACCGCGCGAGGCTGCTCCAAACCTGCTGCCATAAGAAACGCCGGCCAGTAGACGGCATGAAAACGCAAAATATCTTTGCCGACTAGATGCAGCGCCGGCCAGAACTTTTCGAAGCCTACCGCTCGCTCGCGTTCTTCATTTCCAAAACCTATCGCGGTGATGTAGTTGGTTAGTGCGTCAAACCAAACGTACATCGTGTGGTCCGGATCGTCGGGAACCGGAACCCCCCAGGTCACAGAAGTTCGAACGCGACTGACTGAAAGGTCTTGCAGGCCGCCACGAACGAAGCTGGTTACTTCATTCTTCCTGGACTCGGGCTGCACAAAATCGGGTCTTGATTCATAAAGTCCCAGCAGCGCTTCGTCATAATCGGAGAGTCGAAAGAAATAACTGTCTTCCGATACGCGATCAAGCAACGTGTCATGGATCAGACAGGTCGGCGGCTCACCAGCGTTCTTTGGCTTCTCATACTCGTCTTCAGTTTTGTAGGCCGCACAAGGGGCACAGAACCAGCCTTCGTAGTGTCCCTTGTAGATCGCGTCATTACCTTTTGGGGTTTTTGCCCTCGCGGCGCGGCGCCAGAACTCGCTGACGCCTTCGTAATGAAAAGGCTCGCTGGTGCGCATGAAAATGTCGTAGCCACCGTGCTCGGTGTCCAAACCAAACGCAGCAGTCATCTGCTTGAAGTAGTTGACTACATAATCGGCTTGTTCTTTCGGTGTGCGGCCGGCCTTGCGCGCAGCACGTTCAATGTTGATTCCGTGCTCGTCGGTGCCAGTGAGAAAATATGTTTCAATTCCCTGCTGGCGCTTATGGCGCGAAATCGCGTCAGCCACAACCATCACATAGAAATGGCCGAGATGCGGAACGCTGTTGGCGTAGAATATTGGGGTTGTGACGTAGAAAGACATTAAGAAAGTCAATCGTAAATCGTAAATCGTGAATAGTTAGACTTCAGATGGTACGGTCATGGCTTTCCACGCGGAAGATTCATGCCGCAGAAACGTAGTGCAGCAAAGCTTCACTTAGCAATCAGCCTAAGCTAAGAGCCTTTTCTCGCGAGATGCTGGCAAAGACCCGTAATCATGCGACCGATGTCATCAAGCGAAGAGCGTAGAGCAAGATACTTATGCTCCTCGAGGTAATTTAATCTGCTCGCGATCAAGAGCTCTGTGTCTACCTCGCTAGCCGATCCTTGCGAATTTGAAAGAAAGTAGGCGAATTCTTTGGGAGACTTGCGACCTGCGCCTTCAGCAATATTGGCAGGTATTGAAACGGCTGCTCTTCGAAGTTGCGAAGTCAACCCAAAGCGCTCATCTTTTGGAAAACTGTCCGTAGCTCTATAGACCGCTACGACAAATTCAATGGCCTTCGTCCAGACATCTAGTCTTTCATGGGGTCGCATGCTGTTCTCCTCAGCAGAAGGTTAGAGGTGACAGCGGCTCAGGGTGATCTGCGATTCAGGATTTACGATTACGATTTACGATTTACGATTTACGAGCTTTCATTCCCTCCCGGTAATAAGCGACATCGCTTCCGCCCTCGTCCGCGGATCGGTGCGGAAGCCGCCCAACACCGCGGAGGTTATGGTCTTCGCGTCGGCTTTTCTCACGCCTCGCAGCGTCATGCAAGTGTGCGCCGCTTCGATTACGACCATTACCCCGATAGGTTTAAGTCCTTCGAAAAGTGTATTCGCAATGTCTGTGGTCAAGCGCTCCTGAAGTTGCAAGCGCCGCGAAAACGCCTCCGCCAGGCGCGCCAGCTTCGAGATGCCGACGATACGACCTTCCTTAGGAATATACGCAATGTGACACTTGCCCACGAAGGGCGCGAGGTGATGCTCACACATCGATGCAATGCTGATGTCCTTAACAATGACCATCTCGTCGTGCTTGTCACCCGGCAGCGGCACAACATGCTGGCTCGCATCTTCCCGCATTCCGGAAGTTAACTCTGCATACATTTCTGCCACGCGCCGAGGCGTGCCACGCAAACCAGGACGCTCGGGGTCTTCGCCAAGGCCCTCGAGGATGAGTCGAACACCCTGCGCGATCAACTCGAGATCGACCGGCGGCGGTTCGTGATTTTCTTTCTCGTCAGAAAACTTGGTGGCCATTTAATTCTTCCAGTGATTGCTGAACTCTGAACTGCAAGACTGAAGTTCAGAGTTGGAGTTTACAGAACCGAGCGCGGTAGCGCCGGATGCTGGAGGCACCTTCAATTCAGCCTGATGTGCCCATCGCGTATGGTTAGAAAAACAACTCTTCTTCGCCGAAGTTAACTCTAGCATCCGGCGCTACCGCGCTCGGTTCTGTACAGCTGCGTAAGTTGCGGTTGCCCGTCCACAGGTCTCTCTTTCGCGAGTGTTCGTCGTAGGCTTCGATAATCAACTGCACCAGTTAGCTTGCGCAAACGCCGCCCGCGCGGCGTCTTCAACTTCTCTTAACGGCACGCCCGCCGCTACGGCCGCCAGCCGGCACTGTTCATACTCCGGCATCTCTTTAATAACGTGACCATTCAGTTGGGCTACTTTAACATCAATGGGTCCATACCGCGTTTCGACCCGCACGATCTTCCGGTCGAGTGCTCGCCGCTCCACTTCGTAACTGCGAATACCCAGCGTGGTAGTTTCCGCAAAGAGCATTTCGCTGAGGCCAGCGCGTTGTTCGTCGCGACACAGGACCGAAAGCAGCACTCCCGGGCGGTTTTTTTTCATCTGGACGGAAGTGAAATAGCAATCAAGCGCCCCGAGTTCAAATGCCCGATCCATCACATGGCCCAGTATCTGTGGTGAGATGTCATCCATGTTTGTCTCCAGCATCCAGAGACGTTCATCTGTTGAAGCGGACCTCTCATCTTCACCAATCAAAACTCTGAGAACGTTGGGAAACTTCTGGTACTCACGCGTGCCGGCGCCATAGCCCCACTGTTCGAGTTTCAACTGTGGTATTGGGCCAAACTCCTCACATACCGCGGTGATTATCGCAGCACCGGTGGGCGTAACCAGCTCGCCCACAACATCAGTAGAGTAAAACGGAACGCCCTTTAATAACTCGACCACCGCCGGCGGCGGCACCGGGAAGCGGCCGTGATCCATATCAACAGTTCCGCTCCCCACATGAAGCGGGGACGATACAAAACGCTCGGCGTTGAGAAGGTCAACACAAATGGCGGCGCCAACTACATCAACGATCGCGTCGAGCGCACCCACTTCATGGAAATGGACCCGCTCGATAGGCTCGTTATGCACTCGTGCTTCAGCCTCGGCCAGTCGCGAGAATATTTTTGCGGCGCGATCTTTGACTGAGACCGAAAGGCCAGACTCGTAAATGATCTTCAGAATGTCAGAAAGGTGGCGATGCTTGTGTTCGTGTGGAACCTGAACGCGAGCATATGTAGCGCTGATGCCTGAGCGATCGACGGTCTGAAAGTCAATCGAGTAGCCTTCGACCCCAAGCAAAGCGATTTGCTCTTTGAGTTGTCGCTGATCCACTCCGGCAGCAACCATCGCTCCCAGAATCATGTCGCCGCTAGCGCCCGCGAAACAGTCGAAATAAAGAGTTCTCATAAGTAGGACAGACATTCCTGTCTGTCTGGGTTTGTTATGTTGGAAGCTGCGGCTTTAGTACCATTTTCTCATTTGTCATTTCTCAGTTTTCATTTCTCATTGTCTACCTTTCCACGCGCCTGTTCACCAACACGCAAACCCGGATCAATTCCGGCAATGAAAACTGAAAAATGAGAAATGATATATGGAAAATCGTTCTTCGTATTCATTAACAAACGAGTCGCCGCCCGTGGGACAGGCAGGAATGCCTGTGCTACCTCGCAAACAACGGCAGAACCTCGCCTGCTCGGCCTGTCAATACTGCGTCGCACAAGTCCGAGAGGGGAGTTCGTTCCGGATTAACCTCACAAACGTAAGCGCCGGCCGCCTTTGCAATCTCCGGGAGACTTGCCGCCGGGTAAACAATTCCCGAAGTGCCTACTACAAAGCAGAGATCACACTCTGACGCCTGTTCAGCGGCCAGCTCAAACGCACCGAACGGCAGCATCTCTCCAAAGAGCACTACGTCCGGCCTGAGTTGATTGCCGCAATCGACGCATAACTCTGGCCGTGTCATATCCTGCTGTATCTCGTATCGAGCATGACAGCTGACACAACGCGCGCGCCAGATGCTCCCATGCAACTCGATTACTTCCCGCGCACCGGCTTTCTGGTGCAACCCATCGACGTTCTGCGTTACCACCGTGCACTGCGCAAATTGGTCCTGCCATCGGGCGATCTCGATGTGAGCTGAGTTCGGCTGCAACGGTTTCAGAAGATTTCTGCGGTAGTCAAACCACTCCCATACAGCTGGCAGATCCTTTTCAACCATTCGTGCTGAGGAAATCACGTCGAAGGGCATTCCTTTCCAAACGGTGGGGTTACCGCCATCACGAAAAGTCGGGACGCCGGATTCTGCGGAAACGCCCGCTCCGGTAAGAACCAGGACGTTCTTTGCCCTCTGGAACCGCTCGTGCAATTCCTCCGAGACTAATTGCGCCGAAACTGTTTGCATTGAAAGAAGGATGGTAACAGAGTGCCGTGCGAAAGTGTCAAGAAGGTGGCCTGCGGCTCAGCCGCCGCACCGTGCGGTAAGGCTGGGCCCAGTGCTGTCCAAAATAAATTGCGGAGCGGTCTTTGGACAGGTTTAGTGCTA
>JBBPIC010000171.1:0-1928 GCA_038040525.1 Acidobacteriota bacterium | reverse complement strand
TTACGCACTCTTTAAAGGATGGCTGCCTCTAAGCCAACCTCCTGGCTGTCTGTGCGACTCCACATCGTTTCCCACTAAGCCTGCACTTAGGGACCTTAGCTGACGATCTGGGTTGTTTCCCTCTCGACCACGCAGCTTATCCCGCGTCGTCTGACTCCCACGCTGAAACGAACGGCATTTGGAGTTTGGTTAGGTTTGGTAATCTGGTAGGACCCCTAGCCCATCCAGAGCTCTACCACCGTCCGTCAACACGTGAGGCTAGCCCTAAAGCTATTTCGGGGAGAACCAGCTATCTCCAAGTTTGATTAGCCTTTCACTCCGACCCCCAGCTCATCCCATCCGTTTTCAACCGAAATGAGTTCGAGCCTCCACCGGCGTTTAGACCGGCTTCACTCTGGCCAGGGGTAGATCACTTGGCTTCGGGTCTACTCCGCGCGACTAAACGCCCTATTCGGACTCGCTTTCGCTCCGGCTCCGTCCCTTTGAGACTTAACCTTGCCACGCGGAAGTAACTCGCCGGCTCATTATGCAAAAGGCACGCAGTCAGGCCTTCCGCCTTGCGGCGGCATAGCCCTCCTACCGCTTGTAGGCAAACGGTTTCAGGTTCTATTTCACTCCCCTCACCGGGGTTCTTTTCGCCTTTCCCTCACGGTACTGGTTCACTATCGGTCGCCAGGGAATATTTAGCCTTGGAGGGTGGTCCCTCCGGATTCCTACGGGGTTTCACGTGTCCCGTAGTACTTGGGAACGCTGGCCAGAGAGATCAGGACGATTTCGCCTACAGGGCTCTCACCTTCTGTGGCGGCTCTTTCCAGAGCCTTCAGCTATCGTCTGATTTTGTAACTCTCCGGGCTACACCCTACCAGCGCCCCGCAACCCCGGACTGGCTTGCGCCGATCCGGTTTAGGCTGTTCCCCTTTCGCTCGCCGCTACTCAGGGAATCGAGTTTTCTTTATTTTCCTCGAGGTACTGAGATGTTTCAGTTCCCTCGGTTCGCGTCTCGCCACCTATGGATTCAGTGACGGACGACTGGGCATTACCCCAGCCGGGTTCCCCCATTCGGGCATCCTCGGATCAAAGCCTGCTTGCGGCTCCCCGAGGCTTATCGCAGCTAGCCACGCCCTTCGTCGCTTCCTGGCGCCAAGGCATCCACCGTTCGCCCTTAGTAGCTTGACCACGAATTTCATTGCCTACGTACGGAGAACATCGCTTGGCTACACTCGAGAATCAACGTATTCAATTGTCAAAGAGCTTTGCGGCCGGAGCCGCGCTTCTCTCAATCGCGTTCACGCCTGGTGGAGATGACCGGATTCGAACCGGCGACCCCCTGCTTGCAAAGCAGGTGCTCTCCCAACTGAGCTACATCCCCAGCACGCCATTCTGGTGGGCCTTCCTGGGGTCGAACCAGGGACCTCGCGCTTATCAAGCGCGCGCTCTAGCCAGCTGAGCTAAAGGCCCAAAAGAAATAATGCTACTGGCTCACAGAAGAAGTTGGACACCCGGTGTTGATAGAGAGAGCCATCGAGGGCTAGGAGGTCCTTTAACTGACCTCCTAGCCCTCTGAGCTCCTTAGAAAGGAGGTGATCCAGCCGCAGGTTCCCCTACGGCTACCTTGTTACGACTTCACCCCAATCACCGACCATACCTTCGGCGCCTGCTTCCTTGCGGTTGGCTCAGCGACTTCTGGTACAACCGGCTTTCGTGGTGTGACGGGCGGTGTGTACAAGGCCCGGGAACGTATTCAGCGCAGCCTGCTGATCTGCGCTTACTAGCGATTCCGACTTCATGCAGGCGAGTTGCAGCCTGCAATCCGAACTGAGACCGACTTTGTGGGATTGCCTCCCCCTTGCGGGTTGGGAACCCTCTGTATCGGCCATTGTAGCATGTGTGTAGCCCTGGACATAAGGGGCATACGGACTTGACGTCAT
>JBBPIC010000118.1:0-6687 GCA_038040525.1 Acidobacteriota bacterium | reverse complement strand
GCTGGTTCAACTCACCGTAGCTGAGTTGCTCTTCTTCAAAGACCACCGCTACTGCATCTGCACTCTGCTCCACCTGTGCTTCAAATAACTGATGCAGGCAACTGTCTGGCGTCGCCGCTGTGGTTTGGTTCCATTCCAACAGCAGTTGTTGCCGCTCCTCTGCTCCCAGCATGGGCACCGCGCCTATTGCCTGCTCCCCGTCCCTGACTATCTCTTGCAGCAACCTCTGGAAGTGGCCCACCATCCGCTTGATACTTGCTGCCGCGAACAAATCCGTGTCGTATTCAACCTGCCCACTCAACCCCCCTTCGTCCTCTATCAGCGTCAGCGTCAAATCAAACTTCGCCGTGCCACTTTCCACTCCCAGGACGCTGATCTCCACATCTTCCAGCAACAGCTCTGACTGTGGCGCGTTCTGCAACACAAACATCACCTGAAAGATCGGCGTGTGACTCAACGCTCGCTCCACCGCCATCTCCTCCACCACCATCTCAAAGGGCACATCCTGATGCTGATAAGCTCCCAAACAGACTTCTCTCACCCGCTTCAATAAATCCGTGAAGCTCTCGCTCCCCTCTATTCTCGTGCGCAGCGCCAATGTGTTCACGAAAAACCCGATCAACTCTTCGATCTCACTCTGCTGCCGATTCGCGATCGGCGTCCCCACCACCACGTCCGCTTGCCCCGAATAGCGCCACATCAACACTTTGAACGCTGCCAACATCACCATGAACAGCGTCACTCCCTGCTCCCGGCTCAGCGCTTTCAGTGCCACCGTCAATTCTGCACTCAACTCCAGCCGCTCTCGCGCCCCTCGATGGCTCTTCATCGCCGGTCGCACATGATCTGTCGGCAGTCCTAACACTGCCGGCGCTCCGCTTAACTGCTCCCGCCAGTAGCTGAGCTGCTCCTCCAGAACCTCGCCCTGCAACCACTCGCGTTGAGACTTGGCGAAGTCCGCGTATTGCACTGGGAGTTCCGGCAGCAGCAACGGCTGGCCTCTCGAGAAGGCTTGATAGAGCGTCACAATCTCCTGCACGAGCACTGCCATAGACCAGCCATCGGAAATGATGTGGTGCATTGTGAACAGCGCCACATGCTCGTCTTCAGCCAGACGCAACAGGTTTGCCCGCAACAGCGGCCCATGAGCCAAATCAAAGGGGCGGCGCGCTTCTTCCGCCATCAGCCGTTGCATCTCTGATTCGCGCTCCGTCTCCGCCAGGGCGCTTAGGTCTACGACGGGCTGGAACAGTGACAACGGCGGAGTGATTACCTGCCATGGTTCACCCTCGCTCACTACGAAGGTGGTTCTCAAGGTCTCATGTCGTCTGACGATTTCGCCGACGCTTTGTTCCAAAGCACCGACCTTGAGCAGGCCATTAAGACGCAACGCGATCGGCAGGTTGTAGACGGCGCTGCCCGGCTGTAACTGATTCAGAAACCACAGTCGCTGTTGCGAAAAAGAGAGCGCTAGTTTGCCCTCTCTTTGGGCAGGCACAATTCGCATCGCAAGCGACGCCTGCCCCGCCCGCAGCCGTCGTTCAATCTCTTCAGCCAGTCCGGCGACAGTCGGTGTCTCGAATAAGCTGTGCAGCGTCACCTCAACTTCAAAGCTCTCGCGCACGCGCGACAGCAAGCGAACTGCTAGCAGCGAGTGGCCGCCCAACTCGAAGAAATTGTCGTATATGCCGACTCGCTGCACCTCGAGCAGATTGGCCCAGATGCCAACCAACATCTCTTCCACGAAAGTGCGGGCGTCCACATACACTGCCGTCGAATCCGGCTGACTTGATTCAAGCGCGAGCAATGCAGATCGGTCCACTTTCCCGTGCGGTGTCAGAGGTATCCCGGAGAGCATGACAAAGGCTGTAGGGATCATATACTCCGGCAACCGCGCTTGCAGATAGGTGCGCAACTCGCCTACGCTAACCGCCTGCTCGGCGACGACGTAGGCCAGCAAGCTCTTCTCTCTTTCGCCATCGGCTCGCACCAGGACGACGCTCTGCGCCACCGCAGGATGTTCCGCGAGCACGGTCTGGATCTCACTCGGCTCGATGCGAAAGCCGCGAATCTTAACCTGATGGTCCATGCGACCAAGAAACTCGATTTTCCCGTCGGACAAGTAGCGGGCCAGATCGCCTGATTTGTAGAGACGCCCACCGGACTCCGGGTTGAACGGATCCGGAATGAATTTCTCTGCGGTCAGAGACGGATGGTTAAAGTAGCCGCGCGCCAGGCCGTCGCCACCGATATATAGTTCGCCCGTCACTCCAACCGGCACCGGTTGCAGGTTTGCATCCAGCAGGTAAACTTTTGTATTCGAGATCGGTCTGCCGATGGAAACTGTCGCGCCAACCTGCGACACACTGGTCATCGGATAGCAGCAGGTGAAAGTGGTATTTTCCGTTGGCCCATAGCCGTTGATGATCTGGCAGCCCTCTAGTTCCCGCAACGCGCGCTCGACGTGCGAGACCGACAGGACATCGCCGCCAGCCAGCAGTTGTCGCAGGCCTTGCAAATCTTCAGCGCGTTCTTCGACCATTAAATGAAAAAGTCCGGCGGTCAGCCACAATGTTGTGACCTGATGTTGCTTCAGAGCTCGCCCCAGTTCTTCTAACGAAGCTCGCTCGGCCGGCAGCAGCACCAGGCGTCCACCATTGAGCAGACTTCCCCAAATCTCAAATGTCGAAGCATCAAACGAGATTGGGGCAGCCTGCAGCACTACCTCATCGGCGCTCAGGTTTGCGTAATTGGCGCCGCTGACAAGCCGCACTACCGCCCGGTGCGGAATGCCGATTCCTTTAGGCTTGCCGGTTGAACCGGAGGTATACATCAGATAAGCGAGATGCTCAGGCGTTATGCCGGTAGCGCTTAGATTCTGCTCACTCTCACTACTAATCAGGCGCCAATCGGCATCCAGCAGAACTACCGGGACTCGGTGCGCGGGTAAACGTCCAAGCAATCTCTGCTGAGTCAACAGCAGTTTGACGCCGGAATCTTCCATCATGAACAACAGTCGCTCGGGGGGCGTCGCCACCTCCAACGGCAGATACGCTCCGCCAGCCTTCAACACTGCCAACAAACTGACGATCGTCTCCACCGAACGCTCCGCCAAAACCGCGACGACCACTTCCGGCCCCACTCCAAGCTTTCGCAAGTGATGCCCTAACTGATTGGCCCGGCGGTTCAAGTCCTCATAGCTGACCGCCTGTTCCTCAAACAGCACCGCCACTTTTTCAGGTGTCCGCTCGACCACGGCCTCGAACAACTCAGACACACTCTGCGCTGGATACTCCGCCTTCGTCTCATTCCAAGTCACCAATATTCGCTGACGCTCTTCTTCTCCAAGCAACGGAAGTTTGCCAATTCGCTCATCTCCCTTGCTCACTATCCCTTGCAATAATATCTGGTAATGTTGTGCCAGCCGCCGCACCGTCTCCTGCTCAAATAAGTCAGTGTCATATTCGATTACTCCCCTGAGCCCGCCGCCGGCTTCTTGCGCTGCGATCGCCATCAGCAGATCGACCTTTGCAGTTCTACCCTCTATTTCCATTACCTTGATTTTAAGATCTTCCATCTCACGCGGCACTAGCAATTCATTCTGCAGGACAAACATCACCTGAAAGATCGGCGTGTAACTCAGCGTCCGCTCCACCGCTAACTCTTCCACGACCAACTCGAAGGGCACGGCTTGATGCTGATACCCTGCCAGACACTCTTCTCTGACTCTCTTTACCAAGTCAGCGAAGCGCTCGGTCGGTTCCAGACGGGTGCGCACGGCCAGCGTGTTGACAAAGAAGCCGACCAAGTCTTCGATCTGACTCTCCTGTCGATTCGCTATCGGAGTGCCAACGACAATGTCTTCCTGCCCTGAATAGCGCCACATCAGGACCTTGAAAGCGGCCAACAGCAGCATGAACATTGTCACTCGCTGCGCTCGACTCAGGGCCTTCAATGTCAACGCCAATTCCTCAGATATGTGAAAGGTTTCCTGCGCCCCACGATAGCGCTTTACCGCCGGTCGGGGCTTGTCCGTCGGCAGGGCCAAAACGGCTGGTGCGCTCTGTAACTGCTCTCGCCAGTACGTAAGTTGCTCGTCCAGCAAAGCTCCACTAAGTTGCTGTCTTTGCCAGAGCGCATAGTCGGCATATTGAATCTCTAGCTCCGGCAGCGGTGATGGCAACTCATGTCTGAAGGCTTGGTACAGTGTCGCCACTTCTTTAACCATCTGCCCCAGCGACCAGCCGTCACTAATGATGTGATGCATGGTTAACAGCAGGATATGTTCTTCAGCAGAAAGGCGCAGCAAAGTGGCGCGCAGCAGTGGCCCGGCTGATAAATCGAAGGGCCGCGCTGCTCCTGCTGCTGCCAGTACCTGCGCCTCGAGTTCGCGTTCTGCTTCCTGCAAGGCGCTAAGGTCAATCACGGGTAGGTTGAAGTAAGGTTCTGAAGCAATGATCTGCACAGGCCCCTCACCCGACATTTGAAACGTCGTTCGCAAGACTTCGTGCCGGCGAATAATCTCAGCGAGGCTTCGTTCGAGAGCCGAATGATCGAGTGGCCCGTTAAGGCCTAGAGCCGACGAGATATTGTAGAAGGAGTTGCCCGGCTCCATCTGATCCAGAAACCATAGTCGTTGCTGCGCAAATGATAAGGGGATAGCCCCTGCCCGCGTGGTAAGTGTGACGGGCGGGAGGGGCGACTTCTGCCAACCCCGCATTACTTTCTCAATACTCTGGGCCAGTTCTGCTACCGTCGGATGCTCGAATATTTGACGCAGGGCGAGGTCAATTTGGAAAGCGTCTGTGATCTGCGACATTAATCGCGTCGCCAGCAGTGAGTGGCCGCCCAACTCGAAGAAGTTGTCGTTGATGCCGACCTTCTCGAAGCCAAGCAGGTTGGCCCAAACGCTTGCCAGCACTTCTTCAATTGGAGTGCGCGGCGCGGCGTAGCTTTGCTCGGTCTCCGACCTTAGCGAGTCGGGCGCGGACAATGCGCGGCGATCAACTTTTCCGCTCGGCGTCAGGGGCAACTCTGCAAGCAGTATGAAAGCGGACGGTATCATGTACTCAGGCAACATCTCGCGCAGGTGGTTGCGCAGTTCAGCGGTTGAAAGTAACGCTTCCGGCGCGGCAACTACATAAGCGGCCAGCCTCTTTTGACCCGTCGAATCCTCCCATGCGTGGACAATAGCCTGTTTCACTGCCGCAAGTTGTTTCAGCGCAAACTCGATCTCGCCGACCTCTATCCGGAAGCCTCGCACCTTGAGCTGATGATCGCTCCGCCCGGCGAAGTCCAAACAACCATTGTTGAGATAGCGCGCCAGGTCGCCTGTTTTGTAAAGCCGCTCTCCGCCTGCTTCGCTGAACGGATGCGGGATGAATTTCTCCGCCGTCTGCTCCGGGCGATCGAGGTAACCGCGCGCCAAACACTCGCCACCAATGTACAAGTCACCTACGACCCCTATCGGCACCGGCTGCAGCCACTCATCAAGCACGTATGTTTGAGTGTTTGTTATCGGCCTCCCAATTGGCGGCAAGTGAGGCCACTCGTTAGGTGTCCCGGGCAACTGCCATGCAGACGCGACGTGTGTTTCCGACGGCCCGTATTGATTATCCAGCGTGCATCCGGCCAGCTTTTCAAACATGAGCCGAATCTCTCTGGTGATTTTCAACTGCTCGCCCGCGGTGATGACTTCACGCAAATGCGATGGCACCGTCTCTTCCGCCTCAACGACTTCAGCCAGTTGTTGCAGCGCTACGAACGGCAGGAACAATCTTGCAGTATCTTTCTCCACCAAAACTTGCCACAGCGCTTTGGCGTCGCGACGCACCTCTTCGTCAATGAGCACCAGAGTTGCGCCCGCACAACATGTCGAGAAAATTTCCTGGAACGAGACATCGAAACTCAAAGAGGCGAATTGCAACGTACGCGGTGGATTCGAGGCGTCAGAATTGTGCAACTGAAAGACCAGCAAGTTAACCAGCGGGCGATGAGGCATTGCCACGCCTTTGGGACGACCGGTCGAGCCTGAAGTGTAGATTATGTAGGCGAGATTATCGGCTGTGACGCCGCTGACCGGATTCGCTTTACTCTCTCCGGCGATGGTCGGCCAATGCGCATCCAGACACAACACTTGCGCTTTCTGCTCCGGTAAGCGTTCGCACAAGGACTGCTGCGTCAAGACCACCTGCGCCGACGAATCCGCCAGCATAAACAAGCGCCGCTCACTCGGATATTCAGGGTCTAAAAGCATGTAGGCGCCGCCAGCCTTCAGCACTCCAAGAACGCTCAGAATTGTCTCCACCGAGCGGTCCATCATTATGGCGACTACCACCTCGGGTCCGACTCCCAGCTTGCGCAGGTAATGTGCCAACTGATTGGCTCTGCGATTCAACTGCTGATAGCTAACCTGCTCTTCGCCAAATTCAACAGCTATTCTTTCCGGTGTGCGCTCCACCTGCCTCTCAAACAACTCCGGCAGCGTCAACTGAGGATATGCTTCTTCCGTCTCATTCCATTGTCTTAATAACTGGCGCCGTTCCTGCTCGCTTAACAACGACAACTCTCCTACGCACGCCTTCGTCGGCTGTACTATCGCTTCCAGGATTCTCTCGTAGTGGCCCATCATTCTCTTGGCAGTCTCTCGCTCATACAAATCTGTGTCATACTCGACTACTGCTTTTA